>JAHFRA010000058.1 GCA_023259035.1 Gallionella sp.
ACACTGACATCAAGTGCGGGTATATTATCCTGAACTCATCATTTGAACCACGAACGGTAAAGTTGGATATTTTTGCAGACCGTGTGAACACAAGGTGGTGACGTATGTCAGCAAACAATATGCCTGGCAGCAGCAGGCTGGACCGGGTAGTCGCCGAGGCGCGGCGCAATGCGGAACAGCGCGAGAAGGGCTACCGCGAGCAGGCGCTCAAACTCTATCCGTGGGTGTGCACCCGCTGTGCGCGCACGTTCGCCCGCGAGAGCCTGCCGCAACTCACCGTGCACCACAAGGACCACAACCACGACAACAACCCGCCGGACGGCAGCAATTGGGAACTGCTGTGCATCTACTGCCACGACAATGAACATTCGCGCTACCTGGATTCGGTGGGACGCGCGGATGCGCCGAAAAACAACCAACCCGCAGCCAGCTTCCAGCCGTTTGCCGGCCTCAAATCATTGTTGAAAAACAAATCATAAACGCGAAAAGATAATGGATGCACCTGGCCGATGCTTTTGGGTTGCCTGCCCAAAAATGGTAACATTGCGCCACTTTTTTAATGCGGAAACCCCACAGCGTTTGATCTGCGAGGCGCAATCGACAAGGAAGAACCATGGCCGGCCATAGCAAATGGGCAAATATCCAGCACCGCAAAGGCAAGCAGGATGCCAAGCGCGGCAAAATTTTCACGCGGCTGATCAAGGAGATCACCGTGGCTGCAAGACTCGGCGGCGGCGACGCGAGCGCCAACCCGCGCCTCAGGCTGGCGATGGAAAAAGCGCGCGAAAACAATATGCCCAAGGACTCGGTGGAGAGCGCGATCAAACGCGGCAGCGGCCAACTGGAGGGAGTGAGCTACGAAGAATTGCGCTACGAAGGCTATGGTATCAACGGTGCGGCGGTAATGGTGGACTGCATGACCGACAACAAAACGCGTACAGTGGCCGATGTGCGCCATGCTTTTACCAAATATGGCGGCAATCTCGGCACCGACGGTTCGGTTTCGTTCCTGTTCAAACACTGCGGACAGATGGTTTTTGCGCCCGGCACCGACGAGAACGCGTTGATGGAAGTGGCGTTGGATGCGGGTGCGGAAGATATCATCAACAATGACGACGGCAGCATGGAGGTGGTCACCGCACCGAACGATTTTGTGAATGTAAAACAGCGCCTGGAAGCGGCTGGATTCAAGCCGGAAATGGCGGAAGTCACCATGAAGGCGCAAAATGAAGTGGTGTTCACCGGCGATAGCGCAGTGCGCATGCAGAAACTTCTCGACGCGCTGGAAGACCTTGACGACGTGCAGGAGGTTTATACCAATGCAGTGCTCGAAGAATAACCATCTTGAAAACTACTACGCTTAACATAACTTTGTTGCGTGCCAGTTCGCAATCCTCATGTACTCATATGTACACTCCGGTTGTTCACTGCCACGCGCCGCGTTCTGCCTGCGCTCGTAACGTTTTCGAGATGGTTATCTAATTGCATTGGTTATGCGCATCCTCGGCATAGACCCCGGTCTGCACATCACCGGTTTCGGAGTCATAGACAAGGAGGGACAGCAGTTGAGTTATGTCGCCAGCGGCTGCATCAAGACACCGGATGGCGAGCTGCCGGAGCGATTGAAAGCCATACTCGATTCGTTGCGCGAAGTGATTGAGTTGCACCAACCGCAACAGGTGGCGGTGGAAAAAGTTTTTGTAAACGTTAATCCGCAATCCACCTTGTTGCTCGGGCAGGCGCGCGGTGCGGCCATTTGTGCTGCGGTGCTGGCGCAGTTGCCGGTGGCGGAATACACTGCCTTGCAGGTGAAGCAGGCCGTGGTGGGCAACGGCCACGCGAAGAAAGAGCAGGTGCAGGACATGGTAAAGCGCCTGCTGAAATTATCCGGCACACCCAGCCCGGATGCGGCGGATGCATTGGCCTGCGCCATCTGTCATGCGCACGCTGGCATGGGGTTGGGGCAGCTTGTAACAAAGGGTTTGCGCATGCGCAACGGCAGGCTGGGATAAGAGGAAAATTATGATCGGTCGTTTAACTGGCATCCTGCTGGAAAAAAATCCGCCGCAAATTCTGCTGGATGTGCAGGGAGTGGCTTACGAACTGGATGTGCCGATGAGCACGTTTTATAACCTGCCCGTGCTGCACGAAAAAGTAGTGCTGCACACGCAACTCATCGTGCGCGAGGATGCGCATTTGCTGTATGGATTCTTGAGCAATGAAGAGCGCGTGGCGTTCCGCCAGTTGCTGAAAATCAGTGGCGTAGGCCCCAAGCTGGCGTTGTCGGTGCTTTCCGGCTTGAGCCTGAACGACCTGGCTGTTGCTGTGGCAAACAAGGAGGCCGGGCGGCTCACCAAGATTCCCGGTGTAGGCAAGAAGACCGCCGAGCGATTATTGCTGGAGCTGCAAGGCAAATTCACGGTGACATCGGGCGGCATAAGCAGGGCTGTCTCCACGCAAAGCGGCGATGTGGTGAATGCACTGCTGGCACTGGGCTATAACGCGAAAGAAGCGGAGTGGGCGGCAAAGCAATTGTCCGCCGACATGGGCGTGTCGGACGGTATCCGTCAGGCGCTTAAACTGTTATCCAAGGCTTGAGGCAAACAACGTGATTGAAGTATATCGAATCCGAGCCAACTTCCTTAACCCGCTAATAACGCAGGATCACCCAGGATGAACGGCTTTATCACACTTCCTCTGGCTGACGTGCAGGCAGCAGCCGCTACGCTCAATAATCGCGGGCTTGATATGATGAAATCAGGCGCAAATAAAAAGGCTCTCGAATGTTTTGATTCGGCATTGGCTCTCAGTCCCGATCTCGCGCCTGCCCATTTCAACCGTGGCAATGTGCTTGGCGAGATGAATCGCTTCGGGGAGGCGCTGTTCAATTATGACCGCGCCATTGCCTTGGGTCTCGATATGGCCGGGCTCCATTATCGCCGGGGGTTGGCCCTCTATGAGTCGGGCAGGCTCAAGGAGGCGCTGACGAGCTACGACCGCGCCCTGGCGATGCAGCCTGATATGCCGCCGGCAGTGTACAGCCGGGGCTTCCTGCTGCAAGACATGGGCCGGCTGTCTGAGGCGAAAGCCAGCTACGAGTTGTCACTGGCGCAACAACCGAATTCACCACAGGCAAAACTCAGCATGGGGATGGTCTGTCTCGCCCTGGGCAAGTGGCGCGAAGGCTGGGAATATTATGAAGCGCGCTGGGAGGGGTCGCATGAAACCCGCAAGGGCAGGGTCAAGCGCCCTGAAGCATCGCTGCCGCAATGGAGAGGCGAAGCCGCCACCGCTCAAGATAACCTGCTGGTGTTCCCCGAACAAGGGATGGGAGATGTCATGCAATTCGGCAGGTATCTTTCGCTGGCGGCGGGCCGTTTCGCAAAAGTGAGTTTCTGTTGCCCGGCGCCCTTGGTGCGCCTGTTCCGCGCTTCGTTCTCTCCCGCCATCGAAATACTGGAGGCCTATCCGAAAGATCAATCTGCCTGGCGCTGGCAGTGCCCGATCATGTCGCTCCCCAGGGCATTCGGCACCACGCTGGAGAATGTACCGGGCGATATTCCCTACCTCCGTGTGCGGCCAAAGTGGCAGGAGAAATGGCTTGCTCGGCTGGAGGATGCTGCCCGTGGCCGCCTCAAGGTCGGCCTGGTCTGGGCCGGATTCAAAAACCACAAGAGCGATGCCAAGCGCAGCATTGCGCTGAGCAAATTTGCGCCGCTCCTCCGGGTAAAAGGCGTTGCCTGGATCAGCCTGCAAAAAGGCGAAGGAACCGGTCAGCGAACAGGGATACCAGAAGCCGCAGGCATGATTGACTGGATGGATGAAGTCCAGGATTTCGCCGATACGGCAGGGCTGGTGTCGGCGCTGGATTTGGTCATTACGATTGACACATCGGTGGCGCACCTCGCCGGCGCGCTGGGTAAACCCGTCTGGATGCTCAACCGCTTTGAGAGCGAATGGCGCTGGATGCGTGACCGCGAAGACAGCCCATGGTATCCGACCATGCGGATTTTTAACCAGAAAACTGCAGGCGATTGGGAGGAGGTGCTGTCTCGCGTGCAGGCAGCACTATGCGCTCGTCCGGGCTGATGAAAATATGAACAAGATCGCCCAACGGAATCTGGAGGATGAGAAAATTGACGCGCAAGAGACTAGCAAAGCCATCCTGCAATTGCCGTATAAGATAATTTGACAACGGCATCAGGCTGAACACGGAATATCCGGCGTAACCGGATTGGCGAATGAAAATTATTCAAAGCTGGAGAAGCAAACACCATAATGATCCACAGCGACAATCTCTCATCTGACCGCCTCATTTCGCCTGCGCCGGTTTCTGCGCAGGAAGAGGCGCTGGAGCGCGCGCTACGCCCCAAATTGCTGGACGAATATGTCGGCCAGGAAAAGATACGCGGCCAGCTGGAAATTTTCATCGAGGCCGCGCGCAAGAGAAAAGAGCCGCTCGACCATGTGCTGCTGTTCGGCCCGCCGGGGCTGGGCAAGACCACGCTGGCGCACATCATCGCGCGCGAGATGGGCGTCAACCTGCGCCACACCTCCGGCCCGGTGCTGGAGCGCGCGGGCGACCTCGCGGCGCTGTTGACCAACCTCGAACCGAATGATGTGCTGTTCATCGACGAGATACACCGCCTGTCTCCGGTGGTGGAAGAAATCCTGTATCCCGCGCTGGAGGATTACCAGATCGACATCATGATAGGCGAGGGGCCGGCGGCGCGTTCGGTGAAACTCGATCTGCCGCCGTTCACGCTGGTGGGCGCGACCACGCGCGCGGGCATGCTGACCAACCCGTTGCGCGACCGCTTCGGGATTGTTGCAAGGCTGGAGTTTTACACTGTCACGGAATTGCAGCGCATCGTCATGCGCTCCTCTGGTCTACTGGAACTGCCCATCTCGCAGGATGGCGCGCTGGAAATTGCCAGACGTTCGCGCGGCACGCCGCGCATCGCCAACCGTTTATTGCGCCGCGTACGCGACTACGCCGAAGTGCGCGCGCAAGGCGAGGCCACACGCGAAGTGGCCGATGCCGCGCTGACCATGCTGGATGTGGATGTGCAGGGGTTGGACGTGATGGACAGGAAACTGCTGCTGACCGTGATCGAAAAATTCACCGGCGGGCCAGTGGGCCTGGATAATCTTGCCGCTGCCATCGGTGAAGAGCGCGACACCATCGAAGATGTGATCGAACCTTACCTTATTCAGCAAGGCTATCTACAGCGCACCTCCCGTGGACGCATCGCTACGGCAAATGCCTACCAGCATTTCGGGCGGGCGCAGCCGCGCAATGCGCATAACAAAGAGTTGTGGGATGAGAGCCAATAGGTGAGAAGCCGTGTATTAGCTGGATTGGACGCCGTGTTACAATGCAACACATGCAAAACAGGAGGTTATCATGAGTACCACCTTGACCATACGCATAGACGACGCGCTGGAGCGCGAACTCAAACAAGTTGCAGAAGCCACGCACCGTCCCAAGGGCGACATCGTGCGTGAGGCGCTACGCCGCCAACTGGCGTTGACGCGCTTCCGCGCCGTGCGCGAGGAAGTGATGCCGCTGGCCGAGAAAAACGGTTTACTCACCGACGAGGATGTATTCAAGGCCATTTCGTGAGGGCATTCCTCGACACCAATGTGCTGGTCAGCGCATTGGCCACGCGCGGGTTGTGCGCCGAACTCTACGAACGGCTGCTGACGGAACATGAAGTGGTTATCGGCGAACCGGTCGTTGTCGAAGTGCTGGACATCATGCGCCGCAAGTTTCGCGCGGGCAATGACCTGCTGGAGAAAGTGGAAGCGGAATTGCGCTTGCTGGGAATCATCCCCGCCCAGCCCGCCGCTCCCAAGTTACCGATACAAGACCGCGAAGACCCCTGGATCATCGCTTGTGCGCTGGCGGGGAAAGTGGATTGCTTCGTTACAGGCGATGCCGAGTTGCTGGCGCTGGTCAAAGTGAAAAACATGCCCATGTTCTCCCCACGGGCTTGCTGGGAAAAGTTGCTGGCTTAATTCTTAAGGAAGCCTTTGAGCGATGCGCACAACAAGGAATTGTGGGATGAGAGTCAGTAGCTGGGCAGGAAGCCGCGTTTTAGCTGAAGCGTGTGGCGGGTTACATACGGGGGCGGTTTGCGTTGATGATGATTTTGACGAGCTTTTGCCGGACACTTTCTGGTTAGGTGAGGAGCAAACCTGCGGTTGTAATCTTGCACTGCAATAGTTGGTTGATAGGAATGATATGTCGCTCGAATATGAACGTTTGATTTCCCTGATTGAGTTCACTCAACAGACTGCTAAGCTCAAATCATCTCCCGTTGCCTCTATCGCGCAGCACAAAGGTTTTTCGTTTTACGAGCATCAAATGCAATGGATGCCCGGCCTGCATTTAAATACTGAAGATGAAGTATGGCTTTCAGTTGAAAGACTTCATGAAACGCGACCGCCAGAGTTAAAAAATGCTGTTCTGCAACCTTGGGTTGAAATGACACAAGGCGCAGAACTGGAACCAAAGCTCAAGAACTCGACCGATCTAGCCAGCCTTGTTGCGACTGACGCTTACCAGCCCGCATATCCAGTGAGTGGCGATTCTAGGGTTGCGCCCACGTCGGGTCGTCAGTCGAAGTGGCCTTATAAACCCACATCTCCAGTGAAGGACGATTCCAAGTCAGCACCGATACACATCCCGACCTTCCTTTCAAACCATGACACGCCCTCATTAGTGCAGGCTGATTCGAAGCAATCCATGATGTTAGAAGACTTTGAACAGAAGGAGTTGGTTAAGTCGCAATTCAAATTGTATCTTGATAATCGCTGGAAACCTTGGGCGGAAGAAGAAAAGCGTCGGCGCAAAACAATACGTCTTTATGCTGAGTTGTTCACACTCAAGCAGCAGTTGGAAGGCAGCATTGTTGAGGCTCAAATTGAATTGGTTTGGGGTATAGGGCTTGGGATATGGAATAGCAACGGCGCATCTGTAAGTTACCCGCTGTTAACCAAGCTTGTTGAGGTATCACTTAATCAAGACACGGCAGCTATCGAAGTACGACCAAGAATGATCGCTCCCCGCCTTGAGGTAGATTGGTATGCAGCCACTGACAATCCGGGTGTTGTTGAAGTTGAACGGATAGGCAAAGAATTATTGGCAAAGCCTGATTTCTCGTTTTCACCATTTGACAGACCCAGTTTTGAGCCGTTGTTGCGGACAGCAGTTACGCATCTTGACCAGAGTGGCGTGTATTGGCCGAATGAAGTATCCGCTGAGGAACGTAATATTCCCAAGGCTGGTGAGGTTCTGAAAGTTACCGACACGTGGGTTATTTTCGTGCGCCCGAGGTCGAACAGCATCTTCCTGCAAGATTTGGAGAGCATGAAGAAGGCGATAGAACGTTCTGAATCTGACGGAATGCTTCCTGATGCAGTCGCTGCAATCGTTACCGACCCATCAACGGAAAATGAGGAAATTGTTTTGCCTGCATTTCGTGGCATATCAATGGGGGGCGGCAGTGGTGACTCTAAAGGCGATTCCGGCAAGGCAGGTGATTTATTTTTCCCAATGCCATTCAATGACGAACAAGTAAAGATTGTTCAGCTACTTGAAGTTTTCGATGGTGTGGTTGTGCAAGGCCCGCCGGGTACCGGAAAGACCCATACTATTGCCAACGTGATTTGCCACTATTTGGCGAATGGCAAGCGCGTGCTGGTGACTTCAATGAAAGATCCCGCGCTCGCGGTACTTCACGAAAAGCTGCCTGATGAAATCAAACCGTTGGCCATACCCCTATTGAGCAGTGAACAAGCCGGAATGCGGCAATTCGAAGCTTCTATCAAACGTATTGCCAGTGAAATTCAGGGGCTGGATCGTACTGCATATCAACGTGACATCCGACACTTGGAGGAGTCAATTGACGGACTCCATGCTCGTCTTGCGAAAATCAGTTTCGAGGTTTCTCAGTGGGCAAATAAGAATCTGGAACGCATTAACATTGATGGTGATGCAGTTGAGCCGCAGGACGCGGCACGTGAGGTTGTTGAGCACGTCGGTCAGTTCGAATGGTTTCCTGATCAGATTGGCATTGAGGCGCATTTTCAGCCACAGCTAGCTGATGCTGACATCGTTAATTTGCGTGAAGCTCTCCAGAGGCTGGGAACTGACCTCATATATCTCGGTTGCCGATTACCGCAACTTGCCGAATTCCCCTCATCGCAAACTCTGCTCCAAACTCACCACGATTTGTCGCGCTTTACACAGTTGAGCCAAGAAATAGAGTCCGGGCAAGTGCCTCATATTGTTTCGTCAAACGAAGAAACATTAGTCGAAGCGCAATCCTTGCTTATGTTGGTTGAAAAAATCGATGAGCAACGCAAGCAAGTTGCCCAGGCAAACCGTTCGTGGGCATCGGGTTTATTCGAGAAAATTTTACGCAATGAAGCGGCTGACCTCTTTGTCATGTTTGAAAAGCTAGGGGGCGAACTCAACGAGTGCGATGCGGCGCGCAAGCGTTTTCTTACGAGACCAGTCGCCGCGCCACTGAGAATAGAGAATGACCAAGAGTTGATGGAAGCCATCAATAATCTTGCGCAAGGGAAAAGCCCCTTCGGATTGGCTGGCATATTTGGTAAGGCAGACAAGAAAAATTCATTAAAACAAATTGCTGTTTTGGGGAGTCCCCTTGACTTAAAAACGGTGGATGCCGACGCATGGCAATATGTGCAGAGCTATTTGCTGTTGCAGAAAAGGTTGCGTGGTTTAGCCATTCGTTGGAATACCCTGGCAGTAGAGCTGCAACTCGACCTTTTGTCAGGCACTGAACC
>JAHFRA010000029.1 GCA_023259035.1 Gallionella sp.
CAATCGGCGTGGGGCCGGACGGCGAGACGCTGAATATCAATGCCGACCTCGTGGCAGGCAAGCTGGCGGAAGTGCTGCACGCCGAAAAGCTGGTGCTGCTCACCAATACGCCGGGCGTGCTGGACAAGGACGGCAACCTGCTTTCCGGCCTGACGCCAAAGAATATCGACGACCTGGTGGTGGATGGCACATTGTCCGGCGGCATGTTGCCCAAGATTGCCTCCGCGCTGGATGCGGCGCGGAGCGGCGTGAAGTCGGTGCATATCATTGACGGCCGGGTGGAGCACGCGCTGTTGCTGGAAATCCTGACCGACGAGGGTGTGGGCACACTCATCAAAAGCAAGTAAAACGTGACAGCCCCGCTTTGGATATTTGATTTGGATAACACATTACACAATGCGACGCCGCACATCTTTCCGCATATCAACCGCAGCATGACGGCGTATTTGCAGCAGCACCTGCAACTGGATGAAGCGACGGCGAATGTATTGCGCGTGCATTACTGGCAGCGTTATGGCGCGACGTTGAGCGGCTTGATGCGCCACCATGGCACCAAGCCGGAGCATTTTCTCTGGCATACCCACCAGTTTCCGGAACTGGAACGGATGGTGCTGCGCGAGCCGCGCCTGCGCCATGTGCTGAAGGCATTGCCGGGCAGGAAAGTGGTATTCTCGAATGCGCCGCAACGCTATGCGCAAGCGGTGCTGAAGCTGTTGCGCGTGACGGATTTGTTCGACGATGTGATGGCGGTGGAACAAACACGCTACCGTCCCAAACCGGACAGCTTCGGCTTTGTGCGCCTGTTGCGGCGGCACCGCGTTGCGGCGGCGCAATGCGTGATGGTCGAAGACAGCCTGGAGAATCTGCAAACGGCAAAACGGCTGGGGATGCGCACGGTATGGGTGAATCCCGGCAACAGAAACGCGCCGTGCGTGGATGTGAAGATTCGCGACGTGATGCAGTTGCCGAGCGCGCTGCATCGTTTGAATTAAAGGGAGTGAATATGGCAAGCAAACCGGGCGAAAGAAAACTGCAGATCCTGCAAACCGTGGCGCAGATGTTGGAACAACCCAAGGGCGAGAAGATCACCACGGCGGCATTGGCGGCCAGGCTGGAACTTTCCGAGGCGGCGCTGTACCGCCACTTTGCCAGCAAGGCGCAGATGTTTGAAGGATTGATCGAGTTCATCGAGCAGACAGTATTCGGCCTGATCAACAAGATTACCCAGGAGGAGCAGAGCGGCTTGCAGCAAGCGGATGCAGTTGTGTCGATGCTGCTCGGCTTTGCCCAAAAGAATCGGGGCATGACGCGGGTGTTGATTGGCGACGCGCTGGTGAATGAGGATGAGCGTTTGCAGCAGCGCATCAATCAACTGCTGGACCGCATCGAAGCGACGCTCAAGCAGTCGTTGCGTCTGGCCGCCACGCAGGGCGAGATGGGCGAGGCGACAGATGTGGGTGCGCACGCCAACCTGCTGGTGTGTTATGTGATCGGGCGCTGGCAGCAGTTTGCCAAGAGCGGCTTTGCGCGCGATCCGATGCTGCAGTGGCCGACGCAGTCGGCGATTCTATTAGGCAAATAATTCTAAGGGATAAATAATGATTCTGATTCTCGGTTCCAACGTCAGCGAGCAGGCGCAGGAATATCAGCAGTTGCTGGCGCATTTGGCGACACTGCAAGGCATCCAGACTCGGGTACATGTCGAGCGCGGCAGCGAAACAACGCTTACCGAAATTTACCTGATCGGCAATACCAAACCGCTGGATATCGGCGACATGCAGAATCTGCCGTGCGTCGAGCGCGTGGTGCGCGTCTCCGAGGAGTACCGCATCCTCGGGCGGCACAAGGACGAGCAGCGCCACACCCATTTCGACTACAACGGCGTGCGCTTCGGGCAGGATACGCTGCATGTGTTTGCCGGATTGTGCGCGGTGGACAACCGCGAGCATGTCGAACTGATGATGAAGGCGGTGCATGACAACGGCCAGGTATGCACGCGCATGGGCGCATACAAGCCGCGCACCAGCCCGTACGCGTTTCAGGGGCACGGCAAAAATTGCCTGCCCTACGTGTTCGAGCTGGCCGGTAAATACGCCATCAAAGTGATCGCTATGGAAATCACCCACGAATCGCATCTCGACGAAATCAAGGAGGCCTTGCATCAGACCGGCAACCCGACCGGCGTGATGCTGCAAATCGGCACGCGCAACACACAGAACTTCGAGCTGCTGAAAATCGTCGGGCGGCAAACCGAAATGCCGATTTTGCTCAAGCGCGGCTTCGGCATCACCCTGGACGAATCGCTGAACGCGGCGGAATACCTGGCTTCGGAAGGCAACCGCAACGTGGTGTTCGGCCTGCGCGGCATGAAGACCAACATGGGCGATCCGCATCGCAACATGGTAGATTTCGCGCATGTGCCGGTGGTGAAGCGCTTGACAAGGATGCCGGTATGCGTTGATCCGTCGCACTCGGTCGGATCGCGGCAAGCCTCACCCGATGGCATACTCGATACGATGCACGTCACCGCGCAAGGTGTGCTGGCCGGCGCCAACATGGTGCTGGTGGACTTCCATCCCGCACCTCCCAAGGCGCTGGTGGATGGCCCGCAAGCCATGCTGCTGAAAGAGCTGCCGTATTTTCTGGAAGATGTGCAGATTGCCCGAGAGGCGTATCTCAAGCGCGTCGAGTTACGCCAGCGGCAAGTATAATTCCGCTTGGCATATTGGGGCGCAATTTGACCAGCTATGCAACGCTGTCAGGTATCAGCAAGCCCGATTGAAATGCAATGTAATCCTGGACAGCCTTGTGCATTCACACTATCACCCCGGATTACGGCCTTTGGCCTGCATCCAGGCTACGCACAAAATCCGGCAGTAACGGCGGGGACGATCCTACGGATACTCAAAGCAACTGCTCGGCAGGCTTGCGGCCGGTGATGTCGAGCATCATGGTGCGGCTCATCACGAAGCGACCGGCGGCATCCTTGGCTGCGGTAGCGTTCAACAGCACGGGTAGACTTGTGCCATCCTCGCGCGCGATTTCGAGTTGGAGATCGCGCAGCTGGCCGCATTCCTTGAAGCGTGAGTAATTTTCCAGGAAAGTCTTGGCACTCGCGGGCGTGAGCAGGTCGGTGAACCTCATTTTGTCCACGACTTCTTCGCGTGTGCGATCAAGCCACTTGAGCCCGGTGTCGTTGATCTGGATAAACACGCCATCCGGGTCGAGCGAGCAGTAACTGCAGGGCGCGTTATGGTAGAGGTCCGCGAGCTGATCGGCGTATTTCTTGAGCGCGTTCGCGGCCTGTGTGCATGTGTCAAGTTTGTTGGCGAGATTGGCGTTGGCTGACTCAAGTATCGCGGTTTGTTTATCGAACTGCATTGTGCGATTGGCCACCAGTTCTTCGAGTCGTCGGCGATGCACATGCAGTTCTTCTTCGATATCTTTGTCCTGGGTAATGTCGACCAGGACACCCTGCATGAACAACGGCTCGCCCGATGCGTGGCGCACCAGGCTCGCCTCGTTCAAGAACCAGCGCACCTTGCCGGCGCGGGTGAACAGCCGGTATTCGCAGCGCAGCGGCTCGCCGCTCTCATAGCCGCGCGCGATTTCCGCGCGCACGCGCGTTCGGTCTTCCGGATGAATCTGCTTGAGCAACCCGTCCGGGTCGGCCAGCCATTCTTCGGTTGAAAAACCGAGCTGGCTGATCTGCGGGCTGATATATAGCAGCTTGCCTGGCTGGTCCAGCGCGGTGGTGTAAGTGATTGTGGGTATCTGCTCCACCAGGAAGCGGTATTTCGCTTCGGCCTGGATCAGGTTTTCTTCCACCTGTTTCTTTTCCATCAGCGTCCGCCGCTCGCGCAGCACGCGCTGGATGACTGCGGGCAACAGTTCCAGATATTGGCGGTTCGCATCCTTGACCAGATAATCCTGCGCGCCGCGCTTCATCGCCTCGACCGCAACCGATGCGTTGTCGGCACCGGTCAGCATCATGACCGGCACCGTGATCTCGCCCAGATCGTTTCTCAGGTCGGCCAGAAACTCCAGCCCATTCAGGTCCGGCAAGTGGTAGTCGAGCAGCACGCAGTCCGGCTTTTGCGCATGGGCAAGCTGCAGCCCCTCGCGGCCGGTTTCGGCCTCGGACAGCACGAATTCGTAGTCCTGGTTTTGCGCCAGCGCACGGCGGCAGGCCATGCGATCCACCAGGTCGTCCTCGACGACGAGTACGCGTATTTGTGGCTTGATGGGTTTGCTCATTGCGGTATTTCGCTGATAGTCCAATAAGCGTCGATGGCGCGCATGACTTCGACGAACTGCCGGTAATCCACCGGTTTGGCCATATAGCCGGCCACCCCCAGATCGAAGCTGTTTACTTTATCCTGCTGCTCTCCGGATGTGGTCAGCACCACCACCGGGATGCGCTTGAACCGGGCGTCCTGCTTCACCACCTGCAAAAACTCGATGCCGTTCATGATCGGCATGTTGAGGTCGAGCAGGATTATGCACGGCTTAGCACTGTCCGGGGCGCGCAGGTACTTCAGCGCTTCCTCGCCATTTTCCATATTCACCATCGGGTTGGTGACGTGGATCTCCTTCAGGGCGCGTTTGACCGTCATGACATCCACTTGATCGTCTTCTACCAGGAGGATGGGCGTGTTGGTGATTTTCATGCTTTATATTCCTTAATGGTTAAGAGGGAGTTGCAACTGTTTGCGGCAGGGTGAAGAAAAATGTGCTTCCACGGCCGAGCGCGGATTCGAGCCAGATACGCCCGCCGTACATTTCCACGATTTTCTTTACCAGCGCCAAGCCGACACCGGTGCTTTCCACGCGGTCGCGCGGGGCTAGGGTCTGGAACAGCTGGAAGATTTTTTCAAAATGCTGCTGGTCAATACCCGGGCCGTTGTCGGCGATGCTGAATTTCCATTGTCTGCCCTCGGCGGCACAGGCAATGCGAATTTCGCCGTCGGGTTTATCCATGTATTTGATGGCGTTGGAGAGCAGGTTCTGGAATAACTGCTGGACGCGGGTCGGCTCTGTCATGACGGTCGGCAAGGAATTCCCGATGCTGATCGTTATATTTTTCGGCGGAGCAAGCATGTCGATCACCTCACGCACCAGTTGGTTGAGGTCTACCGCGACGATCGTTTCTCTCACCCGGCCCACCCGCGAATACTGCAAAATGCCGTCGATCAGGCCGTCCATGCGGCGCACCCGACCGATCAGCAGGCGCATGTGTTCCTTGCCTTCGTCGTCGAACTTGTCCGCATAATCCGTGGAAATCCAGTCAGCCAACGAGCCGATGGCGCGCAGCGGAGCCTTGAGGTCGTGGGACACCACATAACCGAAATTCCTGAGTTCCTCGTTGGCGCTCTCCAGCTCGTGCACCAAGAGCGCCCGCTGTTCCTCGGCCTGTTTGCGCTCGGCCATTTCGCGAACGATGAACAGAAACAGCACCCCGAAAAAAATGGCTACAGAAACCAGAGCCACAATAAAGATGGCCAGCATGCGGTCGGCATTCGCACTGGAAATATCGGCCAACTGCTGCAAACGGGTAGTTTCTTCTTTCTGCAACTGCTCCACCGTTTCATGGATAGCATCCATTTCCCGCTCACCGCTGCCGGCCATCAGTTTGAGGCGTGCCTGCTCAAAGCCCTGCTCGCGCCGCACCTTCAATATCCCATCCAGCAGCGCGAGACGCGCGTCGATACGCTCGTCCAGCCTGCGCAGCAATGCCTGCTGGCCGGGCTTGCCGACAGTGGCATCGTGAACCTTGCCGAGCAGAAAACGCATGCGGTCGATGTAGGCTTGCCGCGGGGCGAGATGGCGTTCATCACCATCGATCAGATAGATGCGCTGCCGGGTTTCCGCCTGGTTCGTCAGCGAGAATACTTCTTCCAGGTCGGTGATGATCTCCTGGCTGTGCGTGGCCTGGGTGGAGGCGTGCATGAAATTCACGGTCGACTGATAGGCAAGCCAACCGATGGCGGCAATAATAGCCAGCGCCACGGCAAAGCCGGTAAGTGCCTTATGTTCGATGGACCATTTCATTGGCTGATGGCGCTGCTGTCCGTTGGATTTTAATTCTAAACGAATCAAAGGGAATCTCTAATACATCCTTCATCCTAATCATTGCTGTTGAGGGCGAATCCCGAGTTTCCAACAGCCCCACTTTGGTTTTACGCAACCGGGGGCTGGCCGCGAGCTTTTGATATAGGCCGAGATTTGGGGGCCTTCGCCGTGCAACAGGGATGAACACGGAAATTGCCAGCGGCAGACCGGTCACCGTCACAACATGATTTCGCAGCTCCCACGTTTCTAAAGTAGACATATGTGGCCCTTAAATCAATCCCATCATCACCAGCGCGATGAATGCGGCGAACAGCGCAAAGTGGCTGATTCCTTCAATGGCATTGGTCTCGCCATCGTGAAGGTTGTTCATCACGGTGAAGAAGGTTAGCAGCAGCAAACCGCCTTGAATCGGTGTGAGTGCCATCACGATGCGTTTGTCGGCGAACAGCGCGATAGCTTCAATCACCGGCAGGGTGAGCAGCACGGTGGCGAGCGAGGCGCCGAGTGCGATGTTCACGGTGGTTTGCATACGGTTATTTCGAGCCGCCTTGAGCGCGGTGAGAATTTCCGGACTGGCGGAGATCAGCGCCACCAGAACGGCGGGAATCGTTTTTGGCAATTTGCTGCCGGATAATCCGGCATCCAGCAGCCCCGACAATACTTCTGAAAGCACGCCGACCAGCACAATCGCCC
This sequence comes from Gallionella sp., assembly GCA_023259035.1. Classification (GTDB taxonomy): domain Bacteria; phylum Pseudomonadota; class Gammaproteobacteria; order Burkholderiales; family Gallionellaceae; genus Gallionella. The sequence goes on from JAHFRA010000029.1 coordinate 6,766, forward strand.
CGAGCATCATCGCGATATGCAGCGCATTCGGGCTATGCGCGAGGTCGTGTGCTTCATCTTCCGTTCCGGCGGTATATTCAAAAAAGTTTCGGTGCTCCACCGTTTGCAGGCGCAAAAAAGCCAGATACATGATCGCCATGATGCCGATAGAGAAGGCTGAATAAATCTTCCATTGCGCCTCTGGCACGAAGTCAGGAATGAACATGCCAATGCCGATGGCGACCAGCAGCATGGCAATAAACGAGTTGGCCGAATCCAGATTGTATTTTGAACTGCCGTGTTTCAGGCCGCCGACAATCGCTGCCAAGCCCAGGATGCCATTGATGTCAAACATCACAGCAGAGAAAACCGTATCGCGCGCCAGGGTCGGATTTGGCGTGCCTTGCAATAGCACAACCAGAATCACCACCTCCACCGAAACAGCGGCAAGGGTGAGGATCAATGTGCCAAAAGGTTCGCCGAAACGCATCGCCAATACTTCGGCATGATGGCTGATGCGAAAAGCCACGCCGATAATCGCGGCGAGGGTTACCAGCAACAATCCCCATAGCATTGCACCGCCGTGTTCCATGGCGGCATGCTCGAGCGAGATGCCCAATGACAGTACGATCAAAGCAACAGCCATCGGGAATTCGGCTTTAAGATATTTCATAAACTTGATTCAAATAGGTAAGTCGCGAGTCAGGATATTAACCCCAACTTGGTTGACTGGTATAGATTAGAGCAATATTATGCACAGCAGGGCAGGTGTTAATAGCCACTGAACAAGTACTACGCGAAATGTGACGAACTTGCTCGCAGGCATCCCAACTAAAAGACAGAGAGGTAATTAACATGGCAGAGCAAAAAGCAAAACCAGCCACAAAAAAAGTGTCTTCGGCCAAAACAAGCAGCACAGTTGCCAGCAAGTCGAAAACCACTAAAGCAACGGCAGCACCGAAGGCGAAAATAGTGGCGAAGACGAAGAAAGTAGCAACAAAAAAGACGGCTGCCCTGGTTGCAAAACCGAAGAACGCCAAAGCTCCGGTCGCAAAAAAATCGGCTTCGCCTGTTGCCGAGAAAAAAGTTGCGGTGAAAAAAGCTGCAACGACCAAGGAAAGTCTGGCCGTAACAAAACCGGCGGCAAAGCCAACTCCTGAAGAGCGTTATCGCATGATTCAGACCGCCGCTTATTTCATAGCGGAGCGCAACAAGTTTGGTGGCAATTCGACGGAACATTGGGCTGCCGCAGAAATTGAGATCGCCCGCAAACTGGGACAATAAATCCGATTGTCCCGAAGAACCCCATGGCTTGTGGGTGTTGAGGGTGATGGTTTTGGCGGATCATGTGCCAAGCACCAAACGTCACATTCGCCAAATCAGCAGTGTGGAATGATGCAGGTCGTCCACTTGCATGGTTTCATGCGGCGCTTGGTCAGGTACGGAAAAGGTGCTGCTGATGAATACCGTTTCCGGACGCATTTCGGCGCTGGCCTTATGCCAAAGTTGTTTCATCGGCACGGGCGAGAGATAGGCGAATACCACGTCGTATTTCGCCAGATCGCACTCCCACAAGCTCCCCCAGTGAACCTCGCAGTTGCGATAAGCGCGAATGCGCAACCAACTCCACAGAAACGGCAGCGGGGCAGACTCCACCCCGCTGTAATACCCGTCAGGCCGGACATTGGCAAGATGCGTCAATACTCCGCCCAGGCCGGAGCCGAGATCGATAAAGCGGAAGCCAGCCTTTGCATCCGGCAGAAAATTTTCCAGTGCATGCCACACCTTGTTGCTGGAAAGGTACAGCGGCACCTGGGTGCGGAAAGTGCTCCAGTACACCACCAGCAGGATGAAAAATGCGGCGAGAAAAACTCCGGGCGGGATGTTTAGCTTGAGCATTAGCACCAGCGCGGGAGCGAACAATAACTGAATCGGCAACCACCAGCGAGCCAACCCGGCAAAGTGACTGAAGGATATGGCGATCAGTCCACACAGCAACGCGAATGGGAGCGGAGTGAATTGTATGTCGAGCATGCGAACGCCCAGCATGGCTAGTGCGAATGCCGCAAATTGCAACAGCAGTGCGGTGACGGAAGGCGGCAGTTTCTTCAATAGTGTGAGCAATTTATTTTTCAAGGCAGCAATAAACATGCAGGGTGCATTTCATGCACCAATAGCAATGGTGCATAGAATGCACCCTACGATTTCGATCTTCAAAATAAAATTTGAATTAGCGTACCAGCGCGGTTTCAACTTCTTGGCGATGGGCTTTGCCAACCAGCCGCTCCGCCAGAGTCAGCGCGAAATCCATTGCTGTGCCGGGGCCGCGCGACGTGATCAGCTTGCCGTCTTCTGCCACGGCGGCGGTTTGCAAATTGACCTTTGGAAAATTGTCCAGGCATGTCGGATAACAGGTGGCCTTGCGTCCGTCCAACAATCCGGCAGCAGCCAGTACCGAGGGCGCTGCGCAAATCGCGGCAACATATTTCCCCTGTTGCGCCATTTGTTGCAGCAACGCGATGACGCGTTTATCAGCCTTGAGATTGTCGGTGCCTGGCTGTCCGCCGGGCAGCACGACCATGTCGAAATTCTGGTGCAGCGCGAGATCCAGCGTGGTGTCCGGCAGCAGCATCACGCCACGGCTGGCTAATACCGGCAGGTCGTCCAGTCCCGCGCTGGTTACTTCGATACCGGCGCGGCGCAGGATGTCGATGACCGTGATGGCTTCAATTTCTTCGCAACCTTGCGCGAGTAGAACGAGAACCTTGTGCATGATAGAACCTTCTGAAATTATTTGGCACCCAAAGCTTTGCCGGCGCACATGGTGTGTTCGGTAAAACCAAGGTTGCCTATATGATGCAGGACGAGCAATTGTAACCGTTTCAGCCGGCGAGTTTTAAAAGCTGCCCGCGAGGCGCACGCCAAACCTGTCTGGCCCGATGTCGGGGATTAGCGCCATCACGCCCAAGCGTCGTTGTTGATTGTGGGCAACCACGCTTTGCCCGACTACGATGCCTATCAACGCCCCAGCCAGCACATCCGAAGCGAAATGGGCATCGTGGTAAGTACGCGCCAGTCCAACCAGTCCGGCAACGCCATAGGAGGAAAACTTTACCCAAGTTTCATCATGGTTGGCTGAAATGACCGAGGCGACTGCGAAGGCCTGGGTAGTATGGCCTGAAGGAAACGAGGCCGCGCCACTGAAGGGCCGGAAATGGCTGCTACCGGCGTTCTCGCGCGGACGGCTGCGTCCAGTGGCGTATTTCAGCACAGGGGTAATGATGCCGCTGGCGATGATGCTTGCGGCCAGTCCGTCTTCTGCAACCGTCATCGCCTTGTCGTTGTTTACCACTGCACCCGCCAGATAGAAACCGCCCAGCACGCCCAACGAATATTCTGCGCCAAAGCGTTCAACATCGCGCATGAAAGTACTGTTGCCGGAATGGCGGCGCATCCTGTCGCGCCACGGGCGGTCGATGACTGCGGCGGTGCCGGCTACGGCGAGGGAAGCCAGCCCGAAATTTTGCCATTCCTGTTTTTCCCAGCCCGATGGAGCGATGACCATATGCTTGATGTCATCAACGACAAGTTGCGGGTAGGTGAGTACGCCATCCGTAGCTTGTGCGGGCTGAGCCAAGCTAAAGAGCAGAGTAGCGGTGCGCAGGGTTTGCCAGAACCGTGGAGCGATGTTCAGTCTCATGACACGGCACCCCAAAAGGATTTCAGTCCCTGAAATTCTGGTATTGAAGCGGAAAATCGGTAACAGATTTTTTGACGAACGCGATGGCGGATTGCAGGTCGTCGCGGTTTTTGCCGGTGACACGCACGGTGTCGCCCTGAATGCTGGCCTGCACTTTCATCTTGCTGTCCTTGAGCAGCCTGACGATTTTTTTCGCCAGCTCTATTTCCACGCCGACCTTGACTTCGCAACCGCGCTTGACCTTGTTGCCGCTGACTTTCTCGATCTTGTCGCTGATCTCCAGGCACTTGATGTCCACGCCGCGTTTGGTCAGCTTGGCATTCAGAATGTCCTGCACCTGATCCAGCTGAAATTCGTTGTCGGCCCACACGGTGAGCTTGAGTTCGGCCTGCTCGACGCGCGCATCCGAGCCTTTGAAGTCGAAGCGGGTACTGACTTCCTTGTTGGTCTGCTCGAGTGCATTCTTGACTTCAGTTTTGTCTACTTCTGAAACGATGTCGAAGCTTGGCATGGTGTCCTCACTCTAATGAAAATAGAAACTTGGCCCGCAGATTACACAGATTTAAAACATTAAGAGATTAATCTGCGTAATCTGCGAACAACCGATCTTTTCAGATTAACCACAACGCACTGCGCAGCGGTTCGTTGCGGTTGATACTTACCTTCAGGTTAGTATCAACCAAAACTGCACACGTAATTTACCACTTCATTCGCTTCGATCACGAAGCGGCTATTGGCGGCGACGGAAAACTGGCTACCCGCCGCATAGGTCTTGAACTCCGGCTCGTCGCCGATCTTTACGCGGCAAGTGCCGGAGGTGATCTCCATCAGTTCGGGCGTGCTGACATTGAAGGTCAGCGTGCTGGGCAGGATCACACCGACAGTCTTGCGTGTGCCATCGGCAAGCAACACCGAATGCGACACACACTTGCCGTCAAAAAATACATTGCCTTTTTTAACTACGCTGACGTTGTTGAATTGCGACATGCTATTTCCTCTCGGTTGGTTCGTTGGCTTTTACGCCTTTTTGGTAAGTTACATATAGGCACACCGGGATGCCCAGATCGCCAAGATGCTTTTCGATCAGCGGCCTTATCTCGCTCCAATTCAAGCCGGTCATGCCGCAAGCCAGGCGTGGCAGCGCGATGCTGGAAAGATGCTCCTTCTCGATAAGCCCGCGTAAGGCGTGCAGCGCATGGTTCACATGGCTGATCGAGGCGTGCCCCGGCTTGCTGCCGTGATCATAAGCGCCGTCCTGCGTGAACAGATTGATAATGTAACGGCCATCGGCGCTCATCCATGTCCACAGGCCGCCCGATTTGGGATGCTTGGTCTGGCAATAATGGCGGAAGTCCTTGTACATCGCGGGCATGCGCTCGCGCAGTTGCAAGGCCAGGCCGTGATGAAAATCGTCGTTGGGCGCGACGCCCTGCGCGATGGCTTTTGCGCCGCTTAACAGAATGTCGCCGCTCAGTTCGTGGATCACGATTATCTACTTGCACTTGTGCAGATTCGCCGCGATGCGCATGCGCAGCGCGTTCAGTTTGATGAAGCCCGCCGCGTCCTTCTGGTCGTAGGCGCCCTTGTCGTCCTCGAAGGTGGCGATGGTCGGATCGAACAGCGAATCGGTTTTGGAATCGCGCCCGACGACGATCACGTTGCCCTTGTACAGTTTGACGCGCACCCAGCCGTTGACGCTCTGCTGGGTGTGGTCGATCAGGGTCTGCAATGCGCGGCGCTCCGGCGACCACCAGTAGCCGTTATAAATCATCGAGGCATAGCGCGGCATCAAATCATCTTTCAGGTGCGCGACTTCGCGGTCCAGCGTGATCGACTCGATGGCGCGGTGCGCCTTGAGCATGATCGTGCCGCCGGGAGTTTCGTAGCAGCCGCGCGACTTCATGCCGACATAGCGGTTCTCCACCAGATCGAGGCGGCCGATGCCGTGCTTGCCGCCCAGTTCATTGAGTTTGGTCAGCACTTGCGCAGGCGACATCTTTGTACCGTTCAGTGCCACGATGTCGCCGTTGGCAAATTCGATGTCCAGATATTCGGCGGCATCCGGCGCCTTCTCCGGCGACGCCGTCCAGCGCCACATGCTTTCCTCGGCTTCGGCGGCGGGGTCTTCCAGATGGCGGCCTTCGAAAGAAATGTGCAGCAGGTTCGCATCCATCGAGTAGGGCGAGCCGCCTTGCTTGTGTTTCATGTCGATCGGGATGTCGGCGTTCTCGGCGTAAGCCATCAGCTTCTCTCGCGACAGCAGATCCCATTCGCGCCACGGCGCGATGATCTTGATATCCGGGTTCAGCGCGTAAGCACCCAGCTCGAAACGCACCTGATCGTTGCCCTTGCCGGTTGCGCCATGCGCGATGGCTTGTGCGCCGGTCTTGGCCGCGATCTCGATCAGACGCTTGGCGATCAGCGGGCGTGCGATCGAAGTGCCGAGCAGATATTCGCCCTCGTACACGGTGTTGGCGCGGAACATCGGGAACACGAAATCGCGCACGAATTCTTCGCGCATGTCGTCGATGAAAATATTTTCCGGCTTGATGCCCATTTTCAATGCCTTGGCGCGCGCCGGTTCCAGTTCCTCACCCTGGCCGATGTCGGCGGTGAAGGTGACGACCTCGCATTTATACGTGTCTTGCAGCCACTTCAGGATGACCGAGGTATCGAGTCCGCCAGAATAGGCGAGGACGGTTTTTTTGATTCCAATCATTTTATGTTCCAGATTAATGGTTGATACTTTTAAGCTATTTTTCCCAACAGCAGATATTCCATCAGCGCTTTCTGCACATGCAAGCGATTCTCCGCCTCATCCCACACCACGCTTTGCGGGCCGTCGATGACTCCGGCGGAGACTTCCTCGCCGCGATGCGCGGGCAGGCAGTGCATGAACAGTGCGTCTTTCGCGGCGACGCGCATCATGTCCTCATCCACCTGCCAGTCGGCGAAGTCCTTCAGGCGTTCTTCGTTTTCTGATTCAAAACCCATGCTGGTCCACACGTCGGTGGTCACCAGATCGGCGCCGCGCGCGGCTTGCATCGGATCGGCAAATTCCTCGTAGTGGTCCTCGCCGAACAGTCCGGCGCGTTCCGGCTCGACTTCGTAGCCGGGCGGGGTCGAGACATGCACGTTGAAATCGAGTATCTCGGCGGCCTGCAGCCAGGTGTTGCACATGTTGTTGGAGTCGCCGATCCACGCCACGGTCTTGCCCCGGATGCCGCCGTGCTGCTCGACATAGGTGTAGATATCGGCGAGCACCTGGCACGGATGGTATTCGTTGGTCAGGCCGTTGATCACCGGCACGCGCGAGTGCGCGGCGAAGCGCTCGATAATGGATTGTTCGAAGGTGCGAATCATCACGATGTCGCTCATGCGCGAGATCACCTGCCCGGCGTCTTCCACCGGCTCGCCGCGCCCCAGTTGCGAGTCGCGCGTATTCAGGTAAATCGCCGAACCGCCCAGCTGTTGCATCCCCGCCTCGAACGACAGGCGCGTGCGCGTGCTGGCCTTCTCGAAGATCATCACCAGCGTGCGATCCTGCAGCGGCCAGTATTGCTGGTAGGCCTTGAACTTCTGCTTGATGATGCGGGTGCGCTCGAACAGGTATTCAAACTCTTCGCGTGTGAAATCCTTGAACTGGAGGAAGTGTTTTACCGGCAGCATTTGTTTTACTGGCATGACGCACTTCCAATCAGGATTGCAAAAATTCTGTTATCAGCGGGCACAGAATATCCAGCAGCTGCTGTGCCTCGTCTTGCGTCATCACCAGCGCTGGCAAGAGCCGGATCACGTTGTCGGCAGTCACGTTGGTCAACAATTCTTTGGCGAGCGCCTGCTTGACCAGGTCGCCGCACGGCTTGTCGAGCTCGATGCCGATCATCAGGCCCTGCCCGCGAATTTCTTTGATACCGTTCACACCTTGCAAGGCAGCGGCGAGGCCTTGCTGTATGAATCGTCCAAGGTTTTCGGCATGTGCCAGCAGCTTGTCCTGCTCGATAATATTCAGCGTGGCCAAGCCTGCCGCGCAGGCCAGCGGATTGCCGCCGAACGTCGAGCCGTGATTGCCCGGCTTGAATAGATCAACTGCCTTGCCCGCTGTGAGACACGCGCCGATCGGCACGCCGGAACCGAGCCCCTTGGCCAGCGTCATCACGTCCGGCAGGATGCCGGTATGCTGAAAGGCGAACCATTTTCCGGTGCGTCCGATGCCGCATTGCACCTCGTCCAGCATCAGCAGCCAGTTATGCTCGTCGCAAATCTGCCGCAGCTGTTGCAGGTAATCGATGTCCAGCGTGCGGATACCGCCTTCGCCCTGAATCGGCTCGACCAGCACCGCAACCACATGGCTGTTGTGCTGGGCAACATGGCGGATCGCCTCCAGGTCGTTGTAGGGGACGCGCACAAAACCGCTGACCAGCGGCTCGAAACCGGCCTGCACCTTGCGGTTGCCGGTGGCGGAAAGGGTCGCCAGCGTCCGCCCGTGAAAGGCTTTTTCCATCACGATGATCGCGGGGGATTCGATATCCTGCTGGTGGCCGTACATGCGCGCCAGCTTGATCGCGGCCTCATTCGCCTCGCAGCCGGAATTGCAGAAAAACACCTCCTGCATGTTCGACAGTCCGCACAGCTTGTCGGCCAGCAGCTCCTGTTCGCGCACCTGGTAGATATTGGAGCAGTGGATCAGCTTGCCGATCTGCTCGTTCAACGCGGCGGTGAAGCGCGGATGCGCGTGACCCAACGTGTTCACCGCGATGCCGGACAGCGCGTCCAGATAACGCTTGCCATCTGTATCCCACAGCCACGCGCCATCGCCATGCGAAAAGGCGATGGGAAGCCGGGCATAAGTGTTCATTACGTGCGACATACGGAGTTCCTAAACAAAGACGGCGGACAAGCCGCCGTTAGCAAAATCAGGTGCGTATATTGAGCCAAACAGCCTTACAAAGCAAACAAGCCGACATCACTGCCGGCTTGCTTTGCGGTGAATCAAAACGCAGTGGCGTTTATGCCATCGCCTTGATCGCCGCAGACAAGCGGCCCTTATGTCGGGCGGCTTTATTCTTGTGGATGATCTTCTTGTCGGCGATGCTATCCACGGTGCTGACGGAGTCTTTGTAAACGGCCTGCGCAGCGGCCTTGTCGCCAGCTTCGATCGCCTTGGTAACCTTCTTGATTGCAGTGCGCAATTCCGAGCGCAGGCTGCTGTTATGAGCATTCTGTTTAACTGCCTGACGTGCACGCTTGCGGGCTTGTGCGCTATTTGCCATGACTACTCCTTGAAAATTCGGGACAACGGAAAGGCGCGCATTCTAGTGGCTCATCCGGGCTTTTGCAAATTTTTTTGCGGGGACGGGCGTTTAGTGGGTGCTGGAATTGCTCGAACCCCTTTAACGCACAATGCAAAGTTAGACATGGACAGCAGGCGCGACAGCATCGTCGGCATCGTGGCGAGAGCGCCGACTTTCGGTGACCTGAAAGCCCAATGCCCGGCAATGCGCCTCGGCTGACTTGGAGTAAGCCGCCAAGTCGTTCTGAAACTGGCTGGCGAGACGCTCTCGCGTGGCATGAATTTCTGCAACTATAGGGTCGTGCCATACGGGTGTTTTGTTCATGGTGAAACCTCCATAAGCTCAAAGGGCGTTACCAGTTCGGGTAAAGTAAAACCTCTTGCAGCGCACAAGCCCCGCATCACAGGTAATCGTGCCGGATTGGCGATGTGTGCGCAATTCCACGTCAGCAGCACGTCGATATCGTGATACGCGGCACAGGCAATGTGCAGGGCGTCGATTCGCGCTTTGGCGGGTAGACCGCCACCCAGCAGAAGAAATTCCGCCAAATCTGATATTTCCGGTGCGACTGGCAATACGGGAATGGAGCGCAGTGCGGCAAGACGCTCCTCGACGGCTGCCGGATCGCCGTAGCTGGCCTCTTCGATGACATACGGCGAAATGAATGACGATGCCTCTAGCCGCCTGGCATCCCACCATAGCCGGGTGATTTGTTGGCAGGCCGAAATGATCGCATCCTGGCTTGAACGCGCAGTCAAATAGCTGACTATGGATGTTTCGATATAAACCCTGCGTTTCATAATTTCAGTCCTGGCTCAATAAACCGTGGTCTGTCCCCAAATACATAACCTTAATCGTTAGCGCACTATTCATGGAAAAGTTGCCAACCATTTTCAAACGGATCAAGAGCAGCCGGTGGTATGCCCGGGAACTTTGGGTCTTTGAACCACTTCGTGAAGCGCTCTGGCTCGTGGGCTAGTAGTACACCTGGAACGACAAAATATCGAACGGCAACATCTGGTTTGTTGAGTATCACGAACACGTAGGTGTGATTATTCTCGACACGTTCATGCGCAATAGGAAATGCATTTCGAATCCGCACCGTTTTGACCTGAACGGTAAATGTTTTTTTCGTATCTGGATTATAAGCGAGAAGGTCAATAGCTTTGGCATTCCCAAAGGTCACGGATGTTTGCAATCCCCGTTTGAGAAGCTCTGCTGCAACAAACAATTCGCCAGCAAGGCCTGTTACTTGGCCGTCGGCTCGTTTCTTTTTTGGAGGAGGTGATTCGTCAGGTAATTTCATGGGCGCTAACGAGGCTGTAGAAAAAACTCTTTTTTTGTTCTCTTTTTGTTCTTTCGTACATTTACTACTTATCTTCCGCAACGAGGCAGTTCAATAAATTTAAGTACCTAACGTTATTTGCCTTGTGTGCCACAGACACACAGTATTCCTTCGCTTTTAGCCCAGCCTTCGGCCAGATGCTCTCTAACACCGTCCGAGCCCCCGTTTCCCCATCTATGCAGTCTGATTTGCCCTTGCACATCACCTTTGAATTATATGTCGGAAGTTTGGGTGATTGATCGGCGTTTGCCTTTGCAATATTTTTCAGCGTTTCGGTACATTGATGCTGTTCAAGCAGCCTCATTCGGAAGGCAACTACTCCATCAACAGTAACAGTCGGATTTTTTGCAGAATACCATTTGAGCATATTTGCGACGGACTGTTGGCGCTCAGCTTCTGACGAATAGGTTTCAGGGCAGCGAAATTGATCGTTGAATTGAGATTCCGAAAGATTCTCTATGTTTGTCACGGGATTTGGAGGGGCTAACGACAATCCGGGAATTCGTTTAAGCTCGGCGTACGCCATTGCCTGAGCATACGCAACGGCAACTGCACTCGGTTGTCCGAGTTTGTCGGACAGATATTGCACCAAGTGGCTCGCGCACGCCTGCATTTGGAAGGCTACGATTCTTTCGCTTTCCCGTTCACCCATCCTGAGCATCACTCTTGCGCTCTCATTCATGCAGCTACTTGCGTCAACGCGTAACTCTCGAAATGTTGCGTCTTCGTCAGCTGTCTTCTGATCGAAAATGAGATCTGCAGAAATGGCCAATCCAGTGAAGGCAATGGCGGTCGCAGCTAAAAGCCACTTCAACACTAACTGTACTGGGTTGGGGAGGATATGCATTGGAGCCTCACTAAAGGTACCAAGCTCGAATTGATCTTCGTATACCAGAATAATCTGAGCTTGGTATCTTTGACAATTGGGAACCCCGATAACTTTCTGCGCGGTGAATTTGCAGAGTCATGCGGCAATTTCGAGGTATTCGACGACACTCGCGGATGGCGGTATTAGTAACCCGTCTTCACGTAGCCCATGAATATGAAACTCGATAGCATCGCGAATTTCACGCTCGGTTTCTTTAACGGTGAAACCACTAGCAACACAGTCCGGAAGATCGGGCGCATAAGCCGAATAGTTGTTTGCGGTTTTTTCGACAACAATTGCATAACGCATGGAGTTACTCCTTTAGCCCTGCTCGGAATAACAGGTGACAGACCACGGTTTATTCCCCCGACCCAATGGCTCGCACCCTACTCCCTCGCAGCCTACCGGTCAATATGCCGAAAGATATAGATAGTTTCTGCGCCCGGTAGTTGGGTTACGCGGCTGCACTGGGCGCGATGGTATGATGCGCGGCGTTCACAGCGGATAGTCCACGATCGAGCATGAATCTACTTAAAGCCCTTGCCACCATCAGCAGCCTGACGCTGGTTTCGCGCATCCTCGCGTTTGTGCGCGATGTGCTGATCGCGCGGATCTTCGGTGCGGGCATGGCGACGGATGCGTTCTTCGTGGCGTTCAAGCTGCCGAACCTGCTGCGCCGCCTGTTCGCCGAGGGGGCGTTCTCGCAGGCGTTCGTGCCGATCTTCGGCGAATACAAGAACCGGCGCGGGCACGACGAGACCAAGCTGCTGGTCGATCATGTCACCACCATGCTGGCGATCATCCTGTTCGCCGTGACGCTGATCGGCATCGTCGCCGCACCGATCCTCGTCTACATCAGCGCACCCGGCTTCATCAAGGACACGGAAAAATTCGATCTCACCGTGCAACTGCTGCGCCTCACCTCGCCGTACATTTTCTTCATCTCGCTGGTGTCGGTCGCGGCGGGCATTCTCAACACCTACAACAAGTTCTGGGTACCGGCCTTCGCGCCGATCCTGCTCAACCTGTGCTTCATCGGCGGCGCACTGTGGCTCGCGCCTTACTGCGACCCGCCGATCATGGCGCTGGCGTGGGCGGTGTTCGTCGCGGGCATCGTGCAACTGGCGTTCCAAATCCCGTTCCTGAAAAAAATCGACATGTTGCCGATGATCCGCTTCAGCCTGAAAGACCAAGGCATGTGGCGCGTCATCCGGCAAATGGGCCCGGCGGTATTCGGCGTGTCCATCGCGCAAATCAGCCTGATCATCAACACCATCTTCGCTTCGTTTCTGGTGGCGGGCAGCGTGTCGTGGCTGTATTACGCAGACCGGTTGATGGAATTCCCCGCAGGAGTTTTGGGGGTGGCCATCAGCACGATCTTGCTGCCGTCGCTTTCCAAATGCCACGCCGATAACAACACGGCGGAGTATTCGAAGCTGCTGGATTGGGGCTTGCGCCTGACCATCATATTGACGCTGCCCGCCGCGCTGGCCTTGGGCATGATCGCCGTACCGCTGCTGGCGACCTTCTTTCAGCATGGCGCGTTCGCGGCGCACGATGTGCTGATGACGCGCCATGCGCTGGTCGGCTACAGCGTCGGGCTGATCGGGATGATCCTGGTGAAAATTCTCGCACCGGGTTTCTACGCGCGGCAGGACATCAGGACGCCGGTGAAGATCGGCATCGTCACATTGTTGGCGACGCAGGCGATGAACGCGCTGTTCATCGGCTGGATACAACATGCCGGGTTGGCGTTATCCATCGGTCTCGGTGCGTGCCTGAATTCCGCGATCCTGTTTCACTATCTGCGCAAACGCGGCATCTACCAACCCGAGCCGGGCTGGGCGAAGTTTTCTATCAAGGTGGGTATTGCCGTGTTGATGCTGGCAATCGCGCTGTGGTTTGGCATGGGCAGCGAGCAAAGCTGGCTGACCAGCTCGGGCTGGTCGCGCATCCTGCGCTTGTCCGCACTGGTTGCGGGCGGAGTGGTGGTTTACTTCGCCGTGCTCGCCGCGCTGGGTTTTCGTCCGAGAGATTTTTCCAGGCGAGCTGTTTAGTTTGCCAGCCCTGCGACGGGCTGATAAAACAACTAGCCATTCGACTAGGCTGCCAAAAAACGACAGCCAAGTCGCTGGTTATCAGGGTGAACGGACGTATTCAGCGCGTTTAGCTCAACGCAATAGCCTTGAGCTCTCTGCGCAGCTTGGCGTAATCCGGGCAGACGCTTTTCACCACGCTCCAGAATGCCGCCGAATGATTCATCTCGCGCAGGTGCGCGAGCTCGTGCACTACCACATAATCAATCAGGCGCAGCGGCAGTTCGATCAGCTGGATATTCAGCCGCACCGAGCCGCGCGCGGTGCAGCAGCCCCATTGCGTTCTCGCCGCCGAAAGTTTGACTGCTCGTGGCGCGACACCCAGCAATGCCGCGAAATGCGCGGCGCGCTGTACAAACAACTGCTGCGCCTCTTGCTGATGCCAGCGCAACACGGCTTGCTCGATGTGCGCTGTCTCGCTGTCATCAACAACGAACACCCATAACTCGCCGCCACGCCGATGCGCGGGGGTCGCGAACAGACCCCGTGTCACGCGCAGGGTAAGCAATTCGCCCAGATAGGAAACCGTCTCGCCATCGACCCAACGCATCTCGACTGGATTGCGTGTCTGCCAGCCGTCCAGTTTTTCCACTACCCAATGCGCCTTGTCCTGCAACACGCTGTGCAGCCATTTCTCCGAAGCGCGCAACGGCACACTCACGGTAAGGCCGCGGTCATCGATGCGCAGGCCAATACTCCTGCGCCTGCTGCTGCGCTTCAGCGTGTAGGAAATGTTTTTTCCGGCAAGCAGCGCGGCGCGTTGTTCAACGGCGGGAGGGTCGTTGCGAAGCAACGGGGACACCCCGGACGTGCCCCTCGCGGGTGCGCTGGGCGGAGAAACCAGATTGCGCAGGCGTTTCAGCATCAATGTGGCAACTGCTGAATCTCGTTCTCGATCCACGCCTCGACGCGCGCATTGATCTCTTCCGCCTTGAGGCCTTTGGTCTCGATCGGCGCGCCGATGCTCATCGTAATCAGTCCGGGATGTTTACTGAACGCGTTGCGACCCCATAGCCGTCCGGCGTTGTGCGCAACCGGCACCACCGGCACACCGCTGCTTGCCGCCAGCATCGCGCCGCCGAGCTTGTATTTGCCGCGCTGGCCGAACGGGATGCGCGTGCCTTCGGGAAAAATCACCACGCAGAAACCCTGTGCGAGCCGTTCCTTGCCCTGCTTGAGCAGCTGTTTCATCGCGCCCTTGCCGTCGCTGCGTTTGATGGCGATCGGGCTGGTCAGCGCCAGCGCCCAGCCGAAAAACGGAATCCACAACAGTTCGCGCTTCAACACCCACACTTGCGGCGGGAATATCTCCTGCAACGCCAGGGTTTCCCATGCCGATTGATGCTTGCACAATACGATGCAGGGTTCTTCGGGGATATTCTCGATACCGCGAACTTCGTGGCGGATGTCGCACACCAGGCGCAACAACGGCAGCATCAGCCTTGCCCATTGCGAGATGATGCAATAGCGCGTGAGCCGGCTGAGCGGAAAGGACAGCAGGGCCAGCATTGCAAAAACCGGCGTGATAATAATTTGCAGCAGCAGAAAAATCAGAGAACGGATTACCAGCATATCAGCCTGGATAGTAGGGGCAATTCATCATTACTCACTATGCCAATTCCGCAGCCACCGCCACCAGGTCGGGGAAAACCAGCGTACCTTCCGGCAATTGGCCCGCTGCCTGGGTTTTCATGCCTTTGCCGGTCAGTACCAGATAAGGTTGCGCGCCCAGCGTTGCTGCGGATTGCAAATCGCGCAGCGAATCACCCACTGCCGGCACACCGTTAAGGTTGCCGAGGTTATAACGCGCTGCGATCTCCTTCAGCATTCCGTCTTTGGGCTTGCGGCAATCGCAATCGTTATCGTTGGTATGCGGGCAGAAAAATACCGCATCGATGCGCGCACCGACCAGCGCGCAGGCTTTGTGCATCTTGTTGTGGATCGCATTCAGCATCGACATATCGAACAAGCCGCGTCCGATGCCGGACTGGTTGGTCGCCACCACCACGCGGTAGCCGTTCTGATTCAAACGCGCAATCGCTTCGAGGCTGCCGGGAATCGGCTTCCATTCCTCCGGTTTTTTGATGAACTGGTCGGAATCGTAATTGATGACGCCGTCGCGATCGAGGATGATAAGTTTCATAACTTCAGTTGTTAGTAGGTGGTTGGTGTAGGGTGCATTTCATGCACCATGGTGCGCACAGCGCACCCTGCTATTCTTGCTTAATATCATGTTGCCAGCTTGGAAATATCGGCAACCTGATTCATTAACTTGCCGAGCTGCTGCAATAACGCCGCCCGGTTCAAACGCAGTTCCTTGTCCTCGCACATCACCATAACCTTCTCGAAGAAGTCGTCGATGAACGGTTTGAGCGTAACCAGCACTTTCAGGTTCTGTCCATAATCGCCGCGATCCAGATAGCCTTGCGCAAACGATGTGATGTCCTGCATGGCCTGATGCAGATCGCGTTCGGCGGCTTCTTTCAGCAACGCAGGTTTTACAGCCGCGCCGGTCAAACCGGCACCGAGTTCCTCGTGGTTCTTGCGCATGATGTTCTGCACGCGCTTGTTGGCCGCAGCCAGATCCTTTGCCACTTCCAGCGTGGCGAATGCGCGCACTCCTTGCAAACGCGGCAGGACCTCATGCATGCGTCCATTCAGTATGCAGAGCACTGCCTCGATATGTGATACCTCGAAGTCGCGTTCGCGCAGATAGCCGCGCAGACGGTCCAGCATAAAACTTTCCACATCGCTTGCCACCGTCGCACTCAACATGCCCGAGGGGAAATTACCCGCAGCGGTTTTAATCAGCGCGTGCAAAGGCAAATTAAGCGGGGTCTCGATCAGGATGCGCAATATGCCCAACGCATGGCGGCGCAAGCCGAACGGATCCTTTTCGCCGGTGGGGATCTGGCCGATGCCGTAAATACCGAGCAGCGTATCCAGCTTGTCGGCCAGCGCCACGGCGCACGCGATGGGACCCTGCGGCAACGTATCCCCGGCAAAGCGCGGGTGATAATGCGCCTCGATGGCGTCCGCCACCACCTTGTCCTCGCCGTCGTGCAGCGCGTAGTAGCGTCCCATGATGCCTTGCAACTCGGGAAATTCGCCGACCATGTCGGTGAGCAGGTCGGCCTTGGCCAGCCGTGCCGCCAGTTCCGCGTCCGCCTTGTCCGCATCCAGCAGCCGCGCGATCGTGCCGGCCAGCGTGGCGACACGCTCGGTGCGCTGCAACTGCGTGCCCAGCTTGTTGTGGTACACCACGTTGCCGAGCTTCTCGACGCGCGATTCCAGCGTCTTCTTGCGATCCTGGTCGAAGAAGAATTTCGCATCTGCCAGACGCGGGCGCACCACGCGCTCGTTGCCGCCGACCACCAGGCTGGTATCTGCCGGACGGATGTTGGACACGATCAGGAATTTATTGGTCAGCTTTCCATTTGCATCCAGCAGCGGAAAATATTTCTGGTTTGCCTTCATCGTCAGGATCAGGCATTCCTGGGGCACTTCGAGGAATTCCGCTTCGAATTTTCCGATCAGTACGTTGGGGCGCTCGACCAGCGCGGTCACTTCATCCAGCAACGCGTCGTCCTCAATCGGTTTGAGATTTTCTTTCGCGGCGGCAGCGGTGAGTTGTTTTTCAATTTCGGTGCGGCGCGCGGCGAAGCTGGCGATCACCGCACCTTCGGTTTTCATCTGCGTTTCGTAGTTGTCGGCGTCTTTCAATACCACCTTTGCAACACTGGCCTCGAAGCGGTGGCCTTGCGTTTCGCGCCCTGAGTTCAAGCCGAGCGCTTTGATTTCGACGACATCGCTGCCATGCAGCGCCACCAACCCATGTGCCGGACGCACGAACTGCACGCTGCTCCAGCCGTCTGCGAGCTGATAGGTCATCACCTTGGGGATCGGCAATTTCGCCAACGCATCCTGCAACGCATGCTGCAAGCCTTCCGCCAGCGTCGCCCCGGGGTGCCTGCTGTCATAGATCAGCGACTCCGCCTTGCCCTCGCCTTCGCGGCGCAACTGCGGCACGACCTCTGCACCTACACCCAACGCGGCGAGTTTCTTCAACAGTGCGGGGGTCGCTTGGCCGGATGCATCCAGCCCGACCGATGCCGGCATCAGCTTCTGCGACACCGGTTTGTCTTCTGCCTTGGCGACAACATCGCTCACCCGCACCGCAAGGCGGCGCGGCGAGGCAAAGGGAGTCACCGCGCTTCCGGCAGAAGCCAGGCCTTGCGCCTTGAGGCTTGCAGTCAGCCCCTCGGCGAAGCTCTCGCCGAGCTTCTTCAGCGCCTTCGGCGGCAGTTCTTCGACGAGCAATTCAACCAGCAGATTCCTTGCCGTCATCACGCCGCTCCTTCGACTGCGCTCAGGGCAGGCCCTTCGACACTGCTCAGGACAGGCTTCTTTTCGATCTGCGCCAGCACTTCGTCCGCCCAGGCTTTTGGAGCCATCGGGAAGCCGAGACGCGCGCGGCTGTCGAAATAGCTTTGCGCGACGCTGCGCGCCAGATTGCGGATGCGACCGATATAAGCGGCGCGTTCCGTCACCGATATCGCGCCACGCGCATCCAGCAAATTAAAACTGTGCGCGGCTTTCAGCACCTGCTCATAGGCGGGCAATGCCAGTTGCTGTTCTATCAGGTGCTTGGCCTGTTTCTCGTGGCTGCCGAACGCGCCGAGCAGGAATTCCACATCGCTGTGCTCGAAGTTGTAAGCGGATTGCTCGATCTCGTTCTGGTGGTACACGTCGCGATAAGTCACGCCCGGCGTCCAGGTCAGGTCGAACACGTTTTCCACACCTTGCAGGTACATCGCCAGCCGCTCCAGCCCGTAAGTGATCTCGCCGGTGATCGGCTTGCAGTCGATGCCGCCGACCTGCTGGAAATAGGTGAACTGCGTCACTTCCATGCCATTCAGCCACACCTCCCAGCCCAAGCCCCACGCGCCCAGCGTCGGGTTTTCCCAGTCGTCCTCGACGAAGCGGATGTCGTTCTGTTTCAGGTCGAAGCCGAGCGCTTGCAGAGAGCCGAGGTACAAATCAAGAATATTGGCGGGCGATGGTTTCAGCACCACCTGAAACTGGTAGTAATGCTGCAAGCGGTTTGGATTTTCGCCGTAGCGCCCGTCCTTGGGGCGACGCGAAGGTTGCACGTAAGCGGCTTTCCACGGCTCAGGGCCAAGCGCGCGCAGGAAAGTCGCGGTATGTGAAGTACCCGCGCCGACTTCCATATCGTAAGGTTGCAGCAGCGCGCAGCCCTGCTTGTCCCAATAATTCTGCAGCGTCAGGACGATCTGTTGAAAACTCAGCCCTTGGCTGAGTTTCGGTGAAGACTCATGCCCGCTTGCGGGCGTTATGTTGGAGCCAAAGGTAAGCATCGGTTGTTATCAGGCGATTGCAAAGGCACGCATTTTACTGGTTTTCGGATGTTGTGTTCGCCATTGGCTGTTTTGTGCACAAAACCGGGCAGTCGAGATTCAAAGGTATCGGTCTCATCCGTCAGCGATGATTGTAGCTGCAAGCCGCTTATCTCGCGACTCGGCGCAGACGGGTCCGTGCAGAAACCGAATTTGGATGAGCCGAGGCAGTAAGGTATACGACCATTCTAGGTTTCGGGGTTAACAAAGATGCGCTGCGCGATTGTCTCCAGTGTTCTTTGCGTTGTGGATGTGATATGTGCTGAAGAAATGCGTATTGTTCGGAGATCAGCTAAAGCAACAGAATGGAATTTGAGGTTGCCTCAAACGGATAGTCGTTTTCGAAGCACATCTTCGCCAAACGTTTTACGTAGCCAATATTTGCGTAGTCAACGTATCTGTTGCTTCCAATGCCCATAACTTTCAGTTAGGTAAACTCCCGGCTTAACTGACGACCACGAAAAATGTTTGGATATAGAACCCCTCACGAGGTATTCTTCGAAGTAGAATTTATCTGCATCAAGCAGCCGTTAACTGATGCACTTCGAGCTTTAAATCCGCGTCATTCAAGTTTTTGCGTATGTCATCTTGATTAATTTTTAAAAAAGAAAGAGTTTTTTGGAAAATTTCAAACAATTCCTTGCAGCAGATATGGCTGCAATAGACCAGGTAATACACACTCGGCTTTGCTCGGATGTATTGTTGGTAAATCAAGTGGGCGCACACATTATCAAGAGTGGTGGCAAGCGCCTTCGCCCGGCATTGGTAGTTCTATCGGCTAATGCTTTTGGTTACCAGGGAAAACAACACTATGACCTGGCAACGGTAGTTGAACTCATTCATACCGCCACGCTGTTGCATGATGATGTAGTGGATGAATCAAAGTTGCGGCGGGGTCACGCCACGGCCAGCGCGCTGTTTGGCAATGCTGCCAGCGTGCTGGTTGGCGACTTTCTATACTCACGCGCCTTCCAGATAATAGTCGAGGTAGGTGAAATGCGTGTAATGCAAATTTTGGCAGATGCTACCAACACTATTGCAGAGGGAGAGGTATTGCAACTTCTTAATTGCCACGATCCCGGTGTGGATACCGACAACTATATGCGCGTTATACATTGCAAAACAGCCAAGCTGTTCGAGGCATCAATGCGCATTGGTGCAATATTGGGCAAAGCATCCACTACAGATGAAGATGCTGCCGCTCGGTATGGCATGCATCTCGGTACGGCATTTCAATTGATGGACGATGTGCTGGACTATGCTGCCGATGAGCTACAAACTGGCAAGCATCTTGGGGATGATCTGGCTGAAGGGAAGCCAACCCTACCGTTGATCTACGCTATTCAGCACGGTTCGGCTGAACAAGCGGCCATAGTGCGTAGTGCGATAGAGCAAGGCGATATGGGAAACTTCGCCGAGGTACTGCAAATCATTCATGCCACTGGAGCGCTTGAATTTACTCGCCAGCAGGCTCTTTGCGAGGCGGAGCTTGCATGTTCCGCCATCAAATTTATGGCAGATTCAAAAAACAAACAATGTTTGTTAGATTTGGCACGATTTGCTGCTATACGGCAATATTAGTGTAAGGCGCCACCTTGTGGCCAACTGATTACAATAAATCAATTTGGTCGGGGTGAGAGGATTCGAACCTCCGACTCCTGCGTCCCGAACTAGACAGGTATTTAATTGATATTTTATTAATCAACTAATTACGCTAGCGCACCCCATGTACTAATGGTCTAGAAGTGCCAGTTTTACCCAGTTTTTAACTGGGAGTTGTCACAGAATGGACACATCAATTTCCGCCAGCGACATTCTTGCCGCTGGCTCAATATTCCTCAAAAACCAAGAAGAAGCGTTAAACAAAGATGGCCATCAAAACTGGCATCGTCTGGTTCTGCATGATTTCAACAATGGCGAACAATTCGAAGGGTTGATCCACAAGTATGAATCGTGGTCTGAACCGTCCGATGAACCGGAGTTTAATTTTCGTGGTGTGCGCGGTGAAGGCGACTCCGAAAAAAATCGTGAGCGTGCAGCGCGCAGGGCTAAGAAAAAGATTCGCCATGCCTGCAAGTCGGCGCGGTTTGATCGGATGCTTACGCTAACAACTGGAGACGCAATCTTTGATCGGGATAAATTCCAAAAGATGATCGAGGTATTTATCCGCCTAGTGCGCAAAGCTACAGGCGATGCGCTGCCCTATGTATTAACCGTTGAAAAGCACAACAGCCAAAAAACCAGCGAAGCAAAACGCGGTTCGCTCCATGCGCATGTGGCGGTGCGTGGTCGTCAGGATTACAAGCTGCTTCAATCTGTTTGGAATTATCGCATTTGCGCTGGTCGCGGTTTCGTGCGGGTAAGCAATGGCACTAAAAAAATGAGTTCGGGCAACATCGCAAGCTATATTTCAAAATACATCAGCAAGTCCATTTCGGATGTGGCCGCCAACAAAAAGAGCTACTGGATTTCCCACAACATAGCGGCACCTGTGTGCACCGTGATGTTGTTTAAGACCTTTGATGAAGCTTTGTTATGGCTAACGAAATTCTATAATTCCAAGGGGGCATCGTGGGGCTTTGCTAGAGGGCGCTGCTGGCAAGATTTTTCCCTCGGTGTGTTCTGGCTCCCCGCCGGATAGCGCAGCTCGTCTACCCCTCTCAAAAGGGTTCTATGGGCGCGTTATCCACGAAGCGCAGCAGCATCACGCCGCCCGCGAGCTGAAAGTGGCAACAAGGCTGATCCCACTCACTGGCAAGCGGTTTTGAAATAGTTGTGCAAAATCATCTCCGGCATTTCTACACTGAAAGGTTGCATTGTGTATATATACGCTTTACACTACAATTATGATTAAATCCTTCGCTCACAAGGGACTTGAAAAGTTTTTCAAGACGGGAAGCAAGTCTGGCATTCAGGCTACACATGAGAGCCGCCTTAGTGCGCAGCTTGCCAAGCTGGATTCCGCCAAGTCGCCGCAAGACATGAGCTTGCCAGCGTGGCGGCTGCATCCCCTCAAAGGCACACTGAAAGGCTATTGGGCGGTATCTGTGTCGGGCAACTGGCGCTTAACCTTCCGGTTCGTTGGGCAAGATGCTGAAGTGGTGGATTATCAGGATTATCACTAGGAGAAAAATTATGAGCCGCATGTTTAACCCCCCGCACCCAGGGGAAGTGCTAAAAGATGGGGTAATGGTAGAAGGCGTAACTGTGACCGGCTTGGCCAAGCAGCTTGGCGTGACTCGCGTGGCTCTTTCTCGCGTACTCAATGCACATGCCGGAATCTCTGCGGATATGGCTCTCAAGCTCGCTCGTGTTTTTGGTGGATCGGCGGAGTCTTGGCTCTACATGCAGGCCAACTATGATTTATGGCAAGCCGAACGCCGCGCTGTGCAACATAGCAAACGCTCCCATGTTGCAGCGTAAAAACGCTCATCAGTAGCGGAAGCATTGAGCTAATCCGCTATGGAAGAAAACAAAAGACCTCAATACAAGGATAAGTCCCAACTATTGAACAAATGCGAACAGCAGCTTTTCTCAAAACTGCGCGAAGCCGCACCTAAGCTCGTTATCCTCTCTCAAGTCAGCATGTCGCAGCTTTTCGATATCACGGGAGCAAAAGGATTTCTGCAAGTCGGTGAGATCGGCAGAAAAAGCGTTGATTTCCTGATTTGCCGAGAAGATACCAGCATCATGTTGGCAATAGAACTCAATGGGCCAATGCATGATAAGCCCAGTCAAAAAATTGGCGATAAAAAGAAAAAAGATGCGCTCGAAGAAGCCGGAATACCGCTAATCATCATCAAGCCTGACGCTATTCCTGATGTAGACGGTTTGAGAAAAATTCTCGCACAGCACATCGTAGCAAGAACAAAGCATGAAGCCACAAAAAATGGAACAATTCCATTGAAGTCGAATGACCACGCAACAAAGCCATTGAAAGTTGAAGAACAATCGCAGAAATACGGGGTTGTCATAGGCAACACCTCCAATTCCTGCAAACACTGCGGCAGCAATAATCTGGAAGTCAACTTTGCCAGAAGCTACTATTTTCGCTGCATTGAATGCAATAAAAACACCTCAATCAAAGCGCTTTGCCCAACATGCAATCGGTCTGAAAAAACAAGAAAGCAGAAAAACAATTTCTTCACCGAATGCGCACACTGCAACACATCAAAACTATTTCATAGCAATGCATGAGCTGAGTTCAAGGTAGAGAGCGGGTGCAGCCCGCTATACTTGTATAAGGTGTTGGCGCCAGTTGACTAGTGATTAAAAAGGCACATTTGTGCCGATTGTAATTTGACCAGGTAATTCACTTACTCTGCTTAATTTTTAAGCGGGAGTACACATAAGGTGATTACCAT
>JAHFRA010000030.1 GCA_023259035.1 Gallionella sp.
GCTTGGTGTCCCAAAGGCTGGTCGAGCTGCCGTGCCGGGCCAGACAGAATTAACCAACAAAATACTCATCCGTGTCCAGCAAAACGAAACATACAAGGGCTGGGGAGGGGGATGTTTGCCTGGTTCGCCGTCGTTTGCCCCCATCCCAACCTTCTGATGGAACTACTAGCCATTCGACTAGGCCGCCCCAAAACGGCAGCCAAGTCGCTGGTTACCCCGCAAGCAGGGGAAGGAATGAAACCAACAGATGACTGAGAATAGTTCAGAGGTATATTTTTCAATGGTCTGGATTCCAGCCTGCCCCCCCGTTTTCACTAGGGTGACAGGGAATGACGCAACTTTTTGCTAATGAACTATCCGGGTTAACTATAAAATCGCGACTTGTTAATTCCATTTCCAGATAGAAACGTCAACCATCTAATCAGTTCGTGGTTAAGCAATGGCTTGGCACGGGATTATCGTGCTTAGTCAATCCTTGGAAGCCTGACGAACCACAGTTACCTTGCACTGCCGGACTTCGCTAGCGCAGTCGAAGGGTCAGTCCGAACGGTTTGTGGTGAAAAATTAACGGCGTTGCTATCTGGGAATGGAATTAATTCGTGCCTTATCAATAGGCAGTCCAAGTTGACTGAAGGCTCCGCTTAGCATTCAACACTTGTTCTGCTACCCATATCAATATTTACAACAAAAAAAGGGGAGGTTTTCACCTCCCCATTTTCATGTCTCACCCGACCTCAGTGAAACTTTAACTATAATTACTCAGCAGTAACGCCGTTGATATTGGTCGTGTACTTATGAATAAAGCTGCCACCGTAGTTGGAAAGAACACCACCCACGTTGCCGTTCACGAAGTCCTGCACCATAAAGCCGACTACAGGAAGACCACCGAATGTGTTTGCCTGTGACATATTGTTGGTTGCGACAGGGAATGTGACCTTCACCCAACCATTTTGGTATGCAGCATCAATCGTTTGGTTAACCGAGTTGGCGGAACCCAGCAAGTTGCTGTTGTTGAAAGTCAAGACAGTCGACTCCCAGCACAACGAACTGGTAGATGCGCCTGGTGGCAACGGCGAAACGGTAGGTGTCGCACCTGCGATCGCGCCCTCTTCCCGGTTATAATAGTTCAGAGTAAACGCTTCACATGCACCACCGGTATAGAAACGGCTAGTAAACGGAGTGATTGGGTTGGAACCAGCAGCTGTTGGCGCACCATCCACACCTATATAGTGACGCTTGGTAGGCATGGTCATAACCCAATCCGTTCCGGACAGAGTTGCCGTATCCAGAACAAAGTCATTCATGACACTCTCATGCATCAGCACAGCCGAAACTGCATCAGCAGTACTACCCGCCAAACCTCTGGCCCAAGCATCAGTCAATACCGCACCACCCTTGAACACGGTGCTGCTCGTAGGATTGACATTAGTCATGTCAGGATGTATCGAGCCAGGAACATCCCAGATTGGAACTGCCGAGAAAGCAGAGAGCGCAACCGGGTCAAAGCTTTCATCGGTTCCCGCCGCAACATTCATCAGGCTTGCACCACCAATAAGACCGCCAGTCGGCTGCAGCAATTGAGCCACCCCGCCCAACGTGGCTTGCCCACCTGCCCCCACCAAGCCAGTCACAACCGCACAATTTGCCGGCACACCAGAAACGTGAGTAATAGCGGTCTCCAAAGTGCTGCCGCCAGCAATCTCACCCATTTCGATCATTTCGAAATAACCTTCACGGGTACGATCCAGCGTCTGATCTTCGAAATCGCCCGTCAAGCCAAGAGTCGGATCAGGAATGAACCCAGAAGCCTGTTCGGTGTTCGTGTAGCCGTAGGCGTAGTTGACAAAATCCGCGCCACCAGTCGGCAAACCAGTACACGAAGTGTCGGTGGTAGCCAACCTAGCTCCGGTCGCAGTAGTAACAACGGCACCCGTCCACATATCATGCGCAGACAGATACAAGTTAAAGTCCAATACTTCGCGGCTGTTCTTACCTTCCAGGAAGCGCACTTTCACTGCCTTGGCCGAAGCTGTGGTGTTTGCAACCGATATATAAGTTTCAAGTCCGTTGCGCACGGTGTAATATGGATAAATCAGCACTTCACCCGTGCCAGTTTGACTGAGGGTTACCGCACCGGCGCTACCTGCAACACCAACGGCGCCCAAACCCGCAACAATAGCCAGGTAGAGAGACTTTCTTTTGAATGCGTTCATCTTTTGTTTGCTCCTCGTTTTTTAAATTAGGTAAGGTAAGTTACTACTTTTCGATAATTACTACAATTTCATTTTATAACACACTTCTTTTAATTACAACCGATTTTTTGCCCGCATACCGCCTCCTTAGCTTTTTTATACGAGATTATTTTCGCGGAACGCAACCCCTTGCCACCTTGACCTGAAGCAAACCCCGTTCAGGCGAACTTCAATCGACTTCATTCGCGACAGCTAACTCGATCACCATCGCCACTCCGCCCCGTTCCTGCTCAACCAAACCGCTATTAGTCTTCTACACGCACAGCCTGAAAGTAAGGCCACTCTTGCTTGCATAAATTACAACTCTTGCATTTTATAACACACTTCTTTTTACATACAATCAATTTCTCGCCCAGCCTATTGGATAACTTTCTGGATTATTTTCGCGGAGCAAACCACCACTTGCCGCCATCCCGAAGCCAATCCTCTTCCAGAAAAGTTTCAATCGACTTCATATCACGATAACCATGCTCGATCGCTATTTTCACTTTACACCGATCCTGCTCACACGACACCGTATCCACACTAGCTTTTTTCCACATGCCGGGGCGAGTTCTCTTTTTGTACAAATCAAGCGACATGACTTCCCGCGTACCCGGACTCAAATATTCGTAAGCCTTCGCCAGATCACCCGCTATCAGCGCACTCCAGCGCGCTGCTGCGCGTTCTCTAACCTGCTGCTGCGGATCCTGTCGCACCCCTGCATCCCGCGCGATCCCGGCACACCCTGCCAGACTACCCGCCAGCAAGACAACCAATGCGCCCGCCTTTATCAGGTTCCTATACATAACATCTCCATCTATTTGTATAAACCCCAAATAGAGTTCGGAGTTAGATTATTAAATATTCCCACTGAGGTCAAGAAAATCCATTTTTCTTTTTCAACACTGTGTCTTTTTCGCAACATCTTTCATGTTTTTTCTGGCAGATTCAACTCCGAAACACATCGTTTTGTGAGCCGTTTCGCGATTACGCCGACATATAACGCTTCACAATGCCCGCAGGTTGACCGATTCTGTGAATTTAATTGGGCAACTTATGGGGGCGCCCATATGAGTCAGTAATTATGGCGACACGAGGATGCCACAAGCCGGGTGTGCCGGAACAAAATGGGGATTTGTCTTTGTCGTAGAAGGTTGGGCACGCGACGCCCTTTGTCTATGCTCGGAACAAATCTTGTCTAACGACTTTACTACGCATTGGATTCCCGCCTTCGCAGCAATGACTGCTGCTATAATTATAGCTCCAGCGCTTGGCACGGCAAAAAATGCAGTTGCAAACTTCCGTTGAGCGACGCGACATATTCTTTGACGCATTTCTTCTTGTGTGCAGGCAAACCATCGACAAGCAGATGCAATGACTTCTTGCGCCTGCATATCAACTTACCCAGCAATTCGACGAACAACTCGCCCGTCAAACCACCCTTGTAAGTGGCGTGCCAGAATCCACCTTTCGAGTTGACCGCGTATGCCGCGCCGAGGCTTTGCCTCCGCCCTGCAGCCTGAACCACCGGCGCTTTGCCAGATAGCGCCGCTGTTTTTTCCCGAACATCGCCTGCACGGAAGCCTGATTCGTCCCAGAGGTAAATTTCTGCGCCTTCCGCTTTCGCTCGATGGGCAATTGCAGGGTAGGTATCACGTTGCCAGCGCTCTATCGCGTCATTCTGGTGCCCGGCCAAAAGCCCTTCGGTGTCGCGTTGAGCAATCCGCCGCAAAGGCTTTTGCCGTGTCAAGTTCAGTCGCGCCAACAGGGCGCTTATTGATCCAAGGCTCAGTTTCACCCCATACTTCTCAAGCACGAGTTGGCTGACGATGCGCCGCGTCCACAAGCCGGAATCAAAACCGTATTGCATCGGGTTCTTGCCGTTAATCCAGCGAAACACGCGCTGCTCTTGTTTGTCCGTCAGCGAACGAGGGCGCCCCGTCCCTTTTCTGGCCTTGAGTTTGTGCAGGCCAGCACCTCTACCTTTGGCGCGATTCAGCCACTTGTGAATTGTGGTTCGATTCATCCCGTAGCTGCCAATCACGGCGCTCGGGCTTTCTCCGCCACGAACTCGCTCAACGGCCATCAGCCGTATCGCTTCCTGTGCTTTTCGATCAAGTCTGCGACCATCTTTTTTCATGCAAACTCCGGCCCCGGTGCAACTCTTGAAGCTCCCTATCGGCACCGCCGTTAAAGCCCATCAAGTGTCGCTTTATTTGCTGCCTGATGAGTAATGCCCTCGTTACTTCTCTTTATCGCCATCGCCCGTCCAGGAGGACAAATTTTTATCGTGGCTTAGCGACAAACCGCTTACCTTCTTGCGGAATTCGTCCGTTATCTCGCGCGCCTGCTGCGAGTTGGCCACCAGCTTTGGAGTGATCATCATGACCAGCTCGGTGCGATCACCCTTGATATTCTGTGCGCCAAACATCGCGCCCAGTACAGGAATCTTGGACAGAAACGGCAGTCCGCTGTTGGCGTTGGATTTCTTGTCGCTGATCATGCCCCCCAGCACCATGGTATCGCCCGCCTGAACAGTGACGGTACTTTGCGCCGAACGTTTGCTGATGGTGGGCGAATCGATGCCGGAAGTCACAGTCTTGACGGCGTTGCTGACCTCCTGGCTGATTTCCATGGTGACCAGACCTCCGGCATTGATGTGGGGCGTCACCGACAGCATGATGCCGGTATCGAGATACTGGACCGAGCTGATCACGCCAGTAGTGGTCGTGACTGCCGCCAATGCTTGGGTCTGGCTCACGGTGGGCACACGGTCGCCCACCTGAATTTTGGCGGTGTAGTTGTCCGATACCATGATATGGGGAGAGGAAATGATGTTCAGCCTGGAATCGGTTGCCATGGCGTTCAGCACCGCCTTGATGGAACCCGCGGTATCCAGCCAGGCGTAGGAAAAACCGGGACTCAGTTGCGTAACACCCGCCAAGCCGGTGTCGAGAAAACCCTTGCCCTTGGCATTGTTGTTGAAATACCACTCCAAGCCAAAGGAAAATTCGTCACTCAGAGTAACTTCGGCAATGGTCACCTCGATCAGCACTTGGCGCGGCACAAAGTCGAGTTTGCGAATCGCATTTGTGATGAGCTCATATTCCGAGGGAGTCGCCAGAATCAGCAGGGCATTATTATCCTTGTCAGCAATGATTTTCGTCGCCCCGCCAACCGATACGGATACACCGCCAGCATCTCCAGATTGTGCGCCTCCAGATGCCGGGACGGAAGATTTTATTTCAGCCGGATTCAGACCGGGAGCCAGCGAAGGCTGTGGTATTGCGCTATGGGAAGTTTGTTTGCTGAATGTCTGTCCAAGCAAAGCTGCCATTTTGACGGCATTGCCGTTCTGCACTTGGTAGACATAAAGCTGCACCCCTCCATCCGCCGCTCCGGAGTGGTCCAAACGCTCCATCCAAACGCGCGCCTGCTCCAGATACTTTGCCTGGGGTGTAACCACCAGCAGGGCATTCAAACGTTCGATTGGAATAATACGGAGCACACCTGCCAAGGGACCTTGCGCCTTGTCGCCAAAAATTTTTTCGATCTCGGAGAAGGCGGTTTTGACATCGACGCTTTTGAGCGTGAACAGTCCGACGGACATGCCGGTAATCCAGTCCACATCAAAAATATCGATGGTTTCCATAAGGTGGCGCAGCTCCCGTGCGTTGCCGCCCAGAAACAGCATATTGCGCGTATCGTCCACCCGTACGATGCCGCCCTCGGGGGTGAACGGTTCCAGAATCTTGACCATTTCGCGCGCGGAAATATATTTCAGGGGAATGATTTGAACGCTGTAACCGGATGGCAAGGTCTTGCTCACGTCGCCTACCTGCGGTGTCAGCGCGCCTTTTGTCGCCGTTGCGAAGGGGTTGACATGAAACACGCCGTCCGACTCGCGCACCATCGAGGCGCCGTTCATGCGCAACACCGCTTCCAGCGTCGGCACCAGCGCGCTACGCTTGATCGGGTTGCTGGAATGGATGTTGACAACGCCTTGAACTCGGGGGTCGATAAGGTAGCTCTCGTGCATAATGTCCACCAGCACAATCTTGACTACTTCCCGCAGGTCGGCTCCATCAAAATTGAGGACGATATCATCGCCCTGGCTGCCATCGTCTGGTACGGATGCCGGTGACGGCTTGATGAACAAACCGGTTCCCGGGTAAAGCTTGAATTTTTCTGTTTCATCGGTAGTTTTGGATTTTTCCGCCACCACGCCCTCTTTCTTGTCCGCAGAAACTTCCATCTGGCCGTTATATTGATGGGGCCTGGTTCCCGCCGGCTCCATATTCCCCTTGATGTTGCCCGACGTGGCGCACCCGCCCAACAGGGCAAGCACTGCCAGCGGAAACAGCCAGTAATTATTGTTCATATTCATTCCCATTTCCCTAAATAGTTTCCAACATGAATCCAGCCTGCACAGATAGTTAAATTGGCGGCAGCCCACGCTCGGCGCGGCGCCTGTTGATTAGCGATTGTGCATTTCCTCCGCCGGAAGCTGCGGCGGCACCCGGCGCACTACTTGACGGTGCGGCGGCAGTAACTGGTGGCACCGGCTGGGGCGCATGTGCAGGCTGCCCAAGCGCGGCAGGTTTGGACTGGGACTGAATCTTGAGCACCAGTTCCTCGGTATCGTTGTGCTGGGTCAGAATCACTTTTTCCGGATAAACATTGGCCAGCGTAATGCCCTTGATTTCCTTGCCCTGCTCGACCCGCATGGTTTTCCCCGTGGCAACATCGCGCAGCAGGGCGATACTATTATCCTTGGTAATCAGCGCCCCCAGCAAAACAAACTGGCCTTTTTGCATCCCCGGCGCGGGCGGCGCGGGCGGTGGCGGCGGGCGGCGGACGGGAGTAAACAACGGGCGCGCCGTAGTTTCAACAAATCCCTGTTCCAGCGGGAGCAGGGTAAATTCGGGCTGGGCCGGGTAGTCCACACGCACCGCTGGCGCCGGTTTCGGCACAGGCGGGAACGGGTGGATGCGCCGCCCCCAGTCCAACTCTATTCCAATCATGCCCGTGATGGCGAAACATGCCAACCCCAAACTGATCGCACCCAAACTTCTCTGGTTCACTCTTGCCCCCGCCATTACTTTGCTCCCAGCTCAGCGTAGCCAGCCACATCAAATTGCACGAGGAATTCCGGCTCCGGCCCCACGGCATTCGCGACAGGTAGCCTCTGCCAGTTTGTGGAGCGTATGCTGACATTATCCAGAATTAAATAGGGGCGCTGCGTTTCAATGGCATAAAAGATTTTCTGAGCCGCACTGATCCTGGCGTTCATCTGAATATTAACCGTCACCTTGCGGTAATTGCCGTCATCCTTGTGCTCGGAAATCCGCAGGGAAGCAATTTTCCCATCGTTGCTTTCGACCACGCCTTTAACCATTTCCTGCACTTCGGATGCGGCCAGGGCCGGGACAGAGTTTTTCAAAAAAAACCCGCGCGCGCGCCCTCTGACTTTCAGCGCTTCAAGCTGCCTGGTCAAGCCAGGTGCTGTGGTGCCGATCCGGGAATAGCGCGCCAGCAGATCAAGTTGCTGTTCGATGGTCTGGTCGTAATGGCGATGCATCCATAACACCGGCACGGTGATGATGGCGATGATCAACGCGACCAATACCAGCAACAAGGAGAGCGCCAGCATCCTGCTTTGCTGCGGGGTCATGTTTTTCTGCGGGATCATGTTTTTCTGCGGGATCATGTTTTTCTGCGGGATCAGACTTTTCTGCGGAATCAGGGTACGAATTCTCATGGCTTATTCCCCGTGCGTGCGGCTGGAGCGGGGATCGGTTTAGTCTCGGCTCTTGTAGCAACAGGCTTGCCGTCGGTATTTGTCGCTTCGGGCGTGGCTGGTAGCTGCTTGCTTGTCTTGTCTTTTTCCTGCACCGTTGCGGTTGAGGTCGCTGCCTTCTCACCCGAAGCCGCCATCTGGTTCGGCGTAAGGGGTGCAACCACGGGCTTCGCCTGGTGCTGCACCGGGGGCAAGTACTCGGTTTCGGGGCGCGGCAAAGGTCGGGTTTTAGCCGCAAGCTGAAAACGTTCGCTGTTTGCCCCCTGCCCCTTGGTCAGCGGCGCGCGGAAATTGGCATCGTGCAGCGTTTTCGCCTGCTCGAACAGACCGACCAGCTTGGGGGACGAAGCTGTCTCCCCCTGTATCAGCATTTCGCTTCCCTTCAGATCGAACTGCTGCACCCATGTGTCATCCGGCAGGATACGGGTGACATCTTCCAGCACGGCCACCACGGGGGGCGATTCGCGTTTCTTGTCGAGAAGATAGTTGTATTCGGCCATCAGCGCTTCCATCTGGTGGCGCAAGTCTTCAGCCACCACAGCCTGCTGGTGGGCCTTGTCCAGCAACGGGTTTAACGTCAGTACGGCTTCCCGCTTTTGCCAGATAGGCAGGGCCAGCGCGATGCAAAACAGAACTACCGCCCCCGATGCCAGTACGGTGTTGAGGTGCGACAACCGCGCATCCTTGCCTTCTTGTCGCTGCCCATCTGGCAATAGGTTATACGGAATATCATCCGTCACATCGTCGGCTACCAGCACTGCTGTCACCTGCGCGCCCCAGGCCGCCAGCTTGCATAGCGGTTCGTCTACCACGGCCCGCTGCGCGACGACCAGCAATACCTCAAGCTGCTTGTCGCGGCGCACGAGCTGGTAATCAAAATATACCAGTTCAGCCTTGAAAGGCGTGTGGCGATCCATTTCAAAAGTAATGACTTGGCGCAGATTTTCCTCCGCAGCCAGCGGCAGGGACAATTTTTTGCGCAGCACCTGCTCCGGCGGCAGACATAAGGCGATTTCGGCATTCTGCCGGACGATTTTATTGAGTTCGGACTGAAATGCCAGTTTCTGTCCAGCCGCATCCACGGAAGCCATGTCCAGTCGCCCCGCTTCGGCTACTTTGCCTGCCGCCACGCGTAAAAACGTCACATGGGAGCCGCTTATTTCAACCAGTACCCGGCGCTCCATTGTGGTTTTGGATGCGCCAGACAGTACGCGCGGAACCATGGCTGACAGTTCGCCGAGCCACCAGTCGAGGAAGCGACCCAACCCGAGATGCTGGCTCAAACGCTGCAAACTTTTGCGGTAATCTGTTTCAGCCATTTTATTCACGAACCTCAGCGGCAAGCGTGGGTCGCCCTTCCTTCCACGAAACGAACGCGACCGGGTGCTGCGCCTCTCCGCTCCGGCGGGCAACCGCTTCGCGCACGAAGACCGCACCGTCCGGCATCCGCGCCTCAGCGTGGATGTCGATCACGGAATCCACCGCCGCCGACATGAAGGCGGCACCAGCGGGAAAAGGCGGCGGCAACTGGCCGCTCGCCAGACTTTGGTTGCGTTGCGCGATGTAGGCATCCACTTGGGCAGGATTCACATCGGGAATGGCCATCAACACGTCTCTCGACGCAACCAGCGTGTTGATGCCTGGTTGCCTGGATTGGACGGTGACGAGGGGAGCAATACGTAGATAAATTTCAGGAGTCATTCCCAGCACTTGTTGCAGTTGTTCCACCGCTTCAAAGGGCGCATTGGCGGGTTCGTATTTTAGACCCGCCGCATGGTATGCGTCGCTTTCCGCGCCATTGGGTCGTGACAGCGAATCGGCGTCGCGCCAGTCGAGAATGGCATCGAGCAGTTGCGCGGCTTTTGCGGTGTCCACCCCGGTGGAAATGAGCAAACCATTCAGCAGGGTATCCGAACTCGTATTGATATCGATTTTACCAGACTCGTCCATTATCACGACTTTAATTTTAGCGCCATCCTTTTCCCATTGTCGTTCCTTCCCGTCAGCTTTCCAGGTGTTGACGCCCGCCGCCGGCTTAAAGATTTCATACAGCGCCCGATGCACCGCACCGTTCGCCATGGCTTCCGCCTGTGCCGCCGATACTGCATTGCGCACCACCGAAGTTTCAGTGCGCATCGCAAAAACAAAATTTCCCGCGATCACGGTCAGCAGCATAACCGTCCAAAGCACGATCACCAAAGCCACGCCACGCTCTTCGTTCCGCCGCATCATCAATTCACGCAACGCTTGTGGAATGAATCCCAAGTACACCCGTTTTCCACAATCAGGGGTACCACCAGATCAGGCCAGTCGCGCCCATCGTTCAATTTTACCCGAATGCGAACCAGCAGGGGCAGGCGTTGTGGGTCATCCCATCTTTCCTGCCAGCCCGGCTTATTTCCCGCAGTTGTTGCACCGAAATAAGCAATAGCCATATTTTCCACATGATCCGTCAGCACAGATTTTTCACCCTGTTCCATGCTGGAAAAATCCTTTGCAGCAGGATCGAACAGAGCACGCTTCATGATCAGGCGCTGCCCCGTCTCTCCCTGTTCCAGTTCCAACCCCAGCGAGTAAAGCCCTCCCACGCTGACCTGTACCGGCAAGGGCGCAACGAACTTCAGTGTATTTGGTTCTCCGGCAAAAGCCAGCCGGGTATCGACCTCGTTTTTCCAGCGCAAGGGAAACACCTGGCCCAGTTCACGCCGCATAAAACCATGTATGGCGCGCAACTGCGCGGAATCGTCGATCTGCTTGTCGCCGCTGTCCCAGCTTCTGGCTCCCAGACGCAAACCGCCAAACAACAGCGTCAATATCAAGCCCAGCAGAACCATGCCAACCAGCAACTCCAGCAGAGTAAAACCCTTTTGTCGCCCTATCATGATCCAGGTCCCGGCGCAGGCGCCAATTGCAGTGTGCTCAGGCCGATTTCTCGCGACCTGCCGCCTTCCTCTCCCCATGCAACCCTGACTTCAATTTCCATCAGCCTGACCGGCAGGGGTTGGGCGCCTGCGCCAAGGTCGCCAGCGTCATCGACCCATGGACGGATCGTACTGCGCCAGCGGTATTTCCCGTCAAACTCGCCTCTAGACTCCCCTTCCAGCGGCTGCACACCCAGCTCAGCCAACCGGGATTCCGCCAGCAACACCGCGCGACTATAGTCATCCGCAAGGGCGGCGTTGCGCAGACCACCGGAAAAAATCCGCATCATAACGCTCAATGTCAGCGCCAGAATCACGAACGCAACCAGCACTTCAAGCAGGGAAAAACCACCGGATACGCGCTTCATCATCAATCCAGTATCTTAACCCGTCCGGTCATCCATTCCACGTCCACCAGATATTTGCGTTCACCTTGGGCGAGCGTCACGCGACCGCCGGTGGAGCTGCCATCAGGGTAAAAACGAATGGCACCGGTTTTGGCATCCATTAGTTCGGACTGTGCGGTAAACAAACTAACTTCAATTTTTTCCGGCAACCGGTAGGTGCGCTTGTCACCGCTCAGTTCAAACTGACGCTGTTCGACATCCACGATCAGGGCGACTTCGTTCTTGCGCGCCACCGCCTCACTACGCGCCTTGCGCAGTCCGGCTGCAATCTGGCGCGCGGCGGCCTTGAGTTCCACGCCGGACACCCCGGCGGAGATCATCGGTGCCGTCATCGCATAAGCCAGCACCATGATCACCATCACCACCAGCATTTCAACCAGGGTAAAACCCCTATGGCGGAATGGCATCAGGGCTCCTCTAAAAATTCAGGGTTCGCCCAAATGCAAGGCACATAAAAAATTTCGCCGCATTGCATATGTGTGATATGCAAGCAAGAAACTTTTTCCGTAACGCAGCATAACCAGCGACTTGGCTGTCGTCTTCTGACAGCTTAGTCGAATAGCTAGCGGTTGCATCAACTGGGATGAAATGTGGGTTTTTAGAGGCGCCCATCATCACCAGCTCGTCAAGTCCTTGTTATCGCCCTCGCCACCCTCCCGGTTGTCCGCGCCGAGGGAGCTCAGGTCATATAGGCCATGCTGGCCGGGCGAAACATAATGATATTCGTTGCCCCAGGGATCCTTGGGCAGCGCTTTCTTCTTCAAGTAGGGTCCGTTCCAGCCGTTCAGTCCGGACGGTGCCTGCACCAGAGCCTGCAGCCCTTCCTGGCTAGTGGGATAGCGTCCTGTTTCCAGCTTGAAGAGGTCCAACGAGGCGCCGAATTCCTCGATTTGCAGTTTGGCAGAATCCGACTTTGCCCCGCCGAGGTAGCTGATTACCTTGGGGCCCGCCAGGCTGGCCAGCAGACCCAGAATAACCAGCACCACCAACAGTTCAATCAGGGTGAAGCCATGTTGCGGCTTGCCTAAACATTTACGTTTCATCATCAAAATCTTCTCCACAAAAAATTCAACTAGCTAAAGGGAACCTCTATAAATTCAAAATCCTGTTGAAACAACTAGCCAGTCCACTAAGCTACCAATAGACGGTAGCCAAGTGGCTGGTTATAAGCGAGGCAAGGCGCGAAAGAAATTTTAGCGCGCCGCATATGTTTTATACGTAAGCGTTAAAATTTCTTAAGTAACGCAGCATCGCGACGAAGTTTGGATTTATAGAGACTCCCTACATCGCAAGGTCGTTTACGCTCAGTATCGCCACCAGCACCGACATGATGATACCGCCGATCATCAGACCCAGACCCAGAATCAGTACCGGCTCCATAAGAGCCAGCATGCGCTTGACGGCGTTCTGCACCTCGCGGTCATAAATGTCGGCGATACGGATGAGCATTTCCTGTAGTCTTCCGGTTTCCTCACCCACCATCACCATGTGCACCGCCAGTTTGGGGAACAGGGCGGTTTCCATGAGCGGCTTGCCCAGTCCCTGCCCCTCCTTGAGCTGGGTGGCAACAACACCAAGACCCTCAGCCATAACCGTGTTATTCAAAGTTTCCTTGGCAATGGAAAGCGCTGTCAGCAGGGTCACACCGTTGCCGATCAGGGTGCCCAGAGTACGGGCAAAACGCGCGACTTCCAATTTTGCTACCAGATCTCCCACCAAGGGCAGCGCGAGAAAACGTTTGTCCCATTTGTAACGTGTCCCCGCCTGCTGCAATTGACGTGAAAACCAGGAATAAATTCCAATCGCACCGAGGATCATGGCCCACCAGTAGTGCTGCACAATGTCTCCAGCAGCAATGACGATCTGGGTAGGTATGGGCAGTGCCTTGCCGGATTCCTCGAACATCTGGGTAAATTGTGGCACCACCCACACCAGCAGAACCGCAACCGAGAGTACCGCCACACCGACCAAAATCGTCGGGTAGATAAGAGCCGACTTGACAGTTTCCCTGAGTTCTTTTGATCGTTCCATGAATTCGCTGAGGCGTTGCAGTACCACATCCAGCGCGCCGCCTGCCTCACCGGCACGAATCATGTTAAGGTAAAAACGCGAAAATACTCCGGTCTGAGCCTCCATCGCCGCCGATAGCGCCGCGCCAGCACGCACGTCCTCGCGCACCTGCGTCAGCAGCTGCAACACTTGCGGGTTGGCGGACAAGCCGATCATGATACCCAGCGAGCGATCCAGCGGCAATCCGGCGCGCAGCAGCGTGGCGATCTCCTGGGTAAAAACGGCGATGTCCGTCTGGGAAATCCGGTTTTTGCGGAACAGGCTTTTTCCAGCGCTGCCGACGCCGGTGCTGGAAGTCGCTTCTTCGACCAAAATCGGGATCAGCCCCATTTCCTGAAGGCGCTCCACTACGGCGGACTGGCCGATGCCTTCCACTTCCCCTTCCTGGGCTTCTCCGGTCGGCGCTACCGCCCTATAGCGATATAGCGGCAAGTTATTCCTCCCGCGTCACACGCAGGACTTCCTCGATAGTAGTGACTCCCGCCACCGCCTTGCGCAGTCCGTTCTCGTACATAGTCTGCATCCCATCCGTGATCGCCTGCTGGCGAATTTCGCCCGCCGTGACATGGCGCATCACCATACTGCGAATGGCGTCCGACATAACCAGCATTTCCAGAATGCTGACCCGGCCCATATAACCTGTGCCGCTGCAGTGATCGCAACCCACAGGGCGGTAAAGCATGACCGGATCGGCATTGGTGTAACGCTTGAGTTGCATTTCTTCCACTACCTCTGGCAATGCCGGGTGGCCCTGGCGACACTGGGTACACAGCGTGCGCACCAGACGCTGCGCCAGGATGCCGTTCACGGTGGAGGTCAGCAGGTAATCGTCCATGCCCATGTCGAGCAGGCGGTTGACCGTGCTCGCGGCATCGTTGGTGTGCAGGGTGGATAGCACCATGTGGCCGGTCAGCGCGGATTGCACTGCGATTTGCGCCGTCTCCAGATCGCGGATTTCACCGATCATGATGACATCCGGATCCTGGCGCACGATGGAGCGCAAAGCATTGGCGAAGGTCAGACCGATCTGCGGTTTGACCTGAATCTGATTGATGCCCTCCATCTGGTATTCCACCGGGTCTTCCACGGTGAGTATCTTGAGATCGGGATTATTGAGTTTGTCCAGGGCGGTATACAGCGTGGTGGTCTTGCCCGAACCGGTGGGGCCTGTGACCAGCAGGATGCCGTGGGGTTGCATCAGCACATCCATGAAGCGTTGCAGCACGTCCGCATCGAAACCCAGCGTCACGAAATCCAGCGCCGTGCCGCTCTTGTCGAGAATCCGCATCACCACGCTCTCGCCGTGCATAGTGGGTATGGTAGATACACGCAGGTCGATTTCCTTGCCCTGAATACGCAGCTTCATGCGCCCGTCCTGAGGCAAGCGGCGCTCGGCAATATCCAGGCTGGCCATGATCTTGATGCGCGAGATTACCGCAGCGGAAAAACGGCGCGGCGGGGATTCAACTTCGTGCATCACGCCATCCACGCGGTAGCGCACGATGAGCCGGTTCTCGAACGGCTCGATATGGATGTCGGAAGCACGCGCTTCCAGGGCATGGCTGATGATCAGACTTACCAGACGGATGATCGGCGCCTCGGAAGCCATGTCCTTGAGTTGCTGCAAATCCTCGTTGCCGCTTTCGTCCTCGCGCGTTTCCACCTCGCCCACGATCTGATCCATGGAAGATTTGCCGCTACCATAAAGGCGCTCGAAGGCGGCTTCCATTTCCGAAGGCACGGCAAGGCGGGTGGTAATGGCACGATGCGTCAACAAACCGAAGGCTTTGATGACAAATTCGTCTTGGGGATCCACCATCGCCAGCACCAGCTGATCTTCACTCTCGCGGAGAGGCAGCACTCTCGAGTGCTTAAGAAACCTGGCCGCTATTCGCTCCTCGAGCAACGGGAACTCCGGGTAATCGGCCACCATTGCCAACGGCAGGCCGAACTGCTCCGACAGAGCCTCCGCCACATCCCGCTCTGCCGTCATTCCGGCCCTGATCAATATGGCACCGATGCGTTCCCCTGTATCCGCCTCCTGAACACGCAACGCACGCTCAAGATTGGCTGCATCCAGCTTGCCGCGTTCGATCAAGATTTCTCCCAGGCGCTTGGTCAATTGCTTGGCTTTCCGTGTATAAATAATGCGTTGGATTCTAACACAACTGAAATTTCACTTTGCGGGAGCATTCGCTACACTTTTCCATGTGCAGGCTCTCAGGTGACTTTATGTTTTTTCTGGGGAAGCTCTCCACGTCATACCGGTCACCATCCGCTCAGGAATCGACTGGTCGGATATCCGTTCCGTAGCCGAAGCGCCGTAACGCACGGAACAACTGAAACACCTGTTCCGTTTCGTTCAGCCTGAAGTTTGAGCACACGATTATTCCAGTGGAATGGTTTTCCAGTCGGTTGCCGAAGCGCGCGGCAAACCTGTCAGCCGCGCGTTTCCAGGATTCATCGAAGTGTCCGAGGGAACGGTGTTCAATCAGGATGTCGTTGCAGACCCCGAGCCGGTGGCCCGCCAGATAACATCGGAAGCTCAGGTCGACATCGTATAGATGGAATCCGTCATAACCTTCATCGAATGGGTTCTCGACCCAAAAATCACGGCGCATGGCCAAAAAAAGGCCGTCCAGCGCCTGAATCCCGCCCGATACGGCACCGTCCAGGGCAAACACGGAATAGGTAAACCCTGTACGGTTAGCCAACGCATGAACAACCTGCCCACGCTTATAGGGCAATCCGGCTGAATCCCATTTGGCATCGCGCAACCAGGTAGTGCCAGCAACACCCAGGATGTCATATTCACCCAGTCGATCGGCCAGCCTGTAGCCGATATCCGGCGTAAGCAACTCTATGTCATCGTGACAAAAGATCAGGATGTCTCCGACGGCTTGCCGGGCACCGCGGTTATAACCTTCCCCCATGTTGCGGGCATCGGAAATACGAATAATCTCCAGATGATTTTCCGGGATCAGGAATTCGATATTCTGCTTCAGGCGCAGGAATTTTTGCGGATTGACACTGCACA
The DNA here is from genome assembly GCA_023259035.1 of Gallionella sp. GTDB lineage: Bacteria > Pseudomonadota > Gammaproteobacteria > Burkholderiales > Gallionellaceae > Gallionella. The sequence continues at coordinate 16,470 of JAHFRA010000030.1, forward strand.
CTACGATAGAAAAAAATGGCAGCGATGTGCGTTCCAGCACCTGCGACTCCGGCGGTTGCAAACGTGCCCAGGCGAGCATTGCGCTGAACAACCACTGATGAAACTCTACAACCTCCGGAGCGGAACAAATCGCCTTCTTGAAGTGGCTGATCCCCTTTTCAAATTGTCCCTGCCGGCAGGCCTCGACTCCCGCATAATAAAACTCCCGTGCCGACGAATTCACTGCAAGCCTCTCGATCCCGCGCACCCCTCTGTTTCGTTCGGCACTCGGGCAACAGCTTTGTCACACACCAGTGAAAATGCATCCCGCAACCGGCTCTCAAAAGCCTGGGTGAAACCCCTTGCATCCATCAGCGGGGATGAGCGCATTTTTTCGCGCAGCGATTTGCGCAACCCCGCCAATGCAGGATGGTCGCTGACCAACGTGCGCACAATATCGATATAGACATCAGGCGAATCCGCCACCAGACGCTGCAAGCCGAGACATGACAAAATACTCGCCGCGCTGCGCGATGCCGATGAGGACATCTCCACACTACCGGGCAAAGTCACGACCGGCACTCCCATCCACAGTACATCGCAGGTTGTCGTCGCGCCGCTGAACAACAGGGTATCGAGCGCCACATCGACATCGTTGCACGCCGCCAGGAATTCCGGGTAAGACAGTTTGGGCAGGATATCAATGCGATCTTCTTGTCCATGTCTGGAAAAATGACGGCGCAGGTTCTCACGCGCCTCATCGGAACCGACACCGACGCAACGTAACCGCGCATCCGGAACCGCTTCGAGCACGCGGCTCCACAAGCTGAGCGTTGCCGGTGTGATCTTGATTGGATTGTTGAACGAACCAAAGGTGATGCAACCATTGCGCGTCGTCGGCAGGTCGCCAACTGGCGGAGCTTCGATCGGGCTTGGATAGCACCATTGGCAAAAGCCGTCAGGCATGTTGAGCAGCGCTTCGCTATGGTAGCGCCCGGCTCCCGCCGGATCCGCCCAGTGGTCGGTAAGGCGAAAATCCATTGCCCGCAAGCCGGTGGTTCCCAGATAGTCCAGCCAAGTAATCTGCACTGGCGCAGGCTTCCGCGCAAAAACGAGAATCCGGCTCCTGCCAGCGTGCCCGGCAATGTCGATCAATATATCGATCTGATCGGCACGGATCAGCGCTGCCACCTCGGCGTCCGGTAATCCGGCCAGCACCCGGCAAGTTATTCCGGAAAATATTTCGGTCGAGAAGGCCGTTCCAGGCTCGGCATCGAAATAGGCGAAAACCTCAAACCGCTCGTGATCATGCTGCGCCCAGACCGGCTTCAGGAAGAAGCTTGCCGCCGGATGGCAATCGGGTGAGACATAGCCAATACGCAATTTTCTGAACGGCGCGAGAAAGGCTGGTGGTGGCACCCATTCCGGCACGAACGGCGCTTCAAAGCGTTCGGCAAACTGCCGGTGCAGGGTGAATACCTCGTCCGGCGTCATAGCTTCCGCCAACCTTGTCAACGCCAGAAGATTGCTGAATGCTTCGTGAAAGTCCGGGCGCAATGCCAGCGCCTGCCGATAATGACGCAAAGCCTCCGCAACACGCCCTTGCTCCTTGCGGATATTAGCCAGGTTGTTGTGTGTCTCGGGCAGATCGGGCTGCACGACCAGAGCAGCCTCGTAATGCCGACCGGCATCATCGATCTGCCCCAGACTACGCAAGGCATTGGCGAGATTGTTGTGCGCACTCGGCAGGTTTGGCCGCACCGCCAGCGCGTGCTGCAAATGCAACATTGCGGCGGATGGATTGCCCAGCGACGTCAGCATTGCCCCAAGGTTGACCAGGAATATTGTGTTGTCCGGTTGCACTCCCAGCGCGCACTCCATCAACTGCCGCGCCTCGTCGGTCTTGCCTTGTTTCCAGCGGACAAAGCCTAACCAGTGCCAGATATCAGGATGTTTTGGTGCCAGCGGCAGCAAGCCCTCCAACATGGCTCCCGCCTCCTTGAACCGTTGTTTGCGCAACAAATCAAACGCGGCGTCTAACCCAGGCTGAGCCAGTTTATCCAAGTCGGGTTGGGTCGGGTCCAGCGTCTGCCGATTTGCCGTGACGACTTCGCCCGGCGGCGACTGGGTGCGTTGCAATTCCAAGCCAACCGGGCCGCTCTTGCCGGGAAGAGGAATTTTCATGACGGGCGAGCTACAGGATAGAGCGGTATTTTTTATGCAGCTTCAGTACGCTGGGAACATAGCCTAGCGTTTCACGGTAAGGCGGGATGCTGTAACCGTGCCTGATGACGGCATTTTCCCCCGCGTTGTAGGCGGCCACGGTCAGTTCGAGGTTGTTGTCGAACAGTTGCAGCAGGTAGCTGAGATATTTCGTGCCTCCACGGATATTCTGTTCCGGATCAAAGCTGTTCTCGATACCGTAGCGCCGCGCAGTTTCCGGCATGAGTTGCATGAGCCCTACCGCCCCCTTGTTCGAAACAGCGGCGGGATTATAGCCGGACTCCGCAGAAATCACTGCGTGCAACAGCGCCGCGTCGACCTGATAGGTGCGGGCGGCGGCTTCCACAAGTGGCGCGAAGCGATTTCTCCCAGCCCGGCTAACCTGAAGTTGGCTGCGCGGCAACTCATATCTGTTTTCATCCCGTTGCGCCGCAACGACGATTCTATCGTTTTTGTTGTACCGAGCATTGCTGAAGTGAACAATTCCGCTGGCATCGGTATAGGCGTAAATATCCGCCTCGGCGCTTGAAGCAAGGGCGAATAGCAATGTCGTCAATAGCAAAAATTTCATGTTTTCTCGAAAACCTCGGCATCAACTAGGGAGACTTAAGGAGTCTGCCTGCATTGTCCTTGGCGGAAGGCTGTGGATTTTCTCGCATCTGTCAGTCGATAGCAAGGCCGGTATTTTTCCAGAAAAACTACTGCTTTATCGGCTTGCCCGCCTGCATGGTAGAATTCGCGCCTTCCCCGTTTTCATTATCTTTTTAGGAATAGCATCCATGTTCGCTGGCAAAGACACCCTGGCCCATACCGATCCGGAATTGTGGGCCGCAATTCAAGACGAAAACCGCCGTCAGGAAGATCACATCGAGTTGATCGCGTCGGAAAACTACACCAGTCCGGCAGTGATGGAGGCGCAGGGCAGCAAGCTTACCAACAAGTATGCCGAGGGTTATCCCGGCAAGCGCTATTACGGCGGCTGCGAGCATGTGGACGTGGCGGAACAGTTGGCCATAAACCGCGCCAAGGCGCTGTTTGGTGCAGAGTATGCCAATGTACAGCCGCATTCCGGATCGCAGGCCAACCAGGCGGTGTACGTGGCGGTGCTCAAGCCGGGCGACACCATTCTCGGTATGTCGCTGGCGCACGGCGGGCATTTGACGCACGGCGCATCGGTGAACATCAGCGGCAAGTTGTACAACGCGATTGCCTATGGCCTGAATGAAAAAGAAGAGATCGATTACGACCAGGTGCAACAACTGGCACTGGCGCACAAGCCGAAGATGATCGTGGCAGGGGCCTCCGCTTATGCGCTGGTGATTGACTGGAAACGCTTCCGTGCTATCGCCGACAGCGTCGGCGCATATCTGTTTGTGGACATGGCGCACTACGCCGGTTTGATCGCGGCAGGGGTGTACCCGAGCCCGGTCGGTATCGCGGATTTCGTCACCACCACCACCCACAAAACGCTACGCGGTCCGCGCGGCGGCCTGATTCTGGCCAAGGCGGAATTTGAGAAAGTGCTGAATTCCGCAATTTTTCCCTGCCTGCAAGGCGGCCCGCTGATGCACGTGATCGCGGCCAAGGCCGTGGCGTTCAAGGAAGCGATGAGCAAGGAATTCAAGGTGTACCAGCGGCAGGTGGTGGACAACGCGCGCGTGATGTCCAAGGTGCTGCAGGAGCGCGGTTTGCGCATCGTGTCCGGACGCACCGACAGCCATGTGTTCCTGGTGGATTTGCAACCCAAACACATCACCGGCAAGGATGCTGAAACGGCGCTGGGTCGCGCGCACATTACGGTGAACAAGAATGCCATCCCCAACGATCCGCAAAAGCCTTTCGTCACCAGCGGCATCCGTATCGGCAGCCCGGCGATGACCACGCGCGGCTTCAAGGAGCTGGAAGCGGAGAAGCTGGCGCACCTGATTGCGGACGTGCTGGACGCGCCGAATGACGATGCGGTAATCGCGCGCGTTGTCGGCGAAGTGAAGAAGCTGACCGCGCAGTTTCCGGTGTATGGCGACTAAGGCAGGACTGAGGACTGAGAGGGGGCGGATTCCGCCATTCTCAGTCCTTAGCACTCGTTCCTCAGTCCTGAATTAAAAATGAAATGCCCTTTCTGTAAAGGTCCTGACACCCAGGTGGTGGACACGCGCGAGAATGAGGAAGGCGACAGTATCCGCCGCCGCCGCCGTTGTTTGTCCTGCGACAAGCGCTTTACTACTTATGAAACGGTGGAGTTGCGTATGCCGCAGGTGGTCAAGCAGAACGGCAAGCGCAGCGAATTCGACGAAGAAAAACTGCGCACCAGTTTCAGCCGCGCGCTGCATAAACGTCCGGTGCCGACGGAACTGGTGGATGCCGCAATTGATCATGTGACGCAAAAAGTTTTTGCGCTCGGTGAGCGCGAGATCGGTTCGCGCCAGATTGGCGAGATGGTGATGAAGGAGTTGCTGAAACTGGATAAGGTGGCCTATATCCGCTTCGCCTCGGTGTACAAAAGTTTTCAGGATGTGGGTGATTTTGCCGATGCGGTGGAGGCGGTGCGTAAGTCGCCGACACGCCGGAAACCGCAAACAAATTAATTATGTTGACTCCGCAGGACAGCGTGTGGATGGCCCAGGCGCTACGCTTGGCGGAACGAGGTCTTTATAGCGCCAGCCCCAACCCGCGCGTCGGTTGCGTGCTGGTACATGATGGCCATGTCGTTGGCGAAGGCTGGCACGAACGTGCCGGTGAGCCTCATGCGGAAGTCCATGCGCTGCATGCAGCCGGTGAAGCGGCGCGCGGCGCAACCGCCTATGTGACGCTGGAACCATGCAGCCATCATGGCCGTACCCCGCCCTGCACCGATGCGCTGATTCAAGCCGGGGTGGCGCGCGTGGTGGTAGCGGTGCAAGACCCCAATCCGCAGGTGGCCGGGCAAGGCAACGCGAATTTGCGCGCGGCAGGTATTGCGGTGGAGTGCGGCCTGATGGAAGCGGCGGCGCGCGAATTGAATATTGGCTTTTTTGCACGCATGACGCGCGGCACACCGTGGCTGCGCAGCAAGATTGCCATGAGCCTGGATGGGCGCACCGCGCTGGGCAATGGTCAGAGCCAATGGATTACCGGCAGCGCGGCACGGCGTGACGTGCAGCGTTGGCGGGCACGTTCTTGTGCGGTGCTGACCGGCATCAATACGGTGTTGGCGGACGATGCGCAATTGAACGTGCGTGACATTGATGCGCTCACCCCGATACGGTGTGGCTCAGCCTCCGGATGCGGGAGGGGTGAGCAGGCGGTGGCTTGCGCATCGGATGATACTGCTGCAAGTTACGCCACCGCCATAAGGCAACCATTACGCGTAGTGCTGGATAGCCAGTTGCGGATTCCATTGGATGCGCGCATTTTATATGGGGGAAATACGCTGATTTATACTGTGCTGCGCGACGAGAAGAAAATTGCGGTGCTGAATGATTTGGGAGTGTCCGTCTGTGTATTGCCGGGTGACAACGAACAGGTGAACTTGATGGATATGTTGCATAATCTTGCGCAACGCGGTTGTAATGAAGTATTGGTGGAGGCTGGCAGCACGTTGAATGGTGCGCTGCTGCGCGCCGGGTTAGCGGATGAGTTGTTGCTGTATGTTGCCCCGCAGTTGCTGGGTAACGCGGCACGCAGCATGGCGCAACTGGGCGAACTGACCAGCCTGGATCAGCGCATTAATCTCAAGTGGCAAGATATACGGCAAGTCGGGGAAGATTTGCGCATAACGGTAAAGGTGGAAGGATGCCTCTAGAAAGTTATTTTGCGGGATGGCAGGCCGGACACGGCGATGCGAAGCATTCGGGGCGGGCAGGCCTGCTGCTCCGCGCTCCCGCACCGGATGGCTGCGCCCCACCGTGTCGCGTGGGCACCGCAAGGAGCCGCACAGCGAATGACGAGGCATATCAAGATTGGATAGACGAGGAATGAGCGAGCACGCGACACAGCGACTCGCCCGCAAAACAACTTTATAGAGGTATCCGAATGTTTAGTGGAATAATTGCCGACGTCGGCAGCATCAATCAGGCGACCGACCGCGATGGCGGACTGCGGCTGGTGATCGAGACCAAGGCACTGGATTTGAGCGATGTGCAGATCGGCGACAGCATTGCGGTAAACGGTGTATGCCTGACGGTGATTGAGCATACCGTCGATACCTTTACCGTCGAGGTGTCGCGCGAAACGCTGAATTGCACCGAGGGTTTGGAAACACAGGGTGCGCCGGTTAACCTGGAAAAGGCCCTGCGCCTGTCGGATCGGCTGGGCGGACACTTGGTTAGCGGACATGTCGATGGCGTGGGTGAAGTCAGCGAGTTTATCGACCTTGGCGAAAGCTGGACGCTGGCGGTGCGTGCGCCACAAACTTTGGCGAAATATATCGCGATAAAAGGATCGATCACCATCAATGGTGTGAGCCTGACCGTCAACCGGGTTAACGGCGCCGAAGAACTTTTGGCCGGGCACCCGAATGAGTTCACGGTGAATTTGATACCGCACACGCTGACAATGACTAACCTGAAAAATTTACGCGCGGGCAGCCGGGTCAATCTCGAAGTGGATTTGATTGCGCGTTATGTTGAGCGAATGATGCAGGCGCAAATATGACCGATATAACACCGATACAAAAAATCATCGCGGAGATACGTGCCGGGCGCATGGTCGTGCTGGTAGATGAAGAAGACCGCGAAAACGAAGGGGATCTGGTATTCGCCGCCGAATTTGTAACGCCGGAACTGATCAACTTCATGGCCAAGCATGGCCGCGGTTTGATCTGTCTGACGTTGACCGAAGCGCACTGCCAGCAGTTGAATCTGCCATTGATGGTGCGCGATAACGGATCACCGCTGGGCACCAATTTTACGATGTCCATTGAAGCGGCATCGGGCGTGACCACCGGCATTTCCGCCGCTGACCGCGCGCGCACCATCCAGGCGGCAACCAACCGCAATGCACGGCCAACCGACATCGTGCAACCCGGCCATATTTTTCCGCTGATGGCGCAAAATGGCGGAGTGCTGGTGCGAGCCGGACATACCGAGGCAGGCTGTGATCTGGCGCAATTGGCCGGGCTGACACCGGCAGCGGTCATCTGCGAAATCCTCAAGGACGATGGTGAGATGGCACGTTTGCCCGATCTGATCGAATTTGCAAAGCAACATCAACTCAAGATCGGCACGATTGCCGATTTGATCGAATACCGCAGCCATAATGAAAAACTGGTTGAACGGGTCGCGCGGCGCAAGGTGCAAACCGCATACGGCGAACTCGAGTTGGTAACCTATCGGGACAAAACCACTCAGCGCACCCATCTGGCGTTGGTGAAAGGTGATATTCGTCCGGATGCCGAAACGCTGGTGCGGGTGCATGAGCCGCTATCGGTGATGGATTTTCTGGAGCAGGCGCATTATCCGCATTCCACCAGCGTGCACGAGGCGCTAGTGAAAATCAGCCGCTCACCCGCCGGGGTATTGGTATTCATGCATCATGGCGAGACTTCGCAGGATTTGTTGGCACGTGCCGCAGCCTCGCCGGATGCTCATCACGTTGCGCGTTGGGATCCGCGCAGCTACGGCATAGGCGCGCAGATATTGCGCGACCTGAATGTCGGAAAAATGTGCCTGATTGCCACGCCACGCAAGCTACCCAGCATGATTGGCTTTGGCTTGGAAGTAGTGGGTTATTGTTCAGCAAAGGAAAATACATGAAAGAAATCGAGCAAGATTTGAATGGTTCCGGTCTGCGCATCGGTATTGTGCAAAGCCGTTTTAACAACGAGGTGTGCGAGGGGTTGCTGGGCGCATGTTGCGCGCAGCTGCTTGAGCATGGTGTGCGCGAAGAGGATATTACGCTGGCGACGGTACCGGGCGCACTGGAAATTTCGCTGGCGCTGCTGCACATGGCGGAGAGCGAAAGATTCGATGCGCTGATTGCGCTGGGTGCGGTAATACGCGGCGGCACCTACCACTTTGAGGTGGTGTCGAATGAATCTGCGCGCTGTGTGAACGAGGTACAGCTGGCCTGTGGCGTGCCGGTTGCCAATGCGATCCTCACCACCGATACCGACGAGCAGGCGATTGAGCGCATGCACATCAAGGGTGGCGAAGCCGCGCTGGTAGCCATCGAGATGGCCAACCTGCTTCGGGATCTGGCATGAGTAATTGGGCATGAGCAATTTGGCTGCTGGCAATGAAGCAAAAAAAGCGCCTAATAAAAGCCCGCGCCATCGCGCCCGCGAACTCGCCTTGCAAGGTATTTATCAGTGGCGCGTCGCGGCGGGCGAGGATGTGCAAATCGAAAAGCAGATTCAATCCGAAAAAAATCTCGGCCGTTACGACAAGGAATTGTTTTCCAAATTGTTGCGCGGCGCATTGAGCCAGCCAGCCGACCTTGAAGCGCTGCTCGCCCCGTATCTCGATAGACCGCTTGCCGAGCTTAGTCCGGTGGAATTTTCCGTGCTGTTGTTGGGCGCGTTTGAACTGGCGCAACACACCGAAGTACCCTACAAAGTTGTAATAAACGAGGCGGTTGAACTGGCAAAAACTTTTGGTGGAACCGACGGTCACAGGTATGTCAACGGCGTGCTCGACAAACTCGCGCCACAACTGCGCGCACTGGAATTTGGCGAACGTAACAAAACCCGGCGGCCATGACTGCCGGGTTTGATTAGCCAAGATACCAACAGGGTTGTTTTCTGAGTAGGGGCACGGCGCGCCGTGCCCCTATTTTATTTCGGACAGCCGCTGTTATTGATGCTTCTGTCCGGCATGGCGGTTTTGCAAAATATAGCGCTTTCCAAAATGGCGTTGCGCAGATCAGCGCCAACCAGTGTAGCTTCGGTAAGATCAACACGGGTAAGGTTTGCGTGAACCATGCTGGTCATTATAAACACCGCTCCTTTTGCATTGGCACCGGTCAGATCCGATCCTTTAAGGTTGGCCAGCGATAAATTTGCGCCCGCAAGATTGGATTCCCTGAGGTTGGCGTCAGGCAAGGTGCTTTGTGACAAGTCGGCTTTGGCAAGATTGGCATGCGACAAATTCGCACTGGTCAGGTACGTTTCTGACAAGTTGGCGCCTGACAAATTGGCATTGGATAAATTTGCTTTTATCAAGTTGGTTTCCATGATTTTGCTGCCACTCAGGTCGGCGTCCGACATATCTGCACCCGCAAGATCGGCTCCCGACAAATTGGATTTGGTCAAATTGGCGCCGGAAAGGCTGACGCCGGGACAGCTGGTTTTTCGCTTGATCAGACAACCGTTAATGGTTTGCTGAGCCTCGGCTGTGGTAGCAAATAATAAAGCGATAACAAATGACCAACGTAAGATGGTTGCCACAGTATTTTCCTTGCATATCGAAGTGGTTGGTATTCGAATGGGGTGCCGCTATTTTACTGGCGGACTTCCCCGTTCAACGCCCGGTTAAAGGAAAACCCGCCACGCGACCAGCACGTAGCGCTCCAGTACAAACAGCAGACCGAAGACCAGCAGCAGTAATACCGTAAAGCGAAGCGTCTGCCACGCAAATTTAAGGTAGCTGCGATTGCGCGTGAAGATGTACATCCCTCCGCTCAGCACCAGCAGCAGCGTGACCGACACCAGAAAAAAGCGCAGGATTAACATGAGCAAAGCGTTCTGATGATTGTGGCGCTGGCCATCAACCAGCTACCGATGGGTGTTGCTGAAACAGTTCCGAGTTGACAGTTCATGGGTTCGATCTCATGTGGCTTTGCCAGTGCTCCGGGTTTTGTAATTTAACATGACCAATAGAAACACCAGTGTTGCCGCGCCGCCATTATGCAGCACCGCCAACGCCAGCGGCAATTGCATGAAAATAGTCGCTACACCGATGGAGAATTGTAGCGCGATCATGATTAGCAACCAGCGTGCAGTTTTGCTTAATTCGTCCACTTTGAGTGCGCTGACCGCTACCCGTGCAACAAGCGCGGCCACGACAAAGGCAAAAGTGCGATGCATCCAGTGAATTGCGATCAATGCCTGAAACGGCAGATATTCGCCGTTGGCGGTCATACCCAAATTGCGCCATAGTGTGAAGCCGTTGGCGAAATCCATTTGTGGCCACAGCGTGCCATTACACAGCGGGAAATCCGTGCAAGCCAGCGCCGCGTAATTGGTGCTGACCCAGCCGCCAAGCGCGATTTGAATTGCCAGTAGCACGCCAGCCAGCGTTGCCGGAATGCGTAGCGCAGAAGCCGATTGTGATGCCGGCGGATAATCGCTTTGCCGCGCGCCAAACCATGTCAAAATTGCCAGCAATGTCATGCCCAGCAGCAGGTGAATGGTCACGATGACCGGTTGCAATTTCATCGTGACAGTCCATGCGCCGAAAGCACCCTGCAGACAAACGAATGCAAAAAGTAGCGTCGGAAATGCCGGCGAAAATTTCACTTCCGCGCGACCTGATTGTAGCCACCTGCGCCATGAGATTAGCATCAATGCGACGATCAACACGCCGATGCCCATTGCCAGATAGCGGTGAATCATTTCGATCCACGCCTTTATGACAGTCACCGGGCCTGTCGGCATCGCGGCTTCAGCGGCACTGATGTTCGCGTGTGCCTGTAATGGGTTGGCTTGCCCATAACAACCGGGCCAGTCCGGGCATCCGAGACCGGAATCGGTCAGCCGTGTAAATGCGCCGAAGATGATCAAATCGAAGGTGAGAAATAATGTTATCCATACCAGTTTACGGTATTTGTCGGCATTGCTCGACACCCAGACGAACGTCAGTGGCAACAATGCCACCAGCATGCCCATGAGAGCAAGCTGGATCAGCATGCCAAATCTCCCGACTTCGATAGTCCAATGTGACATGTGTGAAGCAAAAATCTTGGATAGCACGCAACCGGAAAGGTGGCCCACTCGTTCACACGGCAAGCATCCAATGAAATGCCAGCTTTAATGACCATAGTATTTTCTTCCAATTGAATTCAGGCGATTAACCAAACATGGCAACATAAACCACACCAAAGAGTAACGAAAAATGCGCTTGATAGCTACTATTTACTTAAAATACAATAAGATAATCGCCAAGATGGGTCGTATTTTATATGATATTCACCCGTTACTGTAATATGCAATATCGAGTTGAAAAATATCAATATTAGTCCTGTAACCTATTGAATTTATTTGTGAGATATAAAAGGCCTAGATATTCTCTTGACACATATTGTCAGTTGGAACAGACTTTCAACGTGCGGCAAATTGTCGCAGTTAATTTGCTGTAGACAACATAATATGCATATAATATGCATGAATATAATTGCAATAGGGAGTGTGACAATGGAATCATCCAAGACTAGGATTGTGCCAAATTCCTTCATGCAGCAGATGCTGCAAAACAAGTTCCTGTTATTAACCGTGGTGTTGGCTGTCAGTGCAGCTGCGTATTTTTGTATTGGTCTTTACCTGCTGCTTAAGCATTGAACGATATCGATCAGAAATCTCAAATTGCAACATAGCACGTAATTAGAAATACCAGAGTTTGTTTAAAGAGTTGTTTAGTATCAATTAATTGGATTTTTCCATCCATCAATTTTTAGGGAGGAGTAAGCGATGTCAGAACCAACTTCAAGTGGCGCAAACCCCCATTTCATGCAAAAAGCCTTGGATAACCAGTGGCTTATGTTAGCGATAGGCGTGTTAACACCTATGGTGTTTTATACCATCTGGGGGTTATGGAACGTAATCAACATTCCAGTGGCGCCGTAACAATGCCGTGATTATTTAGTTAATTATAGGGAGAAAAATAGCTATGGGAACGTCTTATACCCCCCCAACAAATCCTGACTGGTGGCGTGAACCAATCGAACGCACCGAAATATGGTGGATTGTGCTTGCATTTTCATGGTGTGTGTTCATGTTTGTCTGGATGGTCGGCTGGCATTTTGTCGGCCCGCAGAACATGAGTAACGAGGCTTTCAAAACCACGCCCGAGAAGTATTCAAAGCATCTGACGGATCAAGCGGCGAAGTATTCCGTCCGCAAAGACGCTGCTACCGGTGAGGATGTCATAGCTCCGCCTCCAGGCAGTGATGTTTATCTGGCAGGCATGCAGTGGCAATGGCGTCCTATTCTTGAGTTGCAAAAGGGGCAAAAATACCGCCTTCACATCACCTCTCTCGACGTGGGCCATGGATTCTCGTTGCAACCCGAAAACATCAACTTCCAGGTTTATCCGGGTTACGAGATGGTTCTTAATGTTACACCGAACAAATCTGGCACTTTTGCCATTGCGTGCGGCGAATACTGTGGCGGTGTTAATGCCCTCGGGCATCACACGATGCTTGGCAGAATTTACGTAAAGGAGTAAGAATAATGGCGACGACAACAATGTCTGATTTTCGCGTTGATCCGGTGTCCGGCCTCAAAATTAACAGGACGGCCAATAAGCTGGTTCAATGGAATGCTTTTGCGGCAGTAGTGTTCTTGCTAGTCGGGGGGCTATTCGGTGTTCTGGTGGCGCTTACTCGTATGCCAAAAGTGCAACTGCTTCCGCCAGAGCTATTCTACATGGCGCTGACGGCTCACGGTCTGGTTAACTTGGCGGTGTGGATCATTTTCTTTGAAATGGCTGTGCTATATTTTCTGGGCGCGCATGTGCTGGGCAACCGGTTGGCGACACCGCGTTTTGCATGGGCACAGTTCTGGCTCATGCTCGTCGGTGCGGCTCTGGTTGCCGTGGCAGTGCTGGGTGGTAAATCAAGTGTAATGATGACCTCCTACCCGCCGCTTCAGGCACAACCGCATTTCTATCTCGGTTTGATCCTGTTTGCCGTGGGCGCACTGATCGGCTGTTTTGTATTTCTCGGCACACTGGTGGTTGCCAAGAGAGAAAAAACCTATCAGGGATCGCTTCCACTGGTGGTGTTCGGTGGTTTGACGGCTTGCGTGATTGCAATTTTCACCATCGTTTCCGGCGCGCTGATCCTGATCCCCACTTTCCTCTGGTCGGTAGGGCTGATCAGCCACATTGACCCGATGATGTACCGGGTTGTATGGTGGGGTTTTGGTCACTCCTCGCAGCAAATCAACGTAGTTACCC
>JAHFRA010000031.1 GCA_023259035.1 Gallionella sp.
TGATTGCTTCACGTTTGAATTCTGCCGTAAAAATACGGCGTGGGATGCGTTTCATGGATTCTCCTTGCAAGTTGATAAAATATCATCAACTTGCCCGTCCATAAAATCGGGCCTCGCTCAAAACCGGATAAGTCCAACTCGTGGTCGATCAGGTAATTCATGGCATGCTCGAAAGTGCCGGGCAGGAGTTGCTGTTGCAGGTCTACGGCGAGAAATCTTGGACTGGTGTCGATGCGTTTGTAGCGCGCCATTTATTTCTCCAAAATAATGTCTTTCACTTCGACCTTGATATTTGTTTTGGTTCACGGCACGATGCGGGCATGAAGATACTTTTTCTACAGCTTCGTTCACCAAGTAACGCAATCGACACTTACCGCTACTTCAACTTGTTTTGAAGCAGCCGTTCAAATTGCCCTTTCAATTCGGTGCGCACATCACCACGCCCTCGCTGCTCCATCCACGATTCACGACTTCTTGTATAGCGGCCAGATTGGTGGTGATGCGGTGATTGCTATCCACTCCTCGTGCAAAGCCGTTGTTGTAGGCACGATACACCGGCACCAAAGGTCCAAAGCAAGTGCCGTTGATGGTAGTGGTAGCCAGGAAGTCGTTACCCTCAAACTTCCAGCTTTTTGCAGCAGGATCGTATATTGATTTGAGATAAGCACATTCTTCAAAATCCACCGTATAGAAATGTGAATTGGGACCAAAGGCGGAACCGTAAAATCGGCAAACCTGACTAGAGCCACCTGATTTAAAGCTATTACTGGTGCGAACCCAGCCGGGTCCAGCGCTGCCGCTATCTATCTGAGCAGCTTCATTTAAGTTGGCGGTGATGAAGTAGTGGTCGAGATTGGCATTATAGAACTCGATGACCAGATTTAAGCCTGCCGGAACTGCAATTGTTGATACACCAAGATTCAACCCCGTCACTACAACCGGACTAAAGCTGCTTGTGGTGGTTCCATCACCCAGTCGCCCATCGCTGTTATGTCCCCACGCCACTACCGTACCGTCGGATTTGAGCGCCACAGTATGGGAACTTCCTGCTGCCACCGCAGCCACACCGGTAAGTCCTGGCACTACTACCGGATTATTGTGTTGCGTCGCTGTTCCATCACCCAGTAGGCCAAAACCGTTATATCCCCATGCTACTACTGTGCCGTCGGTTTTGAGAGCCACGCTATGAGAAGTTCCTGCCACTACCGCCGCTACTCCGGCAAGTCCCATCACTGCCACCGGGCTATTGCGTTGTATCTTGGTTCCATCACCCAGTAGGCCGATACTGTTATATCCCCACGCCACTACCGTGCCGTCGGTTTTGAGAGCCACGGTATGAAAACTTCCTGCTGCCACCATAGTCACCCCGTTAATCCACGCCTCAGCTAACGGGCTTGAGTGGCTCATGGTGGATCCATCACCCAGTTGTCCAGTCACGTTATTCCCCCACCCAACTACCATGCCGTCGGATTTGAGCGCCACAGTATGGAAACTTCCTGCCGCCACCGCCGCCACCCCGGTGAGTCCCGGCACTGCCACCGGACTATTGCGTTGTGTCGTGGTTCCATCACCCAGTTGCCCGTCCGAGTTAGCTCCCCACGCCACTACCGTGCCGTCGGATTTGAGCGCCACGGTGTGATAACTTCCTGCCGCCACCGCCGCCACCCCGGTGAGCCCCTGCACTACCACAGGGCTTGAGCGGATAGAGGTGGTTTTGTCACCTAGCTGGCCTTGCCAGTTATGTCCCCACGTCACTACTGTGCCGTCTAATTTGAGCGCCACGGTGTGATAACTTCCTGCCGCCACTGCCGTCACCCCTATGAGTCCTGGCACAGCAACCGGGCTATTGCGTTGTATTTTGGTTCCATCACCCAGTTGTCCATAGGTGTTATCTCCCCACGCCATTACCGTGCCGTCTGATTTGAGAGCCACAGTATGATAACTTCCCGCCGCCACCATCGGCGTGGTGGCCAATACTAGTATTGGATAGAACAAACCCAACAGGATGAATAAACGGATGATAAATAATCGCATGGCAACTCCCTTGAATGCTTCTGCATGCTATCACAAGCCAGAATCTGCGTTCAATCACCTTTGAGTGGTATTCGCAGATTGGGAGGCTGCGCTTTTATTAACAAATTAAAAACCACGTCCTAAGGACGTGGTCATCGCCTGGCTGGCTTTGCCTGTCAGAGCACCTGTACGAACGGGTTGTGCACTTCCCTGATATGACATGCAACGGCAAGATGTGAAAAAGCCGCATGGTTAGCGGCTTTCGTTGGGTTGCTGCAATGTCAGGCGACGGGGTGTTACTCCAGATTCTGGATCTGTTCGCGCATCTGCTCAATAAGTATCTTCATTTCCATCGCGCTGCGCGACACTTCCGCATCTACCGATTTCGAGCCGAGCGTATTGGCTTCCCGGTTCAGTTCCTGCATCAGGAAATCCAGCCGCTTACCAACCGCTCCGCCCTGCACAAGGATGCGGCGCATTTCCGTGAGATGACTGGCCAGCCGCGACAATTCTTCATCCACATCAACCTTGCTGGCGAACAGCGTAATTTCCTGACGAATGCGATCATCTTCAGCGTTCTGCATCGCCTCACGCAGCCGCGCGACGAGTTTCTGCTCATAAGCGGCAATCGCGGCCGGGACATGCGGCATTACGCCAATGCGCAATGCCTCGATTTTTTCCACCCGTTGCAGCAAGAAATCCTTGAGCTTCTCGCCTTCACGGGCACGCGAAGCGGAAAATTCCTGCAACACGCCTTGCAGCAAGTCGAGCAGTGTGGCGCGCAATTCGTCCAGTGAGGCGGTTGGCGTTTCCAGTACGCCATTCCAGCGCAGCACATCGGCCACGCTCAGACTGCCTGCATCCGGCAAAGCGTCTTGCACTTCTTTGTTCCATGCGGCAAGCTGTTGCAGCAGGCTCCGATTTAATGCGGCGCCTCCTTGCGCGGAGCGCGCCGCATAGTTGATGCGGCACTCCACCTTGCCGCGCTGTAATTGCACCGTGATCGCTTCGCGTAGCGCACCTTCGACGCCGCGCAACTCATCCGGCATCCGCAACTGAACATCCAGATAGCGATGGTTGACAGAACGCAGCTCCAGCGTCAATGAACCGCTGTCCATTTCCGCGCTGGCGGTGGCATAGCCGGTCATGCTAAGAATCATGGCAAAAAACCTTCCAAATAAAAGACTGTGCTCGGGTAGCGCATTATATTACGATTGCACCCTGTAAAATTTCTCATCCGACCATGAACTTTTCGATACACCAGGCCAGCCACATCGGCAATCGCAAATACAATCAGGATCGCGTCGCTTATGCCTACAGCAATAACGCGTTGCTATTGGTGTTGGCGGATGGCATGGGCGGGCATTTGCATGGCGAATTGGCCGCAACCCTGGCGGTTGAGACTTTTGTCGAATCATTTGGGGCGCATGCGCAATCGCGGCTTGCCGATCCTCAATCGTTTCTTGCGGATACCATGCGCCATGCCCATGAGCGCATCTCACGCATTCCGCACGACAATGACAAAGGATTCCCCGGAACAACCTGCGTGGCCACGCTGATCCAGGATGGTAATATGTATTGGGGATATGCCGGAGACTCGCGAATTTACGTGCTGCGCAACGATGCTGTGCTGGCGAAATCCCATGACCATTCGATGGTGAATCAGTGGGTTGAATGGGGCATGATCACCGCCGAAGAAGCGCGCATTCATCCACAACGCAACCAGATCACCAACTGCCTTGGCGGTATCGATAACATGTTTTACGTGGAGCCGGGCGAACCCATCGCGCTGCAGTCTGGCGACGTGTTGTTGCTAGGCAGCGATGGTCTGTGGGGGCCGTTTGCCGATCAGGAATTGACCGGGGCGTTTGCCTTAAGTCCGGTTGCCGACGCGCTGGATAGCTTGATCATGCGCGCACTGGAACGCGAAGATGGCCACTCTGACAACGTCACTGGCGTGGCAGTGCGCTGGGGTAATGAAGAAACGGCCCACGATACCGCCGAACCAGTCAGCCACGTGCTCGCCGTTTCCTAGCCCTACCCCTTTTCCTTTTATCGAGTATTTGCCATGCGCCCCAGCCAGAGATCGCCCAGTCAATTACGCACCATCCGCATCACCCGCGGCTACACCAAACACGCCGAAGGCTCGGTGCTGATCGAATGCGGCGACACCAGAGTGATCTGCACCGCCAGTGTCGAAGAGCGCGTGCCGCCGCACAAAAAAGGCAGCGGCGAAGGCTGGGTGACGGCCGAATACGGCATGTTGCCGCGTTCCACCAACGAGCGCATGGGGCGCGAAGCCGCCAAGGGCAAGCAATCCGGGCGCACCCAGGAAATCCAGCGCCTGATCGGGCGCAGCCTGCGCGCGGTGGTGGACTTGAAGAAACTCGGCGAGCGCACCATTCAGATTGACTGCGACGTGATCCAGGCCGACGGCGGCACGCGCACCGCCAGCATCACCGGCGCATTCGTCGCGCTGCACGATGCGGTGAGCGGCTTGCTGGGCAAAGGGCTGGTCAAGGAAACCCCGCTCAAGGATTTCATCGCCGCAATCTCGGTCGGCATCTACGAGGGCGTGCCGGTACTCGACCTCGACTATGTCGAAGACTCCGCCTGCGACACCGACATGAATGTGGTGATGCTGGGCAACGGCCACTTCGTCGAAGTGCAGGGCACCGCCGAAGGCCACGCGTTCTCGCGTGAAGAAATGGATACGCTGCTGGAACTGGCAAAGTCCGGCATCGAACAGCTGATCGGGATGCAGCGCGCTACGCTGGCGGGATAAATGATCAGCATTATCTCCCTCTCCCCGAGGGGAGAGGGAAGCCATTTCCCTCGCCCACTTGTGGGAGAGGGGCTAGGGAAGAGGGTAACCTAACATGCAAAAACTCGTCATCGCCTCCAACAACCCCGGCAAGCTGCGCGAATTCCAGTTCCTGTTGCAGCCGCTCGGCATCGAAGTGCTGACGCAGGCACAACTCGGCATCGCAGAGGCCGCAGAACCGCACTACACCTTCATCGAAAACGCCCTCGCCAAAGCGCGCCATGTCAGTTGCCTGAGCGGGCTGCCCGCGCTGGCGGACGATTCCGGCATCTGCGTGGAAGCCTTGGGCGGCGCGCCCGGCGTGCTGTCCGCGCGCTATGCGGGAGATGATCCGAAGTCCGACCGGCGCAACAACGAAAAACTGTTGCAGGAAATGCAAGGCGTGGCGGATCGCCGCGCGCATTACTACTGCGTGCTGGTGCTGCTGCACCACGCCGGCGACCCGCAACCGCTGATCGCGGAAGGCGAATGGCACGGCGAGATCGCTCATGAAGAGCGTGGCGACGGCGGCTTCGGCTACGACCCGCTGTTCTGGTTGCCGGAGCTCGGCAAGATGAGCGCGGAACTGGAACACGTACAAAAGCACGCTATCAGCCATCGCGGCAAGGCGTTAAGAGCGCTGCTGGAAAAGCTGAAAATTTCGTAGGGCGCGCGGTTCAGTGCACCTCTGCAAGACCAACTTCATGACCACCCACCCCCTGCAACCCACCGCCCTCAAATCGCAGGCGATAAATTTTAAGGCGCTGCCGCCTCTGTCGCTGTACATACACATCCCGTGGTGCGTGCGCAAATGCCCGTATTGCGATTTCAATTCACACGAGGCGAAGAGCGGCCT
Source organism: Gallionella sp. (assembly GCA_023259035.1). Lineage (GTDB taxonomy): Bacteria > Pseudomonadota > Gammaproteobacteria > Burkholderiales > Gallionellaceae > Gallionella. The sequence continues at coordinate 5,673 of JAHFRA010000031.1, forward strand.
GCCGGAGCAGGAATATGTCGCGGCGCTGATCCGCGATCTGGAACTGGCGTTGCCGCTGATCTGGGGGCGCAAGGTGTATACGGTGTTCTTCGGCGGCGGCACGCCCAGCCTGTTGAGTGGAGAGAGCGTCGCGGAGATCCTGCGCAACGTGCGCATGTTGTTGCCGCTCGATCTCGGCGCAGAGATCACGCTGGAGGCCAATCCCGGCACGGTGGAAGCGGCGCGCTTCGCCGCCTACCGCGACGCGGGCGTGAACCGTCTGTCGCTGGGCATCCAGAGTTTCAACGATGCTCATTTGCAAGCGCTGGGGCGCATCCACAGCGCCGATGAGGCCAGACGTGCGATTGAAATTGCGCAGCAGCATTTCGACAATATCAATCTCGACCTGATGTATGCGCTGCCCAATAAAACTGTTGGCCAATCTTTGGAGCAAGCATTGCAGGATGTGCAGACCGCGCTGTCGTTCGCGCCGCAACACCTGTCCTGCTATCACCTGACGCTGGAGCCGAACACGTTGTTCCACCTCAATCCTCCCTCGCTGCCGGACGACGACGCGAGCAGCGACATGCAGCAGCGCATCGAGGAGCTGCTGGCGGCGTACGGCTATCAGCACTACGAGACTTCCGCCTTCGCGCAACCGAATCGCCGCGCCAAACACAATCTCAACTACTGGCAGTTCGGCGATTATCTCGGCATCGGCGCGGGCGCGCACAGCAAGCTGAGTTTCCCCGGCAAGGTGATTCGCCAGGCGCGCCACAAGCAGCCGCAGGCCTATATGGAACAGGTGGCGAAGGGTGCGCCGCTGCACAGCGAGCATGACGTGCCGCGCGACGAACTGGCATTCGAGTTCATGATGAACGCGCTGCGTTTGAACGAAGGTTTCGCCAGCGTGCTGTTCCAGGAGCGCACCAGCCTGCCGCTGGCCATTATTCGCCGCGAACTGGATGAAGCCGAGAAGCGCGGGCTGTTATTCCGCGACCATCAGCGCATTGCACCGACACAGATGGGGCAACGGTTTTTGAATGATCTGCTGGGGATGTTTCTGACAGAGAAATGAGGCTGAAAGATTCTGTGCTTAACGCGAACCGTTCGCGGTGAGGTATCGAACCGCATCATCAGCAAATTTACCCTTCGATACCTGATATGACCACTAGCTATTCGACTAGGCTGCCAGAAAACACCAGCCAAGTCGCTGGTTATCAGGGCGAACGGAGCCGCATAACTCTATGGGGCAGTTCTCCGCCGGAACACCAAGTCCCACACCCCGTGCCCCAAGTTGATGCCGCGTTTCTCGAACTTGGTGAGCGGGCGGTAGGCGGGGCGCGGCGCGTAATCCGCCGCCGTGTTCTCCAGCAACGGCTCCGCGCTCAACACCGTCAAGACCTGTTCGGCGTAATCCTGCCAGTCGGTCGCAACATGAATGTAGCCGCCCCTTCGACCAAGCTCAGGACAGGCGGGTTTGAGCTTCTGCACCAGTTGCGCGATGAACGGCGCCTGGATCAGGCGGCGCTTGTTGTGGCGCGCCTTGTGCCACGGGTCGGGGAAAAAAATATGCACGCCGTCCAGCGTCGCATCGCCGAGCATGTCGCGCAGCACTTCCACAGCATCGTGCTTAATAATGCGGATGTTGCCGATCTGTTGCGCGTCAATCAGCTTGAGCAGATTGCCGACGCCCGGCGTATGCACCTCCAGCGCGAGGTAGTCGTTTTCGGGATGCGCCAGCGCGATGGTCGCGGTGCTGTCGCCCATGCCGAAACCGATTTCCAGTGTCTTCGGCGCATCACGCCCAAAGGCTTGTGCAAGATCGAGCGGTTGTGCGGAGTAGGGGATGCCGAAGCGCGGCAGCAACGTGTCGCAGGCGCGCTGCTGCGCGGGCGAGACGCGGCCCTGGCGCAGCACGAAACTGCGGATATGTCTTTTGCTGAAATCGGGTGTGTCGGGCATTCGATTAACCTAAGCCGGGCGAGCCGGAACCAAACACGTAGCCCGGATGAAACGCAGTGAAATCCGGGGGATGCCAAAGTCCCCGGATTATGCTAACGCTCCATCCGGGCTACGAATCTGCTCATAAAATGTGAAGCGTTGAGTCATAAGAGACTGAAGCCGTTCGCCCTTCGAATCTCAGGGTGAACGGATCCGTGATTAGCTGCGCGTCGAACCGATGATGCCCGCCGTCGGCGAACTCGGGCTGGCGCTGTACAGTTTCTTCGGCATGCGCCCGGCGAGATAAGCCTCGCGTCCGGCTTCCACGGCCTTCCTCATCGCACCGGCCATCAGCACCGGCTGTTGTGCGGCGGCGATCGCGGTGTTCATCAGCACGCCGTCGCAGCCCAACTCCATCGCGATCGCGGCATCCGACGCGGTACCGACGCCCGCATCGACGATCACCGGCACCTGCACGCGCTCCATGATGAGTTGCAAATTCCACGGATTGAGGATGCCCATGCCCGAGCCGATCAGCGACGCCAGCGGCATGATCGCCACGCAACCGATGTCTTCCAGTTGCTTGGCGATGATCGGGTCGTCCGAGGTATACACCATCACCTGAAAGCCTTCCGCGACCAGCGTTTTCGCGGCGGCCACGGTTTCGATCACGTTCGGGTACAGCGATTGCGGATCGCCCAGCACTTCCAGTTTGACTAGGGTGTGCCCATCCAGCAGTTCGCGCGCCAGCCGCAAAGTGCGCACCGCGTCCTCGGCGCTGTAGCAACCGGCAGTGTTGGGCAGCAGCGTATATTGCGACGGCGGCAGAATCTCCAGCAGGCTCGGCTCGTTGGGATTCTGCCCGATGTTGCTGCGCCGGATCGCGATGGTGACGATCTCCGCGCCGCTGGCATCGACCGCCGCCTTGGTCTCGGCGAAATCCTTGTATTTTCCGGTGCCAACCAGCAGCCGGGACGAGTAGCTTTTTCCTGCGATGATTAGTTTGTCATTCATTTTTTGTTCCTGTTTGTTCGCAGGTCAGATTGAAAACCGTAATTCCTGCGGAACAAAAATTATGTGTTTATTATTGGCTTGCCCGGACTGTCACCTACTACAACGGGTAACAGTTTAGTGCGAATTACTTGCACAAGAAATATTTTTCAATTCACTTCCGGCAAAATCTTTCTGCATTGTGGTTAGCTTAATCACTGTTGCGTCATCCAGTTCGTTCAGTACAAATATGGTTGCCTTGAGTTTGCTTGCGCGTTCGCCAACCTGCGCGCTACGCACATTCTTGGTGTGCAATTCATTCAGAAAATTCTGTGCCGCCTCCTGTGTTTTGAACACGCCAAGTGAGATGGCATTCAACCATGGTCCCGCATCCTGCACAACAAAGTACTCCTTGACTCCACGCGCCTTAAGTTGAGCAACTTTCTGATTCGTAGCGGCTTTATCCTTGAGCGGCGGGATATATACCCAATAGCCTATGGTGTGCTCTATCTGGCGCTGGCTCAATTTGCTCTCCAATTGCAAGCTCGCCAATGCCTTGCTGGCACGCTCAAAATCGGCCCCTGAAAAATCACCCCATTCCATACAAACCGTATTAACTGGCCTGGTTATGATCGGGGCAGACGCGGCATCAGGGATGGCAATATGGACTGCGGCAGACGCGGCATCGAGAGTGGTAATATGGACCGGTGCAGACTGCGCCAGGGCTGGCATACTTTGAGGCGTCTTCAGCAGGAGAATGCTTCCCTCGCGTAACGGGGGCTGAGCCTGATACGTTTGACCGTCATCGAACAATACACTGCCCCATTGCATAACCGCGAAAAAAATCACGTTTATCAACAGCAATATCCAGAACAACACTTTCATGGCTCACTCGCTTCTTGTGCAATTAACAACAGCCCTTGCAGCACCAGATTATCCACGATGCGCACCGGCAAGTTAAGGCGTAGCAGATGTTCTTGCAGTTGTCCCGCAGCACCGCCACTCAACACGACGGGCGCAGCGGCGTGATTAAACAGCGCGTATTGCCGCTCTATCGCACCGCAATTGGCATGGACTGCGCCACTGAATAGCGCGTCAGCAGTATTACAGGGGAAATTCGCATACTCGCCGCCCCATTTTTGCAACTGCGCCGTTGCAGCAACCAGGCTGCGCTGCATCAGATCAACGCCGGGCACAATCAACCCGCCCAGAAATTTACCTTGTGAAGAAAGCGCATCTATCGTCGTTGCCGTGCCGCAATTCACCACCAGGCACGCCCCGCCTACCTGATGCCACGCGGCAATCAGCGCTGCCCAGCGATCACTGCCGAGCTGTGCTGGCTGTTCGTAACAATTGTGTACCCCGCATTGGGCTGTCCGCGCCGCGATGAATTGCGGCAACCAACCCCGAGCAACGCATGCGGCGCGGATCTGCCGTGCAACTTCTTCGCCCGCCACGTTGCTTACCCAGGCTTGCCGCACGTTTAATAAATCAGCAAAGCGTTGGATTGAATCGCCGGCTTGCTGGATAGGCAGATTCTCTACAGACCCGCAGTCATCGCCTTCCGCCAGTGCCAGTTTGATGCGCGTATTCCCTGCGTCGATGAGCAATCTCATTGCTGGCTTACCCCGACTTCGCCGGAATTAAAACAGCGCATCCCATGATGCGTTTCCAGGCACAATTCACCGTTGTTGCTGACACCGCGTGCAATGCCGCTCACGCTGGAGCCATCGGCCAGCTGCAATTTGATCGGCCTGTTTTGATGGGCATGGTACTGCTCCCATTCTGTCCGCAACGCGGCGAAACCGCCTTGCGCAAATTGCTGCAGCACACCCGCCATCTCCTGCAGCAGAGTCGCCAATAGATGGTTTCGTGTTGGCATTTCTCCACAGGCCTCATCCAATGCGCTGGCAGGTTGATCGATGCGCCGTTCAACGCTGGCCGGCAAACTGCAATTCAACCCGATACCGATCACCACCGCGCTTGGCCCGAGCATATCGCCTTGCGCTTCAATCAACACCCCGCCCAGCTTGCCCTGCGAGGTCAAAATATCATTCGGCCATTTCAAGCGCAACGAATTCATACCAAACCGGCGCGACGCGCGCAGGATCGCCACTCCTATCGCCAAACTTAAACCCGACAAGGCATTCAGGCCGCAATCAAACCGCCACAACAAAGAAAAGGTCAGCGCATTACCTAATCCGGAATACCAGGTACGCCCAATGCGACCGCGTCCGGCAGTCTGCAATTCCACCGCCAGAACGCTGCCGCTGGGCGCTCCCTGTGCGGCGCGTTGCAACAACAGAATGTTGCTGGATGCCGTCTGTTGCAGAACCTCGATCAGAAAAAGATGCGCCGCATCATCCAGTAAACGTGTAATTTCACCCGAATCCAGACACTGCCACGGATTGTCCAGCCGATAACCCCGTCCGCGTATGCGCTGTAGCGACACACCGTATTCTGCGATACTCGCCAGCGTATTAAATACCGTGGCACGCGATACCCCCAAGCGCTGCGCCAACACCTCGCCGGAATGGAATTTGCCGTCCGCCAGCAATTGCAACAACTGCCAAGAACGGGCATTAGACCGGACGGCACTCATTGCGGCATTTCGGTATCATGCGCGGGCTGTGCATCGAGAAACTTGAGAATCTCATCCCGGCGTTGCATCGCGTCCTGATAGCCCAGATCAATCAACGCGCGGCAGAAGCCTTTTTCGGACAACAGATAGCTCACCAGATTTGCCCCGCTATGGCGCGTTGCCCCGACCAGACGCAACAGCAACCGTATTGTCCAAGGCAGTTCGGCCGCATGGCGTTCGGCAATCTTCTCGATAGACTGGCTGGGCGTAATGACCAACACATCGACATGTTTAAGACCGGCTCGCGCCTGAACATCTTCCGGCAGCACGCTTACCAACTCATTTATTCTGGACACCCGTTCCAGGTCCACTTCCATGCCATCGAGAAAAATACTGTTCAAGGCATGTCCGGCAATCTGCGCCAACGGCGGGTAATCATCTTGGTCACTGCGTACGGGCTGTTCTTTTGTTCCATTGGAGGTGATGCCAATCACCAGTACGCGCGTTGCCCCGAGATGCAATGCGGAACTGATCGGCGCAATCTGGCGCATCGAACCGTCCCCGAAATATTCACGATGAATGCGTACCGCCGGAAAAAAAAACGGTATCGCCGCAGAAGCCAACAAATGCTTGACCTCGATTTTTGTTTGTACACCGACGCGCCTGGTGCGACGCCATGGAACCAGCTGTTCGACTCCCTGATAAAATGTTACCGACTGCCCCGATCCATAACCGGATGCCGTGATGCTGAATGCATGCAGGAAACCTGCATCTATGCTGTCCTGGATTTTGTCGCATGGCAATATATCCTCGAGCAGGTCAAATAACGGAGAATTGTCGAGCAATGAAACATGCTTGAGCTTATTGATCCCCAGCGCGCTCAACAGCATTCCAGCAAACCACAACATACTGTTGTTAAACACACCGATAGCGTCGGTGCGATAAACCTGATTGGCGTGGAAATTCTTCCAGATGTTGTCAAGGTAGCGCACACCCTTGCGGAAACTTTGCGCATTTATCGCAAGCGCCGCAGCATTGAGCGCTCCTGCCGACGTTCCGCAAATCACCGGAAACGGATTGCGCGCGCGTCGCGGCAGGAGCTCGGCGATCGCTTTTAACACGCCGACCTGATAGGCGGCACGCGCACCGCCGCCAGTAAGAATCAGCCCTACGCGTTTCTCCATTCCCGCTCTATTCGACCTCTGCGTGCACCGATTCGAGCGCGTCTTTTAGCGTTTCTTCGGGCAAGGCGTTTAGCGCTTCAGACAGCTCTTCCGCCGCATCGACCACTGCTTCCGGCAAAGTTTCGGCATCAGTATTTGCCACCAGCACGGCTGCCGCACCCACCACCCTGAGCAGTCGCGCGCGCTCATTCATCAGCATCTCGACTTCCTTGCTCAACAATTCAATTTCCTGCTTGTTCATCAATAATCTCCGTCTAGTGTGTCTTCGCGCCCGCCGGAATCTGGCGGTGATACTGCTGCGCTGCCCCGTGCAATCGATTGCCCATTTTTATCCTCCCGGCTTTCCTCCCGAGTTCGGGTCACAGGCCAATCCGCTTGTGGATTATAGCTCAGCGATACCGCGCCGCGCCGCATCAAACAAATTTATCCGGGCGGGCAACGGGTGTAATTTGATACAATTGCCGCGCTGTTATCAACTTCCCTTGTTATGAACCCAATTACCATGCCCGGCGGAAAACACGCCGTCCTGCTGATTCACGGTTTGCAAAGTAGCCCTGCCGAACTACAGCCACTGGCCAAACGGCTCAACCAGGCCGGATACACCGTGCATGTGCCGCATATTCGCGGTTATGGCTTTGAGCATGGCGACACGCCGCGCTCCGTCACGCACTGGCAAGACTGGCACGCCAAAGTATTGAACGAGTTTCGTCTCCTCAAACAACAACACGAAACCGTTGCCATGGGCGGGTTGTGTATTGGCGCGGTGTTATCGCTAAGTGTTGCGGCCGAGCTGGGTGACGAGGTATCCGCATTGTCGCTGCTTGCCACCACGCTGTGGTACGACGGCTGGGGCATCCCGTGGTATCGCTTTCTGCGCTACGTCGGTTATTACTCGCCGTTCCGCTACATTTACAGCTACCGCGAACGCGAGCCGTTCGGCCTGAAAAACAAGCAATTGCGCAAGTGGATAGCGCGCGAAATGAGCCACAACGATTCTTCCATTGTGGGCGCCAGCAAGCTGAATTTGCCCGCCATACAAGAAGCGGAGCGCATGATTAAATCGGTAAAAAAATCCTTACCGCGCGTCACCGCACCGGCCATAATTATTCACGCTGAAGAAGATGATGTAGCCTCGCCGCGCAATGCCAGATTTGTCGCGGAGAATATCGGCTCCGAAATCGTAGAAAACATCATGCTGCATAACAGCTACCACATGATCACCGTGGACAATGATCGGGAACAGGTTGCTGCCAATACCATTCGATTTTTCAAAGCGGCATGGGGCGACCACGCAGCAATTTAGGATTCAACTTCTGTTACAATCTCCCCAAATAGATTCCTGATACAAGCAAATTATGAGTTCCCTGCAAACCATACAGCGCATGATGGTCGAACAATTCGACCTTAAACCCGAAAATCTTACCCCCGATGCGCAACTAGAGAGCCTGGGCCTGGACTCGCTATCGGTGATCGAATTCATGTTCAACCTCGAAGATGAGTTGAAAATCAAGCTGCCCGACGAACGCGTTGAAATCAAAACCATTGGCGACGTAGTCAATATTCTGGACAAAATTATCGCCGAGCAAAAAGGCTCGGCCCAGTAGGTTTTAAATGGTTAGGCGCGTAGTCATCACCGGATTGGGTGTTATCTCGCCGGTTGGCAAAACCCCTGAAGAATTTTTCAGCAACCTGATGGCAGGACGCTCCGGCGTCAAGCATCTGCAAACCGATTTCATCGAGCAACTCTCCATCCGCATCGGTGCACCGGTAGATAGCTTTAACCCCAGCGAACATTTCACCAAAATCCAACTCACCGGTATCGAACGTTTTAGCCAGTTCGCGCTGGTCGCTGCCGCACAGGCGGTTCAAGATGCACAACTGGAATTAAGCGCAACGGAACAGCCTCGCGCCGGCGTGTATATGGGCTCCTGCCTGGGCGGAGCCAGCACGCTCGAAGATGGCTATGTGCAGGTTTTCCAGCGCGACAATCCGCGCGTCAAGCCGCTCAGCGTGCTGCTCAGCATGAATAACGCGGCAGCCTCGCACCTGTCCATCAAATACCAGTTGCAAGGCCCGAATGTGACCTACGCCACTGCATGCTCTTCCTCGGCGATTGCCGTCGGTGAAGCCTATCGCCAAATCAAGCATGGCTATGCCGATGTGATGCTGGCGGGTGGTTCAGAGGCAATGCTCACCCTGGGTGCGTTGAAGGCATGGGAAGCCCTGCATACACTGGCACATGAAGACCCGAACGATGCCGGTGCATCCTGCAAGCCGTTTGCAAGGAATCGTAGCGGGCTGGTGCTCGGTGAGGGCGCTGCGGTGCTGGTGCTGGAAGAGGCCGAACGCGCGGTCAAACGCGGTGCGAAGATTTATGCGGAACTGGCCGGTTACGACTGCTCGTCCGATTCGAGCCACATCACCAAACCGGATGCTGACGGACAAACCCGCACCATGCGCAATGCATTGCACGATGCGGGATTGCAGCCTCGGGACATCCACTACATCAACGCCCACGGCACCGCGACGCTGGCGGGCGACATCGAGGAAACCAAAGCGATCAAACAGGTATTCGGCGCACACGCTTACGGTGTTCCGGTCAGTTCGACCAAGTCCATGCACGGCCATCTGATGGGTGCGACCGGTGCGGTGGAATTCATGGCCGCGTTGCTGGCGCTGCAACATAACGCCATTCCACCCACCATCAACCTGCATGAACCCGATCCGGAATGCGATCTGGATTATGTTGCCAATCAGGGAAGAGTTTCCGTTAAAATCAACGCAGTAATGTCCAACTCGTTTGCGTTCGGCGGCAGCAATGCGGTATTGATTGCGAAACGTTTTAATCCCTGATCGATCCCAGCATCTTCTCCAGCCGTTTCACCGACACAATCACCGGAGTCTTTAATTCCTGCGCGAACAGCGACACACGCAACTCCTGCAACAGCCAGGCAAACTCATCTACACGCGTATCGGCCTTGCCCTGTTGCGCTTGGCGCAACTTTTGCCATGCCTGTGTCAGCGGCTGCATCTGTGCCATGCATTGTGCGTCGCGCGCCGGATTGCTGCGCAGTTTCTCGATGCGCAGGTGGATCGCCTTGAGATAGCGCGGCACATGCTGCAAACGTTCATAAGGCGTATCGGCGATGAAACGTTTGTGCAGCAACCATTCCAGTTGGGCGCGCACATCCTGATTGGCCTGGTTGTGTGCTTTGAGTTGCGGCAGTGCTTTCTGCACGGCCTGGTATTCGGTGAGTACGCCGCCGACCAGCCGCGCTATTTCCTGCGCGATCAGCAGCAGGCGATTTTTTGCTTCCTTGCCGCGCGCGATGAACTCCGTCTCGTTGCATGGCAGCGGATCGTTCAGGCAACAACGTTCAAAGGTCTTCGCCAGTATCTGTTGCTGCAATTCCTGTTGCGTGCCGCTAAACGGGGAATTGGGCGCCATGAATAACATGCTTAGCTTCTGCGCATCCGGCAGATTCTTTTCCATGTACTTCACCTGTTCTTTCAATAGCAGCATAAACAGGCGGCGTAGCCCGCCACGATGCGCGAGTTGCGCTGCGTCGCGCGTATCGAAGGCGCGCAGCAGCACCGCATCGCCGTCATCCACCAGCGCATTGAAAAGTGTGACGGATTGTCCGGCACGTTTCACTTCGCGAGTCTCGGCGAACGCGCCGAAATTCCACGATGTATAGCGCTGCTCAGAAACGGATTCTCCTTTTTCTGCGGTCGCTGTTACCGCCATGATTTCATGTGCAACACGCGGCGCCAGTTCACCGTGCAACTGCGCGAAATTGCGCGACATGCCGAGTTGCCTGCCATGTTCATCAATCGCGCGGAAGTTCATCAATAGGTGCTGCGGCAACTGTTCCAGGCGAAACGCCTCCAGCGGTACATCGAGCTGTTTTTGTTCGCGGATATAGCGCGCCAGCGCCTGTAGCAATGGCATGTTCGAGGCGGGTACGTCGCGGCAGAACGCCGCCGCAAATTCCGGCACCGGAACCAGGTGGCGGCGCAAGCGTTGCGGCAGCGTCTTGATCAGCTGCACCACTTTTTCCGCCAGAATGCCCGGCACCAGCCATTCGCCGCGCGCCGCGCTCACCTGGTTGATAAGCGCCAGCGGCACGGTGAGCGTGATGCCGTCGTCATTTTTGCCCGGCGAGAAGTTGTAGCCCAATGCGAAGCTGATATTGTCGATCCGTAACTGCGGCGGGAACTGGTCGGTGGTGATGCCAGCCGCCTCGTGACGCATCAGGTCGTCTTTTTTCAGATAGAGCTGCTTCGGTTGCTCGCGCTCCGCTTCCTTGCGCCAGTGCTCGAATGCCGCGCCGTTGTGAATGTGCCCAGGAACGCGACTGTCGTAAAAGGAAAAAATCAGTTCGTCGTCTACCAGCACGTCGGGACGGCGCGCCTTGTGTTCCAGTGCCTCGATGTCGGCGATCAGCTTCTGGTTATGCGCGAAGAAGGCTGCCTGGGTATTAAATTCCCCGCCGACCAGTGCCTGGCGGATGAATATCTCGCGTGACTCGGCAGGGTTCATCGGCCCGTAATGCACGCGCTTCTTGGCGTTCAGCAGCAGGCCGTGCAGCGTGCTGCGTTCGAAAGCGCTGACTTGTGCGGCCTTCTTCTCCCAGTGCGGATCGAAGTAATGCCGTTTGATCAGATGCGTGCCGACTTCTTCCAGCCATTCCGGTTCGATGCGCGCCACGCAGCGCGCATACAGGCGATGCGTTTCGACCAGCTCGCCCGCCATTACCCACTTGCTGCCTTTTTTCGCCAGCACCGAATTCGGCGCGATGATGAACTTGATGCCGCGTGCACCGAGGTATTCATTGCTTTCCACGCTCTTCATACCGATGTTGCCAAGCAGCCCGCAAAGCAGGGCTTTGTGGATTTGCTCGTAGGTCGCGGGCTGTTCGTTGGCGCGCATCCCCATCTCGGCGACTTGCGCGTGCAATTGCTGATGCAGCTCGCGCCACTCGCGCAGGCGTAACGGTGACAGGAAATTTTCGCGGCAGGCTTCGGCCAGCAGGCGGTTGGATTTTTTATGCGCCACTGCCTGCTCGAACCACGCCCACATTTTCAGGTAAGCCAAGAAATCGGAACGCTCATCGGCGAAGCGCTTATGCGCGGTGTCCGCCGCCTCCTGCCGGTCAAGCGGACGCTCGCGAGGGTCTTGCACCGACAGCGCGCTGGCGATGATCAGGATTTCGGTCAGGCACTGATACTGTCGCCCGGCCAGCAACAGGCGCGCAATCTTCGGGTCGAGCGGTAACTTGGCCAGCTCATGGCCGAGGCTGGTGAGCTGCCGCGCCTCGTCGATTGCGTCGAGCTCGGCGAGCAGCTGGTAGCCGTCCGCAATCATGCGCGGCGTGGGCGGCTCGATGAACGGGAACGCGGAGATTTCTCCCAGCTCCAGCGCGCTCATGCGCAGGATCACTGTCGCCAGCGACACGCGGAAAATTTCCGGGTCGGTGAATTCCGGGCGCTGCAAAAAATCTGCCTCGTCGTACAGGCGCACACACACGCCGCTCATCACGCGCCCGCAACGCCCGGCGCGCTGGCTGGCGGCGGCGCGCGAGATTTTTTCGATATGCAACTGCTCGACTTTCTGGCGGATGCTGTAGCGGTTCACCCGCGCCAAGCCGCAGTCGATCACATAGCCGATGTTCGGCACGGTCAGCGAAGTTTCCGCGACATTGGTCGCCAGCACGACGCGACGCTGTCCTCCGGTCTTGAACACCCGATCCTGCTCCGCCGCCGACAGCCGCGCGAACAGCGGCAATACCTCGATGCCTTTTGGGTGGTTCTTGCGCAACACTTCTGCCGTATCGCGAATCTCGCGCTCACCGGGCAAAAACACCAGCACGTCGCCGCGCAAGCCGCCAGCAGCAAGCTCATCCAGCGCGGAACTCACCGCCAGCGGCACATCCTGCGCATCGCCCGCCTCATCCACTTGCAGCGGGCGATAGCGCGTCTCGATCGGGTAACTGCGCCCCGACACCTCGATCATCACTGCGCCGAAATGTTTGGCGAAGCGGTCCGCATCCAGCGTGGCCGAAGTGATGATCAGCTTGAGATCGGGGCGGCGCGGCAGTAGCTGTTTGAGGTAGCCGAGCAGGAAGTCGATATTGAGCGAGCGCTCGTGCGCCTCGTCGATGATCAGCGTGTCGTAATTTTTCAGCAGCGGGTCGCTGTGGATTTCCGCCAGCAGGATGCCGTCGGTCATTAATTTAATACTGGTGTCGGGCGACACCTTGTCGTGGAAACGCACCTTGTAGCCGACCGCGCCGCCCAACTCGGTTTTCAGCTCGAACGCGATGCGTGTCGCCACCGAGCGCGCCGCCACACGGCGCGGCTGGGTGTGGCCGATGCAGCCGTGAATGCCGCGCCCCAGCGTCACACAGATTTTCGGCAACTGGGTGGTCTTGCCCGAACCGGTTTCGCCGCACACGATAACCACCTGATTTTCGCTGATGGCGCGCGCCAGGTCTTCGCGCTTGCCCACCACCGGCAGATCGGCGGGGAATTCGATCGCTGAAAGGGAAGCAAGCCGCGCTTTGCGGCGCATGGCACTAGCTGATGACACGGCATTCAAACTCTAAATCCTCTACCACCTTTGAATCGGTAAACTATTAGTCCTGAGGGGATTATGGCGACAAAACTCGCAAAAACTTTTTTTGCTTCCATTACCGTGAAACGACAACCAGGCCGCGCGCCTTATTGCTGGTGGTGTCGACGGTGGCAATCGCCTGTCGCAGGGTGCTGATGCCGACCCATACCGGGGCATATTTGTACTTGGCTACATCGAGAATCAGGACGCTGTCGGACTGCGCATCAAAGGCCGCCAGAACTGACCAATGCCCGCCGCCTACCTGCCCCAGATTGGCACGCAAATAATTGACCAGCACGAATTGACCGTCATCCCCCAGCACCTTTTGCAGCAAGGTGCGCAACCCCTCATCGTCCAGGGTGTCGCCGGCGATGGTTTTCACTCTGACCCCGTGGAGTGCCAGTGTCTCGGCCATTTGCTCCCGTGTCATTCCCCTCGACAGCACCGTCTGCGGACTGATGATTTTTATGACATCGGGGGTGAAATAGTTGCTCTGGGTGAAGTAGGCGTAGGGAGCATAAGCAGGGTCAACGGGTTTCTTGACAGGCATGGCGTTGAGCACGGTGATGGCGCTGGCCACGGAACAATATGTCTGGGTGTTTTGCACGGCGAATGTCGTACTCAGCTGCCAGTAGTCCGCATCCGCCGGAATGCGGGCGCGCAATGCTTTGCCCGCCTCCGAATCCCAATAGACCACGACTGGTTCTTCGCCCGCGAAGCCGGAAGTGGTCGATACAATAAAACACAGCATGATAAAAAACACGATCTTGTTCATACGTGACCTCGCTGATAGCTGATATTGCTCTTAGCTCGAAGCAAGCATGGGAAACAGCCCGCGCAACCCGGTGGCCATCATCTCGACGGCCATCGCAGCAAGAATGAATCCGCCAACGCGCTCAACAACATCCAGTGTGGATTGCCGAATTCTCGTTTCCGCCTGGCAGGCCAAATGAAAAGTTATCCAACACGCAAAACCAACGAGGAGGATTGGCATCACAACATGGATCAGATCTGCGTAGGTAAGCCATGCACTATTACCCATGACATAACTGAATGCTGCCGGTCCGGCCAGAAGGGGAATCGCCAGAGGAACGATTGCGGCTTCCCGAACCCCATTTTCGGTCGTGACAGAAGGCGACCCCTTGAAAGTTGATTCCTTCCCAAGAACCATTGCTATGGCCAGTAACAAGACAATGATTCCTCCGCCAATCTGCATCGCCCCGAGCGATACACCGAGCAATCCCAGAATGGGCATCCCCAGAAATGTTGCCACCAGTAGCGCCACCGTGACGCTCAATCCTATCGTCCTGGCAAAGCGCACCTTGCCGCGCAGATCAAGACCTTCGGTGGCGGCTAGAAAGATCGGGATCATGGAAGCAGGCCCCACCAGTACAAAAAGCGTAATGGTTTTCTTGATGGTCAGAGCTGAAATTGAAAGCATTATCTAGCCCGGTTGTTCTGTAAATTCATTGGATGATCGCACAGATTAGCAGCGCTATATTCGCTTCGCAGAGCACATGCATACATGTCAGCCATTGTATTCCACCGCTATAACCAACCGCTTGGCAAGCGTTTTCTGGTTGCTTGGTGGGGCGGCTGGTTGTTTTATCAGCGGGGGTGATGGTGAAGCAGCTAGGGTTGCTGAATCAAACCCTCTGCCTTCATTGCCGCCTGCACGGTCGGGCGCGCGGCAATTCGTGCCGTGTACTCTTTGATTCTTGGGAATTGGGCGAGATTGAAATCGACATGGCTGCTCCAGCTTACCACGACAAATAAATACGCATCTGCCACGGTGAAGTGGTCACCCATTAAATACGGCTTGTTTGCCAACTGTGTTTCTACGTAGCCCAAGCGTTTGATAAGCAAGTTGCGCGCATTGCTTTTTACTTCTTCCGTTGCGGTCTTGTTGAACAATGGACTAAATGTTTTATGGATTTCGGTACCGATGAAGGTGAGCCATTCCTGCAGGCGATAACGTTCCATTGAGTCCGGCTTGGGAGCCAGTCCAGAGTCAGGATTTTGGTCGGCAATGTATTGCAGGATCGCGGCGCCTTCGGTCAGAATGCTGCCATCGTCCAGCTTAATGGCAGGCACGTAACCTTTTGGATTGATCCGCATGAAATCCTCGCCGCTGGAGGTGGTTTTGGTGGGGACATTCAATTTGTCAATTTCAAACGGCAAGCCTGTTTCGTGCAGCGCGATGTGCGAAGCCAGCGAGCATGCGCCGGGTGCGTAATATAGTTTCATGTGAGCTCCTTGCTCCAAATGTTAATAATTGCGCGGGTTACCACGCCAAAACAAGCCATAGGCCGCGTAATTGCTTGTTCGCAGCTTTTTGCACTTTCCAAGATACCAGCGGCAGCCAAGGGCTTTGCGGTGGGCCATACTAACCCCGCTTTCCCTATACGCCCCCCATTTATTTGATGCGCATTCCCGGCTGCGCACCATCATCCGGGCTGAGGATGAACAACCCCGGTGTTTCACCGGAAGCCGCCAGCACCATGCCTTCCGATAGACCAAATTTCATTTTGCGCGGCGCTAGATTGGCGACCATCACTGTCATGCGCCCCTTCAGTTTTTCCGGATCGTAAACCGACTTGATGCCCGCGAACACCGTGCGCGGTTTTTCCTCGCCGATGTCCAGCGTCAGCTTCAAAAGCTTCTCCGCACCTTCCACATGCTCGGCGTTGACGATCTTCGCCACGCGCAGATCGACCTTGCTGAAGTCGTCGATGCTGATGGTTTCGGCGACAGGCGAAATCCCCCCTCGCCCCCCTTTTGCAAAGTGGGGAACAGTTGATGTTCCACCGCTCGCCAGTATTTCTACCGCTTCTCCCCCCTTCGGCGAAAGGGGGTTGGGGGGGGGGTGAATTTGGTGCTGCTGTGCCTCAGCATGGCGGACAGGCGATGGCGGCGGCACAAGGGTTTCTTTGTTGGCTTCGATCATGGCATCTATTTGTTTTTGGTCAACTCGGGTCATCAGGTGCTCATACGGGTTGATTCTTTCTGTTATTTTTATTGCATCGTCCCACACAAATTTCCGACCAAGCCCAAAAAATTCTTTGGCAATTCGCTCGGTAAGCACGGGAAGTATCGGTGCCAATAACACCGAAATCACTTTGAACTCATGCAAAATAAGAGAACATCGTTGTTGCAATAACAGATGGTTATTAGGGTCTTTTGCAAGAACCCACGGCTTCAATGTGTCGAACCCCACGTTTAATTCATCAGCCCGTTTCATTATGCGCCTAATAACTTGAGCGTATTCTCGAGCCTCGTATAGCTTCCCAACCTCTTGCCTGAGGCTCTCATCGTTTTGTAAAAATACTGGCAAATTATCAACTTGATCGTAGTTAATTTCACCATTGAAATGCTTGGTAATAAATCCTGCTGTGCGCGAAGCAATATTGATGTATTTTCCCACCAAATCAGAATTTACTCTGGCCACGAAGTCTTCAAGGCTCAGATCTATATCTTCCATCGTACCGTTGAGTTTCGCGGCGTAGTAATAGCGCAGATATTCCGGGTTGAGCCCCTGTTTGAGGTAGCTGTCGGCGGTGATGAACGTACCACGCGACTTGCTCATCTTCTCGCCGTTCACGGTGAGAAAGCCGTGCGCGAACAGTTTTGTTGGGGTGCGGAAACCGGCGTGTTGCAGCATCGCGGGCCAGAACAGTGCATGAAAGTAGAGAATGTCTTTGCCGATGAAGTGGTATAGCTCGGTGTTGGAATCAGGCTTCCAGAATTCATCGAAATTTAACGCACCCTCTCCCCCGGACCCTTTCCCGCCTGCGGGCGAGGGTAGCGAACAGAACTGCTTGAAGCTGCCCATGTAGCCGACCGGCGCGTCCAGCCACACATAGAAATATTTGCCCGGCGCATCGGGAATCTCGAAACCGAAATACGGCGCGTCGCGCGAGATGTCCCAGTCCGATAATTTGTTCTCGTCTTCAGCGCCCAGCCATTCCTGCATCTTGTTGGCGGCTTCAGGTTGCAACGTTTCGCTGCGCGTCCACTCGCGCAAAAATTGCTGGCAGCGCTTGTCGGAGAGCTTGAAGAAATAGTGGTCGGAGTTGCGCCGTTCCGGTTGCGCGCCGGATACGGCGGAATACGGGTTGATCAGTTCGGTGGGCGCGTAGGTGGTGCCGCAGGCTTCGCAGTTATCGCCGTATTGATCCTTGGCGTGGCACTTGGGGCATTCGCCTTTGATGAAGCGATCCGGCAGGAACAGGTTTTTGACCGGATCGTAAAACTGTTCGATGGAGCGCACTTCAATCAGATCGGCGGCCTTGAGGCGGCGGTAAATTTCCTGCGCAAATTCTTTGGTTTCGCTGGAGTTGGTCGAGCCGTAGTGGTCGAACTCGACATGAAAACCGTCGAAGTCCGCCTTGTGTTCATGCCAAACGCGGTCGATCAATTGCTCCGGCGTGATGCCTTCCTTCTCGGCGCGCAGCATGATCGGTGTGCCGTGGGTGTCGTCGGCGCACACATAGTGGCACTCGTTGCCTTGCATCTTCTGGAAGCGCACCCAGATGTCGGTCTGGATATATTCCACAAGATGACCGAGGTGGATGCTGCCGTTGGCGTAAGGCAGCGCGGAGGTGACCAGTATCTTGCGCGGCATGGCCTGCGTCTTGTTCGGCATCGATGAAAAACCCCTTTAAAAGTGCGGCAATTGTAGCAAACTCGGGCTATAGGCGTGATGGTGAATCTTGGGTAGAATGCGTGCCCCGAACAATATTGAGTCATGGAGCAGCATATGAGTTTTACCGATGCGGACGTACAGGCTGCGCTGAAACAGCTGATTGACCCGAACACGAAAAAAGACTTTGTCAGCGGCAAGTCAGTAAAGAATATCAAGATCAGCGGCAACGATGTGTCGCTCGACATCCAGCTCGGTTACCCGGCAAAAAGCGTGTGGGACGAGATACGCGCGATGGTGGAAAACCATCTGCGCGCCAGCCTGCCGGGCGTTGGCAAGGTCGCCGCAAATGTGACCAGCAAGGTAATACCGCATGCGGTGCAGCGCGGCGTGAAACTGGTAGACGGGGTGAAGAATATTATCGCGGTCGCGAGCGGCAAGGGCGGGGTGGGTAAATCCACCACGGCGGTGAACTTGGCGCTGGCGCTGGCGGCAGAAGGCGCGCGCGTGGGCATGCTGGATGCGGATATTTACGGCCCGTCGCAGCCTACCATGCTGGGTATCAGCGGCCAGCCTGATTCGACCGATGGCAAGTTCATGGAGCCGATGCAAGGGCATGGGTTGCAGGCTATGTCTATCGGCTTCCTGATTCCGGACCAGGATGTACCGATGGTGTGGCGCGGCCCGATGGTGACACAGGCGCTCGACCAATTGCTGCGCCAGACCCGTTGGGATGGATTGGACTACTTGGTGATCGATCTGCCGCCCGGCACAGGCGACATCCAGTTAACGCTGGCGCAAAAAGTGCCGGTGACCGGTGCGGTGATTGTCACTACGCCGCAGGACATTGCGTTGATGGATGCGCGCAAGGGACTCAAGATGTTCGAGAAGGTGGACATCAAGATACTGGGTATCGTGGAAAACATGAGCACGCACATCTGTTCCAAATGCGGGCATGAGGAACATATTTTCGGCGCGGGCGGCGGTGAGAAGATGTGCCAGGATTACGGCGTGGAGTTGCTCGGCTCGCTGCCTCTGGATATCAGCATCCGCGAGCAGGCCGATTCCGGCCATCCCACCGTGGTAGCTCACCCGGATGGTGCGATTGCCAAGGTGTACAAGCAGATCGCGCGGCGGCTGGCGGTGAAAATTGCGGACATGGCGCAAGACCATAGCGCGGTGTTTCCCAAAATAGTGGTTCAGAATACGTAAGCCGCAGGAACGATATGAGCATCAAATCGGATAAATGGATCCGCCGCATGGCGGAGCAGCACGACATGATTTCCCCGTTCGAGCCCGGTCAGATAAAGGAGCGGGACGGCAAGCGCATCGTTTCTTACGGCACGTCGAGTTACGGTTACGACATCCGTTGTTCCAACGAATTCAAGCTGTTCACCAACATCAACAGCACTATCGTCGATCCGAAAAACTTTGACCCCAACTCCTTTGTCGAAGTGCAGGGCGATTATTGCATCATCCCGCCCAACTCGTTCGCGCTGGCGCGCACCGTGGAATATTTCCGCATCCCGCGCAGCGTGCTGACCATCTGCCTGGGCAAGAGCACCTACGCGCGTTGCGGTATCATTGTCAACGTCACCCCGTTCGAGCCTGAATGGGAAGGTTATGTGACGCTGGAATTTTCCAACACCACGCCGCTACCGGCAAAAATTTACGCCAATGAAGGCGTGGCGCAGGTGCTGTTCTTTGAGGCGGATGAAGTCTGCGAAACTTCCTACAAGGATCGCGGCGGCAAATATCAGGGGCAGGTTGGTGTCACGCTTCCCAAGATGTAAGCAGATGTAGGCCGGGTTTTGCCCGCCCTGCAAACTGCGAATCCGTTATAGTTTGAGCCTGCCAGGAAACTTCGTTTTCACACCACCCCGTAAATCTGCGACAATCCGCGCCACTTCGTCATCCCCATTGGGAGTAAGCAATGAAATTCCGTTTTAGTTTCGGCATCACATTAGCCTGCGGCCAATATGAGCCTGCACTGAAACTTTGTGTTGCGCCCCGAATAACTAGCCGCGGGTATTCCCGTTACCATCCCGCAAGGAGTGCAGCATGAAGTTCTGTTTTAGTTGCGACATCACATCGACCGCTGGTCGATATGAGTCTTCACTGAACCTGACCGGTTTTATCGGCTGTGGTGTGTTTGGTGAGTATGGCAGCATCCTGCAGCTAGGGAGGATATTATGAAATTCAGATTTCCTATCGTCATTATTGATGAAGATTTCCGCTCGGAGAATGCCAGTGGTTTGGGCATCCGCGCGCTGGCTGATGCGCTGGAGAAGGAGGGCATGGAAGTTCTCGGAGTCACCAGCTACGGCGATCTGACTTCGTTCGCGCAACAGCAAAGCCGCGCTTCGGCGTTTTTGCTGTCTATCGACGACGAGGAATTCGGTGCGGGCAGCAAAGAGGAGACTGAGGTTGCGCTGAAATCGCTGCGCGCGTTTGTCCAGGAAATCCGCTTCAAGAATGCCGATATCCCGATTTACCTGTACGGTGAGACGCGCACGTCGCGGCATATTCCGAACGACGTGTTGCGCGAGTTGCACGGCTTCATCCACATGCACGAGGACACGCCGGAGTTCGTGGCGCGCCACATCATCCGCGAAGCCAAATCCTATCTGGATTCGTTGGCGCCGCCGTTTTTTCGTGCCTTGTTGCACTACGCGCAGGACGGTTCCTACTCCTGGCACTGTCCGGGTCATTCGGGCGGCGTGGCATTTTTGAAGTCGCCGGTCGGGCAGATGTTCCACCAGTTCTTCGGTGAGAACATGCTGCGCGCCGACGTGTGCAATGCGGTGGATGAACTGGGGCAGCTGCTCGACCACACCGGGCCGGTAGCGGCGTCGGAACGCAATGCGGCGCGTATTTTTAATGCCGATCATTTGTTCTTTGTCACTAACGGCACGTCCACTTCCAACAAGATCGTCTGGCATTCTACGGTCGCGCCGGATGACATCGTGGTGGTGGACCGCAATTGCCACAAGTCCATATTGCACGCGATTATGATGACCGGCGCGGTGCCGGTGTTCTTGACGCCGACGCGCAACCATTACGGTATCATCGGGCCGATTCCAAAATCCGAGTTCGAACCGGAAAGCATCCAGCGCAAGATCAACGCGAACCCGTTCATCAAGGACAAGACCAAAAAGCCGCGCATCCTGACCATTACGCAGAGCACTTACGACGGCATCGTGTACAACGTGGAGATGCTGAAAGAGATGCTCGACGGACGCATCGATACGCTGCACTTCGATGAAGCCTGGCTACCGCATGCGGCCTTCCATGATTTTTACAAGGATATGCACGCCATCGGCAGAGATCGTCCGCGCGCCAAGGAGTCGATGATTTTCGCCACACAGTCCACGCACAAACTGCTGGCCGGGTTATCGCAGGCCTCGCAGATACTGGTGCGCGAACCGGATAGCCATAAGCTCAACAGCCATGTTTTCAATGAAGCCTATCTGATGCACACCTCGACCAGCCCGCAGTACGCGATCATCGCTTCATGCGACGTGGCGGCGGCGATGATGGAGCCGCCGGGCGGTACGGCGCTGGTGGAAGAGAGTATTGCCGAAGCGCTGGATTTCCGCCGAGCGATGCGCAAGGTGGATGAGGAGTTTGGCAAGGACTGGTGGTTCAGAGTGTGGGGGCCGAACAATCTTGCCGAGGAAGGTATCGGTTCCCGTGAAGACTGGGTGCTGAAGACTGGCGACAAATGGCACGGTTTCGGCAAGCTGGTGTCCGGTTTTAACATGCTCGATCCGATCAAGGCGACCATCATCACGCCGGGGCTCAACCTCAACGGCAACTTCGACGAGACCGGCATCCCTGCCGCGATGGTCACCAAATATCTCGCCGAGCATGGCGTGATCGTGGAGAAGTGCGGCCTGTATTCATTCTTCATCATGTTCACCATCGGCATCACCAAAGGCCGTTGGAACACGCTGCTCACCGCCTTGCAGCAGTTCAAGGACGATTACGACAAGAACCAGCCGATGTGGCGCATCCTGCCCGAGTTTGCGGCCAAACATCCGAATTACGAGCGCGTCGGCCTGCGCGACCTGTGCCAGCAGATTCACGACACCTACAAGGCGCACAACGTGGCGAAGATGACGACCGAAATGTACCTGTCAGATATGCAGCCGGCGATGAAGCCCTCCGATGCTTTCGCCAGAATGGCGCACGACGAAATCGATCGCGTGCCGATTGACGATCTGGAAGGCCGCATCACCGCCGTGCTGCTCACCCCTTATCCGCCGGGTATTCCGCTGCTGATTCCCGGTGAACGCTTCAACAAGACTATCGTAGACTACCTCAAGTTTGCGCGCGACTTCAACAAGAAATTCCCCGGTTTTGAGAGCGACATCCACGGGCTGGTTGGGGAAGAAAACGGCGAGACGTTGTATTACGTGGATTGTGTGCGTTAAGCGTTATCGGGTCAGACCGCTTCGCTTAATTTTGGCCGTAAGCCAGCCTTTTTAATTACTTGCAATGCGTGTATGGGCGGCCGCTAAGTCTCTTTGCCGGCAAATGATTCCTCATTCGCTGAAATGCTTTTCAACTCTTGCCGAACAACAGCAATGGCTTGATCCATTTTTCTGAACCTCAAGAGCCCGAACAACAATGTAGTGAATCCGCATGGGATGCAAAGAATTCCCATGGCAGTAAACCATCCCTCATGCGAGAAATGGATAATTGATATACCGGCAATAAACAAAGCCACGCCTGACCGCAGGTATGCCAAAAGTGTTCGTTCGTTCGCCAACAGGGTACGATCAATGGCCAGCTGATCTCTCAGGATCAGCTCTGCTGGGTTGAATTGCGAATAAAGATTGCGTTGCATATAAGTGTGCTCCCGGCCTTTTTCCTTGTTGGATAAATATACGGTCTAACTGCAAGCACTACAAGGTACGAAGCTATATCATGCAAGTTCAAATTCGAATCGGGTCAAGAAAAGCAAATAGCGAATAACTGGTTCTGATACGCTGCTGCTTAGCGGCACTGGTGATTGCATTCCTGCAAGCAGGCGCTCGCCAATAGCAGAAATCGAAAAATTCTGGCGGTTGCAACATCGGCAACGAGCAAGCTGAGTATTGATCAAACAAAAAGCCCAGCACAAAAGTGACGGGCTTTTTATGCAACTCAAGTACTGATTATGGAGCCTGGATATTGGAGGCTTGCTTGCCCTTGGGGCCTTGCGTCACTTCAAAGGTAACCTTTTGGCCTTCTTTGAGTGACTTGAAACCGCTCATGTTGATTGCGGAAAAGTGCGCGAACAAATCTTCGCTGCCATCATCGGGAGTGACAAAACCAAAACCCTTTGCATCGTTAAACCATTTAACTGTACCAGTTGTCATTTAAATATATCCTTGCATATAAAACAGGGAAACCCCCTGCGGGTTCTTTACAACACTAAGATTTAAATCGCCTAGGGTTTTTCCATCTCGGGCTTGGATGGCTTCAAATCACTCTCTGGTTTCTGAAGAGTTTTACCTTGCACGCAATTCACTGAACTTTGGAGATTTGGGGGGAGTGGATCGTTAGCAATATGCCGAATGAGCTGCTCACAGTGGCGCTATCAGCGTTAGAAGTTTTAAAACTGGCTTAACGGGCATCATGACACATCCTTACCGAATAATCAGAAAATACCAATTCGAATCGAGAGAGCGGATTCTACACCGTATAGGAAAAAATTATATATACCGAAATATCTATATATTTCGGCCTATTGCCATTTAATGACCTCTCTTATAAATGGCGGATTCAAGGATGAAGTGTAATTTTGGGTAACGTGCGGGTCAGGTGGGTAAGATGTGGCGCGCTAAAATCTCTTTCGCGCCTTGTCTCGCGAGAGGCATCATGTACATATAGTGCGAAGGCTTGGTCGGCACCTCTTGGAAGTCAATTTTGTAGGGTGTGTTATCCACCATTCAATTTCTCAGAGAATAGCAGCGCTTTTGGTTGTCGGCCCTTAAAAAACTATTGTCATTGCCGGGCATAGGGTCACCATGTCTGGGTGGGCGTATAAACATGGCGAAGCTGCCAGTTGGCATCCTTGTAAGATCCGCCCGCATGATTCTCGGTCTCCTC
>JAHFRA010000032.1 GCA_023259035.1 Gallionella sp.
TTCGCCAGCCGCGCCGGTTCGGCGATGACGGCGGAAATCGGTTTGATGAAAGCGACCGAACAAATCTCGGCGATGGAAATGATGGCGGTGCATCCGATTGCACGCATCGTTGCGCCGCGCTTCTGGGCGGGGATAATTTCCATGCCGCTGCTGGCGGCCTTGTTTAGCGCGGTGGGTGTGTTCGGCGGCTATTTTGTCGGCGTAGTGCAGATCGGCGTGGACGAGGGTTCGTTCTGGTCGCAAATGCAGGCAGCAGTAGATTTCAAGCATGACATACTGAACGGCGTGATCAAGAGTTTTGTATTTGGCACGGCGGTGACGGTGATCGCGCTATTTGAGGGCTATGATGCGCCGCCTACCGCAGAAGGTGTGTCCGGTGCGACCACGCGCACGGTAGTTACTTCGTCATTGGCTATTTTGATGTTGGACTTTATTTTGACTGCAATGATGTTTGGAGGAGGTTGAACTATGGAGCGCACCGGAATAGATTTGTGGGTAGGTATGTTTGTGGTGGCGGGTATTGCCGCTCTGGTGATGCTGGCGATGAAGGTCGGGAACCTCGGTACTTACAATGTGTCCGATGTGTACAAAATTCATGCCTACTTCACCAATGTCGGCGGGCTGAAGCCAACCGCTTCGATTAAAAGTGCCGGAGTATTGGTCGGGCGTGTTGATTCAATTACGCTGGACACCCAACGTTATGAGGCGAAAGTGGTAATGAGCATCGACAAACGTTACCAGTTTTCAAAAGACACAATTGGCAAAATTCTGACTTCCGGTTTGCTGGGCGAGCAGTACATAGGCCTGGACCCAGGCGGTGACGCGGAGATGCTGAGAGATGGCGGGCAATTGAAAATGACACAATCCGCAGCTGTGCTGGAAGATTTGATCGGCAAGTTTTTATACAGCAAAGCGGCGGAGTCTACCAAGTAGTTTTGGCCGAATAGCTCGAGGAGAATTAAAGATGAAATATTTGCTTAAGCTTGTTTTGAGTTTGCTGTGTGTGATCGCCGTTGCGCAGGCCGAGGTGATCGCGCCGGATGTGCTGATCAAGACTACTGTGGACGATGTCCTCGCTATTGTTAAACAGGATAAGGATATTAAGGCTGGCAATCAGAAGAAAATACTGGAGTTGGTGGATGCAAAAGTGCTACCGCATTTTGATTTTGTGCGCATGACCAGATTAGCTGTAGGTAAATCGTGGCGCGCCGCGACCGCCGAGCAGCAGCAGGCGTTGGTAACGGAGTTTCGCAATATGTTAGTGCGAACTTACACCAAGGCCTTTACCGTGTATCGCGACCAGGCGGTAGAAGTAAAGCCGATCAAGATGGCAGCTGACGCAACGGAGGTGACCGTGAAGACCACTATCACCAAGCCGGGCGCGCAGCCAATCCCGGTGGAATATGAAATGGAAAAAACTGCCAATGGCTGGAAGGCGTTCGATGTATCCATAGAAGGCGTAAGCATGGTGACCAGTTATCGAGGTACATTCACCTCGGAAATCCAGGAAAAAGGTATTGATGGTTTGATCAAGACTCTGGTTGACAGGAATGCTAGCGCAGCCAATGTTGCGTTACGCGAGGTTGATGCAAAGTGATTACGCGCGAGGGTGAGCGGTTGTTGGTGAGCGGTCGCCTGACTATCGCGACCGTGCCGGCTCTGTTTGAAACTGGTTTGCAGCATTTGACCAGTGAAGATCTGCTGGTGGATTTCTCCCAAGTTGAAGCAGTCGACTCCTCAGCGGTAAGCATGTTGTTAGGCTGGTTGCGCGCTGCACAGCGCAGTCAACATGCTCTGCGTGTAACCGGACTCCCTGAAGATTTGCTTAGCTTGGCGCATTTATATGGAGTGCTTGAGCTGTTGCCTCATCAGTCCGCCTGACTTCCTTCAACAGCATGGTACATCCAGCGTTGCGCGCATCCCCGGACGGTTTTTAGTATCATGCGCAATGTTTTGGCAAGCCGTGATATTGCGAACCATATTTACAAACAGCAGGATTGGTAATGGTCACTTCAGAAAGCATTCAGTGCAGCATCGCCCGGGGTATGGCTACTGAGCATTTAACCGTGGTGGGCGATGGGCATCACTTCGATGCGGTGGTGGTCAGCGACGCTTTTGCCGGTAAAAGCCGTGTACAGTGCCACCAGTTGGTATATCAAACGCTGGGCGACCGGATGCGCGAGGAAATCCATGCGTTGTCTATGAAAACCTACACACCGCAAGAGTGGCAGGATCAAAAGTAACCTATGCAAAGATTAGCTATCCAGGGGGGATGTCGTCTCAACGGCGAAGTGCGAATTTCCGGTGCAAAGAATGCGGCTTTGCCGATACTGTGTGCCAGCCTGCTGACTGGCGATGTGCTGCAACTCTGCAATGTTCCGGATTTGAATGATGTTGCCACGATGCGCAAGCTGCTGCAGCAGATGGGCGCAAAGATAGAGGCAGACGGCGACCAGATTGTCTTGTCTGCGGCGCATGTCGACAAACTCGAAGCGCCTTACGATATGGTGAAAACCATGCGCGCCGCAATTCTGGTGCTGGGGCCGCTGGTGGCGCGCTTCGGCGAGGCGCGCGTTTCCCTGCCGGGCGGCTGTGCCATCGGTTCGCGCCCGGTCGACCTGCACATCAAGGGGTTGCAGGCGATGGGCGCGGAAATCCATATTGAGCATGGTTATATCCACGCACAAGCACCGCAGAATAACGGGGCGAAACGGCTCAAGGGTGCGCGGATATTCTTCGATCTGGTCAGCGTGACGGGCACGGAAAACCTGATGATGGCCGCAACGCTGGCAGATGGCGTAACGGTGCTGGAAAACGCGGCGCGCGAACCGGAGGTGGTCGATCTGGCGCATTGCCTGATCGCCATGGGCGCCAGGATTGAAGGGGCCGGCAGCGACACGATCAGCATCACCGGCGTGGACAGGCTGCATGGAGCGAGCTACCGCATCATGCCGGATCGCATTGAGAGCGGCACCTTTCTGGTTGCAGCGGCAGCAACGGGCGGCAGCATCACATTGACCGATGCGCGTGCCGACATTCTCGACAACGTATTGGAGAAGCTGCAAGAGGCTGGAGCAACTATTCAGGTTGCCGGCAGCACGATCAGTCTGCAAATGAACAAGCGCACCAAGGCGGTGAATGTGCGCACCTCACCCTACCCGGCATTCCCGACCGACATGCAGGCGCAGTTCATGGCGATGAATTGCATAGCGGAAGGCAGTGCGATGGTGGTCGAGACTATTTTTGAGAATCGCTTCATGCATGTACAAGAGTTGCGCCGCCTCGGCGCGCAGATCGATGTAGAAGGCAATACCGCCGTGATCAGAGGCCGCGCGCAATTGGACGGTGCGGCAATCATGGCGACCGACTTGCGCGCCTCGGCATGTCTGGTCATTGCCGGGCTGGTCGCGCAGGGCGAAACTGTGATCGACCGCATCTACCATTTGGATCGCGGCTACGAGCATATCGAGGCGAAACTTTCGCAGCTTGGCGCTAATATTCGTCGCGTGAAATAACTGCTAGCTCACCTGCGTCGCATTTGACGGTAAAATGCGCATCTTTATGACGCGCCGAATCCGATGACTATTACCATTGCCTTGTCCAAAGGCCGCATCTTCGAAGAAACTCTGCCGCTGCTGGCGGCGGCGGGCATCACGCCGCTGGAAGATCCGGAGTCCTCGCGCAAGCTGATTTTGCCGACCAACCGCGCCGATGTGCGTTTGATTATCGTGCGCGCTTCCGACGTGCCGACCTATGTGCAATACGGTGCGGCAGATATCGGCGTGGCGGGCAAGGATGTGCTGAACGAGCATGGCGGTATCGGTTTGTACCAGCCGCTGGATTTGAATATCGCGCGCTGCCGCATGATGGTCGCAGTGCGCGACGATTTCGATTATGAATCCGCGGTGCGCCAGGGCGCGCGCCTGCGCGTGGCGACCAAATATGTACAAACTGCAAGGGATCACTTCGCCGCAAAAGGGGTGCATGTGGATTTGATCAAACTTTACGGGTCGATGGAGCTGGCACCGCTGGTGGGGTTGTCGGATGCGATTGTCGATCTGGTCAGCAGCGGCGGCACGCTGAAGGCAAACAATCTGAAAGCAGTTGAGCATATCGCCGACATCTCGTCACGCCTGGTGGTGAATCAGGCCGCGCTGAAATTGAAGCATGACGCCATCCAGCCGATACTGGATGCGTTTGCCCTTGCGATCAAGAGTTGAGGATTTTTAAATGAAAATCCGACAACTTTCCAGCCGCGCAGTTGGCTTCAACGACGAGTTGACCAAGTTGTTGGCCTTCGAGGAAACGGCGGATGAGAAGCTCGAAGCCACCGTGGCAGGCATCCTTGTCGATGTGCGCAAGCGCGGCGATGCGGCCGTGCTTGAATACACTGCCAAGTTTGACCGCTTGCCGCTGGCTAATGCCGCAGCGATGGAGCTACCGCAGAATGAATTGCGCTACGCATTTGACGGCTTGCCCGCCGAGCAGCGTAGCGCGTTGGAGCAGGCCGCGCAGCGCGTCACCGATTACCACAAGAAGCAATTGCAAACTTCATGGAGCTACACCGAAGCGGACGGCACGCTGCTCGGCCAGCAGGTCACGCCACTGGATCGCGTCGGCCTGTATGTGCCGGGCGGCAAGGCGGCCTATCCTTCCTCGGTGCTGATGAACGCGCTGCCCGCCAAAGTGGCGGGCGTGGCCGAGCTGATCATGGTCGTGCCGACCCCGGACGGCGTGAAGAATCAACTGGTGCTGGCGGCAGCTTACCTGTCCGGCGTGGATCGCGTGTTCACCATCGGCGGCGCGCAGGCGGTGGCGGCATTGGCTTACGGCACGGCGACGATACCGAAAGTGGACAAGATCGTCGGCCCCGGCAACGCCTATGTGGCCTCCGCCAAGCGCCGTGTGTTCGGCGCGTGCGGCATCGACATGATCGCCGGGCCATCGGAAATCCTGGTGATCTGCGACGGACAAACCAGCCCGGACTGGATCGCGATGGACTTGTTCTCGCAGGCCGAACACGACGAACTGGCGCAGGCTATTTTGCTGTCGCCGGATGCAAAATTCATTGATGCGGTAGCAGCCAGCGCAGACAAACTGCTCGAGCAAATGCCGCGCCGTGACATCATCCAGACCGCGCTGGAAAATCGCGGCGCATTGATCCATGTCGCAGACCTGGACGAAGCCTGCCTCATCAGCAACCGCATCGCCCCCGAGCATCTGGAGTTGTCGGTCGAAGACCCGCAAGCTCTGCTGCCCAAATTGAAACATGCCGGTGCGATCTTCATGGGCCGCTATACCTCCGAATCGCTCGGCGACTACTGCGCCGGGCCGAATCACGTGCTGCCGACATCGGGCACCGCGCGTTTTTCCTCGCCGCTGGGCGTGTACGATTTCCAGAAACGCAGCAGCCTGATTCAGGTTTCCGCGCAGGGTGCGCAGAAGCTGGGTGCTATCGCATCTACGCTGGCGTTTGGTGAAGGGCTGCAGGCGCACGCCCAGTCGGCGTTATTCAGGAAAACTATCATTAATGTAGCGCAGTGAGGTTTTCGCTGTTCGCCTTGAGTTATAAACAGTTGCTTTAACTCCGTCCGAGCGAAAACCGGTTCAATTTGACATCCAGGTCGGCGGTTGGCATAATTACGGGTTCTGTTTGGAGGGGTTCCCGAGCGGTCAAAGGGATCAGACTGTAAATCTGACGGCTCAGCCTTCGAAGGTTCGAATCCTTCCCCCTCCACCATGCGTTTCTAGCTTTTGGTTTTTGATTTTTTAGGTTTGTTTGGCTGGTGTAGTGACAACCGCTTTTTCAAAGCGTTGCGGTATTGGGAAAGCCTGCGGGTGTAGCTCAATGGTAGAGCAGAAGTTTTCCAAACTTACGACGAGGGTTCGATCCCCTTCACCCGCTCCAGATAATTGTATTGCTGCCCATGTGGCTCAGTGGCAGAGCACTCCCTTGGTAAGGGAGAGGTCGCGAGTCCGATTCTCGCCATGGGCACCAAAGATTTGTATTTTAATTTAACGTTTGACATTGATAAGGAAAAAATCATGGCAAAGAGCAAATTTGAGCGCACCAAGCCGCACGTCAACGTGGGCACGATCGGACACGTGGACCACGGCAAGACCACATTGACAGCGGCGATCACCACCGTCCTGTCGAAGAAATTCGGCGGCGAAGCCAAGGCTTACGACCAGATTGACGCGGCGCCGGAAGAAAAAGCGCGCGGCATCACGATCAACACCGCCCACGTCGAATATGAAACCGCCAACCGCCACTACGCTCACGTGGACTGCCCGGGTCACGCCGACTATATCAAGAACATGATTACCGGCGCGGCGCAAATGGACGGCGCGATCCTCGTCGTATCCGCCGCCGACGGCCCGATGCCGCAGACCCGCGAACACATCCTGCTGGCGCGCCAGGTCGGCGTGCCTTACATCATCGTGTTCATGAACAAATGCGACATGGTCGACGACGAAGAGCTGCTCGAGCTGGTTGAAATGGAAGTGCGCGAACTGCTCTCCAAATACGAATTTCCCGGCGACGACATACCGATCATCAAAGGCTCCGCGCTCAAGGCCCTGCAAGGCGACCAGGGCGACCTCGGCGAACCGGCCATCTTCCGCTTGGCCGAAGCGCTCGACAGTTACATCCCCCAGCCCAAGCGCGCGCTGGACGGCGCCTTCCTGATGCCGGTCGAAGACGTGTTCTCGATTTCTGGCCGCGGCACCGTCGTGACCGGGCGTATCGAACGCGGCATCATCAAGGTCGGCGAAGAAATCGAAATTGTCGGCATCAAACCCACCCTGAAGACCACCTGTACCGGCGTGGAAATGTTCCGCAAGCTGCTCGACCAGGGCCAGGCTGGCGACAATGTCGGCGTGCTGCTGCGCGGCACCAAGCGCGAAGAAGTCGAGCGCGGCCAAGTGCTGGCCAAACCCGGCTCGATCACCCCGCACACCAAGTTCACCGCGGAAATCTACGTGCTGGGCAAGGATGAGGGCGGACGCCACACGCCATTCTTCCAGGGCTACCGCCCGCAGTTCTACTTCCGCACCACCGACGTGACCGGCGCGGTCGAATTGCCGACCGGCACCGAAATGGTCATGCCCGGCGACAACGTCAGCATCACCGTCAGCCTGATCAACCCGATCGCGATGGAAGAGGGGCTGCGCTTCGCGATCCGCGAAGGTGGTCGCACCGTCGGCGCCGGGGTGGTTGCAAAGATTATCGAGTAACCAGTCATTAAGATGTTAGTCGTTGGTTAAGGCAGCTTCCGCGTTGCGGACAAAACCAATGGCTAGCGACTAAAGCTGACAACTGCTTTTAGGCCAGTAGCTCAATTGGTAGAGTATCGGTCTCCAAAACCGAGGGTTGGGGGTTCGAAACCCTCCTGGCCTGCCAAATGCAACATTAAATGATAGCCTCAAAAAATTGATTGGGATAATTGAGAATGGCAGACAAAATCAAGTTGATCGTTGCCTTTTTGCTGGTTGTGGCGGGGATAGCCGGTTTTTATTACCTGCACGAAAGCGCGGCGGTGGTGAAGCTGGCTTCGGTGCTGGTTGGCTTGTTGTTGGCTGCTGGTGTGGCGTGGACCAGTGACACAGGTAAGCAGCTCTTTGCATTTGGCAAGGATTCGATTGCCGAAGCAAAGCGTGTGGTTTGGCCGACACGCAAGGAGACGTTGCAGACGACGGGAGTGGTGGTTCTGTTTGCTATCACCATGGCGTTGTTTCTGTGGGCGGTAGATGCTAGTTTGATGATAGCGGTAAGTAAGCTGATGGGACGGGGTGAATGATGGCCATGAATTGGTATGTAGTTCATACGTACTCGCAATTTGAGAAAAGCGTACAGCGAGCGTTGGTCGAGCGTATTCAGCGCGAGGGTATGCAAGACAAATTTGGTCAGATTTTGGTTCCGGTTGAAGAGGTGGTGGAGTTGAAACTGGGGCAAAAAAATATTACTGAGCGTAAGTTTTTCCCCGGTTATGTGTTGGTCGAAATGGAAATGACCGACGAAAGCTGGCATTTGGTAAAAAACACTCCCAAGGTTACCGGTTTTTTGGGTGGTTCCGCGATGAAGCCCACGCCGATCAGCGAAAAAGAGGTGCAAAACATCATGCGGCAAATGCAGGCCGGGGTTGAGAGGCCAAGACCCAAGGTGCTGTTCGAGGTGGGTGAGCTGGTGCGGGTCAAGGAAGGCCCGTTTACCGATTTTAATGGCTCGGTTGAAGACGTTAATTATGACAAGAATAAAATCCGCGTGGCGGTGACCATTTTTGGTCGTTCGACACCCGTGGAGTTGGGTTTTGGCCAGGTAGAAAAGGCCTAAGAATATAGCCGGTAGTTTTTGCTACAGGCTGTTTTATGCAGGACTGAGTATAAGAGAGCGGTAATTGTTTTTAACGGGGAGCGTACCGGAGTAGCAGCGGTAGGGGGTCTCTAAAAACTCAGATTTCGCCCAAATGCAAGGCGTGGAAGAAATCAAGAAATTTCTTCCGCAACGCAGCAGTTGGGCGAAATCTGAGTTTTTAGAGACGCCCGGTATGCGTTTAACCCACTGATAAGGAGTGTAACGTGGCAAAAAAAGTTGTTGGTTATATTAAATTGCAAGTGCCTGCCGGCAAGGCAAATCCGAGTCCGCCGATTGGCCCGGCGCTAGGTCAGCGCGGTCTGAATATTATGGAGTTTTGCAAGGCATTTAACGCGCAAACTCAAGGCATTGAACCCGGTCTGCCGATTCCGGTGGTGATCACCGCTTTTGCGGACAAGAGTTTCACCTTCATCATGAAAACCCCGCCCGCGACCATTCTGATCAAGAAGGCTGCTGGTGTGCAGAAGGGCAGCAAAACGCCTCATACCGACAAGGTCGGCAAGCTGACCCGCAAGCAGGCCGAAGAAATCGCAACAACCAAGATGCCGGATCTGACTGCTGCAGATATGGATGCCGCCGTGCGCACTATCGCAGGCAGCGCGCGCAGCATGGGTATCACTGTGGAGGGTGTATAACATGTCGAAACGTTATAAGGCAATTGCGGCCAAGGTCGATCGCAATAAACTGTATCCCCTGAACGATGCGCTGAATCTGGTCAAGCAAACTGCTGTGGCGAAATTCGATGAGTCTATTGATATTGCGATAAACCTCGGTATTGACGCGCGCAAGTCGGACCAATTGGTGCGTGGTTCGGTGGTATTGCCTAAAGGAACCGGCAAGACGGTGCGCGTGGCTGTATTCGCGCAGGGCGCGAAGGCCGAAGAGGCCAAGGCTGCCGGTGCGGACGTCGTCGGTTTCGAAGATTTGGCCGAATCCATCAAGGGCGGCAACCTGAACTTTGACGTGTTGATTGCCAGCCCGGACGCGATGCGTCTGGTCGGACAATTGGGCCAAATTCTCGGTCCGCGCGGTTTGATGCCTAATCCAAAAGTGGGCACGGTGTCCGTTGATGTGGCGGGTGCAGTGAAAAATGCCAAGGCTGGACAGGTGCAGTACCGTACCGACAAGAACGGCATCGTGCAGTGCACCATTGGTCGCGCCTCGTTCGCGCCGGAAGCCTTGCGCGAGAATCTGCTGGCTTTGGTTGATGCGCTGAACAAGGCCAAACCGGCCGCTTCCAAGGGGGTGTACCTGAAAAAAGTGTCCATCTCCAGTACTATGGGTGCCGGTATCCGCGTTGAGCAGGCCAGCTTGGTTGCAGGTTGATTTAATTTGTTGTGCTTGAATTTGTTGGTGAGGCGATAGTCTCATCAGCATTTGTTTTTGGACTGCTGGCGTGTATGCGGCATCCAAGACCGGTGGAGCCGCAAGGCTTAATACTCGTTAGGTGGTTGATGGTGTGCTTGAGGATTTTTTGCCCCCCGTCTTCTGTCCTCTGATTCCCCCGTAGATGGTGTGCCCGCGAGCAGGAGTTGTTTTCCTGACTCGAGGTTGCTGTTTGTAACCAATGGAATGTGCGCAGGCGCATTCTGGAAAAATGGAGGAAGACTTGAGTCTCAATCTGCAAGAAAAACAAGCAGTGGTCGCGGAAGTCGGTGCACAAGTTGCGCAGGCTCAGACCATCGTCCTGGCAGAGTATCGTGGCATTAAGGTCGGCGACATCACCAAGTTGCGTGCCAAAGCACGCAAATCGGGGGTGTATTTCCACGTGTTGAAGAATACGTTGGCGCGCCGAGCGGTGCAAGGTACCCAGTTCGAATCTTTGGCTGAAAAGATGGTCGGCCCGCTGGTGTACAGTATCAGCGCGGATGCCGTCGCTGCCGCCAAGGTGGTGTATGAATTCGCCAAGACGAACGACAAACTGGTAGTTAAGGCGGGATCCTACAACGGCAAGGTGTTGGATGTTGTCGGCGTGAATGCGCTGGCTTCCGTGCCGCCCAAGGAAGTCCTGTTGGCGCAACTGTGCGGTTTGCTGCAGTCGCCGGTTTCTGGCTTGGCTCGCGTGCTCAGCGCGGTTGCCGGGAAAAAAGAACCTGCTGCTGCTTGATCCGATAAATTTTTTAAAGTTAGGAAAATAAAATGGCATTCGATAAAGACGTATTTTTGGCGGCACTGGACAATATGTCCGTGTTGGAACTCAATGAGTTGGTGAAGGCGATTGAAGCGAAATTCGGCGTTTCCGCTGCTTCGATGGCGGCTCCGGCAGCTGCTGGTGGGGCTGTCGCCGCTGCTGCCGCTGAACAAACCGAGTTCTCCGTGATTCTGAAAGCTGCCGGCGAAAACAAGGTTAACACGATCAAGGTGGTACGCACTATTACCGGTCTAGGCCTGAAAGAAGCCAAGGATCTGGTCGACGGCGCACCGAAGGCCGTTAAGGAAGGCGTGTCCAAGGCCGACGCCGAAGCTGCATTGAAACAATTGATCGAAGCGGGCGCTTCTGCTGAACTTAAGTAGGGTTGTACGTTGCTGAAAGGCTGACGGCATACCGTCAGCCTTTTGCCGCTTTAAGAAGTCAGCTGCCAGAAAGTGAGTAGTGCTTTCTGCTCTCTAGTTTTTAGTTCAGGTATACCTTCATGTTATACCTGCTCTGAAGTGATTTAAGCAGGCATTTCGCCGCAAGGCGAAAGCTCGCAAATTTTGTTTTCCTTCAATCGTGGAGATTATATGAGCTACTCTTTTACCGAAAAAAAACGTATCCGTAAAAGTTTTGCCAAGCGAGTTGGTGCGCTGCCGGTTCCTTTTTTGCTATCCACCCAACTGGAATCATTTGCTGCATTTTTGCAGGCATTTACTCCGCCGGAACAGCGCAAAAATGACGGCTTGCAGGCTGCATTCAACGGAATCTTCCCGATTCAAAGCCACTCCAAAAATGCGCGTCTCGACTTTGTCAGCTACCAGTTGGGGATGCCCCCGTTCGATGTGAAAGAATGCCAGCAGCGCGGGTTGACTTACGCCTCTCCGTTGCGCACCCGTGTGCGACTGACCATTATGGATAAAGAAGCGTCCAAGCCCACGGTCAAGGAGGTGAAAGAGCAAGAAGTGTATATGGGCGAGATTCCCTTGATGACCAATACCGGCTCATTCGTAATTAACGGCACCGAGCGCGTCATCGTATCTCAGTTGCACCGTTCGCCTGGCGTATTTTTCGAGCATGACCGGGGCAAGACCCATTCTTCCGGGAAGCTGCTGTTCTCCGCGCGCATTATTCCTTATCGTGGCTCTTGGCTGGATTTCGAATTTGATGCAAAGGACTATGTATATTTCCGTATTGATCGCCGCCGCAAGATGCCAGCCACTATTTTGCTGCGTTCATTGGGTTATAGCAACGAGGATGTGCTCAAGATGTTTTTCGAGTTTGACACGTTCCATATAGGCAAAAAGGGTATCCAGTTTGAAGTCGTGCCGGAACGGCTGCGTGGCGATGTGGCACGATTTGATATCGTTGGAAAATCCAGCAAGGTTATTGTCGCAAAGGACAAGCGTATCACCGTACGACATATCCGCGAAATGCAGGAAGCTGGAATAGATAAGCTGGCAGTAGCCGAAGAATTTCTGATTGGTCGCGTGGTCGCGACCAATGTGGTGGACAAGGATAGCGGCGAAATTATTGCCAACGCCAATGACGAAATTACCGAGGCATTGCTTCACAAGCTTCAGGCTGCCGGCATCAGTAAAATTCATACGTTGTACACCAACGATCTGGATCACGGCGCGTTTATCTCGCAAACTCTGCGCACTGATGAAACCACTGATCAGTGGACCGCGCGCGTGGCAATTTATCGCATGATGCGACCCGGCGAACCGCCAACAGAAGATGCTGTAGAGAGCTTGTTCAAAGGCTTGTTCTTCAGTGAAGAGCGCTATGACTTGTCTGCTGTCGGCCGTATGAAATTCAATCGGCGCGTTGGGCGCGAGGAGTTGACCGGTGCGACAATTCTATCCAACGAAGACATTATTGCAGTGGTAAAGATTTTGGTCGAACTGCGTAATGGACGCGGCGAAATCGATGACATCGATCACCTCGGCAACCGCCGTGTCCGTGCTGTCGGTGAGCTGGCTGAAAACACATTTCGCGCCGGTCTGGCGCGCGTGGAGCGTGCTGTCAAGGAGCGACTCGGTCAAGCCGAAACCGATAATCTGATGCCGCACGACTTGATCAATGCGAAGCCGATATCGGCTGCGGTCAAGGAATTCTTCGGTTCCAGCCAGTTGTCGCAATTCATGGATCAAACCAACCCGTTGTCCGAGATTACCCACAAGCGCCGCATTTCCGCATTGGGGCCAGGCGGCTTGACCCGCGAACGCGCTGGTTTTGAGGTGCGCGATGTGCATCCGACCCACTACGGACGCGTCTGCCCTATCGAAACACCGGAGGGTCCGAATATCGGCCTGATTAACTCGCTGGCATTATATGCACGTACCAACGAATACGGCTTCATCGAAACGCCATACCGCAAGGTGATCAAGAGCAAGGTGTCGGATGAAGTTGACTATTTGTCGGCGATTGAAGAGGGTAAATTTACCATCGCTCAGGCGAACGCCGAGCTGGATAAGAAAGGCCACTTCACCAATGATATCGTTTCTGCGCGCCATCACAACGAATTCGTTTTGGCAGAGCCGGACAAGTTGGAATATATGGATGTGTCGCCTTCTCAGGTGGTGTCGGTTGCAGCTTCGCTGATCCCGTTCCTTGAACACGATGACGCAAACCGTGCGTTGATGGGTGCCAACATGCAACGCCAGGCGGTACCCTGCCTGCGCGCAGAAAAGCCGTTGGTAGGCACCGGCATCGAGCGTACCGTGGCAGTGGATTCCGGCACGGTGGTGCAGGCTTGGCGTGGTGGGCGCATCGATTACGTGGATGCTGCCCGTATTGTGGTGCGCGTCAACGATGACGAAACTACCGCAGGCGAAGTCGGTGTAGATATTTACAACCTGACCAAATACACCCGTTCCAACCAGAACACCAACATTAACCAACGTCCACTGGTCAAGGTGGGAGATGTGATTGCGCGTGGCGATGTGGTGGCTGACGGTGCTTCCACTGATATGGGTGAGCTGGCTCTCGGACAAAATATGCTGGTCGCGTTTATGCCGTGGAACGGCTACAACTACGAGGATTCGATTTTGATTTCCGAACGTGTTTTGGCACAGGATCGCTTTACCTCCATCCACATCGAGGAACTGACTGTTGCCGCCCGCGACACCAAGCTCGGCCCGGAAGAAATTACACGCGATATTCCCAATCTCGCCGAGGCACAATTGGCGCGCTTGGACGAGTGCGGTATCGTGCATATTGGAGCAGAAGTCGCAGTGGGCGATGTGCTGGTCGGCAAAGTGACGCCTAAGGGTGAAACACAACTGACCCCCGAGGAAAAACTGTTGCGTGCGATTTTCGGCGAAAAGGCGTCGGATGTGAAAGATACCAGCTTGCGTGTGCCGACCGGCAGCTCTGGAACGGTGATCGACGTGCAAGTATTCACTCGCGAGGGTCTGCAACGTGACAAGCGCG
The DNA here is from genome assembly GCA_023259035.1 of Gallionella sp. Lineage (GTDB taxonomy): Bacteria > Pseudomonadota > Gammaproteobacteria > Burkholderiales > Gallionellaceae > Gallionella. The sequence goes on from JAHFRA010000032.1 coordinate 13,947, forward strand.
CGCAGCAGATCATTGACGACGAGCTGAATTCCTACAAGAAAGATCTGGCGGATCAGATGCGCATCGTCGAGGCAGACTTGTTTGCGCGGTTGGAAAAGCTGCTGCACAACAAGGTGGCAAATGGCGGACCAAAAAAATTGGCCAAGGGCACCAAGCTGAGCAAAGATTATCTGCACAGCATTGAGCACCACCAGTGGTTTGATATCCGCGTGGCTGACGATGACGTGGCGGCTCAGATAGAGCAAGTCAAAGAAGGTTTGGCGCAGAAGCGCGTCGAGTTCGATGCCGCATTTGATCTGAAGAAAAAGAAACTGACACAAGGCGATGAGCTGCAGCCCGGCGTGCAGAAGATGGTCAAGGTGTATGTCGCGGTGAAGCGCCGCCTGCAACCAGGCGACAAGATGGCGGGCCGACACGGCAACAAGGGCGTGGTGTCGCGCATCGTGCCGGTGGAAGACATGCCGTACATGGCTGATGGCACACCGGTTGATGTGGTGCTGAATCCGCTCGGAGTGCCGTCGCGGATGAATATCGGGCAGATTCTCGAAACGCATCTGGGCTGGGCGGCCAAGGGTTTGGGCAAGAAGATCGACGAGATGCTGCAAACCAACGCCAAGATTGCGGATGTGCGCAAATTCCTTAACAAAATATACAACCACCACAATGGCCAGACCGTGGATATGGAAGCCTTCAGCGACGATGAAATCATCGAGCTGTGCCGCAACCTGAAGCATGGAGTGCCGTTTGCGACACCGGTGTTCGATGGCGCCAGCGAAGAGGAAATCAAGTACATGCTTGATCTGGCAGATCTGCCACTTTCCGGCCAAACCACGCTGCACGATGGCCGTACTGGCGAGGCATTTGATCGTCAGGTAACCGTCGGCTACAAGCATGTGCTGAAGCTGCACCATTTGGTGGATGACAAGATGCACGCGCGTTCCACCGGCCCATATAGTCTGGTGACGCAACAGCCGCTGGGCGGCAAGGCGCAGTTCGGTGGTCAACGCTTCGGTGAAATGGAGGTGTGGGCGCTGGAAGCCTATGGTGCGTCGTACACCTTGCAGGAAATGTTGACTGTCAAATCGGACGATGTGGCGGGGCGCACCAAGGTTTATGAAAGCATTGTCAAGGGTGAGCACAAGATTGATGCCGGTATGCCGGAATCATTCAATGTGGTCATAAAAGAAATTCGCTCCTTGGCGATTGATATGGATTTGGTAAGGCACTAATCAGATGACAGAAGACGGACGCTTCGCTGACAGAGGACAGAGTGTCTTCTGCTGCGCAGTGTTCTTTTTAATAAAACGTGGCGAAGCCACACAACATTCTGTCCTCCGTCCTCTGTCCTCTGTTTTCTGAATAGGAGTCACACATGAAATCATTGCTGGATTTGTTCAAGCAGGTTACACAAAAAGAAGAATTTGACTCAATCAAGATTGGCCTCGCATCGCCGGAAAAAATCCGTTCGTGGTCATATGGCGAAGTCAAGAAACCGGAAACCATCAACTACCGCACCTTCAAACCGGAGCGCGACGGGTTGTTCTGCGCCAAGATTTTCGGGCCGGTGAAGGATTATGAATGTCTGTGCGGCAAGTACAAGCGCCTGAAGCATCGCGGCGTGATCTGCGAGAAGTGCGGCGTGGAAGTAACGTTGTCCAAGGTGCGCCGCGAGCGCATGGGGCATATCGAATTGGCCAGCCCGGTGGCGCATATCTGGTTCCTCAAGTCGTTGCCTTCGCGCCTCGGTATGGTGCTGGACATGACCCTGCGCGATATCGAACGCGTGCTGTATTTCGAGGCATACGTGGTGACGGAACCCGGCATGACACCGCTGAACCGCGGCCAGTTGCTGTCGGAAGACGATTATCTTGCCAAGACCGAAGAGTACGGTGACGAATTCACCGCGATGATGGGTGCGGAAGGCGTGCGCGCGTTGCTGAGCGGCCTGGATGTGACCAGCGAAATCGAAACCATACGCGCCGATTTGGCTGCGACCGGTTCGGAAACCAAAATAAAGAAATACGCCAAGCGTCTGAAAGTGTTGGAAGCGTTCAATGCGTCCGGCATCAAGCCGCAATGGATGGTGCTGGAAGTGTTGCCGGTATTGCCGCCGGAGCTGCGTCCGCTGGTGCCGCTGGACGGCGGACGTTTTGCGACTTCCGACCTGAACGATCTGTACCGTCGCGTGATCAACCGCAACAACCGCCTGCGCCGTCTGCTCGAATTGAAGGCGCCGGACATCATCGTGCGCAACGAAAAGCGCATGTTGCAGGAAGCGGTGGATTCGCTGCTGGACAATGGCCGCCGCGGCAAGGCGATGACCGGCGCGAACAAGCGCCAGTTGAAATCGCTGGCCGACATGATCAAGGGCAAGAGCGGCCGGTTCCGCCAGAATCTGTTGGGCAAGCGTGTCGACTATTCCGGGCGTTCGGTGATCGTGGTGGGTCCGCAACTCAAACTGCATCAATGCGGTTTGCCGAAGAAAATGGCGCTGGAATTGTTCAAGCCGTTCATTTTCAGCAGGCTCGAAGCGATGGGTCTGGCGACCACCATCAAGGCCAGCAAACGCATGGTAGAGGTGGAAGAGCCTGTCGTGTGGGACATCCTCGAAGAAGTGATCCGCGAGCATCCGGTGCTGTTGAACCGCGCGCCGACCTTGCACCGCTTGGGCATCCAGGCGTTTGAGCCGATGCTGATCGAAGGCAAGGCAATCCAGTTGCATCCGCTGGTCTGCTCCGCATTCAACGCCGACTTCGACGGTGACCAGATGGCGGTGCACGTGCCGTTGTCGCTGGAAGCGCAGATGGAATGCCGCACCCTGATGCTGGCTTCCAACAACGTGCTGTCGCCGGCGAACGGCGAGCCGATCATCGTACCGTCGCAGGATATCGTGCTGGGGTTGTATTACATGACCCGCGAAAAGATCGGCGCATTGGGCGAAGGTTCGATGTTCGCCAACATCGCCGAAGTATCGCGCGCTTATGAAACCCGCGAAGTCGCATTGCAAGCCAAGGTGGTGGTGCGTCTCAAGGAAATGCAAAAGAATGAAGCTGGCCAGCCGGTTGAAAAACTGGTGCGCTATGAAACGACCGTGGGCCGCGCGTTGCTGTCGGAGGTATTACCGTCCGGCCTGTCGTTTGCGTTGATCAACAAAACGCTCAAGAAGAAGGAAATTTCGCGGCTGATCAACGCCAGCTTCCGCCAATGCGGTTTGCGCGACACGGTGATCATGGCGGACAAGCTGATGTACACCGGCTTTACCTATGCGACACGCGCCGGAATTTCGATTGCCGTGGACGACATGCTGATGCCGCCACAAAAGAATGAGCTGATTGGCGCCGCCGAAAAAGAGGTGCATGAAATCCACACCCAGTACACCTCCGGTCTGGTGACCGATGGCGAACGCTACAACAAGGTGGTGGATATCTGGGGGCGCACCGGCGACATCGTGGCCAAGGCCATGATGGAGCAGTTGGGCAGCGAGCAGGTGCTTGATCGTGTTACCGGCGCACCGCGCATGGAAAAGGGCAAACCGGTGATGCAGGAGTCGTTCAACTCCATCTACATGATGGCTGACTCCGGCGCGCGCGGTTCTGCCGCGCAGATTCGTCAGCTCGCCGGGATGCGCGGCCTGATGGCGAAGCCGGACGGCTCAATCATCGAGACACCGATCACCGCGAACTTCCGCGAAGGCCTGAACATGCTTCAGTACTTCATCTCCACGCACGGCGCGCGTAAAGGCTTGGCCGATACCGCGTTGAAGACCGCGAATTCGGGCTATCTGACGCGCCGTCTGGTGGACGTCACACAAGATCTGGTGGTGATCGAAGACGATTGCGGCACCGACAACGGTACCGCGATGAAAGCCATCGTCGAAGGCGGTGAAGTCATCGAGGCGTTGCGCGAGCGTATCCTCGGCCGCGTGGTCAGCTCTGATGTAGTCAATCCCGAAACGGCAGAAACGTTATATGAAGCAGGTATCCTGCTGGATGAAACTGCTGTGGAACGTATCGAGGCCTTGGGTATTGACGAAGTGCGCGTGCGTACCCCGCTGAATTGCGAAACCCGATTCGGTTTGTGCGCCAAGTGCTATGGCCGCGACCTGGGTCGTGGCGGCATGATCAACGTGGGCGAAGCGGTGGGTGTGATTGCCGCCCAGTCGATCGGCGAACCGGGCACCCAGTTGACCATGCGTACCTTCCACATCGGCGGCGCGGCTTCGCGCACCGTCGTGGCCAGCCAGGTGGAAAGCAAATCCAACGGCGTGCTGAAGTACAGCCCGAACATGCGCGTGGTGACGACCGTGCGCGGCGAATTGATCATCGTGGCGCGTAGCGCCGAGGTGATCATCGCCGATGACCATGGCCGTGAACGCGAACGCCACAAGGTGCCTTATGGTGCGGCCTTGACGGTCAAGCAGGGCGACTCGGTGCGCGCCGGTGTGGTATTGGCAACCTGGGATCCGCATACTCGCCCAATTGTCACCGAATACGCCGGCAAGGTGAGTTTCCAGAATGTCGAAGAAGGCGCGACTGTCGCCAAGCAGATCGACGATGTGACGGGATTGTCTACACTGGTAGTGATCGATCCCAAGCAACGCGCAGGCACACAAAGCAAGACGGTGCTGCGTCCGATGGTGCGCCTGATTGACGATGATGGACAGGAAGTCAAGTTGGCTGGCACCGAAACGTCGGTCAGCGTGACCTTGCAGACCGGTTCCATCATCACCGTTGAAGATGGCCAGCGTGTCGGTGTGGGCGACGTGTTGGCGCGCATTCCTCAGGAAAGCAGCAAGACACGTGATATTACCGGCGGTTTGCCGCGCGTAGCCGAGTTGTTCGAAGCGCGCGTGCCCAAGGATGCAGGCATGTTGGCCGAATGCACCGGCACGGTTTCGTTTGGCAAGGACACCAAGGGCAAGCAGCGCCTGGTGATCACCGATGTGGACGGCATCGCCAACGAATTCCTGATTTCCAAGGAAAAGCATGTGTTGGCGCACGATGGACAAGTAGTCAATCAGGGTGAAATGATCGTGGATGGACCAGCCGACCCGCACGACATTTTGCGCTTGCTGGGTGTGGCGGCGCTGGCACGTTACATCACTGATGAAGTACAAGAAGTTTACCGTTTGCAAGGCGTGAAAATCAGCGACAAGCATATTGAAGTGATCGTGCGCCAGATGTTGCGTCGCGTACAAATCACCGATGTGGGCGATACCCGCTTTATTACGGGCGAGCAAGTGGAGCGTGCCGATCTGCTGGAGGAAAACGAGCGCGTGATTGCAGAAGGCAAGAATCCAGCGACCTTCGATTATATGCTGCTGGGTATTACCAAGGCGTCATTGTCTACCGACTCGTTCATCTCGGCGGCTTCTTTTCAGGAAACCACACGTGTGTTGACCGAGGCCGCAATTATGGGCAAGAGGGACGATTTGCGCGGCCTGAAGGAAAATGTCATTGTGGGCCGCTTGATCCCGGCCGGTACCGGATTGGCTTACCACAACACGCGCCGCAAGCAGCGTTTGGGTATCGATGTAGCAGAAGGGCGCGAGTTGCAAGGGGGAAATGAGGTTGCGTCGGGCGAATTGCTTGACACTCCTGTTGTTTCTCAATAGAATTCGCAACCTTTTTTCCGTCGCAGCGGACTTTGCTTCATGTCATGCTGCGGCGGTGTGTTTTTTATTAATTTGATTTTTAACGGAATTCAGGAGCTTTTTGGGATGTATAAATAATGCCAACCATTAACCAGTTGATTCGCAAGCCGCGTGTTGCAATTGTAGAAAAGAGCAAGGTACCCGCTCTCGCGGGTTCTCCACAAAAACGTGGAGTGTGCACCCGTGTGTACACTACCACCCCGAAAAAACCTAACTCTGCGCTACGTAAAGTGGCCAAGGTTCGTTTGACCAACGGCTTCGAGGTGATCAGCTACATCGGCGGTGAAGGGCATAATTTGCAGGAGCACTCGGTGGTGTTGTTGCGCGGCGGTCGTGTAAAGGATTTGCCGGGCGTGCGTTACCACATGGTGCGCGGCAGTCTGGATACCGCCGGTGTGAAAGATCGCAAGCAAGGCCGTTCCAAGTACGGTTCGAAGCGCGCCAAAAAAGCGTAATTTCCAGCATTAGTAATTATTTGAGGTTGATATGCCAAGACGTAGAGAAGTCCCCAAACGCGAAATCCTGCCTGATCCGAAATTCGGCAATCAGGATTTGTCCAAGTTCGTAAATGTATTGATGACTGCCGGTAAAAAATCGGTCGCCGAGCGCATTCTGTATGGCGCGCTGGAGCAAATCGTCAAGAAAACCAGCAAGGACGCGATTGAGGTATTCAATCTCGCATTGACCAATGCCAAGCCGCAAGTTGAAGTGAAAAGTCGCCGTGTCGGCGGTGCGAATTATCAGGTGCCGGTTGAAGTGCGCCCTTCGCGCCGCATGGCGTTGGCGATGCGCTGGCTGCGCGAAGCCGCGCGCAAGCGTGGAGAAAAATCCATGGGCATGCGTCTGGCAGGCGAGTTGATCGATGCGTCAGAAGGCCGCGGTGGCGCGGTGAAGAAGCGTGAAGAGGTGCATCGTATGGCTGAAGCGAACAAGGCCTTCTCGCATTTCCGTTTCTAATCGGATTACTGCAGTTTTAACCAGAATTATAGTTAGGTATCCACCGTGGCACGCAAAACTCCCATTGAACGTTATCGCAATATTGGCATCAGCGCGCATATTGACGCAGGCAAGACCACGACCACAGAGCGTGTCCTGTTCTATACCGGTGTAAACCACAAAATCGGCGAAGTGCATGATGGCGCGGCCACCATGGACTGGATGGAGCAGGAGCAGGAGCGCGGTATTACCATTACTTCTGCGGCGACCACTTGCTTCTGGAAGGGTATGGATAATGCCTTGCCAGAACACCGCATCAATATCATCGATACTCCGGGCCATGTGGACTTCACCATTGAAGTGGAGCGTTCCATGCGCGTGCTGGACGGCGCATGTATGGTGTATTGCGCCGTAGGCGGCGTGCAGCCGCAGTCCGAGACGGTATGGCGCCAAGCCAACAAGTACGGCGTGCCGCGCTTGGCGTTCGTTAACAAAATGGACCGCCAGGGCGCGAACTTTTTCAAGGTGTACGAGCAAATGCGCACCCGCTTGCGCGCTAACCCTATTCCTATTCAAATCCCCATCGGTGCCGAAGAAAAGTTCGAGGGTGTCGTCGATCTGATTCGGATGAAGGCGATTTACTGGGATGAGGCATCGCAGGGTATGAAGTTTGACCTGCGTGACATTCCCGCAGACCTGCTGGAAACAGCCAAGGAGTGGCGCGAAAAGATGGTTGAATCCGCCGCCGAAGCCTCGGAAGAAATGATGAACAAGTACCTCGAAGAGGGCGACTTGTCCGAGGCTGAGCTAAAAAAAGGTCTGCGTATCCGCACTATTGCGGGTGAGATTATCCCGATGCTGTGCGGCTCGGCGTTCAAAAACAAGGGCGTGCAAGCCATGCTGGATGGAGTGATCGACTATTTGCCGGCACCAACCGATATTCGCCCGGTGAAAGGTGAATTGCCGAACGGCACCATCGGTGAGCGTAAAGCCTCGGATGATGAGCCTTTCGCCGGTTTGGCGTTCAAGATCATGACCGACCCGTTTGTAGGTCAACTGATTTTCTTCCGCGTTTATTCCGGTATGCTTAAATCCGGTGACACCATTTACAACCCGATCAAGGGACGCAAGGAGCGTGTTGGCCGTATCCTGCTGATGCATGCCAATGAGCGCGAAGAAATCAAAGAGGTCTTTGCGGGCGACATCGCGGCTGCGGTAGGTCTGAAAGAAGCGACTACCGGCGATACCTTGTGCGACCCAGCCAAGGAAATTATTCTGGAGCGCATGATATTCCCGGAGCCGGTGATACACGTGGCGGTGGAACCCAAGACCAAGGTCGACCAAGAAAAAATGGGAATGGCGCTGAACCGTCTGGCACAGGAAGACCCGTCGTTCCGTGTGCGTACCGACGAAGAGTCCGGACAGACGATTATTTCCGGCATGGGCGAATTGCACTTGGAAATTCTGGTTGATCGCATGAAGCGCGAATTTGGCGTGGAAGCCAATGTGGGTGCGCCGCAAGTGGCATACCGTGAAGCGATCAGGAAGCCTGTTGAAATTGAAGGCAAGTTTGTCAAGCAGTCTGGTGGTCGCGGTCAGTACGGTCACGTTTGGATCAAGATGGAGCCAAACGAAGCAGGCAAAGGCTTTGAGTTTGTCGATGCGATCAAGGGTGGTACTGTTCCGCGTGAATACATTCCTGCTGTTGAGAAAGGCTTGCGCGAGACACTGCCGAATGGCGTGTTAGCTGGTTTTCCGGTAGTGGATGTCAAAGTGACATTGTTCGACGGCTCTTACCACGATGTGGACTCCAACGAGAATGCCTTCAAGATGGCGGCTTCGATGGCGTTCAAGGACGGCATGCGCAAGGCTAGCCCGGTACTGCTCGAGCCGATGATGTCGGTCGAAGTGGAAACCCCGGAAGATTATACCGGCACGGTGATGGGCGATTTATCCTCGCGTCGCGGCATGGTGCAAGGCATGGACGATATGGCGGGCGGCGGTAAGGTGGTCAAGGCTGAGGTGCCGCTGGCGGAAATGTTTGGCTACTCTACCTCGTTGCGTTCCGCAACGCAGGGTCGCGCGACTTACACGATGGAATTCAAGCATTATTCCGAGGCGCCGAAGAATGTTACCGAAGCAATTATGAGCAAGAAGTAATTTTTAGATCCAGAGACAACTATTAGATAGAGGCAATTATCATGGCAAAGAGCAAATTTGAGCGCACCAAGCCGCACGTCAACGTGGGCACGATCGGACACGTGGACCACGGCAAGACCACATTGACAGCGGCGATCACCACCGTCCTGTCGAAGAAATTCGGCGGCGAAGCCAAGGCTTACGACCAGATTGACGCGGCGCCGGAAGAAAAAGCGCGCGGCATCACGATCAACACCGCCCACGTCGAATATGAAACCGCCAACCGCCACTACGCTCACGTGGACTGCCCGGGTCACGCCGACTATATCAAGAACATGATTACCGGCGCGGCGCAAATGGACGGCGCGATCCTCGTCGTATCCGCCGCCGACGGCCCGATGCCGCAGACCCGCGAACACATCCTGCTGGCGCGCCAGGTCGGCGTGCCTTACATCATCGTGTTCATGAACAAATGCGACATGGTCGACGACGAAGAGCTGCTCGAGCTGGTTGAAATGGAAGTGCGCGAACTGCTCTCCAAATACGAATTTCCCGGCGACGACATACCGATCATCAAAGGCTCCGCGCTCAAGGCCCTGCAAGGCGACCAGGGCGACCTCGGCGAACCGGCCATCTTCCGCTTGGCCGAAGCGCTCGACAGTTACATCCCCCAGCCCAAGCGCGCGCTGGACGGCGCCTTCCTGATGCCGGTCGAAGACGTGTTCTCGATTTCTGGCCGCGGCACCGTCGTGACCGGGCGTATCGAACGCGGCATCATCAAGGTCGGCGAAGAAATCGAAATTGTCGGCATCAAACCCACCCTGAAGACCACCTGTACCGGCGTGGAAATGTTCCGCAAGCTGCTCGACCAGGGCCAGGCTGGCGACAATGTCGGCGTGCTGCTGCGCGGCACCAAGCGCGAAGAAGTCGAGCGCGGCCAAGTGCTGGCCAAACCCGGCTCGATCACCCCGCACACCAAGTTCACCGCGGAAATCTACGTGCTGGGCAAGGATGAGGGCGGACGCCACACGCCATTCTTCCAGGGCTACCGCCCGCAGTTCTACTTCCGCACCACCGACGTGACCGGCGCGGTCGAATTGCCGACCGGCACCGAAATGGTCATGCCCGGCGACAACGTCAGCATCACCGTCAGCCTGATCAACCCGATCGCGATGGAAGAGGGGCTGCGCTTCGCGATCCGCGAAGGTGGTCGCACCGTCGGCGCCGGGGTGGTTGCAAAGATTATCGAGTAAGACTACAATGCGCGCCCTCGCGTGGTCCGGGTCACTGGTCCGGGTCGCGCGATTCGTTCTTTAATTAGCGGCATTGCCGCGTAAAGCAAGAGAAAATTATGCAAAGTCAAAAAATCCGCATTCGCCTCAAGGCGTTTGACTATCGTTTGATCGACCAGTCGGCAGCGCAGATTGTCGAGACCGCTAAACGTACCGGCGCGGTGGTAAATGGCCCGGTGCCATTGCCAACCAAGATTGAGCGTTTCGACGTGTTGCGTTCCCCGCATGTCAACAAGACTTCGCGCGACCAGTTTGAAATTCGTACCCACCTGCGTTTGATGGATATCGTCGACCCTACCGACAAGACGGTAGATGCGCTGATGAAACTGGATTTGCCAGCCGGTGTGGATGTGGAAATCAAGTTGCAGTAATTGTTGTGCCCCGGTTTCGTAATTGAAGCATCAGTAGAAAAAATCGGTTGACCAATTGTAGTCGACCCCTTAACAAGAGGAAATTAAAATGAGCTTAGGACTTGTCGGTCGCAAGATTGGCATGACCCGCATATTTACCGACGATGGTTCTTCGTTGCCGGTGACTGTGCTGGAAGTGTCCAACAATCGTGTTACTCAGGCCAAATCCGTAGATACCGACGGCTATACCGCTGTGCAATTGGCGCACGGTGTGCGTCGTCCCGGTCGCGTTAGCAAGGCTGCTGCCGGACATTACGCCAAGGCGGGTGTGGAAGCGGGGAGTGCGCTGAAAGAATTCACCGTTTCGCCTGAACAGCTGGCTGGCCTGCAAGCAGGTTCTGTGGTCAGTGTGGAGATTTTTCAGGTGGGGCAACTCGTAGATGTGACGGGCGTATCCAAAGGCAAAGGTTATGCCGGCACCATCAAACGTCACCATTTCAAATCTGGCCGTGCATCGCACGGTAACTCCAAGTCGCATAACGTACCCGGTTCTATCGGCATGGCGCAGGACCCGGGTCGCGTGTTCCCCGGTAAGCGCATGACCGGTCATCTGGGCGACGTGCAAAGGACTGTGCAGAATTTACAGGTCGTGCGCGTTGACGTTGCGCGTCAATTGCTGCTGGTAAAAGGCGCTGTTCCGGGTTGCATAAACAGCAGCATTGTCGTGCGTCCCGCAGTGAAGGCAGGTGCGTAATGGAACTCAAAGTCATTAATGATAAGGGCCAGGCGGCCGCCAACCTGAGCGCGTCCGACGAATTGTTCGGCCGTGAATACAACGAAGATCTGGTGCATCAGCTGGTCACCGCCTATCAGGCGAATGCGCGCGCCGGCAACAGCAAGCAAAAGGGCCGTAGCGAAATCGCCAAGAGCACCCGCAAGCCGTTTGCGCAAAAGGGTACCGGCCGTGCGCGTGCCGGTATGGCATCCAGCCCGCTGTGGCGCGGCGGCGGCAAGATTTTCCCGAATACCGGGGAAGAAAATTACGCTCAAAAGGTGAATCGCAAGATGTATCGTGCCGGGGTTGCCGCGATATTTTCGAAGTTGGTCAGCGAGAATCGTTTGGTGGTGGTGGACAGCTTGGTGGTTGATTCACCCAAAACCAAGTTGCTGGCGCAAAAAATCAAGGGGTTGGGCTTGGGCGCGGGCCGTTTGCTGATCATTACCGACAACGTAGATGAGAATCTGTATTTGTCTTCACGCAATCTGCCTAATGTGCTGGTGTTGGAAGCCTATCAAGCTGATCCGGTCAGCTTGGTGCGTTTCGCCAACGTGGTCGTTACACGCAATGCGGTAGCGAAAATTGAGGAGATGTTCGCATGAGTATCCAACAATTCAGCCAGGAGCGATTGATGAAGGTGTTGCTTGCTCCGCAAATTTCCGAAAAAGCAACTTATGTTGCCGAGAAAAACGAGCAAGTGATTTTTCGAGTTGCACCTGATGCAACCAAGCCTGAAATCAAGGCCGCTGTTGAAATGATGTTCAAGGTGAATGTGGACAGCGTGCAAGTGTTATGCGTCAAGGGTAAGGTTAAACGCACCGGTCGTTTCGTCGGTCGGCGCAACAACTGGAAAAAGGCTTACGTGTGTCTGGCGGCTGGTCAGGAAATTAATTTTGCTGCAAATGAGCAGGGGTAATCATCATGGCATTGATTAAATTAAAACCAACAACCCCGGGACAGCGTGCCGTCGTGCGCGTTGTCAATCCAGACCTGCATAAAGGCAAGCCGGTCGCTGCATTGCTGGAAAAGAAAAACAGGACTGCAGGCCGCAATAATAACGGGCACATCACCACGCGTCATATGGGTGGTGGTCATAAACAGCATTACCGGTTGGTGGACTTCAAGCGCGACAAGGATGGCATTCCTGCGACTGTTGAGCGTCTGGAATATGATCCGAACCGCAGCGCCAATCTGGCTTTATTGTGCTACGCCGATGGCGAGCGCCGTTACATCATTGCGCCCAAGGGCGTTGCTGCCGGGGCAACACTGGTGAGCGGCTCGGAAGCGCCGATCAAGCCGGGCAATGCCTTGCCGTTGCGCAATGTCCCGGTCGGCTCGACTATCCATTGCATCGAAATGTTGCCGGGCAAAGGTGCGCAACTGGCGCGCTCTGCGGGTACTTCCGTGCAACTGCTGGCGCGTGAAGGCAGCTACGCGCAATTGCGTTTGCGCTCCGGCGAAATTCGCAAAGTGCACATCGATTGCAAGGCGACGTTGGGCGAAGTGGGCAATTCCGAACACAGCCTGCGTTCTATCGGAAAGGCCGGTGCGATGCGTTGGCGCGGTGTGCGCCCAACCGTTCGCGGTGTGGTGATGAATCCGGTCGACCACCCGCATGGTGGCGGCGAAGGCAAGACTGCCGCTGGCCGTCATCCGGTCAGTCCTTGGGGTGTGCCAGCAAAAGGTTTTCGCACACGTCGCAACAAGCGCACCAGCGGCATGATTGTGCGCCGTCGCTTTCAGGTTTAAGGGGTAGAAAAATATGGCACGTTCGATTAAAAAAGGCCCATTTGTTGACGCGCACTTGCTCAAGAAGATTGAGACGGTGCGTGCGACTAGCGATAAACGCCCGGTAAAAACCTGGTCGCGCCGTTCTACGGTGTTGCCTGAATTCGTCGGGCTGACGATTGCTGTGCACAACGGTAAGCAACATATCCCGGTGTACGTATCCGAAAACATGGTGGGTCATAAGTTGGGTGAGTTTTCCATGACCCGCACCTTCAAGGGACACGCTGCCGATAAAAAAGCAGTGGTCAAAAAATAAGGGGGCATGATGACAACGACTACTGCAGTTGCAAAAAATATTCATCTATCCGCGCAAAAAGGCCGTCTGGTCGCCGATCAGATTCGCGGTTTGCCGGTTGCGCAAGCACTCAATATCCTGGCATTCAGCCCGAAAAAAGGCGCGGGAATCATCAAGAAAGCACTGGATTCGGCCATTGCGAATGCAGAGCATAACGATGGGGCAGACATCGACGAACTGAAGGTGACAACCATATACATCGACAAGGCGACATCGCTGAAGCGTTTCATGGCGCGAGCCAAGGGCCGTGGCAACAAAATCGAAAAGCAGACCTGCCACATCACGGTCAGCGTCGGAAACTGAGGATAAATTATGGGACAGAAAATTCATCCAACCGGTTTCCGGTTGAGCGTTCGTAAAAACTGGGATTCCAAGTGGTACGCCAACAGCAAAAATTTCGCCAGCCTGTTGCTCAAGGACATCGAAGTTCGCGCATTCCTGAAAAAGAAATTGGCTTCCGCCGGGGTTTCCAAGGTGATCATCGAGCGCCCGGCGAAGAACGCCAAAGTGACTATTTACACCGCGCGCCCCGGTATGGTGATCGGTAAAAAAGGCGAGGATATTGAAGCGTTGCGTGCCGAGTTGCGCAAACGTATGGATTTGCAGTCTGTCGATGTGGCTATCGAGGAAGTGCGCAAGCCGGAAGTCGATGCCCAATTAATTGCTGACAGCATTACTGCGCAGTTGGAAAAGCGCATCATGTTCCGCCGCGCCATGAAACGTGCGATGCAAAACGCGATGCGTTTGGGCGCTCAAGGCATCAAAATCATGAGTGCGGGTCGTTTGAACGGCATTGAGATCGCACGCACCGAGTGGTATCGCGAAGGACGTGTGCCATTGCATACCTTGCGTGCCGATATCGATTACGGCACTTCTGAAGCGAAGACCACATATGGCATTATCGGTGTGAAGGTTTGGGTGTTCAAGGGTGAAATTGGTCAGGAAGTTGCTGCGCCGGTTGCCGCTGAGCCGGAAAAGAAAGCAAGAAAGTCGGGAGCAAAACATGCTACAGCCAGCTAGAAGAAAATACCGCAAGGAGCAGAAGGGCCGCAATACCGGCATTGCCACCCGTGGCAACAAGGTGAGCTTCGGGGAGTTCGGCCTGAAGGCGGTTGCGCGAGGTCGTTTAACGGCGCGTCAAATTGAAGCTGCGCGCCGCGCGATGACCCGCCACATCAAACGCGGTGGACGTATCTGGATCCGCATTTTCCCGGACAAGCCGATTTCCAAGAAACCCGCCGAAGTCCGCATGGGTAACGGCAAGGGTAACCCAGAGTTCTATGTCGCCGAGATTCAACCTGGCAAAATGTTGTACGAGATGGATGGCGTGGATGAAACGTTGGCGCGCGAGGCGTTCCGTTTGGCTTCCGCGAAGTTGCCGATTGCGACCACATTTGTGATCAGACAGGTAGGTGCATGACATGAAGGCCAGTGAATTTAGAATCAAGTCTGCGGCAGATTTGCAACAAGAGGTACTGTCGTTGACCAAGGCGCAATTTGGCCTGCGTATGCAGGTTGCGACGCAGCAAATGACCAATACCAGCGAATTGCGCAAGGTGCGCCGCGATATCGCCCGCGTAAAGACCGTATTGAAAGAGAAGGGTGCCCAGAAATGAGCGATGCTAAAGTGATGAGCGATTCCAAGCTGAAGCGTACCCTGACCGGTACTGTGACAAGCGACAAAATGAACAAGACCGTAACGGTCCTGGTCGAGCGCAAAGTGAAACACCCATTGCTGGGCAAGATCATCCGCGTTTCCAAGAAATATCACGCTCATGATGAAACCAATGAGTGCCATGCCGGCGACGTGGTGACGATTGAAGAGTGCCGCCCAATTGCCAAAACCAAGAGCTGGCGCGTTGCAAAACTGCTTGAGAAGGCTGCTGCAATTTAATTGTAGTTTTTGCTTGCGTCTTTCTTGAATTTGCATATAATGCGCGGCTTCGTTGCATCGCCGCTCGTGGCGACCTAACCCGAACGGGTTCCAAAACTGGCCGCTGTGGGCGGAAAAAGTTGGAGATTAAATAATGATACAAATGCAGTCTGTTTTAGATGTGGCCGACAATACCGGTGCGCGCTCCGTGATGTGCATCAAGGTTCTGGGTGGTTCCAGGCGCCGTTATGCTTCCGTTGGTGATGTCATCAAGGTCAGCATCAGGGATGCGGCTCCGCGTGGTCGCGTAAAGAAGGGTGAAGTGTACAACGCCGTGGTAGTCCGTACCGCCAAGGGTGTGCGCCGCTCTGACGGTTCTTTGGTTAAGTTCGACGGCAATGCTGCAGTGTTGTTGAATGCCAAACTGGAACCGATTGGCACGCGTATTTTCGGGCCGGTGACACGCGAGTTGCGTACCGAGAAGTTCATGAAGATCGTTTCGCTGGCACCTGAAGTGCTGTAAGCGGCAATAGATCGAGTCGAGGAAAATCATGCGCAAGATCAAGAAAAAC
>JAHFRA010000059.1:0-3106 GCA_023259035.1 Gallionella sp.
TGTAATCCGTCATCTTCAGTCGGGCTATATTTATCACTACGCTTTCAGCATGATTATCGGCGTATTCGTGTTGCTGACTCTATGGTTATCCCTACCCTGAGATAAACACCAACCGCAGAATAACAAAATGGATTAAGCATGCTGTTAGGCTTTCCCCTATTGAGTTTGGCGATCTGGCTGCCCATCCTGTTCGGGGTTCTGGTGCTGACCACGGGCGGCGACCGCAATGCGCCGCTTGCGCGCTGGCTGGCGCTGGCCGGTGCGTTGCTGGGTTTCCTGGTCACGCTTCCGCTTTACGCCAAATTCGATATCTCCGTCGTGGAGATGCAGTTTGTGGAAATGCGGCCGTGGATCGAGCGTTTCAATGCGCATTACCACCTCGGTGTGGATGGCATCTCGCTGTTGTTCATCCTCCTCAACAGCTTCATGACGCCGCTGGTGGTGATCGCCAGTTGGCGCGTCATCGAATCCCGGGTGGCGCAATACATGGCGGCGTTCCTCATCATGTCAGGTTTGTTGAACGGTGTGTTTTCCTCGCTGGATGCAGTGCTGTTCTATTTGTTCTTCGAGGCCATGTTGATTCCGATGTTCCTCATCATCGGCATATGGGGCGGCCCTGACCGCGTGTATGCCGCAGTCAAGTTTTTCCTGTATACCCTGCTGGGTTCGCTGCTGATGCTGGTGGCGTTTATTTATTTGTACGACGTTTCGGGCGGCAGCTTTGAAATTCTCGATTACCATGATTTACGGTTGTCGCTTACCGAGCAGATTCTGATTTTCATCGCGTTTCTCCTGTCATTCGCGGTGAAAGTGCCGATGTGGCCGGTGCATACCTGGCTGCCGGATGCGCATGTCGAGGCGCCGACCGGCGGCTCGGTGATTCTCGCTGCCATCCTTCTTAAAATCGGCGGCTACGGCTTCATGCGTTTTTCACTGCCGATTACGCCTGATGCGAGTCACTACCTCGCCGGTTTCATGATTGCTTTATCGCTGATTGCGGTGGTTTACATCGGCCTGGTGGCGCTGGTGCAGGCGGATATGAAGAAGCTCATCGCTTATTCTTCGGTTTCCCATATGGGTTTTGTCACGCTCGGCATTTTTATTTTCAACGCTTACGGCGCGGAAGGCGCGCTGGTGCAAATGGTCTCGCACGGTTTTATTTCCGGCGCGCTGTTCCTGTGCGTGGGCGTGCTCTATGACCGCATGCACACGCGCATGATTGCCGACTACGGCGGGGTGGTGAACAAGATGCCGGTGTTCGCCTCGCTCTTCATGCTGTTTGCCATGGCCAATTCCGGGTTGCCCGCGACCAGCGGCTTTGTCGGCGAGTTCATGGTCATCATGGGTTCGCTCAAAGTCAATTTCTGGTATGCGGCGCTGGCCGCGACCACGCTGGTTTTCGGCGCCGCCTATACGCTGTGGATGTACAAGCGCGTGATATTCGGCGCGGTGGCCAACAGCCACGTCGAGGCGCTTTCCGACATCACGCTGCGCGAGGCATTGGTGCTGGGTTTGCTGGCGCTGGCGGTGCTGGGGATGGGAGTCTATCCCAAACCATTCACCGATGTCATGCATGCTTCGGTGAACAATTTGCTGACACATGTGGCGCAGAGCAAGCTGTGAAAAAGTGAGGCGTAAGGAGTGAGGGGTAAAGTGAGATGACGTTTTCGATGTCTGATTTGGTGCCCGCTTATCCGGAGCTGTTCCTGCTCCTGATGGTGTCGCTGATTCTGGTGTTCGATTTGTTTGTAAGCGACGAGAAGCGTTTCCTGACCTACTTGCTGACACAGCTCACCCTGTTTGGCTGCGCTGTTATCACGGTTTCAGTGAGCGATCCTGCAGTGAGATATAGCTTCAGCCGCATGTTTGTCAGCGATCTGATGGCCGACTCGCTTAAGGTGATGGTGTACCTTTCGGTCGCGGTCATGCTGGTATATTCGCGCACCTACCTTATGCTGCGCGGCATATTCCGCGGTGAGTTTTTTGCGCTCACCCTGTTTGCGATGCTGGGCATGATGGTGATGATTTCCGCCAATCATTTCCTGACCTTGTACCTCGGGCTGGAACTGTTGTCATTGAGCCTGTACGCAATGGTCGCGATGCAGCGCGATTCGGCGATCGCCACCGAAGCGGCAATGAAATATTTCGTGCTCGGCGCGCTGGCTTCAGGGATGTTGCTGTACGGGATGTCCATGCTTTACGGCGCGACTGGCACGCTGGAAATTACCAAAGTGGCGCAAGCGATTCACAGCGGGGTCGGGCACCGTACCGTGCTGGTGTTAGGGTTGGTGTTCATCGTCGCCGGTCTGGGTTTCAAACTGGGAGTTGTGCCTTTCCATATGTGGGTACCTGATGTCTACCACGGCGCGCCGACCGCGATTACGCTCTTCATCGGCTCCGCACCCGAGCTTGCCACGTTTGCTTTCGCGATGCGCCTGCTGGTTTTCGGCTTGCAGGACCTGGTCGTGGACTGGCAGGGCATGCTGATGATACTCGCCGTGCTGTCCATGGCGATAGGCAACATCACCGCCATCGCGCAAACCAATCTCAAAAGAATGCTGGCGTATTCAGCCATCTCCCACATGGGATTCATGCTGCTGGGAATATTGAGCGGCAGCATGAACGGCTACAGCTCGGCGATGTTTTACATGCTGGTCTACGTGCTGATGAGCCTGGGCAGTTTCGGTATGATCCTGCTGCTGTCGCGCGAAGGTTTTGAGGCCGAGAATCTGGATGACTTCAAGGGTTTGAACCGGCGCAACCCGTGGTATGCATTCCTGATGCTGCTGCTGATGTTTTCCATGGCGGGCATCCCGCCCACGGCGGGCTTCTTCGCCAAGCTTGCGGTGTTTGAGGCGGCGCTGGAGGCGGGCTATGTGTGGCTGGTGGTGGCTGCGGTGCTGTTTGCGCTTATCGGGGCGTATTATTATCTGCGCATCGTCAAACTCATGTATTTCGACGAGCCGGAAGACCATGCGCCCATCCTGCCGCAGCCGGACGCGCGCGTCCTGATTAGCGCCAACGGGCTCGCCATGCTGGTGCTGGGCGTCCTGCCGCACCCGCTGATGGCTCTGTGCGTGAATTCAATCGCCCGCTCGTTGTGACC
>JAHFRA010000059.1:3206-6600 GCA_023259035.1 Gallionella sp.
ACTTTCTAGGAGGTGTACCATGGCCAAGTACCTTATCAAATCGACGTATACAACGGAAGGAACGAAGGGGCTGCTCAAAGAAGGCGGTTCAGCTCGCAGGGCGGCAGTGGCACAAATGGTCCAGGGAATGGGCGGCAAACTGGAAGTGTTCTACTTCGCTTTTGGCGAGCCCGACGTTTTTACTATCATGGATGTGCCCGATGCAATCTCTGCTGCGGCAATCAGTCTTGTGGTCAACTCGAAGGGAGGCGCTCGGGTGTCAATCACTCCGCTTATCACACCGGAAGAGATCGACGCGGCGTGCAAGAAGTCTGTTGCCTACCGTGCACCGGGAGCGTAGCAGCTGGGTGGTTGCGGTTGGTCTTGAGAGCTAGGGACTTTCAGACCGTACGTGGAGGTGTCCAAGCGCCATCTGACTGTGCGCTGGAGCCACAGTGCTCCGCGCTGGGTTAGGCGAAAGCGCAAGCCGGCTTATTCCACTATTTGCTTGCTTTTTTTGGCTGGCATATGCTTGACATGATACTGAATTATTTTAGCCGTTAAAGTTATGCTATAACCTATCGTCAAAGTTAATCCCACTTAATTTATACGACAGACTAGCATTAGAAAATTCCCGCACTGTAATACCTGCTTCTACCCACCGCTGGAGAGAGCCATGTTCAAATTCAAAAAACTGAAATCCCTTATTGTGCTGTCTTTGCTTTTCGGCCCCATGATGATTGCGGCAGGTCCGGGTCTGGCGGCCGATGCTCCCGCTGGCAAGGCCCCGCCCAAGCTGGTCGTATTCATGGTGGTGGACGGCTTTCCTCAGGAGCAGGTCACCAAATACTACGATCAGTTGAGCGATGGCGGCTTGAAGCGCCTGATTGACAAAGGCGCCTGGTATTCGGACAACAACTACACTCATGCCACGACTTACACCGGCGTGGGCCATGCTACGCTGCTCTCCTGCGCCCATCCTTACAAGCACGGAGTAATCGGCAACGACTGGCTGGACAAGAAAACCAAAGAACGAGTCTATTCCACTGAGGATCCCAACTACAAATATATTGACGAGAACACTCCCAAGCATGCCGGCACTTCGCCGCGCAACCTCCTGGTCACCACCGTGGGCGACGAGATGATTTACCAGAACGGCACGTCCAAGGTAATCACCATTTCCGGAAAGGACCGCAGCGCCATCGGGCTCGCGGGTCACGCGGGGACGGCCTATATGCACAGCACGGATACCGGACGTTTTATCACCTCTACCTACTACATGCGGGATTACCCTGACTGGTGGACGAAATTTTACGAAAGCAAACCCCAGGACAAATACTTCGGCATGATGTGGACTCCACTTCTGCCGGATACCGCTTATGCCCGTTCTGCGCCGGATGACCGTCCCTGGTCCACCAATTACAAAGGCCTGGGAACCAAGTTTCCTCACCCCATCAGCGGCGGGGCAGATAAGCCCGGCAAGAGCTATTACGATGCCATGCTGTGGACGCCGTACGGCGATCTGCTGACGCTCGATTTCGTAAAGGCCGCAATTGCAGGCGAGAACCTAGGCAAGAACCCTGCGGGCGTACCGGATTTGCTCGCTATCAGCTGGACCAGCCATGATTACGTGCATCACCTGTTCGGCGCTGAAAGCAAGCAGGCTCAGGATCACACCTTGAGGCTGGACCTGGTGTTCGCCGAGTTCTTCCAGTTCCTGGACAAATGGGTGGGGCTGGATAATGTTCTCATAACTCTAAGCGCCGACCACGGCTTCATGAACATCCCCGAGTACAGCACTTCCAAAAACCTGGACGCGGGGCGCATTGATCCGGAGAAGATGATTGAGGAAACCAACGCCGCCCTTTCGAAGAAATTCGGCGAAGGTAAATACATCACCACCTGGTGGAACCCCACCCTGTACGTGGATTATGCCCTGGTGGACAAGAATAACCTGAAGCGCGCCGACGTAGAAAACGCAGCCGCAGTCTTCCTCAGGAACTACCCTGGTGTGGAAGCCGTGTACACGCGCACCCAGCTTGAAAACGGCAACACTCCCGATACCAAGCTCAGCAAGCAGGTGTACGTTGCATGGCACCAGCAGTTGAGCGGAGACATCGTAGTGATTAACAAGCCGAACTGGTACCTGTTTGCCAAGCCGCTTGCCTACGCCGCGACCCACGGCTCACCTTGGGCTTATGACACCAACGTGCCACTTATGATGATGGGCAGTAAATGGGTAAAGGCGGGCAAATATGGAAGCTCCGAAACGGTGGACCTGGGCAGGACCCTTGCCTACATTCTGAATGTGCGACCGCCGAACGGCTGTGAAGGCAAGGTATTGACCGAAGCGCTGCGTTAATTCCGGACCGATCAGCCTTAGTTTTTAGCGCCTTTATAGCCAATGCGGTAAATTACCCCGGCCTGGTCGTCGGAAACCAACAGCGCGCCGTCGGACATAACCAATACATCGACCGGCCGGCCCCAGTTTTTTTCTCCTTGTAGCCAGCCTTCTGCAAAGACTTGGTATTTTTCAGGCTTGTTGTCCTTTAGCGTCACCATCATCACGCGGTAGCCTGATTTCTGGCTGCGGTTCCACGAGCCGTGCTGGGCGATGAAAATCCTGTTGCGGTATTCGGCGGGAAACTGGTTTCCGGTGTAGAAGCGCATTCCAAGCGCTGCGACATGCGGGCCAAGTTTGACTGCCGGGGGAGTGAATTCACTGCAGCTGCGCTTGGCGCTGAGTTCAGGATCGGGAGTGTCGCCTTGATGGCAGTATGGATAGCCGAAATGCAGGCCGGCTTGCGGCGCGTGATTAAGCTCATCCGATGGCAAATCGTCCCCCAGCCAATCGCGCCCGTTGTCAGTGAACCACATCTCCTTGGTTTGCGGGTCCCAGTCGAAGCCGACTGAATTGCGTACACCGCGCGCGAATACCTCATAGCCACTGCCGTCGGGCCTGATGCGCGAAATCAGCGCGTAGCGGTCGGAATCGGGCTTGCAGCTGTTGCACGGCGCGCCTACGGGGACGTAGAGCAAGCCATCCGGGCCGAAAGCGATGAATTTCCAGCCGTGATGAAAATCTTTGGGAAATTTGTCGTTGACCACAACCGGTTTGGCGGGGGTGATCAGGCTTGACTCGATGTTGTCATAACGCAGGATGCGGCCGATTTCCGCGACATACAGCGAGCCGTTGCGGTACGCCACGCCGTTTGGCATGTTGAGGTCTTCAGCAATGACATGGACCTTGCGCTCTTTGGTCACCGCATAGACCCTGCCTTCACGCATGGCACCGACAAACACCGTGCCATCGGCGCCCAGCGTCATCGAGCGCGCGCCGGGGACTTCGGCATAAATGCTGATTGCAAAACCCGGCGGCAGCTGGATTTTATCGAGCGGCAGTTCTCCGGCGGCG
>JAHFRA010000059.1:6700-8616 GCA_023259035.1 Gallionella sp.
TATTCTATGACGCCGAGCCTGCCGTTGTGGCTGCCCATGTACCAGAGCTTTCCTTGCGCATCCACAATCATCTTGCGGATACCGACGTTTTTTGAGGGGAGCGGTATTACGCGCATCGCGCCTGATTGCGGATCAAGCCGCACCACGGTGTCGGTATTGATTTCATTCACCCACACCATTCCCGCGCCATCAATGGTAACCGCATAAGGCCCGCCACCTTTTCCAGCGGGAAGGGTGTATTCCTTGATGATGGTGTCCGCTGCTGTATCAACGCGGATGAGCTTGCCCGCTCCGTAAAGCGTGACCCACAGCGAACCATCGGGAGCCAGCGCCATGCGCCGCGGCTGCGAGCTGCGCTCCATGGGAATTTCCTTGACAACGCCGGTTTGCGGATTGAGCTTGCCTATTTGGTTCCCGCCCATCTGGCAGACCCACACATTACCTGCCTTATCAAGCGCGATCCCGTAAGGATGACCTGAAGTCCAGTATTCCTTGATGGCGCCGGTATGGGAGTCGAGCCGGCCGATGCGGTTGCCGCTCTGGACGGTAAACCAGATGATGCCGTTATCGTCTATCACCAGCGTGTGCGGATCGCCGCCGGAAGGCGCTTTGTATTCACTAACCTTGCCGGTGGCGGGATCGATCCTGCCTATAGTGCCGTTGCCATTGCCGGTGTACCACACCATGCCGCTCTTATCCACGAGCAGGCCATGCGGATGCGCGCCCTGAGGTAAATCCCATTCCTTGAATGTCTTGGCTTGTGTGTCGAAGCGCGCGATTTTGTCGCCGTGCATGACCGCGATATAAATGTTTCCATCCGGTCCCGGCGCTGGATCGCGCGCGAATTTGGGAGTGGGCACCGGCCATTCCGTCACCTTGCCTGTGAAATTGGCATTGGTCCCGGGAGTGATGCCGTAGTTGGAGCCGCCCGCCGAGGCAGAAAGCGGAACGAAGAAAACGACAAAAAGTATTCCGCGCACCGCCATCGGTTTTAACTCCGCCATTTCGGCGGGCGCTTTTGCAGGAATGCGTCTATGCCTTCCGCGGCATCGTCGTCCATAATATTGCAAGTCATGACCTGGCTTGCGTACTGGTAGGCCTGCTCCATGCCCATTTCCAGCTGCTTGTAAAATGCTTGCTTGCCCAGGGAAATGGACGCGCGCGATTTGCCTTTGATCGCAGCGGCCAGCTTCATTACTTCCGCATCGAGTTCAGCGGGAGATACAACGCGATTGACCAGCCCCTGCTTTAATGCGGTTTGGGCATCGATGAAATCCCCGGTGAGCAGCATCTCCATCGCCTGTTTACGCGGCAAATTGCGCGAGAGCGCCACGCCAGGGGTGTTGCAGAACAGGCCGAAATTGACACCGGATGTGGCGAAACGCGCTTCAGTCGAGGCTACGGCAAGATCGCATGCCGCGACCAACTGACATCCGGTAGCGGTGGCAATGCCGTGCACTCGCGCAATTACCGGCTGTGGAATTTCAATCAAAGTCATCATCATGCGGCTGCAGCGCCTGATCAGGTCTTCGATAAAGTCCGGATTGCGGTTGACGCGAATTTCCTTGAGATCGTGGCCCGCGCAAAATGCCGGGCCAGAGCCGGCAATTACGACCACGCGTATTGAGTTTTCCTTGGCGACGGCATCCAGCGCGGACTGCAATTCATTCAATAACACGCTGGAGAGGGCGTTGAACTGGCCGGGACGGTTGAGCGTGAGCGTAGTGATGCCGTTTTTGTCAGTGCGCAGCAGTTGCGGCTCGGCGGATGCGGCCGGAGCAGTGGCGGCTGAAGTCATGAAGGAACTCCCGGAAGGAACAGAACTGACATTATAGTACTACGAAGCGGGTCTGGCGCTCGGGCCGCTGCTGGAAGAATTTGTATCCCGGCGGTTTCAGGTGTGGATTGTTTACGCG
>JAHFRA010000033.1 GCA_023259035.1 Gallionella sp.
TGGTAAAGGTTGCTGGACTGTTCGTGCGGCAGCTGGATGTTCAGCCCGACGCTGGGCGATTTGCCGTAGAACGCGCCTTTGTTGGCGGCTTCCATGATGCCGGGGCCGCCGCCGGAAATAACCGAAAATCCGGCATCGGAAAGCAGGCGCGCAATCTCTTCGGTAAGCTTGTAATAGGGCTGATCCGGTCTGGTGCGCGCACTGCCAAACACGGTCACTGCGGGGTGAATCCGGTTGAGACGGTCAGTGGCGGAGACGAACTCTGACATAATGCCGAACACGCGCCAAGCCTCCTTGGAGTTCCATACTTCCGGTATCGCGGGAGAGGGCAGTTTTGGCGGAGTATGCATGCAATTACCTTTTAGCAAAAAATGAACAAAATGAATTTCGATAAAGCAGACAAAGTGGATTCCGGTAAAACATTACTGTTGGTGGACGGCTCATCTTTCCTGTATCGCGCGTTCCATGCGATGCCCGATCTGCGCAACCGCGAAGGTTTTCCGACCGGCGCGATCTACGGCGTGCTCAACATGCTGCGCAAACTGCGCCACGATTACCCGGCGGATTATAGCCTGTGCGTGTTCGATGCAAAAGGCAAAACCTTCCGCGACGACTGGTATCCGCAGTACAAGGCGCATCGCGCGCCGATGCCGGACGATCTGGTGCGGCAGATAGAGCCGCTGCATCAGGCCATCGCCGCGTCCGGCTGGAATATCCTGATGCAGGATGGCGTGGAGGCGGACGACGTGATCGGCACGCTGGCGCAACAGGCCGCACAGGACGGCGCGCGCTGCATCGTGGCGACGGGCGACAAGGACCTCGCGCAACTGGTGAACGAGCGCGTGACGCTGATCAACACGATGAGCAACGAGACATTGGATATCGCCAATGTCACCGCGAAATTCGGTGTGCCGCCGGAACGCATCCTCGATTACCTGACGCTGACCGGCGATGCGGTGGACAACGTGCCGGGCGTGGAAAAGGTCGGCCCGAAAACGGCGGTGAAATGGCTCGCGCAATACGGTACGCTGGACAACCTGATGCAGCATGCCGATGAGGTCGGCGGCGTGGTCGGTGAGAACCTGCGCAAGGCGCTGGACTGGCTACCGCAGGCGCGCCGCCTGCTCACCGTGAAATGCGATGTGGCATTGCCGCAGGCGTACAGCGAATTGATTCCACCCGCCCCGGACATGGAGCAACTGCGCAGCCTGTATGAAAAATTCGAATTCAAGAATTGGCTGCGCGAACTTTCTCTCTCCTCTCCCGCAAGCGGGAGAGGGGCTGGGGGAGAGGGTGGTCAATCCGAAGGCGCCACTCTTTCATCAGCCCCCACCCCAACCCTCTCCCGCCTGAGGGAGAGGGAGTCTGAGCAGAGTTTGTTCAGCGACGCCCCCACCCGCACCGACAGCGCCCATTACGAAACCATCCTGACCGAAGCGCAACTCGACGCATGGCTGGAAAAACTGCTCGCCGCCGAACTGGCCTGCGTGGATACCGAGACCACCGGCCTCGACGTGATGAACGCGCAACTGGTCGGCATCTCGTTTGCGGTCACGCCGCATGAGGCGGCCTACCTGCCGCTGGCGCACCGCTATCCCGGCGCGCCGGATCAGCTCAAGCGTGAGCACGCCTTGCACAAACTCAAGCCGTGGCTGGAAAGCGCGCGCCACAAGAAGCTCGGGCAAAACCTCAAATATGACCTGCATATTTTCGCCAACCACGGTATCCGGCTGGCGGGTATCCACGATGACACGCTGCTGCAATCCTACGTGCTGGAGAGCCACAAACCGCACGACATGGATAACCTCGCGCTGCGCCATCTCAACGTGCAGACCATCAGCTACGCCGAAGTGGTCGGCAAGGGCGCGAAGCAGATATGTTTCGACCAGGTCGATCTCGATACCGCCACGCGCTATGCCGCCGAGGACGCCGACATCACGCTGCAACTGCACCATGCGCTCGCGCCGCAGATCGCGGTGCAGAGCGGCCCTTCGACTGGGCTCAGGACAGGCTTGCAATATGTGTACCGCGACATCGAGCTGCCGAGCATGCATGTGCTGTACACGATGGAGCGCAACGGCGTGCTGCTCGACTGCGACCTGCTGAAGATTCAGAGCCGCGAGCTGGGCGAGAAACTGCTTGCGCTGGAAGCCAGGGCGCACGAGGCTGCCGGGCAGCCGTTCAACCTGAATTCGCCTAAGCAGATACAGGAAATCCTGTTCGATAAGCTGCAATTGCCGGTCAAGAAAAAAACCCCGAGCGGCACGCCGTCCACCGACGAAGAAGTGTTGCAGGAACTGGCACTGGATTACCCGCTGCCGAAAATCCTGCTCGACTATCGCGGCATGGCGAAACTCAAATCCACCTACACCGACAAGCTGCCGCAGATGGTGGATCGCCAGACCGGGCGCGTGCATACCAGCTACTCGCAGGCGGTCGCGGTCACCGGGCGGCTGGCCTCCAGCGACCCCAACCTGCAGAACATCCCGGTGCGCACCGCCGAAGGCCGCCGCATCCGTGAGGCGTTCATCGCACCGCCCGGCAGCCGCATCGTGTCCGCCGATTATTCGCAGATCGAATTGCGCATCATGGCGCACCTGTCCGGCGATGCAGGGTTGCTGCATTCCTTCGCCAACAACGAAGACATCCACCGTGCCACCGCCGCCGAAATTTTCATGGTCGCGCCCGCCGACGTGGACAGCGAGCAGCGCCGCTACGCCAAGGTCATCAACTTCGGCCTGATCTACGGCATGTCGGCCTTCGGTCTCGCCAAGCAGCTCGGCATCGAGCGCGGCGCCGCGACCGCCTACATCGACCGCTACTTCGCGCGCTACCCCGGCGTCGCCGACTACATGCAGCGCACCCGCGACCAGGCCAAACAGCAAGGCTATGTCGAGACCGTGTTCGGCCGCCGCCTATGGCTGCCGGAGATCAACGCCAGCAACGGCATGAAACGCCAGGGCGCAGAACGCGCCGCGATCAACGCTCCGATGCAGGGCACTGCCGCCGATCTGATCAAGCTCGCGATGATCAAGGTGCAGCATTGGCTGGAATCCGAAAAACTGCAAACGCGCCTCATCATGCAGGTGCACGACGAACTGGTGCTCGAAGTGCCGCAGGCGGAACTGCATCTGGTCAAGGATATGCTGCCCAGGCTGATGTGTGAAGTCGCCAAGCTGCAAGTGCCGCTGCTGGTGGAGTTGGGGAAGGGGAAGAATTGGGATGAGGCGCATTAAATTGTGCACGGAAGAAGGCACAACGAAATAAATACACTTTTACATCGAATAATCTAGAGGCTTAAATATGCGCCTAATGCTTCATTATAGAGGTATCTTGAGATCTAACGGCTCTCCGTCTCATAAGCATGAGCTTCGTCAACATTTTCATAAGCAACTAAAGACACTTTGGTCTCAAGTACCGCTGAATGAGGAGTCACGTTATTTTCTTCAACCTCGTACAGATGGCAACTATTGCCTTCTTCGGCCACTAAACGGTTTCACTTTTGTTCCGCTCATAACGGCAGAAATGAGTGTGGTAGCTGAGCTGTCTATTACGATATTGCGCCCAGAATCTCCTGGTAATTTGATCACACAAGGTGGCGATATCGACAATCGTCTTAAGACACTTTTTGACGCATTGACTATGCCACGCCATCAAAACGCACTGCCCAATTCAGCAATGCCAACCGCTGACGAGACCCCATTCTTTTATTGTTTGCTTGAGGACGATAACTTAATTACCGCCGTCTCTGTACGGACAGAGCAATTGCTGGAACCCGACGTTGATCCGACAATGGTCGATATATTGATTCACGTTCAGACAAGTGTTACACGAGCTACTATGGGTAATCAGTCTTTTGGCTAATCACATTTAGCTCACGTAGAGTACAGTAGGATGCGGTGATAACCGCATCGTTCGCGATTGATGCGATTCGTTCCTCACCATATCCTACGCTCCCAACCTCATCTGCAACTCAGCATACACATCGTCCCGCGTCGCCACGGACAGGATAGCAAGGTAGCCCGGATGGAATGAAATGGAATCCGGGATCACGAATTTCGTGTGCGCTCCCGGATTGCGCTACGCTGCATCCGGGCTACGACTTACGCGAGCTGCGCCCCCAACCTCATCCGCAACTCTTCGTGCACATCCTCTCTTGTCGCCACCGACAAAATAGTCAGCAGCCGTTTTGTATCGTTGACGTGGTAGATCAAACGGAATTGCGGCGTGGTGATTTTTATCTTGTAGCAGTCGGGCAATAAGCCTGTCCTGAGCTCAGTCGAAGGGCGTAGCGCGTCTTTGGCTACGCGCTGGGTGCTTGAGGCGTTCGTTGGCGAGTTCATGGCTCATCCAGTTTGACCTTGCGCGCCTTGCCCATCGTCGCCATGCGGCTTTTCGCGCGGTTTTCGGCGATGCGGTCGGCGATGGAGTCCAGCATGGCTTCCATCATCCGGGGCGAAATGATGTATCCGGCGGGCTTGTTGTGGTTGAGGATGGCGACGGCCTGATCCTCGTCTTCCGTACGCTTGAGGATGCGCGTGGGCGATTCGCGCAGTTCGGTGGCGCCTATGGTGATTCCGCCACCACCTGCATGCCCACTCCCAGCGTCTTCCACTGTTTCACTTCTTCCTGCAATGCGGTTTCAGTCAGTGGATTTTGCGCCAGCCAGTTGGCATCTATCGAAAGATGGAATTTTGTGCCGCTGAAACGTCCGTGCATGGCAGGCAATTCGCTGTCGCTGCGGTTGCGGTAAAACAGCACGGCAAGGCGCAGGCTCATTATCAGCACATAGTCTGCGGAAGGATCGTTGTGCAGCAGCAGGCCACCCACCGGGAAATTTAGTTGCCCCTGAAACTTGTCCAGGCTGCCACGCTGCGCCAGCGCCAGCAAGCTGATGCGCGCCTGCTCTTTTTTGGAAAAGCCTGGCATATCGGCATTGGCGAGAATGTAAGCAGTATGCTTGTGATAGCCGCTGTGCGCAACGCTGATGCCAATTTCGAGCAGATGAGCCGCCCAGTTAAGCGTATGGAGGTCGGCTTCGCCGATTTCGGTACCGAAAAATTGCTGTGCAAACACAGCCGCCAGCTTTGCCACACGCTCGGCCTGTTTGGCATCAACGCGATAGCGCTGCATGAATTGCCGCACCGTGACGTCGCGCATGTCATTGTTGTGGAAGCGCCCCCACAAGTCATACAGCACACCTTCGCGCAACGCGCCCAACGCGGGGCTCATGTGCGTAATACCCAGCTCACAAAATGCCGCATACATGATAGCGAACCCACCGGCCAGTGCAGGCATGCGATCCGGACGCAATCCTTGCAAATCGAGTTTTTGCACATCGCCGACCTTGAGCAGGTGGGTGCGCAGTTTGTCGAGGCCTTCGCGCGTAATGCCGCCTTTACTGTAACCGTTCAATTCGAGAATTTCATTCAGCGCCTTCGCTGTACCGGATGAACCGAGCGCCTGCTGCCACTGTCCTTTGTAGTCGGCTACGATTATTTGCAATTCAACGCGCGCGGCGAGTTCGGCCTGTTTGAGATTTTGTTTGGTAATTTTGCCATCCGGGAAGAACCGCCTGGTAAAACTGACGCAGCCCATATACAGGCTTTCCAATTTAAGCGGTGTGAGTCCGTTGCCGATGATGAATTCAGTGGAGCCGCCACCGATGTCCATCACCAGACGATTGTCTTTCGATTGCGGCAAACCCTGCGCCACGCCGAGATAAATCAGGCGCGCCTCTTCCCGCCCGGCGATGACTTCTATCGGGAATCCCAGGACATGCTCGGCTTGCGGAATGAAATCGGCGGCATTTTTCGCCACGCGCAACGAGTTGGTGCCTACCGCGCGCACCGCCTCGCGCGGCAAGCCGCGCAGGCGTTCGGCAAACCGTCCCAGCGCGACGAGGGCACGCTGCTGCGCTTCGGTATCAAGATATTTGTCGGCAGTGAGTCCGGCCGCAAGGCGCACCGGTTCACGCAATCCATCCAGCATGTAAAGCTGGTCGCCCTCGACACGGGCGATTTGCAGCCGGAAACTATTCGATCCCAGATCAACGGCGGCAAGAGTGGACAGAAGCTGCACTACGAAAGACCCGGATAAATGGCTGCTGCGGCGCATCGCGGCGTTGCGCGGTGTTGGCTTCGGCCGCTTCGCTTAACGCGCTTGCGCGCATGAGCCTGTGCTGAAACGCCGTTTTCGTTTTCTCGTCTGCCATCCACCCCGCTCATTTTCCGGGTTTCCTTAGGCTACTGCTGAACTTCGCGTTCGATTTCATCTACGGTGACATGGCGCACATCGCGCCCCTTGACCATGTAGATAACGTATTCGGACATATTTTTCGCGTGGTCGCCGATGCGTTCGATCGCTTTCGCCACAAACAGGATTTCCAGCGCGGTGGAAATGGTGCGCGGGTCTTCCATCATGAAGGTGATGAGATAGCGCATGATGGCGCGAAATTCATCGTCCACCTGATCATCCTGGCGCACCACCTGTGCGGCCGTTACCACATCCAGACGCGCAAAGGCATCCAGTGATTTACGCAACATATCCAGGGCCAGATCGGCGGCATGCTTGATCTCGTGGTAACGCGGTAAATTGAGCATGCTCTTCTGCGACAGCAGTTTGGCCATGCGCGCGATTTTTTCGGCTTCGTCTCCGATGCGTTCCAGATCGGTAATGGTTTTGACTACGGCCATCACCAAACGCAAATCACCGGCAGTCGGCTGGCGGCGTGCGATCACATGGCTGCAACTTTCGTCGATCTTCACTTCCATGGCGTTGACGCGATGATCGTCTTCGATCACACGGGCCATCAATGCCACATCGCCGCTCAGCAACGATTCCACTGCGTTCTTGATCTGGCTTTCCACCAACCCCCCCATCTGCAACACGTTGGCGCGGATGGCTTCGAGATCGGCATCGAACTGGCGGGAAATATGGTCGCTACTGCTCATAACTATGGTTCCTCAAATAATTGACGGTGCAGTGTAAGCGGTAAATGTGAAGGGAATATGACAGTCGCAGGGCGGGCAACACGGTAAGGGGCATGAAATGCACCCTACGCTGACGGCGTTCATAGCGTCATTGTCTTCACGCCATCCGCCGTGCCGAGCAGCAACACATCGGCAGCACGGCGCGCGAACAGGCCATTGGTGACCACTCCCGCGATATGATCTAGTGTGGACTCCAGTTCCAGTGGATTCATGATTTTCAACCCGTACACATCGAGGATGACATTGCCGTTGTCGGTGGTAAAACCCTCGCGCAACTTGGGCTGCCCGCCCAGCACGACCAGTTGTCGCGCCACGTAACTACGCGCCATCGGGATCACCTCGATGGGCAACGGGAATTTGCCCAGCACATCCACCAACTTGCTGGCATCACATACGCAGATAAACTTCTTGCTCGCAGCCGCAACGATCTTTTCGCGCGTCAGCGCGCCTCCACCACCCTTGACCATGTGCATATGCCGCGTAATTTCGTCCGCGCCGTCCACATACACCGGCAAACTGCCCGCTTCATTCAGCGACAGCACCTCAATGCCATACCCTTGCAAACGCTTCGCCGAAGCTTCCGAGCTGGCAACTGCACCGCGTATCTTGTGCTTGATCTTGGCCAGCTCATCAATAAAACAATTGGCGGTGGAACCTGTACCCACGCCGACAATGCAATCGAGCGGTACATACTGAATCGCCGCCTGGGCTACCGCGCGCTTTAAATCATCCTGGCTCATCATTTTATTTGCTCACTTTCGATATTTCTCGTTTTACGTTCGTGATTATTGCAGGAATTGAAGGTTTTTGGGGAGTTGCGCCGATTCGAGATCGAGTTAAATTGTCACCGGCAAAGCTGACGGTCACTTCGACAGGCACAGGCTTATTGGCGATCGCCTCAACGGCACCGATAAAACCATGAGCAGCCCGAGTTGGCTAGTTTTTCACCCCCCGCAAGATTAGGATGAGATGAGGGGCGCCAATGCCGACTCTCTTGCGAAGCTTTCAATCCCCGCTTTTAAGTATGGACACAGGCGTGTGAAATCCGCAAAATAGCCGCTGCCAATAATCTCCTCCAGACAAATGGACACAATAGGCAACTATGAAATCATCAGGGAGCTCGGCAACGGTGCGACCAGCACCGTGTATCTCGCGCTGGATCCGTTCAACAACCAGCAAGTGGCAATCAAGTTGTTTAATCTGGACACGCTACGCGACCCCATTCTTGCCAAGGCTCACCGCAAGCTGTTGCTGACGGAAGCGTCACTGGTTGGCAAGTTATCCCATCCGCATATCGTAAGGGTGTTTGATGCCGTATTGAAAGACGCTGAAAATTACATGGTGATGGAGTATGTGGAAGGCCATTCGCTGGCGCACTATACTGACGCATCACGCTTGTTGCCGTTCAGCACGATTGCGGAAATTATCTACAAATGCTGCAAGGCACTGGAATATGCACAACAGCAAGGTGTGATACACCGCGACATTAAACCCGCAAATATTCTGTTAAATGGACAGAGCGATGTCAAGATTTCCGATTTCGGTGCGGCAATCATCGTAAACCAGCAGACCACCCAAGTGGCTGGTGTAGGTTCTCCTGCATATATGTCGCCGGAGCAGGTCAGCAATCTGTTGCTGACGCATCAGACCGATATTTATTCGCTCGGTGTGACCATGTTCCAATTGCTCACCGGCAAACTGCCCTTTGATGCAAGCAACCACTTCAGCCTGATTTACCAGATCATGAACATTGAACCGCAGCCTGCCTGCCAATTACGCCCGGAAGTTCCTCCGGAAATGGAGGCCATAGTGCTTCACGCCATGGAAAAAGACCTGTCGCGGCGCTATCAGACATGGGGCGAGTTTGCGCACGATCTGATGAGTTTCTTCAGCAATAACGTGGTGACGCAGACGGAAATTTTTGATATGGAAAAATTCGATATTTTGCGTGAGCTGGTTTTCTTCAAGAACTTCAGTGATATCGAATTGTGGGAAGTGTTGCGTATCAGTGAATGGCGCAAAGTGCATAGCGGTGAATTCATTTTGCGAGAGGGCGAACGGGGCCGGGAGTTTTTTATTCTGGGGCAGGGATCGGTCAAAGTGGTCAAGCAGGAACTCTTGTTGAGCGTCTTGAACAAAGGCGATTGCTTCGGTGAAATGGCGCACCTTTCCGAACGCGCTTTCACCCGATCCACAGATGTGGTGGCGAATTCAAATGTTACCCTGATCGGCATCAACCCGGATGTGCTGGAGAGGGCTACGGCGGGGTGCCGTTTTCAGATTGACAATGCTTTTTTGCGGTTGCTGGTAAAGCGCCTGGATGGCGCGAATACGCGCATTTCCCATCTCTTGAGTTCGTTGAGTTGAAGTGAGTTTGCTTTGAAACATGAGTGAGTTATGTTTGGCAAAAACCTGTCCCTCACCGGCAACCGCTGGCACACAGCAGGAACCTCATTTATTGGATTAGCCTTCCTGAAAGCGGATAGTGGTATTTGCCATCAGGGCAACTATTCGGGTCGCCAACAAGCAGGCACTCGCGAAGTACAACTCTCGTCGCATCATGGTTTTTTCGCAAAGTATCACTCAATACAAAGGCAAGGCGGTTGTTTTCAACAGCTGGTCGCGCCGTGATTCTCCCATTCAATTCGGCGCGCACATCACCACACCTTCATTGCTCCAGCCGCGCGCCACCACTTGTTGCAGGGCACTCATACTGCTGGTGATGCGATGGCTGGAATCGACGCCCCGTGCGAATCCATTGTTATAGGCGCGGTAGACCGGCGTGGTGCCGATGGGGCAGGTTTGGTTTGTCGCCGGAGTTGAAACAAAATCCAGGCTCTCGAAATTCCAGCGTTTCTCTGTCGCCGGGATGCTTGCCTGTAGTCGCTTGAGGCCGTCGCATTCGGAGCCAGACAACGTGTAAAAATGTGAGTTGGGACCGGGCGACATGCTCCCATAGAAGCGGCAGACGGAGGTGTTGCCACCCGACTTGAAACTGTTGCCGGTGCGGCTCCAACCGGGTCCCGCGCTGCCGCCGTCGATGGCCGCAGCCTCGCTTGCGTCGGCAGTGATAAAGTAGCTGTCGAGGTTGGTGTTGTAAAACTCTACGACAGGGACGCCGTCCAGATTATCTCCTGTATAGCGTTCGATCAAGCCGCCAGCGTTAAGGTCTGGCAATTTTGTTTGGCTGATCAAGAACCAGTGAAGATCTGTATCGCGCAAAAAATCCCGCAACGTATCCGCCCCAAACGCGCCGCGCGCAATTCCATTGATGCCAAACTTAGCGTCAGCGTGGCCGTCTGTTGTCACCTTGAGCAGTGCGTTGCGATATTGCTGCGGGCTGCCATTGGGCGGCGTGGGGTATTCGTAGCCGGCAGCAACAATGCCGCCATCCCGTGCAAACGTGAAATTGACAAACCAATAGGAATCCGCTACCGGGATGAACCACGTGCCGCCGTTGCCATATGTTGCATCGAGTACCCCGTTTGCGGCATAACGGGCGGCGATGACGCCCGCTTCGTAGGGGGTTTGCGTCGTCGTGATGCCTCGCCCCAGCGCAAGCAGTTTCCCATCGGGCAATGCCGCCAGTGAGGCAAGGAAAACGTTGTTGCCGAAGTTCGTTCTCAACTGGCCCTGATTGAAAGCAAAGTCATGGCTGCCGTCCGGAAACAGCCGTTCAATGCAAAACCCCGGATTCACCGCCGAGTCGGCATAAAACACCCCATCGTCGCCCCCGACGATGATGCCGCCATCGGGTTGCACCAGCACCGAATAGCCAAATGCTTCGCAGCGCGAGGCGGCGCTCTGGCCGCCGTTGAAGCTGACATCGCGCGAGCCATCGCCGTTGAAGCGCGCAAGTCTCCAGTTGAGGATATGGGCTCGGGCGATACTGTTAGTGCCCAGAAGCAGCAGTTTGCCGTCCGGCTGCACAGCGACGGCATATCCGCCGTAGAAGTCGGCGGCTTCGACAAAACCCTTGCCGTCCAACGCAGTGTCCAGCGTCCCGTCAGCCCGCAATCGGACGATGGCGCTGACCAGCGTTGCGCTTTGTCCGGCGCTGTTGAGGCAAGCCATGAGTGGCGCGGTAGTCTGGAACGTGCAAGGTTCCCGCGCCGAAACCGCAAGCACGATTTTGCCATCGGCCTGCAATGTAATCATGTTGATCGCGTCGTTGCCGCGCACTGAAAAGCGCGACTCACCGTTCGTGCCGAAGCCCGCATCCGGTGTGCCGTCGACATTGAAGCGGCGTGCGAACAGCTCGGTGCCGGACAGTATGCCGATTTGCATGGCGCGCGATCCGGTGACAATCAGCTTGCCGTCGGGTTGCAGAACGGAGCGTCCAATCGGCGCCTGCTCTTGACCGGCGCTGAATGTGACGCGGCCATTCACGCCGAAGCCCGGATCGAGAGCAAAAGACGCTGCGCTGACCGTTCCCGCGACAAGACACAATATGCTTGCCCAAGCCACGGTTATATTGTCCAGCCATTTGGGTCTGCACATCATGTATGTCTTTCGCCTGTGCTTCATGATAAACATCTGGTCGGTCTCCAAATGGCGCGAGGGTAAAGTCAAGATGCTGCTGGGCATCAGACAACCCTGTTTTAAATTGTCGGTAGCGGCCAGCTTTGCCCGTTTCAGCACTTGCCTGCTGATTGCCAGAGCAGCTTGAGTGTCGCGTTTCAGCCTGCCGTTAACGGCACCCGGTCTGCTTCGTTGACGAACTGCTTCGCATCTTGCCCTATCAATTCGGCGCACACATCACCACGCCCTCGTTGCTCCAGCCGCGCGTCACGACCTCCTGTATCG
This sequence comes from Gallionella sp., assembly GCA_023259035.1. Classification (GTDB taxonomy): domain Bacteria; phylum Pseudomonadota; class Gammaproteobacteria; order Burkholderiales; family Gallionellaceae; genus Gallionella. Next base: position 11,799 of record JAHFRA010000033.1, read on the forward strand.
CAGTCAGGCTGCTGGTGATGCGGTGGTTGGAATCGACGCCCCGCGCGAATCCATTGTTATAGGCGCGGTAGACCGGCGTGGTGCCGGTGGGGCAGGTTTGGTTTGTCGCCGGAGTCGAGACAAAATCCAGGCTCTCGAAATTCCAGCTCTTTACAGTGAGTTTGCGCGGATCGCCAGCGGGGATTTGCTGGTCTTTCAGCCCCTGGCATTCCGCCGGATCGACCGTGTAGAAATGCGAGTTCGGGCCGGGCGACTGGCTGCCGTAGAAACGGCAAACAGAAGTAGTGCCGCCCGACTTGAAGCTATTGCCGGTGCGAATCCAGCCGGGTCCCGCGCTGCCGCCGTCGATGGCCGCCGCTTCGCCCGAGTCGGCGGTGATGAAGTAGTTGTCGAGATTGGTATTGTAGAACTCGAGAACGTAGACCGTCGCGATACTCCCTTCCGCTAAGACGCAACTCACCGAGGCCGCACTGGTCGCGTTCGGGTCAGTCGGGATTGTGGCCACCACGCGCATTTTTCCGGTAGCGACCATCTCTGTTGCGCTGGTGCCGTAGCCCACGCAGAACTGGGCGCCCTTGAGGCTTGTCGTATCTTGCCCGTTCAAGATCGTCTGTGCCGCCAGTAGATCACCCAGCACACCACTGGCGAGAGGAATCAGTTGCCCGCCTATCACCTGCTGCCAACCGGTTGAAGTTAGCTGAATCTGCACGAAAGTATTTGCCGCCGGGGCTGCAAGCGCTTGCGCACGGGTCATGTTGCTCGCGCTCAAGGCGAGCGGCGAGTTTGACGGCACCATCGCCGTGACGAACACCGCGCCCGATTTGCCGGCATCGGCGGTGTTGAATTTGGTGGTGGTGCTGAGGGTAAATTTGCTCAAGTCACCGGCCCGGTCGGTTGTGGTAAAGAAAGGCGGAATCTTGCCTGTGGGGATGCTGTTGGCAACCTGCGGATTCAGGTCCAGTGGCCCGTTAACCGTTGCATTCACTGTCAGTGCCGGTGTGTCGTGTTGGGCGAACGTCGCATCACCCAGCTGGCCTTCAAAATTGCGTCCCCAAGCCCAGACGGTGCCATCCGAGCGTAGCGCGACGGCTGACCCGTCTCCGCCTGCAATTCCCTGAAAGCCGACAAGTCCCTCGATGGGGTGCGCCAAGGGGCTGTAACTATCGAGCGATCCGGTTCCAAGCTCCCCTTCTCCATTTTGCCCCCAAGCCCAAAGCCGTCCATCCCGGGTGATCGCATAGCTGACGTTTGTGCCTGCCGAAATCGCCACTACATTGCTGAGGCCGACAACGCGCACGGGAGTGTGTCGGTCGGTATAGGTGCCATCGCCAAGCTCGCCTGCCGAGTTGTTACCCCAAGCCCAGACATCGCCGCTGCGATCCAGAGCCAGGCTGTGGAAGCTTCCAGCAGCAACCGCACTAACCGCATTGGCCAAGCCGGTTACTCGTGTGGGTGTGCTGCGGTCTGTGATGGTGCCATCGCCGAGTTGCCCGTAGCTGTTATCTCCCCACGCCCATACCGAGCTATCCTGGCGCACAGCCAACACATGCAGAAATTTGGTGGAGAGTTGCGCCACGCCGGAAATTGTCGTCATCTTATGGGGAGTGAGTTGGATAAAACCGGTCTGACCGTTGCCGAGTTGTCCTACGCTGTTTCCTCCCCAAGACCAGGCGTTACCGTTCTGTTCCAAAGCCAGCGAAAATCCCTCGCCGCCGGCAATAGCCGACATGGCGGGCAGAGCCGGTATGCGCTGAGGCAGGGAGCTGTCGCGCCGACTGCCGTTGCCGAGCGCACCGTTGGTGTTGCTTCCCCAAGCCCATATACCCCCGTCGCTGCCAAGTGCCAGCACATGGAACATTTCGGCGGAGACGGCAACGATATCGGTAAGCCCCTGCACGTCGACAGGCCGGTTGCTGACGCTAACCGTGCCATCGGCCAGTTGGCCTCTACCGTTCGAGCCCCAGGCCCAGACGGAACCGTCTCTGGCGACTGCCGCCGTGTGGGTGGCTCCCGTGGATACCTGCGTGAACTGAGCAGGCGCGGTCATCAGCGTGGGTACGCTACGGTCAATCGTGTCGCCCACGCCGAGCTGTCCGTAACTGTTGCTGCCCCAAGCCTGCATGGCACCACCGGGACCGATGGCGACAACGTTCGTCGAGCCGACACTGAACCGGGTGAATCCTGTGAGAGTTGACACGTTTACCGGTGACGGTTGAGCGGAATAAGCGCTATCGCCGAATTGTCCAAATTCGTTATCTCCCCACATCCATACCGAACCATCGCTGGCAGTGGCTACGCTGACCGAGTTTCCGGCAATGATCGCCGTGATTCTCGGCAAACCCGGGACGATAAATGGGGTGGTGCGATCGTTATAGCTCCCATCGCCCAAAGCGCCCCAACCGCCTTTGCCCCAAGCCCATACACGGCCGAAAGTGTCGAGAGCCAGATTGCTGCGGGAAGTTGTGCTGATCGCGACGATATTTGACAGGGAGCTGATCCTGATGGGAGTCGAATGCGAACTGGTGGTGCCGTCGCCCAATTGCCCCAAGCTGTTATCACCCCAAGCCCAAACCGTGCCATCGCTGGCGAGCGCCAGCGAGTGATAATCTCCAGCAGCGACCTTGTCCACCGCAGGCAACCCCGACACTTGGGTCGCCGAGGTGAGGTCGCCAATGTGTCCGTTGCCGAGTTGTCCATACAGCCCCCAGCCCCAGGACCAGACATTGCCGTCTGTCGTGACGGCGAGAGCGTGCAAATAGTTTATGTCGATCGACTTGACCGTCCCGACCAATCCGGTGATACGCACCGGATGAGACTTGTTTTCTATTGTGCCATCGCCCAGTTGGCCGTTCCCATTGCTACCCCAGCCCCACACCGTGCCATCGTCCCGTAATGCCAAGGTGGACGAACTTCCCGCGACAACGGCCGTGACGTGGTCGATGCCGTCAACTTTGGCGGGCGTGACGCGCATTGCGGCCTGGCCATTGCCCAATTGCCCCAAGTCACTCCTCCCCCAAGCGGTGATGGTTCCGTCAGATTTGAGTGCAATCGCGAACTGGGTGCCGGCTGACACCATCGGTGTGGCCGCGTTGGCGGCTCCGCAATATCCATACAGCAAAGCCATCGCAAGCAGGAACACGAACAACCGATTCGAATTATTCAGCATGGAGGTTCACCCTTTTCAAAAATGTTGTGCCTAAAACAGCGCCATCAAATTCACACCCATTAGACTCTCAATATTGTTCTTGGACAAATTTCCCGCATAATCCATTCCCATTTCCGCTCTTGTCTGCGGATTCCCAATGCAGCTTGAGCGTCACATCCCAGCCCAGGTTTGAGGAGCAAACGATTACGGCCAGTTTGGCGACGGTACAACCATATGGAGCAGCACTCCGATTCGAACGGTTGGATTGACTGGAGTATCACCATTGCGCCAGGGTATTCCTCTAACCTTGCCCTGAAATCGGGCGATACCGTATGGGCATGAGGAAGCGGCTATTATGGGCTTGATGGAATCGCCCCGCTGTAGTCAATGGATTACGAAATTATATCCATAACGATCGGGATGACATACGCACTGGCTCTAAAACAACATGGCACCGTCTGGGCTTTGGGTCAGTTTTATGGCAGCACACCAGCGAAAGAGATGCAGTGCCAATGGCTGCGCTGGTAGGGGTTTGGGCGAAAAATCCACGCTAACAAATCAGTCGGCCGGATCATTCAAAAAGCTGCATCTTTTGTGATTCGCGCAAGTCGAGCGCAAAACCTCAATCTCAGCATCATGTACCATGATTATTACTTTATTGAGCGGTGAGCCGGTCATTTAGGGGATGCTGAGCATCTCCTTCATACTGCGGCACTACAAGCCACTGAAATCAACGCCCGATGGCAGCCAACAGAACGCGACCATCAGGTCGCCCTGATGGTCGCAATTGGAGCAATTATTTTTTGCCGCCATTCACTGCCGCCTTGAGGGCAGCGCCGGCCTTGAACGCCGCAGCCTTGGATGCTTTGATTTTCAGTGCCGCTCCGGTTTGAGGGTTGCGGCCGGTCCGCGCTGCACGCTTGCGCACTTCAAAAGTGCCGAAGCCGACCAGCGCAATGTTGTCGCCCTTCTTTAGGGTGGCGGTGATTATTTCAATCAGTGCTGCGATGTTGCGTTCAGCGTCAGCTTTGGTGCTGCCAGTCTTTGATGCTAATTCGTCAACCAGTTCTTTTCTGTTCATTTGATTTTACCCCCTTGTGTTTGGTTGCTGCCCCATGCAGCGGTTTGTAGTTTAGCACTAAAGGTTGTTGGTTAACCGTGTCAGCAAGACACTGTATGACGCTGCCCAGTACGAGGTTGCCAATGGTCGGTGTCGGTGCTTGGCTTATGGGCTTGGCTTATGGTAAGAGGTGCTCATTGGCTGGACTTGGTGTTCTGGTGGAGACGAGGAGGATCGAACTCCCGACCTTCGCATTGCGAACGCGACGCTCTCCCATCTGAGCTACGTCCCCACGGTAGCCAAATGCTAAACAGAAAATTGCTGCTTGGGAAGTGGCAATCCGGTTACCCGGTAGAAATTGCCCAAGTCGGTCAGGTCGTTAAATACCGCTTCAGCGCCAGAGAAATTCTGGTTGCGCGTGTAATGGTTGAGGGTAACGAAAGTCTTGATGCCTGCCGCAAGGCTGGAGCGCAGGCCGTTTTCGGAATCTTCCAGTGCGATGCAGTCGGCGGCGGGCAGCCCCATTTTTTCCAGCACCCAGAAATAAACATCCGGCGCGGGTTTTTTGTGCGGCACGACATCGCCGCAGCCGATCACCTCAAACCAGCTTGCACCGTCGGCCCCTAGTCCTTGCTGCAACAGCGTGGCGACATTTTCCGGCGAGGTGGTGGTGGCGATGGCGAGACGGATATTGCCGTTGCGCGCATCGGTCAAGAGTTGCTTGATGCCAGGGCGCAACGGAATATGGCCTTCGCGCAGCATGGCGGTGTAATGTGCGGTCTTCACCTTGTGCAGATGCTTGACGAACTCCTCAATATCTTCAGGCCTGGTAAAGCCGGGCAGGAAACCTTCCACAAAATATTTGATGCGTTCTTTGCCACCGGTCACGCCGAGCAACTGGTTATACAGCGCGGCGTCCCAGCTCCAATCAAGTTTGTTTTCAGCAAAGGCTTTGTTGAACGATTTGCGGTGTCCGTCCTCGGTGTCGGCGAGCGTGCCGTCCACGTCAAATATGATGGCCTGGATGGTCACGATTTCGGGTTAAAGCCTAACGCAAACCGGGAAATTTACCAGCCATGCCGCGCATCATCTTTGCCATGCCGCCCTTGCTGAACATTTTCATCATTTTCTGGGTTTGCTCAAACTGGTTGAGTAACTGGTTGACGTGCATCACTTGCACACCCGCTCCGGCGGCAATACGCCGTTTGCGCGAGGCCTTGATGAGTTCCGGTTTGCTGCGTTCCAGCGGTGTCATCGAGTTGATGATGCCTTCCAGACGGTTGATGGATTTGTCGTCCACTTTAGAGCCTGCCGCTGCCTGGCTGAGTTGCGCGGGCAGTTTGTCCATCAGTGCCGACATGCCGCCCATTTTGCGCATCTGCACAATCTGCATTTTGAAATCGTTGAGGTCGAAGCCTTGTCCGCTTTTGACTTTTTTGGCGAGCTTTTCGGCTTCGGCATGATCGACTCCGCGTTGCGCATCTTCAAGCAGCGACAATACATCGCCCATGCCGAGTACGCGCGAGGCCATGCGTTCGGGATGGAAGGCTTCGAGGCCGTTGAGCTTCTCGCTCACGCCGACAAATTTGATCGGCTTGCCGGTGATCTGGCGCACCGACAAGGCCGCGCCGCCGCGTGCATCGCCATCCAGTTTGGTAAGTATGATGCCGGTTAATGGCAGGGCTTCACCAAATGCCTTGGCGGTGTTTACCGCGTCCTGCCCGGTCATCGCATCGACCACAAACAGCGTCTCGATCGGTTTGAGCGCGGCGTGCAGTTGCCGGATTTCTTCCATCATCGCGGCGTCGATGGCAAGACGGCCGGCGGTATCGACGATCAGCACGTCGTGGTAATGCCTGCGTGCGTAGTCCAGCGCGGCCAGCGCGATGTCTTGGGGTTTCTGGCTGATGTCCGAGGCGAAGAAATCGATTTCCAGTTGTTGCGCCAGCGTGCGCAATTGTTCGATCGCCGCCGGACGATACACGTCGCAACTGACTAGCAGCACCTTCTTCTTGTGCTGGTCGCGCAGCAGTTTGGCGAGTTTGCCGCTGGTAGTGGTTTTACCCGCGCCCTGCAAGCCGGCCATCAGGATCACGGCGGGCGGGACGGCGGCGAGGTTCAGCGCATCGTTGTGCTCGCCCATCAGTTTGGTGAGCTCGCGATGAACCACGCCGATCAGTGCTTGCCCCGGGTTCAGGTTGCCGATGACCTCCTGTCCGAGCGCGGCCTGTTTGACTTGGGCGATGAATTCCTTGACGACCGGCAATGCAACGTCGGCTTCGAGCAGCGCCATGCGCACTTCGCGCAGCGTGTCCTGAATGTTGCTTTCGGTGAGGCGCGCTTGCCCGCGCAGGGTTTTAATGACACCGGAGAGGCGATTGGTAAGATTGTCCAACATAATCGTTATGTGAGAGTTAGTGTAGAATTCGCTCAGTCTAAAACATCCCGGCAAAAAATGTCCAACGTTCTCCTTTCATTGATCGCTTCTGCCGCCTATGGTGTACTGGCCGCCTATTTTTGGCGGGCACAGACGCGCGGCGAGGGGGATGTGTTGAGTCGCGGTGCGATGGGGCATCTGGTGTTGATCCCGTTGGTTTTGCACGGCTACCTGCTTATTCAGAATGTGTTTGCCAATGGCGGGTTCAACCTGAGCATGACCAATGCGCTGTCGCTGATCATCTGGCTGACGCTGCTGGTGTATTCGGTGGCGCGTTTTTTCTACCCGATCGGCGGATTGCAGGCGCTGGTGCTGCCTTTGGCGGCGGTGGCCGTGTTGCTGCCGGAACTTTTTCCGTCGGCGCACCAACTGGAAAATACCGGTTTGTTTGCCTTCAAGGCGCACATTGCCGCAGCGATGCTGGCCTACAGTTTGTTCACTATCGCCATGCTGCACGCGGTGCTGATTTCGCAGGTGGAAAAACGCCTGCATCATGCGAGCCTGCCGCGCGTTCTGCAAAGCCTGCCGCCGCTGCTGACGATGGAAACCCTGCTGTTCCGCATGATCGGCATCGGCTTCGTGCTGCTGACGCTGACGCTGGCATCCGGCGTGATGTTTTCCGAGGAGATATTCGGCAAGGCGTGGCAGTTCAATCACAAGGTGTTGTTCGGCTTTGTCTCCTGGGGGGTGTTCGCCGTGCTGCTGTGGGGGCATCATTTTTATGGCTGGCGCGGGCGTGTTGCGGTGCGCTGGACAGTGAGCGGCTTCGTGTTTTTGCTGTTGGCTTACCTGGGCAGCAAGTTTGTTCTGGAAGTGCTGTTGCATAGATAAAATCCAGATTTGCGAGCATCCGCTTTGCGGATTGCCTGCTTGAACCGCTTCATCCCAACTGCTGCGTTGCGTAAAAAATTTAGTTTCGGCCAACCTAAAGATTACCCTGCACTGAAACTTCGTTTTCTTGCTTGCATATCAATATATGCGGCGCGGCTAAATTTTTTACGCGCCTTGCATTTGGGCGAACTCCGAATTTTAAAGGCTCCGAAGGTGTTGATTTTCTTTGGGTTGCAAGAAGAGCCCCAAATGTCGTAGAATTCGCGCCCTTTTGCTGGGCTAACAACTTATATAGGTTTTTTATGGTCATCATTCGTCTTTCCCGTGGCGGTTCCAAGAATCGTCCGTTTTACAATGTAGTAGTGGCCGATTCGCGCAATCGCCGCGATGGTCGTTTTATCGAACGCGTCGGCTTCTACAATCCGCTCGTGGCTGAAGGCCAGGAAGCGCTACGCCTGCAACTGGAGCGTGTAAGCCACTGGCAAAGCAAAGGTGCGCAGTTGAGCGACACCGTTGCCAAGCTGGTCAAGCGCGCCGGTGCCACAGCTGCCGCCTGACGACACAGGCTCCATGGTGATCATGGGGCGCGTGGCAGCTGCACACGGTATTCGCGGTTGGGTCAAAATCCAGCCGTATACCGAGCACCTTGATAGCCTGCTGGATTATCGAACTTGGTGGCTCGGTCATGAGCACGGTCCGTGGCGCGAGGTGGAAGTTCAGCAGTGCGAGGCGCATAACAAAACGCTGGCCGCGCAATTGCCGGATTGCCCTGACCGCACCGCCGCCGAGAAGCTGAAAGGCTTGCTGATCGCCGTGCCGCGCAGCAGCTTGCCGAAGCAGGATAAAGACGAATACTACTGGTCGGATTTGATCGGACTCGCGGTGGTGAATGAAGCGGGTGTAACGCTGGGAACGGTGGCAAACCTGCTGGAAACCGGCGCGAATCAGGTGTTGAGCGTGCAGGGTGACGGCGGCGAAATCCTGATCCCGTTTGTGGCTTCGGCTATCAAGCAGGTAGATGTGAAGAACAAGATCATCCGGGTGGATTGGTCGACGGATTACTAAGTGATGATTTTCGATGTCATCACATTGTTTCCGCAAATGTTCGATGCGCTGACGCAATACGGCATCACGCGGCGCGCGGCAGAACAAGGCAGCTATGTTTTAAAGATGTGGAATCCCAGAGATTTCACCACGGATAATTACCGAACCATTGATGACCGCCCCTACGGCGGCGGTCCCGGAATGGTGATGTTGGGCGAACCGCTGGCCGCTGCGATTAACGCAGCCAAACAGCGACAAGCGGCCAGTGGCGTGGCAAAGAGTCGGGTGGTGTATTTGTCGCCACAAGGCAGATTGCTTACCCACTCGGTAGTCAAAGAGTTGGTGGCGCAGGCAGATGAAGGTTTAATCCTGCTGGCCGGGCGATATGAAGGTATAGATGAACGCCTGCTGCGCCAGTATGTGGATGATGAGATTTCCATCGGCGACTATGTGTTGTCCGGTGGCGAGTTGGCGGCGATGGTGTTGATGGATAGTCTGGTGCGGCAGTTGCCCGGTGTGTTGGGCGATGCCGAATCGGCCGAGCAGGATTCGTTCGTGCAGGGCTTGCTGGATTGTCCGCACTACACCCGCCCGGAAATGTTTAATGGTGAGGCCGTGCCCCCGGTGTTGTTGTCCGGCAATCATGCGGATATACAGCGTTGGCGGCTTCAGCAGTCGTTGGGCAGGACGTGGTTGCGCAGGCCGGATTTATTGGCGAAGCGTGATTTGACAAAAGAGGAGTCTCGGCTTCTGGCATCGTTCCAGAAGGAACAAGACCCGATAACCAAGAAGGAGTAACAAAAGTGAATTTGATCGAAACATTGGAACAAGAAGAAATTGCCCGCTTGGGCAAAATCATCCCCCCATTTTCACCCGGCGACACGGTAGTGGTCAGCGTGAACGTGGTTGAAGGTGAGCGCAAGCGCGTTCAGGCCTTCGAGGGTGTCGTGATTGCCAAGCGTAATCGCGGTCTGAATTCAGCATTCATCGTGCGCAAGATTTCCGCCGGCGAAGGTGTCGAGCGCACCTTCCAGACTTACTCGCCGATTATCGCCAGCATCGAAGTGAAGCGTCGCGGCTCGGTTCGCCGCGCCAAGCTCTACTACCTGCGCGACCGCTCCGGCAAGTCGGCGCGTATCAAGGAAAAACTCGCCGCAAGGTGAGTTTTCAGAGAAGGCTAATGCCTGCGTCAGCGGGCGTTATGCCGGAACTAAAAATTGGCCGCACGCACTGAATAGCGGACGGTTTTTCTGCGTGACAAAACGGGAGCCAAGCTCCCGTTTTTATTGCGCCAGCCATGTAGCGTGCGCTGTGCGCACGACATTATTTGTGCGCTATCATCGCGCCATGAATTACCAAGCAAAACTAAAAGTGCCGTTCGGCGTGCTCGGCATCCGCTGCACCGGGGATGTGCTGACCGGCATCGACTTCCTGCCTGCGACTGAAAAGCCGCAGCAAGCAACCAATGCTCTCGCAAAAACCGTATGCGCACAATTGCTGCGTTATCTGGAAAACCCCGACGCACAATTTTCCGTGCCGCTCGAATTGGGCGGAACGGTTCACCAGCGCAAAGTCTGGCAAGCCATGCTGGCCATCCCGCGCGGCCAGACACGCAGCTACGGCGAATTGGCCGCCAAACTGAAATCCTGCGCGCAGGCCGTCGGCCAAGCCTGCGGCGCAAATCCGATCCCCGTCATCGTCCCATGCCATCGCGTGGTGGGCAAGGCCGGCCTGGGCGGCTTTGCCCGTCACACGAGCGGCACGCACCTGGACATCAAACGCTGGCTGCTGGCGCACGAGGGTGCATTATGAAATCCGCTCACCCTAAGACCACTGAACCCGTTCGTGGTGAGGTATCGAACCACAACGACGACAATATGTGCGCACCCTTCGATACGCTTTGCGCACCCTGTGCTGAGCCTGTCGAAGTATCAGGGCGCACAGCTGGTACATGAACAACGCCGATCTCCTCGACGAATTCTGCGACAACCTGTGGCTGGAAGACGGCCTGTCGCGCAACACGCTGGACAGCTACCGGCGCGACCTGACCAAGTTCGCCGCGTGGCTGGAGAAGCAGCGCGACGCATCCATCCTGCAAACCACCCACGCCGACATTCAGGGCTTTCTCGCCCACCTGGTTTCCGTGCAAAGAGCAAAACCGAGCAGCACCGGGCGCAACATCTCCAGCCTGAAGCGGCTGTTCCGCTATCTGCTGCGGCAAGGCAAGATTTCCACCGATCCCACCTTGCAGATCGACCCCCCCAAGCTGCCGCGCAACCTGCCCAAGAGCCTCACCGAACAGGATGTCGAACAACTGCTCGATGCGCCGGATACCCAGACCCCGCTCGGCCTGCGCGATCGCACCATGTTCGAGGTGCTGTACGCCACCGGCCTGCGCGTATCGGAGCTGGTGACGCTGCGCATCACGCAAGTGAGCATGGACATGGGCGTGGTACGCGTGATGGGCAAGGGCAGCAAGGAGCGCCTCGTGCCGCTCGGCGAAGAAGCGCTCGACTGGCTGCGCCGCTATCTGGCGGACGGGCGCGGCGTGCTGCTGGACAAGCAGATGACCGACGCGCTGTTCGTCACCGCCAGAGGTGAAGGCATGACACGGCAGATGTTCTGGTATCTGATCAAGAAGCACGCCCGAACCTGCGGCTTGAACAAACCGATGTCGCCGCACACCCTGCGCCACGCCTTCGCCACGCATCTACTGAACCACGGCGCGGATTTGCGCGTGGTGCAGATGTTGTTGGGTCATGCGGATATTTCCACGACGCAGATTTATACGCATGTGGCGCGGGAGCGATTGAAGCAGTTGCATGCGATGCATCATCCACGAGGGTAAGCATTGCAATATCTCTTTTTGAGATATAATGGCCCATGCACATCATCACCCATCGAAGGATTGTGGCGGCACAGAAAACGCATCCGCAATGCGCCAGTGCATTGGATCAGTGGTATCGCCTTTGCAAAAAAGCCGAGTGGCACAACTTTGCAGAGTTGCGAATGCTCTTTCCCAGCACCGATAAAGTGGGTGATGTATTCGTGTTCGATATCGGAGGAAACAAGCTCCGCCTGATTGCTGCGATTCACTTCAATACGGGGCGAGTGTTTATCCGGGCAGTATTGACGCACAAGGAATATGACCAAGGAGGCTGGAAATGAACGCGAGACTTAAGGCCGCAATACAACACTGGAGCTATGTCGCGCCACTGCTGCAACCGGCGCGCAATGCGAAAGAATATGCCGCTCTGGTCGAAGCGCTCGATGCGGCACTCGATGCGGGCGGGGCAAACGAAAACCACCCGCTCGCCCGGCTGGCGGAGTATCTGGGCGAGTTGATTGCCGAATACGAAGCCAAAGACAAGATGCCGCCAGCGGCGACCGGGGCAGAGGCACTGCGTTACCTGATGCAGCGCGATAACTTGCGCCAAATAGACTTGCCTGAACTGGGTAGCCAAGGTGTCGTGTCAGAATTGCTATCCGGGCGACGCGATTTCAATGCTCGCCAGGCCAAGGCGTTGGCAGCACGATTTGGAGTTTCGGCGGCGATGTTTTTGTAAGAGAAGTTAATCGGATTGCGCCCTCATTTTTTGTATATGTGACGACAGGCGTTTTTGTGGCGCAATCATTATGGTGACATTTGAGATATGAGTAATGGAGGCGGTGGCGCAGCCACGAATTCTGGAATTGACTTCCAACAGCGCATAGCCGCTTTGGTGTTGGCTCACGTTCTTATCGATGTGAAAAATTACTCAATCTTTCAACTTGATGATGACCTTCATGTAACTGAAATTCGATTCGAAACGAACAATGGCATTGATGATCTTGTCCTAATGGCAACTGATGGGCGAGTATTGATACAAGCAAAGCATTCATTGAGTCTGTCTGACAAACTCGATTCAGAATATTCCTCAGTCCTAAAGCAGTTTGTCGCGCAATACGTGGACGATAACTGCCGTAACGATATGTATGTTCTCGCCACCTCATCAAGATCATCACAACGAATTACGAAGGAACTCAGGAAACTTACTGAAGCAGCTCGGCTCAACGAAATAGGCAGCGCTGACAATCCTCTGACAAAGGTTGAAGAAGATGTTCTGAACAAAACGTGTATGTTGATAGAGACGCACTACTTAAATAAAACGGGGGTTGCGATTTCTAAGGAGACGCTTGATTGCCTCTTTCGACGAATTCGTGTTGCGTTGCTTGATATTGAAGAAGGTGCTCCACTCGAATTGGCAGTTCTAACATTATTGGCAGGGAAAGCCAGTGTATCCCCAGCGCTGTTGTGGCGCAGTCTTATTGCTCTATGTCTTTCATTGGCCAAAGATCGTCTCTCCATTGATAAAAATGGGCTAACTCAAAGAATGGGAAAGTTCATTGGGAAAGCAAGCGCCAGCGATGTTTCCAATATGGCACGCGAATTTTTAAGCTTAGAAATTCAAGGGGCGCTATCTGCTGGGCGAGAGGTTTTGCTAGTCAAATCGTTCATGGAGGATGCCGATTATGTCATCCTTGAATTGTATCGATTTGAAGATGATGGACGAAGGCGCCTCAAGTTTTTTGACAGCAAAGTTGTACTGCTCGATGGCTCAACATTGGATGTTATCCACCGTGCGGCCACGTTCGTCGGAATTGAGCGATTTATACAAGATCAACCGAATACTTATTCAAATGTAAGGATGGTTATTATTCCGATCAATACGCAAAAAAACGTCGAGAATGAGCCATACGCAAAGGCGCATGCGGAATACTGTAGCCACCTCGCCGAATTATCCGCGAACCCACTCCTATGCCTTCATTGTGGAGACCCGATTTCCGAGGACGAAGCACCTTTTATTGAAATTGACGACGAAGTTGAAGAGTGTCAGGTTGGCCTAGTACATGGCTGCTGCCTACGCTCTATTGACAGAGTTCTGGGTATCATTCGTTGTGATCTGTTTCGTGAATACAAACATCTGAAAAACTTTGATTATGGTCTGTGGTTTGAGAAAGCTTCACGTGGGCAAGGGGTCTTTGGTGCGATGTCCCATTTTAATAACCGCATTTTCCCTGTGGCATGGAAGCCGGACTATAACGTGATTTCAAAAGGTGGTTGGTGCATCAAGATCACCCTTGATGATGGTAGTGCCCGATATGTGCAAGAGCGTGGAAGAGTAGTTCGTTGCGCTGAGAACGAATCCATCGCACTAGCTCAGCAACTCAACGAGGCATTTGAAAAAGCTAAGAACAAAAGAGACCCTTGGTGCTTTTCCTCAGAAGGCGACACCTATGGAAACTATTCCGGCGTATTGCAGGTGATGGACGAAGGGGAAAGATGTTTGCTTTGCGTCAAGGCGGAGGTGGTTCATTACACTCGATCAATCGGAAGCGCGTACTCTAAAGTGGATAATTTTTATGCACCACTGGCCCTGTTGTTAGAGCAAGACACTGGTATTCCGGTCGCTATCAATAACGCTATTTTTTTAATCAGCAACCCTCTTCAATTGGAACAGCGTATTGAGAATTGGCAACTCGCAGGTATCAAGCTACCTGAGTTTGTTGTCTCAATAATCGAGTCGGATGACAAGTTTGATAAATTTGTGCGTCAAGTCAGAGACGATGGTGGAAGCGTGATAGTCAATCCACTACTGACTATGACAGGGGAGCTTTCCAGTGGCTTCATCATTGAAAATTACTACGACTTAGTTAGTAATAAAACGGAAGCTCCATAAACGCTTTTTCCTGAATGGCTATTCAGCGTCAGCTTCTACTTGATGTGCACTCTTTTTTAGGATTTGCATTTTTGCTTTTGATTCCCCTGTGCGCTGCCTCGATCAGACGCAAGCAGGCGGAGGTTTAGGCGAGCACTGTTTGAGCTCTACAACGGGGCGCGGTGTGTGCGCCTCGTCAGGGCGAGTTGCGCAGCCCCGCTTGCTTGCGTCTGATCGAGGGTACTCCGCAGGGGCGGCAAACCGGGGTCGCCTTTTCTTGGGTTACTTTCTTTTTGGCGAAGCAAAAGAAAGTAACCAGTTGCCGGTCTGCCACCGGCGAAGTTGCCTTGGTTTGTTTTTTGCGAAGCAAAATTAAAGAACCGGCTGCGGGGCCGCACCCCGCTAGCGCCATCGGCGCTACCCTTTGCTACCCCTCTCAATACTAACCCCCACCATCCTACAATTCCTGATCGCCTGCAGCTTCGCGACGCTGACCTTGACCCACGGTGCTTTAAAATCCTTGAGGATAATTTGTGCGATGTGTTCGGCCAACGATTCCAGCAGCGAAAAATGTCCCTCGCTCAGCACGGTCTGGATATGCTGCGCGACGTCCGCATAATCCAGCGCGTCCTTGATGTCATCGGTCTGGCACGCGCGGCTGTCGGGCAGGGCGATGTCGAGGTCGAGTTGCAGGGTCTGCGGCACGCGCTTTTCCCATTCGTAGATGCCGATCAGCGTGGTGACCTTGAGTTCGCGCAGGAAGATGATGTCCATGTGATAGCCTGTTGTGCCGATCCCCCTTCGATACATCAGGGTGAGCGGGATGATTTCGATAGTTTGCTTTGGCGGTTCTGGGGCATTCAAGTAAAATCCGCCGCTAGCATTTTAAGGTATTTCAGATGATGGCCCTGATTTTTGTATTCGCTGCCTATCTACTGGGCTCGGTCTCCTTTGCAGTCATAACCAGCAAACTGTTCTCCTTGCCCGATCCGCGCAGTTACGGTTCCGGCAATCCGGGCGCGACCAATGTGTTGCGCAGCGGCAAGAAGGCGGCTGCGGCGCTGACGTTGTTCGGTGATGCGGCAAAAGGCTGGGCGGCAGTATTTTTGGCGATACAGTTTGCTTTGTCCGATGCGCAGATTGCGTTGGTCGTGCTGGCAGTTTTCCTCGGGCATTTGTTTCCGGTGTTCCTGCGCTTCAAGGGCGGCAAAGGGGTGGCAACGGCGTTGGGCGTATTGCTGGCTTTGAATGTTTGGGTGGGGCTGGGCGCGCTGGCAACCTGGTTGCTTATGGCGTTGGTTTTCCGCTTCTCGTCATTGGCCGCCTTGTCAGCTGCCGCTAGTGCGCCGGTTTACGCGGTATTGCTGGGTTTGCCGCGTGAATGGGTGCTGGCATCCGGCATCATGTCGTTGCTGCTGGTCTGGCGGCATAAGAGCAATATTCAGAAGCTGCTGGCAGGGAAAGAGGCACGGATCGGCAAGCGTAGCGAGGTTTGAATCGGTGGGCAAAAAAATGCCCCTGAACCAAGGAAAAGGTCAGGGGCAAAGGTCTTAACCTAAGTTGAGAGGAGTTAAGAAACCCGTTTAGGGAGGAGAAACGGGTGATAGCTTGCGCCATCTGCCGGATATAGGCAGGCAAACTCTAAAATAGTTCCATCGAAAAAGGTTTTATTGCAGGAATGTCAGGTTGCGGTGATTCCCGCCAGATTCCAGCGCGGTTTGACGTTGAAGCGATAATCTTTTTTGCCCTGTTGCTGAGCGAGCCGTAATGCTCCGGCGAAGGCGATCATCGCGCCGTTGTCGGTGCAAAATTCCAGATCGGGATAAAACACTTTGCCGCCGCGTTTGCAAATATCTTCCGTTAAGCGGGCACGTAACATTTGATTTGCGCCTACGCCGCCTGCGACTACCAATTGCGTTAATCCGGTCAACGCCAAGGCGGCGCGAGCCTTGCTTGCCAGCACGTCGACGATGGCCTCTTGCACGGCGCAGGCGATATCTGAACGGGTCTGTTCATCCTTGTCGCTTTGTTTTACCAAGGTGTAGACTGCGGTCTTTAATCCGCTGAAGCTGAATTCCAGATCGCCGCTGTGCTGCATCGGGCGCGGCAGCTTGTATAAGCCGGGGCGACCAAGGGTGGCAAGCTTTGCCAGCGCGGGGCCGCCCGGATAACCTAGTTCTAACAATTTCGCGCTTTTGTCGAAGGCCTCTCCTGCGGCATCATCCAGTGTTTCGCCAAGCAGTGTGTATCGTCCCACGCCGTCCACGCGCATCAGTTGCGTGTGTCCGCCGGAAACCAATAATGCGACGAAGGGAAACTCCGGTGCGGGATCGGACAGTAACGGCGAGAGCAGATGCCCTTCCAGATGATGGATGCCGATGCTGGGTATATCGAGTGCGTAGGCCAGAGCGTTTGCGACGCTGGCTCCGACCAGCAGTGCGCCACCCAATCCCGGACCTTGGGTGTAGGCAATTGCCCCGATCTGGTCGAGTAACACATCGGCCGTGTGCAAAACTTGACGCACCAGAGGTATGACGCGTCGAACGTGATCGCGCGAGGCGAGTTCAGGAACGACACCGCCGTATTCGCTGTGCATGGCGACCTGTGTGTGCAGTGTGTGTGCCAGCAAGCCGCGCCCCGTCTGGTAGAGCGCGATACCGGTCTCATCGCAAGATGATTCAATTCCAAGTGTGATCTGTGGCATTTTTTAACTTTTTCAGTGAAGCCGCATTGTAGTGAAGAACGCGATCAAACACGCTATTCGGAATTATTATCAAATTATCTCAAAAAGGTGTTGACGAGAACTTTTCCATCTCTATAATGCGCACCTCTTCGCTGCCACGGCAGCCGCTCTTTAAAAAACAAACGAACAACCGACGAGTGTAGGTGCTTGGTTTTTGGGGAAGTTTTCATGCCTTTTGGGGTATGTGAACGACTTTAAAAATATGTAGTACTTACGCGAAGTCGAAAAG
>JAHFRA010000009.1 GCA_023259035.1 Gallionella sp.
CAACCAGATCACCCAGCAGAACGCATCGAGCAGCGAAGAGCTGGCGGCGACGGCGGAAGAGATGAGCGGCCAGGCTGCGCAACTGCAAAACCTGATGGCGTTCTTCAGGGTCGATGGGGCAGCGAACAGCGCGCATGTTGCTCATGCGCCAGCTCTCAAAGTGGTTCAGAGCAAATCGGCAGCGAGTCATGCGGCATCTGGCAAGCCTGCGCCAAAGCTCGCATTGGCGGGTGCCGGGAGCGGGTTTGTGAAGTTCTAGGGAATGTAGGAGCAAGACATGTGGGTTGGGTTGCGTCCGTCGGTGGTGAGCCTGTCGAACCATAAAACTGCTAATCCAACATGGCTGGTTAAAGCTCGATCAGCGTATTGTTTTTGGAAACGGGTAAACATCTAAATGTTCAAAAACATGAAAATAGGCGTGAGGCTGGGAATGGGGTTCGGTCTGGTGATTCTGCTGGCAGTGGCGCTTGGCGCAATGTCCTGGCTGAAGGTGCAGGACATCGGCGCCGAGTGGCATAGCTTCGAGACGATAACCCTGCGCAAGCAGGCGGCGGTCACGGAAGGTCTCGACGGCTTGCAGGAAGGCATACACCACTTCAAGAACTATCTGTTGCGCGGCGGTGACTATGCCAAAAAATTCGGCGGCGATATGGCGAAAATCGATAAGGCCACCGCCGATTACCGTGCCGCCGGACAGATTGCCGCTGATGAAGACAAGCTGCTGACCCAAGTTACCGACGGTGTCGCAAATTACCGCAAGGCCATTGAAGACGCGGTAAAGCTTAACGGCGAAAACAAGACTTCCAACGAAATCGACAAAGCCATCAAGGGTGCTGATAAGGAAGTCAATCAGGGGTTGAAGAAGCTTCTCGAAATCAATACCAGGCTTACCGAAAAAGCATCGGGCAACTTCCGCCATGTTGTCGCGGTAGTGAGCCAGTGGATCATTTCTTTGTGCATCGCCATTGTTGTTCTGGGTATGGTTGCCGCACAGTTCATCACCCGCAGCATCACTCGTCCGCTGAATGAAGCGGTGGGCGTGGCAAATCAGCTTGCGGCAGGCGACCTGACGGCCAGGATCGAAGTAACGAGCAAAGATGAAACAGGCCAGTTGTTGTTGGCGATGCAGAACATGACCGGCAAGCTGTCGCAGATCATCGGCGAAGTGCGCGGCGCGGCGGACGCGCTGTCCAGCGCCTCGGAAGAAGTCAGCGCCACCGCGCAGAGCATGAGCCAGGCGACCAGCGAACAAGCCGCGAGCGTCGAAGAGACCAGCGCCTCGGTCGAGCAGATGTCCGCGTCGATCAACCAGAACACCGAGAACGCCAAAGTCACCGACGGCATGGCCTCGCAAGCGGCCAAGCAGGCCGTGCAAGGCGGCGAAGCGGTCACGCAGACCGTCAGCGCGATGAAACAGATCGCCGGCAAGATCGGCATCATCGACGACATCGCCTACCAGACCAACCTGCTCGCGTTGAATGCCGCGATCGAAGCGGCGCGCGCCGGCGAACACGGCAAGGGTTTCGCGGTAGTCGCGGCAGAAGTCAGGAAGCTCGCCGAACGCAGCCAGGTCGCCGCGCAGGAAATCGGCGAACTGGCCGGAGGCTCCGTCGAGAAGGCCGAGAGCGCGGGCAAGCTGCTCGGTGAAATCGTCCCGGCGATCAGCAAGACCTCCGACCTGGTGCAGGAAATCTCCGCTGCCTCGGAAGAACAATCGGCGGGCGTCAGCCAGGTCAACACCGCGATGGAACAGCTCAACCAGATCACCCAGCAGAACGCATCGAGCAGCGAAGAGCTGGCGGCGACGGCGGAAGAGATGAGCGGCCAGGCTGCGCAACTGCAAAACCTGATGGCGTTCTTCAGGGTCGATGGGGCAGCGAACAGCGCGCCTGTTGCCCATACGCAAAATCTCAAAGTGGCTGTCGGTAAAGCTGCGCCAAGGCTTGCATTGGCGGCGGCATGAAGTAAGGGTAGCGTGCGCTGCGCGCACGAACCCACTTGAAGATCGTGCGCACAGCGCACGCTACGGCTGGTTTAAAGCTGGCCTACATAAAAAATAAAAATAATTTTGATTTTGGAGAGAGTAAGAAATGAGTATCGCAAAATTATCCATCCGGGCAAAGCTGGTGTTGATGCTGTTGCCAGCGTTGCTTGGTTTGCTGTTTTATTCGGTGGACGTGCTGCTGGAAAAATATGACACGATGAAAAGCATGATCGAACTTAACACGTTGGTTGAATTGACCGATAAATTAGGCGATGTCATTCATGGTGTGCAAGTCGAACGGGGCATGTCCGCCGGTTTTCTGGTATCGAAGGGCGAAAAATTTTCAACCGAGTTGAAATCTCAACGTGAGGCTGTGGACAAAGGATTAATCGAGTTCAAGGCGTTCATCGAACAAAATTCGCTCGCGCTGTCGGGTGCGGGGGTCAAGGCTTCGATTGAAGCGGCCAATGCCGATTTGGGCAAGCTGGCCAAGACCAGGGAGACGGTCAGTGCACTTGGCTTCAACCCCAAGGAAAGTTTCGCTTTCTATACCGGCACCATTACTTCGCTGATGGGTATCGCTGAGCGTGTAGTGGCGGCCAGCAATCATCCGGAAATAGTGAAAAAAACCGTTGCCTACCTGGCCTTTCTGCAGGGTAAGGAGCAGGCCGGACGGGAGCGCGCCACGCTCAATGGCGTATTCTCGGCCAATGGCTTCGATCGCGAGAATTATGCCCGGTTGTTGACCATCCTGGCGGCCCAGGATGTCTATTTCAAAACTTTTCAAGGCTCTGCCACTGAGGAAATGAAACGTTCTCTCCAGGAGGCCAATGAGAGCGATGCTGCCCGCGAAGTGGAGGCGATGCGTAAGGCAGCGCTGGAAAAAGTAACGGAAGGTAACTTCGGCATTGAACCGGGCAAATGGTTTGGCGCGAGCACCAAGAAGATCAATGCGTTGATGGAGGCGGAAGACAAGATCGGCGCGGATATTATGAAGCATACCGTCAGGCTATCCCATGAAGCACGGAACTCCCTGATTCTCAATCTGACGATCACTCTGGTGGTGTTGGCTATTGCCGGGTTGACCGGTGTTTTGATAACTCGCGATCTGTTGCGCCAGCTGGGCGGCGAGCCGACATATGCGGCGGAAGTAATGACCCGGATTGCCAATGGCGACCTGACTGTAGAGGTGCAAATCAAGGCCAACGACCACAGCAGCATGCTGTTTGCTACCAAGAGCATGGTTGACAAACTCTCCGGCATCATCGGCGACGTGCGCGGCACGGCGGATGCGTTATCCACTGCCTCGGAACAAGTCAGCGCCACCGCGCAGAGCATGAGCCAGGCGACCAGCGAACAGGCGGCGAGCGTGGAAGAAACCAGCGCCTCGGTCGAGCAGATGTCCGCGTCGATCAACCAGAATACCGAGAACGCCAAAGTCACCGACGGCATGGCCTCGCAGGCGGCCAAGCAAGCCGTACAAGGCGGCGAAGCCGTCACGCAGACTGTGACCGCGATGAAACAAATCGCCGGCAAGATCGGCATCATCGACGACATCGCCTACCAGACCAACCTGCTGGCGCTGAACGCCGCAATCGAAGCGGCGCGCGCCGGAGAGCACGGCAAGGGTTTCGCCGTGGTCGCCGCTGAAGTCAGGAAGCTGGCCGAACGCAGCCAAGTGGCCGCGCAGGAAATCGGCGAACTCGCCGGAGGCTCCGTCGAGAAGGCCGAGAGCGCGGGCAAGCTGCTCGGTGAAATCGTCCCGGCGATCAGCAAGACCTCCGACCTGGTGCAGGAAATCTCCGCCGCCTCGGAAGAACAATCGGCGGGCGTCAGCCAGGTCAACACCGCGATGAATCAACTCAATCAGCTTACCCAGCAGAACGCCAGCGCATCGGAACAACTCGCGGCGACGGCGGAAGAGTTGAACGGCCAGGCTGCGCAACTGCAAAATTTGATGACGTTTTTCAATGTAAGCGGAGCAGGCAGCAGGGTTTAGGTTTGCAGATCGAACTGGCTTTGACAGAAAAGGAGAAGGCATGAACGCAATCAAACAAGCAATCAAGAAACTGCCAGTCGCGGCAATACAGCAGGATCAGCAGCAATGTATCCCGCTTACGACTATCAATGTGCAAATTCATGGCTGTTTGGCGCGCATTGCCATTTCAGGTCGTTTTGATTTTCAAGCGTGGCGCAATTTCAAAAATTCCTATACCCCGCTGCTCGATAACACCGTCGTACGCGAAATATTTGTTGAAATGAGCAAGGTGGATTACTTGGAAGCTTCTGCGATGGGCATGTTGCTGCTGTTGAATGAACGTGCCAAAGCAGCCAATAAGCAGGTCGCGCTACGCGCTACTTGCGGCGCGGTGTCGAGGGTGTTGGAAGGCTGGCGATTCCAGCAAAACTTTTTGCATCAAGCACATTAGGTCAGGTTTTCTGTTGTTACAAATAATGCTCCCAGCACATTCTGGCTTTGGCTCATGCTGGGTGGCAAGAACTGCATTTTTTAATTTAATAAAAGGAATCATGATGAAAACGAACGAAGTGAGTTTCTCCAAAATGAATGAAATGAGTTTCGCCAAAGCGAACCAACTGTTGAGCTCTTTGATTCTGGTTGCATTGACCGCATCCGGCGCAGCAGTGGCGGCGGATGGGGAAACTACCGAGCACAAGGAAGGCATACACGTCATTCCCGCATCCGACCACACCTTTACCGCGAATGTCGGCCTGGCGAGCAATTATGTTTTTCGTGGCATTAGCCAAACCGTGGATAAGCCGGCGTTGCAGGGAGGATTCGATTATGCCCACGCGAGCGGCTTTTATGCGGGCATATGGGGTTCCAACGTCAGCTGGATCATCGGCAGCGGCGCGACCGGCGACGCGGGCCTGGAACTGGACACGTATGCCGGTTTCAAGAGCAGCTTTGCCGGAGACTTCAGCTATGACGTGGGCTTCGTCCGCTACAACTATCCCGGCAGTTACACGCCGCCCGCCACTTATGCGAAAGCTGACACCGACGAGGTTTACGGCGCAATTGGCTACAAATGGATTTCCGCCAAATACTCTCGCGCGCTGGGCCAGTTTCTGACCGTTCCGGGAGCCAGCGGCACCAGCTACCTCGAAGCCAATGCCAGCTACCCGGTGGGCGACAGCGGCGTTACGCTCGGCGCGCACTATGGCAAGCAAACCTACAAAGGCACCTTTGCCGACAGCCTCGCTGCTGCCGGCAACACGGCCACTTATTCCGATTACAAGTTGGGTGTTACCAAGGACTTCAGCGGATATGTGCTTGGCCTAGCATACAGCAACACCAATGCGCGCAAAGGCGGCTATTACACCTATACCAGCACGTCGGGGGTGACAAAAGACTGGGGCCGCAGCGCGATGGCGTTGTCCGTGACGCATGCGTTTTAAGTTGAGTTTTTTGTGCAATGCGTTATTGGCGGGTATTGGTCAAGTCGGGTGACGGCAGGCAGTTTTTTACCAGGGCCGTGGAGATTTCAGAGAGCCGCGCGGTAGTGCGCGGAGATCATGCGCTGCCTAACGGAATGGCGTGCGATCTACAGGTGATAATTCCTTCGCGGGATGAAAAACAGCCTGCCACGGCGGCTGGTATGCAAGCCGAAGTGGGTGCGGTGGTTTTTGCTTCCGGGGATATTCGCCTGGACTTCAGGGTTAAATCGCTCAGCCACGAGGCCAGACAATTGATCGATTCGCGGAAGTAGGGGGTGCAGTAGGACCCCTCCTATTGGCTGTTGAACTTGGTTCCTGCGGGAACATTAAAGGTCGCCTGATGTTGTATTTTTCGCCGATCCAGCATCATGCTGGCGTCAATTGAAATAAATGCGGCAGGCCGGGTTGAAGAATGGAATCGGGATTGCGAACAGCTATTCGGTAAAGGAAAAATATGCACAATACGACAGGTCATCGAAGTCCGGCACACAGGCATAGCGGGAACCCCTCGGATTCCAATGCCGTGCTGCACGATCAGGAGTTCGCGCAGTTCCGCGACATGATTTACCGCATCGCCGGGATCACCATGTCTCCGGCCAAGAAGCAACTGATTTCCAGCCGTTTGGCAAAACGGCTGAAGTATCATAATTTCACCAGTTATGGCGACTATTTCCGTTTGATTACTTCGCCTCAGGGCAAGGCGGAATTGCAGGTGGCGGTGGATTCGCTGACGACCAACGAGACACATTTTTTCCGCGAGCCGAAACATTTCGATTTTCTGCGCAATCGCGTTATCCCTGCGCGCAAGGCAGGGCGTGGTCTGCGCATCTGGAGCGCGGCGTGTTCCAGCGGGGAAGAGCCGTACAGCATCGCGATGTTGCTGGATGAGTTGCTCGGCAAAGAGCCGTGGGAAGTGGTGGCCTCCGACATCAGTACGCACGTTCTGGAAAAGGCGCGCAACGGGCTGTATCCGGCCGAACGTATTCCGGAAATCCCAAAAAACTATTTGAACCGTTACTGCCTCAAAGGCGTTGGCGATCATCACGGCACGATGCTGATCGAACAGTTTTTGCGCGATCGGGTGCGCTTCACGCCGCATAACCTGACCGAAACACCGGCCAAACTGGGCGAATTCGATGTGATTTTTTTGCGCAACGTGATGATTTATTTCAATCAGGAAACCAAGCGTCAGGTGGTGGCGCGGCTGTTGCCGCTGCTGCGCCCCGGCGGGTATTTTCTGGTTGGCCACTCCGAAAGCCTGAACGGCGTGACCGATGATGTGCGGTTGGTCGTGCCGGCCGTTTACCAAAAGCCGGAGCGATAATAAATTCAATGCACAAACCGGCGCATGCTATCGAAATTTTCCTGCAACCGGGCGAGGTGTACTTCGGCGAACGCGATACGCGCATCCGCACGCTGCTCGGTTCCTGCGTGGCAATCACGGTGTGGCATCCAGATTTGCTGATAGGCGGCATGTGCCATTACATGCTGCCGAAACATCCGGGCAAAAAGCGTGACACGCTGGATGGGCGCTATGCGGATGAGGCGATGGAATTGATGCTGCGCGAGATCAGGAATGCCGGCACATGGCCCCATGAGTATCAGGTCAAATTGTTTGGCGGCGGGCACATGTTTTCCGCGCATCAGGCGGTCAGCAAGGATCATGTGGGTGCGAAAAACGTCGAGATGGCGCGTGTCTTGATGAAGCAGCACGGCTTTTCGTCCTGCGCAGAACATCTCGGCGATGTCGGGCATCGCAATATCTTTTTCGATATCTGGAGCGGCCATGTATGGGTGCGCCATCGGCCTCCCATATCCGGCAAAACCGGAACATCCGACGATAATAAAAATGGAACGTTATGCACACAATAAAAGTATTGATCGTCGATGATTCCGCCGTGGTGCGCCAGGTGCTGGCCGCCGCACTGGCGGATGATCCGGGTATCGAGGTGATCGGCGCGTCTTCCGATCCGGTATTTGCGATGGAGCGGATGCGCGCGCAGTGGCCGGACGTGATTGTGCTGGACGTGGAAATGCCGCGCATGGACGGCATCACTTTCCTGAAAAAGATCATGGCCGAACGCCCGACCCCGGTAGTGATTTGTTCCACGCTGACCGAGAAGGGCGCGGCAACCACCATGCAGGCGCTGGAGGCGGGCGCATTCAGCATCATTACCAAACCCAAGATCGGATTGAAACAGTTTCTGCAAGATTCCTCGGACGATCTGGTCAGCACCATCAAGGCTGCGGCACATGCCAATGCGCGCAAGCTGGTGCCAAGGGTGGTGACAGCCATTGTTCCATCCCCCAAGTTATCAGCCGATGCGATTCTTTCCGCCGCCACGCACGCTACACACGCGATGGCGGAAACCACGGATCGCGTGGTTGCCATCGGTACTTCCACCGGCGGCACGCAGGCACTGGAACTGGTGCTTACCGCCTTGCCCAGAGTATGTCCCGGCATTGTCATCGTGCAGCACATGCCGGAAAAATTTACCGGCGCATTCGCGGCGCGGCTCGATGACCTGTGCCAGATCGAGGTGCGCGAAGCCAGAAACAGCGATCGCGTGCTGCCCGGTCTGGCGCTGATTGCGCCGGGCGGCAGGCACATGCTGCTGAAACGCAATGGGGCGCAGTATCACGTCGAGATCGTGGATGGCCCGCCGGTAAGCCGCCATCGCCCTTCGGTGGATGTGTTGTTTCGCTCGGTAGCCAAGTGCGCGGGCAAGAATGCGCTGGGCATCATCATGACCGGGATGGGCGACGATGGCGCGGCGGGGTTACTCGAAATGCGCAATGAGGGCGCGCTGACGATCGGGCAGGATGAACAAACCTGCGTGGTGTATGGCATGCCCAAGGAAGCGGTCAAGCGGGGCGCAGTGATCAAGACGCTGCCCCTTGGCGGGATTGCCGGGGCAATCGCCGGGTTGAACCGATAACCCGATCTGCGAAAGCCAGATAGGTGCGAGAACAAGAGTTTCCTGGCTTGTCCGGTTGGAATAACGCAAGGAGCCGATCATGAATGCAATGAAAAAACTGCGGAGTTTGGTGGTCGAAGATTCCGGGGGTGAGCGCGACACTTCAAAGGCGTGAACCCGCGGCAATGCCGAAAATTACTTGACCCCATTTCGCCCGGTGAGATTTTGCCGGAAGAATTCATTCCGGCTCGTCGGGCTCCGGTTGATTGCGAAATAATCCGAGAGCTATTTCGAAATTTCGACCATCACCGCATCGTCCGATAGCCCTTGCCCGCCACAGTAGGTATCCAGTTCCTGCCAGATGATCTCCAGCGGCAATTGCTCGTGGTGGATGCGCGATATCAGTGCCTCAACCCGCGCCTGGCTATATAACTCCTGCTCTAGCGACGTTGCTTCGGTGATGCCATCCGAATACAGGTAGATATGCATATCGGATTCCATCCCGGCTTGCGCGTGCGGTTCAAAAGTGCTTTCAGACTCGCTGATACCCAGCGGCAGGCCGCTGGAATTTATCCGCTTCATGCCGTGCGCGGCACTCAAGCAGAGCGCGGGCGGCAGACCATAATTCCATACCATTACCTGTTTCCGGTCGGGCGACAACTCCAGCGCGCCGGCTGCCATATAGAGCTGGGTGGGGAGTTGGCGGCACAGGATGCGGTTCACTTCCTCAAGGATGTAACGCATCGTGCAACCTTCGGCGCTCAAGCGATAAAAAATGTACGATGCCAGCGGGCCGCCAAACGCAGCCGTCAAGCCGTGTCCGGAAAAATCGCCGACCAGCACATGCTGGGCGCCATCCGGGCGATAGGCAGACAACACGATATCGCCCGCCGTTCTTTCCAGCGATGACTGGATATGCCGCGTCTTGCGCCCATCGAACGGGCTTGCCGAACGCATTCTTGAAACGATATCCTCGAGCAATTCTTTTTCGTCGCTGAGGATCAGGTTTTTTTCTTCCAGCTCGAGGCGTGCCTGCAGCAGGGCGAGCTGGGTTTGCACCCGCGCCTTCACGATGGCCGGAACAATCGGCTTGGTCAGATAATCCACCGCACCGAGCGCCAGCCCTTGCACCTCATCCCCGGTTTCGGTTCTGGCGGTAATGAAGATTACCGGGATGGCGCGGGTACGCGGATTGGCCTTAAGCTGTCGGCATACTTCGTAGCCGTCCATCCCGGGCATCATGATATCGAGCAGGATCAGGCTCGGTAGCGGTTCGACCAGCGCCAGACGCAATGCGAGTTCTCCGCTGATGGCGGGGCGCAAGATATACTGTTCTTGCAGCACTCCTTTGAGCACATCAATGTTCTCCGGCGTATCGTCCACCGCGAGAATGGTTGGTCTTATCCCATTTCCAGATAGAGATGCCATCAATCTAACCCGTTCGTGGTGAGCCTGTCGAACCACAAACACCCTTTACACAAGCACCCTTCGACAAGCTCAGGGCGAACGGTTGATGTGGGACAATTAGCGGTGTTTCTATCTGGAGTTGGCCTTGCACCGGGTGGCTGTCTCATGCGGGCATCCTCTTGTTTTCAGGCAATGCGCTGGCATTTTCCGGCAACGCCTTGGTATCTTCTTGCGACGCATTGGCCGCATCGCTGTATTCGGTTGCAATCCGCCGCAGCTCCGTTTCCATATCCAGAAACAACTTGACCAGTCCTGGATCGAAGTGCCGCCCGGCCTCATTTCTGATCAGTTCCAACGCGCTCTCTATGGGCCACGCGCGTTTATAGGGGCGCACGCACGTCAGCGCATCAAACACGTCGGCGATTGCGACGATACGCCCGACAACGGGAATATCTTCTCCGCTCAAGCCGTGCGGGTAGCCTTGTCCGTTCCACTTTTCGTGATGTCCCAGCGCGATCTGTTTTGCCATCTTCAACACTTCGGCGTTGTGTTCGCCGATGATCTGCGCACCGATTTCGGGGTGTTTTTTGATGACTTCAAATTCCTCCTCCGTCAGCTTGCCCGGCTTGAGCAGGATATGATCCGGAATGCCGATCTTGCCGATGTCGTGCATCATGGAAGCGTACATCAGCAGTTCTGCATGCGATTCCAGAAACCCCGATGCCAGTCCGAGCAGTTTGCTGAAATTGCCCACTCGCACGATATGCATTCCCGTTTCATTGTCGCGATAGTCGGCCGCGCGGCCCAGTTGCTGGAGCATGACCAGATGCGTCTGCTCCAGTTGCCGGTTGCTGCGCTCCAATTCACCGGTGCGCTCCGACACCAGTTGCTGCAGATAGTGGCGCTGATTGGACAAGGCCAGGTGCGCGCGGACGCGGGCACGCACAATCGGGGGGCTGACCGGTTTGGTGATGTAGTCCGCCGCGCCCAGCTCGAAACCCAGCGCTTCATCCGCCACATCTCCCCGCGCGGTGACAAAAATGATCGGAATATGCCGGGTAGCCTCGTTTTCCTTGAGTTGGCGGCAGACATCGTAGCCGTCCATGCCGGGCATCATGACATCGAGCAGGATTAAATCGGGAGGCTGTGCCGCCGCTATTTTCAGTGCCAACGGGCCGTTGTTGGCAATCTTTACCGCATAATCCGCGCTCAATATTCCGTGCAGCACATCAATGTTTTCCGGCGTGTCGTCCACTACCAGCAGCGTGTTTTTTTCGGTGTTGTTCATGTTCATTCCTGGGTAATTCTATTGTAAGCCGGAAGTTAAAGCATCATCTGGCTATCGTTCCCTCGCGGAGCCGCTTCGACAGGCACAGGACAGGCATGCTGGGCGCTGCCCACATCCCGCGACACGTTACTGATGGAGCCACTAGCCATTCGACTAGGCGAGCAAACAACGCTCTCCAAGTCGCTGGTTATGGCGAAGCCAGCCGTTTGCGGGAGCGTGTGTGAGGTGGTCATTCCCGCCCCGGATGCTTCGCAACGCCGTGTCATGGCCACCGCCCCACGGTTACCACAATCGGTCGGCATCATGCTTGATTCAACGATGCAATAAGCCGCTGCACTTCCGCCTGCGCGTTTTCGTAGTCATAATCATTTATAAACCGGTCCAACCGGGCAAGATGCCGGGCAACGGCGGTGCCTTTGGCCTGCCGATTGATACGGCGCATGGTGTCTCCGGCCTCCGAATCAAACGCCTGCAATTGCCGGGTCAAATGTTCCAGAAGCTCGCCAAGCTGCGCGGGGTCTGCTTTAGCCCGGACAGGTTCTGTCGCATGCGCTTGCAAATAGGTTTTTGCCGAGGCAATTGCCCGGGTCAATTCTGTTGCCGTGGACGCAATCAATTGCGGATACTTGCTGGCGTCATCCTTGCGGATAGATGTTTCCAGTTGACCCGCGGATTCCGACAATGCCGCCGCACCGATGGTTGCGGAGATACCTTTCAGCGTATGCGCGAGGCGCTCCGCCATCTGCCGATCATTGGCGGCGAGCGCGTCCTGTATCGACTGCGCCGCTTGCTCCTGGCTGAAAATAAACTTGTTGAGCACGATCAGGTAAGTGTCTGCGCTGCCCATGCCGGCTATCGCCTTGGCCGGTTCGAGAACCAGCGGATCGAGAGCCGGTAATATTTTGGCCGCATGACTTGCTTCCGTTGCAGATGGCTTGGAGGACTGAACATTGCGTTTTGTCCAGCGGGCGAGGGTGGCGTACAGCACATCGATGTGTATCGGTTTGGAAACATAATCGTTCATGCCTGCGGCAAGACAATTGCCGCGGTCGCCAGCCATGGCATTGGCGGTCATGGCGATGATCGGCACATCGGCCAGGGCGGGATTTTTCCTGATGTTGCGCGTTGCCTCCAGGCCATCCATGCGCGGCATTTGTATATCCATCAGCACCGCATCGAAGCGTCCCGGTTGCACCGCCTGCACCGCTTCGATGCCGTCGCGGGCGAGGCTGATCTCTATCCCGGCACGCACCAGCAGCGCGCTCGCCAGTTGCTGGTTGAATTCGTTGTCTTCCACCAGCAGCACACGCAAGCCGTTCAGGTCGGCGGTTGTGTCGGGCTGTGCCGAGAGCAAAGATAACCCGTCTTGATCCGAACTGATTGCCACTATCGTTTCGAACAGCATGGAGGCATTGACAGGTTTGTTGAGCACGGCATCCAGCAGCTTTTCGCTTCCCGCTGCACCGAGTGCCTCGTCCTGTTTTTTATGCCCGGAAAGGTAAATGATACGCGGCCTCTGGCGTAGCGGCAGCTCTTGCTTGATGTGCCGTGCCATTTCCAGGCCGTTCATACCCGCTCCGCCCATATCCGGTAAATGCCAGCTCACTACCACGTCGCTAAAGGGGCGTTCGGCTTCGTCGGCTTGTTTGAGCGCAGCCAATCCTTCGATGCTATTGGCCGCTGCCATCGCCTCAACACCAAATGACTCCAGATAAGACAGCATTAAACGGCACGCGCTATCGTTGTCGTCCACCACCAGAACCTTGAGCCAACTCAAGTCGGGTATGGTGCGCTCCTCATCGTGCAGGCAGGCAAAGGGCAGGTTGAAAGCGAAAACACTGCCTTCGCCCAGTGTGCTTTCCACCCACATCGTCCCGCCCATCTGCTCCACGAGGCGCTTGGATATTGCCAGGCCCAGCCCCGTTCCGCCGTATTTCCGCGTGGTGGAAGCATCGGCCTGGCTGAACGATTGAAACAGCTTGGCGACTTGTTCGGGCGTCATGCCTATGCCGCTATCGATTACCGAGAAACCCAGCACAACATGACCGGGAGTCTCGCCCTGGCTGGCAGTCCGGCTTTCTATCCTGACCTGAATGGTAATTTCACCCGCTTCAGTGAACTTTACGGCGTTGCCGATCAGATTGGTCAGCACCTGCCCCAGCCGCAGCGGGTCGCCAACCAATGTTCTCGGAACATCGAGCCCGCTGTTGAACAGCAGTTCCAGGCCCTTTTCCTCGGCGCGGAGACCGATAACAGCGGCCACGCCGCTTAGTACCTTGTCGAGCTGGAAGGGGGTTTTTTCCACTTCCAGCTTGCCCGCTTCAATCTTGGAAAAATCCAGAATGTCGTTGATGATGCCCAGCAAAGAGTTCGCCGAACGGTAAACTTTTTCCAGGTAATCCCGTTGCGTGGGCGCCAGTTCGTTTTGCAGGCAGAGATGCGAGAAACCGATGATCGCATTCATCGGGGTGCGGATTTCGTGGCTCATGTTGGCGAGGAAATCGCTCTTGGCGAGATTGGCTGCTTCGGCGGCAGCCATGGAATTTTTCAACTCCAGTTCGATTTTTTTCCGTTCGGTAATATCCTCCTTGACGGCCACGAAATGGGTGATGACTCCCTTATCGTCGCGGATCGGCGAGATGGAGGCCGCCTCCAGATAAATTTCACCGTTCTTTTTCTTGTTGGTCAACTCGCCTTGCCAAGTCTTGCCATCCAGTATGGTTGCCCACAACTCTTTGTAGAATTCTTGCGTATGAACGCCGGCATTCAGCACTCGCGGATTCTGGCCGATGGCCTCCCCGGCGGTGTACCCGGTTACCTCGGTGAACCTCTGGTTGACGTATTCGATCGTGCCTTTCAAATCGGTGATGACCACGCTGGCCGGGCTGTTTTCCACGGCCTTGGAGAGTTTGATCAGATTTTTATTGGCCTCCACGCGCTCGGTAATATCCATGAAAGTAACCACGGCACCCACGACTGCGCCATGATGCAGTTGCGGGTGCGACCAGTATTCGGTGGGGAAACAGCTACCGTCGGCCCGCCAAAAAACTTCATCCTCCGCGTGTGTCTCAGCGCCTGTCAGGAATGCCTGGTAAATCCGGCAGTCTTCCACCGGGAAAGGCTTTTCATCCGAATGCTTGTAGTGAATCATCTGATGCATGTTTTTGCCGATCAGGTCATCGGCATGTTGGTAGCCCAGCATCTGCAGGCACGAGGGATTGCAGAACGTGCAATTGCCCTGAATGTCGATTCCGTAGATCGCTTCGGCAGCGGAATCCAGCAGCAGACGGAGCCGGGCTTCGCTGATGCGTACCGCTTCCGCTGCCTGCTTGCGCTCGGTGATGTCGGTATGCGTGCCGATCATGCGTTGCGGTCTGCCGTCTTCGGCGCGGCTCACCACCATGCCGCGCGCAGATACCCATTTCCAGCTGCCATCATTGCATAGCATGCGGTAATCGACGGTATAGAGCGCCGATTTGCCGTCCAGATACTTTTCCAAATCCATCATCGCGTGCCGCAAATCTTCCGGATTGACGCGGTCGGTCCATTCACTGAGGCTGTTCCAGTCCGCGTCTGCCGGGAAGCCCAGCATCTCCTTGTAGCGTTTGGAATACACCACTTTGCCGGTCTGCATGTCCCAATCCCATACGCCGTCACCGGCACCTTCCAGCGCGAAGCTCCAGCGTTCCTCGCTGATGCGCAACGTCTGCTCCGCCTGCTGGCGCTCAATCTCTGCTCCGGCCCTGGCGGCAATGATTTCCATCACCTCTTTGCGCATCGCTTGCGGAGCCAGTTTGTGCCGGAAAATGGCGCAGAGTATGCCATTGACTTTGCCGTCTTTGCCTCGTGTAGGCGCACCGACATAGGCTTCAGCGCCCATATTCACCAAATCGATGTCCGAGGGATAGAGTTGCTGGATATTCTCGGAAAATTCGCAATAACCTTGATTGCCGGCGTCCTCACAAGGCGTGCCGGGCAGCGCGTAGTCGTAGTGTTTTATCTCCTTGCCGTCAAGCTGCATGCCCAGCGCCTGCACCCTGTTTCCGTCTGTCAACTTGCCGAGGATGACACAATCTGCCTCAAGCAATTTGCACAGGCTGCCGGTCGTTTCCTGAAAGAACGGTGTTCCGACATTTGTTACCGCGGTTCCGGCAATAGTGTGGAACGCGGCCTCCGTCTTCTTGCGCTCGGTAATGTCGCGCGCCGAGTTGTATACCAGTTGCTGGTTATCGATCTCCACGCGGGAGGCGCTGACCTCGACATCGATGACGCTGCCATTGCGGCAGCGGTGCCGGGTTTCGAATATTGGGTTGCTCGCACCCAATGCGGCGATCCTTGCCCGCAGCTCTTCCTCGGGCCATTGCGCATTCCACTGCGCCAAATTCATGGTCAGCATTTCCTCGTGGGTGTAACCGAGCATGCGGCAAAACGCATCGTTCACCTGCTGCACATTGCCATCGAGGTCAAAAATGTAAATTCCGTCACTGGCCGTGCGCAGTAATGTCTCGTTCTTGCGGCTTGCGCGTTCCACCGCCGCCGCCGCCAGCAAGGCGTTTACCCGCGCGGACATCAGGAACCAGGTAAAAAACGCAAGCAACAGGCTGATGGCAATGCCGCTACCGGCGATCATCCAAGGCTGATCCTGATTGAGCCGCGCATCGAATTCGTGCAGTGAATGAACGCGAATCGTCCAGGTGCGCCCGGCGATATTGATGCGCTGAAGGCCCTGAAAGTGCGGATTCTGGTGTTGGACTCTGGCGTTGGAATCGTACATCACCGCCTTGTCCGAGGCATCCATACCATCGTAGATTTCGATGTCGATCTCGCTGGCGCCCTCGCTGAGGATGCCAGACATCAGATCGCCCATGCGGAATATCGAAACTACCCAGCCGATGAGGTTGGCGCGGCGCTCGGCAACGGTGTCGCGGGGAGCATTATGTTTATAGACCGGCAGAACCATCACAAAGCCATGCTGCATATTTCTGCCTGTTTCAAACAGCAGCCTTATTTTGCCGGAGATAGCGAGATCACCGGAATCGCGTGCCAGCTCCAATGCGGCGCGGCGCGGCCCCAATTCGGAGTCTCCAAGCATCGGATAATCCCGGTCAGAGAGCATGTCATAACCGAACACCCGCTGGTTACGCTGATCAAGCGGCTCGGCGTAGATAACGGGTGCGTAAATATCGCGCCGACCTTCCGGCCAGATGTTGTAGGCGGGCAGGTTTTCCTTGCGTATCGCGGCAATGTGCCGGTCTTTCGCCGCATCCGGCACGACGGGCACAAAACGAATGCCCTGGATGCCGGGGTAGTCTTCCTTCAGCCGCAGCCTGGCGATGTGGTCATGAAATTCGCTGCGGCTGACGGGGATGTCGCTATGGGAAAACAACCCATCTACCCCGCGCATGACTTGCTCGTAGGTTTTTAAGCGTTTATTGATATCGCTGGCGATGCTGCGCACTTCATCATCAAACCGGATTTGCAGTATCTGCACGGCATTTTGCTGCGCGATATGCCACAACTGGTAGGTGACCGTCAGGGAAAGAGTCAGCACCAGCCCCGCCAATACCGTCCCGTCTTGCCGTGTCACGCGTTGATCGAACAGGATCAGGAAAAAACTGCCGCCGAACAAAAACAGTGCAGCCGAAGATATCAGCATGGCAAGCACGTCCGGCTCGATGCGCAAGGTTTCGGCAAGTCCCGTGCTGCCGGGCTGAAAGTGCGAGCCGAGCATCGAGGTATAGTGCACCCCGGAAATCGCCAGCCCCATGACCGCTGCACCCAGCATTATCCGGAACCAGGGCCGCAGCTTGATGCGCTCAATCTGGTACATCAGCAGCAGCGTACCCCAAGAGGCAATGACGGCAATGACCACGGACAATGCGAACAGTAGCGGGTCGTAGCTGACCGGCAGCGACACCTTGAGCGCCGCCATGCCGGTGTAGTGCATCACGTTGATACACAGCCCCATCAACAGCCCGCTGGCCAATATGCGTTTGATGCTGATGCGGGTTGTGCAGCACTGCGCCCAGAAACACAAGAGCGCGGCGGCGATGGCCGGCAGGATGGAGAAAATGGTCAGCGTCAGGTCATAGGCAATCGGAACGGGCAGGTAAAACGCCAGCATGCCGACGAAATGCATCGACCAGATTGTCGTACCCAAGGCAAGACTGCCCGCGACCATCCAGAGTTTTGCCGCGCGACCGCTGGTCGCGCGCATCCGCTGCGCATGGTCAAGCGTGGTGAACGAGCCGATTATTGCAATCAGCACGGACAAAACAACTAGCGGGATATCCCAGGAAATTGGCAAAATTGATTTTTCAGTAATTTATTTGTTGATAGCGTATCCCAGCATATATGTTCATGCTACCAGCTGGTTTCTGCCATTCTGTTTTGCATTATAAAGATTTTCATCAGCAGTTTTCAGCATCATATCCAGATTTTCCTGCAAGGTATGGCTGCCGCCGATACTGACTGTGAACGCAATATCCTTCTGGTTGCAACGTACCGTTTCTTGTTCAACACACAGGCGAAACGCTTCCAATCGCTCACATGAGGTCTGGGGATTCTCGCCGGTGATCAGCACGACGAATTCTTCGCCGCCAAGACGCGCAATCAATTCTTTCGGAAAATGTGCGCTTAACTGTGCGGCAAAATGTTTTAACACGGCGTCGCCGCAATCGTGACCGTGGGCATCGTTCACTTTTTTGAAGTGATCCACGTCGATCATCGCAACAAACAGCGGCAAACCTTTTTCTTTGGTTTGCTCGTATACCTCACAGCCTTCGTCAAAGAAGAAGCGCCGGTTATACATGCCGGTCAGGTAATCGCAGTTGGCGATATTCCTGACGGATTCGACCAGTTCCAGCATCTCCAGATTCTGCGTGACGCGGCAAATCAATTCTTCATAGGAGTAGGGCTTGGCAATGAAATCGTTTGCGCCGTTTTTCAAGAACTGCGCGGAAATATTTCCGCCTTTTTCTCCCGATATGCCAATGATGGCCAGGTAATCCTTGCCCATTCTTTTGCGCGCTTCCAGAACGAACGTGAACCCGTCCATTTTGGGCATGTTGTAATCCACCAGAACCAGTTTGATGTCCGGATGCTGTTCGATCATTTCGACCGCCTCATAGCCGTCCTTCGCGGTGAGTACATTCAGGCCTTGTACGCTCAGCATGTGTTTGAGCACGGCACGCGCGCTCAATGAATCATCCGCGACCAGCACCTTGATGCTGGAGTTTTTGTGCAGCCGGCCAACCAGATGAACGACGTACTCGTAAGAGTTGACGCCTTCCTTGAGCACATAATCGACGACCCCTTTCTTGGTTACCATGCTGCGCAATTCTTCGCCGAAAGCGCCGGTCAGGGCAATGGCGGGAACGCCATATTTGTTGACCAGATCGATCACTTCGCCATAAGGCGCGTCGGGCAGATTCAAATCACATACCGCAGCAATGAATTCGGTGCCGTGAGTTTCGAGCAGTTGCCGGGCTTCGCGCAAGCTTGCCGCAACATGCACTTCGCATCCCCATTCTTCGCGCAGCATGGCCTCGGCCATTTGCGCCAAGGCCCGCTGATCTTCGATTATCAGCACCGGGCGATTGATTCTGAATATCGGCATGGCCTGCGTGACACGCCTGCCATGCCTGAATTTGGTTTTCATGATTTCAACATCCTTGCCTGTTCATGTTCAAAGTGTAATTTTTGGAATTTTCTCACCCATCGTTCCCATGCTCCGCGTGGGAACGGATGCGTACTCTCTGCAATGGGTAAATAACCGACTTTACGCGCAATCGTTCGTGACGCGGAGCGTCAAAATATCGTTCCCACGCGGAGCATGGGAACGATAAGAATAAAATTTCTCAGCCAGCATTTTGGTAACGTTTAACCAGTGCGTTGGTCGAGGCGTCATGTTGCGGGCTGGCATCTGCGTCGCGCAATTCAGACAGGATTTTACCCGCCAGTTGCTTGCCCAGTTCCACGCCCCATTGGTCGAACGAGTTGATGTTCCACACCACGCCCTGCACGAACACTTTGTGCTCGTATAACGCGATCAGCATGCCCAGCGTGTGCGGGTCGAGCCGGTCGAACAGCAGGGTGTTGGTGGGCTTGTTTCCCTGAAAAACCTTGTGCGGCAGCAAAGCCTCCAGCGCCTCGCCGTGCAAGCCTTGTGCAAGCAGTTCGGCACGCGCCGCAACTGCCGTTTTGCCGAGCATCAGGGCTTCGGTTTGCGCGAAGCAATTGGCGAGCAGAATGGCGTGATGTTCGCCCGACGGATTCTGGCTGTGCAGCGGTGCGAGAAAGTCCGCCGGAATCATCCGTGTGCCCTGATGGAGGAGTTGATAGAAAGCGTGCTGGCCGTTAGTGCCGGGTTCGCCCCACATCACCATGCCGGTATCGTAATCCACCATATTGCCGTCGCGGTCCACGCTCTTGCCGTTGCTCTCCATTTCCAGTTGTTGCAGATAGGCGGGGAAGCGGTGCAGGTATTGGTCGTAAGGCAGCACGGCGTTTGATTCAGCGCCGAAGAAGTTGCCGTACCAGATGCCGAGCAGCCCCATCAGTACCGGAATATTCTTGTCCAGCGGTGCGCTACGGAAGTGCTCGTCCATCGCATAGGCGCCGCCCAGCAACTCCTCGAACCTGTCCATGCCGACATACAGCGCAATAGGCAGGCCGATGGCCGACCAAAGCGAATAGCGCCCGCCGACCCAATCCCAGAATTCGAATACATTTTCGGAATTGATGCCGAATTTGGCGGTAGCTTCGAGGTTGGTGGATACGGCGGCAAAGTGCTTTGCCACGGCCTGCTCACCGCCCAGCTTTTCGACCAGCCAGGCACGCGCCGAGCGGGCATTGGTGAGGGTTTCCTGCGTGGTGAAGGTCTTCGAGCTGATGATGAACAGCGTGGTTTCGGCGTCCAGCTTTTTCAGCGTTTCGGCAAGGTGCGTGCCGTCGACGTTGGACACGAAATGCGCACTCAGCGCAGAACTGGCATAGGGTTTCAGGGCTTCGCACGCCATCAACGGGCCGAGGTCGGAGCCGCCGATGCCGATGTTGACGATGTCGCTGATGGCTTTACCGGTGTAGCCGACATGCTGTCCATTGCGCACCGCATCGGAGAAACGCCGCATCAGCCCCAACACGCGCCGCACATCGGGCATGACATCCTTGCCGTCCACATAAACCGGATGGCCGGAACGGTTGCGTAGCGCG
This sequence comes from Gallionella sp., assembly GCA_023259035.1. Taxonomy (GTDB): domain Bacteria; phylum Pseudomonadota; class Gammaproteobacteria; order Burkholderiales; family Gallionellaceae; genus Gallionella. Next base: position 20,267 of record JAHFRA010000009.1, read on the forward strand.
GTGTGCAAAGCGGCGCGCCGTTCGGTGAAGTTGATCTTCTCGCCGCCGAACATGCGCCCGATACAGGCGGGCAACCCGGCTTGTTCGGCCAAAGCCGCCAGCAGTTGTACCGTTTCGCCATTGATACGGTTCTTGGAGTAATCGAACAGCAGGCTGCCGAATTGCAGCGAAAATTTGTCAAACCGCGCCGGGTCGTCCTGAAACATCTGGCGCAGGTGAACTGGCTCGATGGCCGCGTGGTGCGCCTCGAGCGCTTGCCATGCGGCGGATTGGGTAAGTTTTGACATGATCGCTATCTCAAATCAACGGCAAACAAAGGGTGGTCTGCCACTATGCTTCCGGTACCAAAATCACACCAGCCAGCGGCGGTAGCGCAATTTCGGCAGAGTAGGGCAGCCCCATCCAGGGGATCGGTTCTGCCTGTATCAGTCCGGCATTGCCGAGGTTGCTGCCCGCATAATATTCCGAATCACTGTTCAGCACTTCCCGATATCGGGTCTGCACAGGCAGGCCGATACGATAATGGTTGCGCGGCACGGGTGTCAGGTTCAACGCAATAATGACACTGGAACCGTCACGTGCGCGCCGCTGGTAAGCCAGCACCGATTTTTCCGCATCGTTGCAGTCTATCCATGCGAAACCTTCATGCTGGAAATCCAGGTCGTGCAGCGCAGGCAGCTTGCGGTAAAGCCGGTTGATGTCATGCGTCAGATTTTGTATACCGCGATGCATTTCCTGCCCGAGTTGCCACCATTCCAGTTCCCACTTCGATTGCCACTCGCGCCCTTGCGCGATTTCGTTGCCCATGAAGTTGATTTTCTTGCCGGGACTGGTCATCTGGTAGGTCAGCAGCAAACGCAGGTTGGCGAATTTCTGCCAGGCATCGCCGGGCATTTTTGACAACAGCGAGCCTTTGCCATGCACCACTTCATCGTGCGAAAACGGCAGCACGAAGTTCTCGCTGTAGGCGTAAATCTGGGCGAAGGTAAGCTCGTTGTGGTGGTAACGGCGGTGCACCGGTTCGTGCTGGAAATAACCCAGCGTATCGTTCATCCAGCCCATGTTCCACTTGATCGAAAAGCCCAGTCCGCCCAAATAAACCGGGCGCGATACACCCGGCCAGGCGGTGGATTCTTCCGCCATGGTCAGCGCGCCGGGAAACTCCTCATGCACCATGATGTTCAACTCGCGCAGGAAGTCCACCGCATCAAGGTTCTCGCGACCGCCGTACTTGTTGGGAATCCATTCACCGGCCTTGCGCGAATAATCCAGATACAACATCGATGCCACCGCATCCACGCGCAAACCGTCGAAGTGAAATTCGGACAGCCAGAAGTGCGCGCTGGACATCAGAAAGGTTTTAACTTCGTTGCGCCCGTAGTTGAAAATATGCGTGCCCCAGTCCTGATGGAAGCCTAGGCGCGGGTCTGCGTGTTCGTATAAAGCGGTGCCGTCAAAGCGTGCCAGCGCCCAGCTATCCTGAGGGAAGTGCGCCGGCACCCAGTCGAGAATTACACCGATGCCCGCCTGGTGGCAAGCATCGATGAAGTGGCGCAATTCGTCCGGGGAACCGAAGCGGCTGGTCGGCGCAAAATAGCCGGTGGTCTGATAACCCCACGATTCATCCAGCGGATGTTCGGAAATCGGCAGCAATTCGATATGCGTGTAACCCATGCCCTTGACATAAGGCACGAGGTCGATCGCCAGTTCGCGGTAGGTGTAGAAACGCCCGTCCGGATGGCGTTTCCACGAACCGGCGTGGACTTCATAGATGTTGAGCGCGCCATGCAGCCAGTCCCATTGGCCGCGTTGCGCGAGCCATTCCGCATCCCGCCATTGATGCAGATTGGCCGGGGCAGCGAGAGCGGCTGTGCCGGGACGCAATTCATAACCTTGCGCATAAGGATCAGTCTTGGTCAGGAGATGCCCGGTGTCGCGGTTGCGGATTTCATAGCGATACAGCGCATGTTGCTTGATCTCGGGAATGAACAATTCCCATACCCCGCTGGCGCCATGTGAGCGCATCGGATGCAGGCGACCATCCCATCTGTTGAATTCGCCCACCACGCTAACACGCTCGGCATTCGGCGCCCAAACGGCAAAGCGTACGCCTTCCACGCCATCAATCTCGACGGCGTGGGAACCCAGCATCCGATAGCCTTGGCGCAACTTGCCTTCGCTGAACAAATACAAATCCTGCTGGGAAATATTCGGCTGAAATTGGTAGGGATCGAAAATTTCATGGGTTGCGCTACCGTAGTACAAGCGCAAGCGATAGGGAAGGGCGGGTTCATGCTTGCCGCGCCACTCAAATATTCCAGCGGGGTGAATACGCTTAAATGCGGCAGTTTCAGCGTTGTTCAGCAACTCGACATCGGTGGCATTTGGTTCATGCACTCTGATCACCCATTCTGCGTCTTCACGATGCAGGCCGAGCAGGTCAAAAGGGTTGTAGAGACGAGCTTGCAGCAGTAATTTGATCAGCTTATTCACACACGCCACCATAGTTCTTGTCTAGTAGGGCGATTGTAAACGATAATGACCATGCTACATCATGGCAAATGAACCGGGTGACTCCCGTCGCGGTTTGAATGGAGCGGTTGGCGGTTTCATCAGGGCAAGGCACGAAAAGCCTGATGGGCCATCTTGGGTAAAGGAAGACGCAAAATGAGTCCCGAACTGAACAGCGTGAAAAAAAAATATCACCTCGCCTCCGGATACCCAGCACCGCATTTTATCAATCGCATCACCAAGAATACTTATGCGATGGTACTGGCCGGTGGACGCGGCAGCCGCCTGCATCAACTGACCGATTGGCGTGCCAAACCCGCAGTTCCATTTGGCGGCAAGTTTCGCATCATCGATTTCGTGCTCTCAAACTGCGTGAATTCCGGCATTCGCCGCATTGGGGTGGCGACACAGTACAAATCACACAGCCTGATCCAGCATCTCCAGCGCGGCTGGTCTTTTTTAAACGGGCAGTTTGGCGAATTCGTTGATATTTTGCCCGCACAACAGCGTGTCAGCGAACACCACTGGTATCAAGGAACCGCCGATGCAGTGTTTCAGAATCTCGACATTCTGCGCGGGAAGGGGCCGGATTTTGTGCTGGTACTGGCGGGTGATCATGTTTACAAGATGGATTACAGCAAGCTGCTGGCCTTCCATGTTGAAAATAAGGCGGACATGACCGTGGCCTGCCTGGAAGTGCCTATTGCCGATGCGACGGCGTTTGGTGTGATGGGGGTGGATGAAAATTCTCGGGTTGTCGAATTTGCCGAAAAACCGTCAAATCCTGCGCCTATGCCGGGCAAACCAGGCAAATCGTTAGCCAGCATGGGCGTCTATGTGTTCAATACCAGTTTTCTGTTTGAGCAATTGATACGCGATGCCGACGATCCACATTCCAGCCACGATTTTGGCAAGGATTTAATTCCGTATATGGTTTCGAAATATAGTGTGTTCGCGCAGAATTTCGACCAGAGTTGCGTGGGTATGGGTGACGACAGAGTGCCTTATTGGCGCGATGTGGGGACTATCGATTCCTACTGGGAAGCCAACATGGAGCTGACCAAAGTCATCCCCGACCTGAACATGTATGATCGTGAATGGCCGATCTGGACCCATCAGGAGCAGTTACCGCCGGCCAAATTTGTGTTTGATGACGATGACCGCCGTGGTGTCGCCATTGATTCGCTGGTTTCCGGCGGGTGTATCGTCAGCGGTTCGACGTTGCGTAATTCACTGCTGTTCTCGGACGTGCGAGTACACAGTTATTCCAAAATAGAAAGTTCCGTGCTGCTACCCAATGTGCAAGTCGGGCGCAATGTGATACTGGAGCGCGTCATCGCGGACAAGAACTGTAGAATTCCGGAAGGATTGGAAATCGGGGGCAACCCGGAACGGGATCGGAAGCATTTTCATGTCAGCCCGAATGGCGTGACGCTTGTTACCCCGGAGATGCTCGGGCAGAAGGTTCACAGCCTTCGCTGATTTAAGCGAACATTATTTCTCCGCCTGCTGCGCACTTATGGAAAAATCAGTTGATCTAGTTTTTCTCTGGCACATGCACCAGCCGGATTACCGCGATTATGCGAGCGGCGATTTTGTGTTGCCGTGGACTTATTTGCACGCCATCAAGGATTATACCGACATGGCTTATCACCTTGAGCAGCACCCAAAAGTGCGTGCCGTGGTGAATTTTGTACCGATACTGCTAGACCAGCTGGAAGATTACACCGACCAGTTTGCCACCGGACAGTTGCGCGATCCGTTGCTGCGCATGCTTGCCCACGACAATACATGCGGCGTGTTGTTGCCGGAACAGCGCAAATTCATTCTGCAAGCGTGCTTCCTCACCGATTACACCAAAATGATTGCGCCTTATCCGGTCTATAAACGCCTGCTGGAATTGTTTGAGCGTTTGCAGCCTGACGGCGAAACTACACTGTCATACTTGTCGGATCAGTATATGGCGGACCTGCTGACCTGGTATCACTTGGCCTGGTGCGGCGAAGGTGTACGCCGCGAACGCGATCTGGTAGTGAATTTGATGAGCAAAGCCGAGGGCTTTAGCCTCGAAGACCGCCGGCAATTGCTCGCGCTGATCGGCGAATTGGTAAGCGGCATTATTCCGCGCTATCGCAAATTGGCGGAGTCCGGACAAATCGAGATTTCTTCAACCCCGCATTACCATCCACTGGCACCGCTACTGATTGATTTCAACAGCGCCCGTGAGGCTATGCCAGAAGTGCCCCTGCCTTTGTCCATCCGTTATCCGGCAGGAAAAATACGTGTCGCCGCGCATATTGCCAAAGCCAAACAAAGCCATGCTGCCCGTTTTGGCAGCGAACCGAAAGGAATGTGGCCCGCCGAGGGTTCGATCTCGGATAGCACCCTGAACGTAATGGCGGAGGAAGGGTGCCGCTGGGTTGCCAGCGGTGAGGGGGTGTTGGTGAACAGCCTGAAGCGGTTACAGCATGGTGTTCCTGACCGTGCCAAATATTTGTACCGGCCCTACCGTCTGGACAAGGGGGGCGATGGTTTGCAATGTTTCTTCCGTGATGACCGTTTGTCCGATTTGATCGGCTTTGAGTATTCGCGTTGGCATGGCAAAGATGCCGCACGCCATTTTATCGAGCAAATCGAGACCATTGCCAACCACGCGCCGGATGGCGAAACGCCTATCGTCAGCGTCATTCTGGATGGCGAGAACGCTTGGGAATATTACCCTTACAACGGGCATTATTTTTTGGATGAACTCTACATCATGCTCGAGTCCAATACGCGTATCCGGACGACCACTTACAGCGAATATATAGACAAGGCAACTACACGGCCAGAATCCGATTATGCCCGAGTGCATAATCTTGCCGGCATCGTCGCGGGTAGTTGGGTTTACGGTAATTTTTCAACCTGGATCGGTTCGCCGGACAAAAACCGGGCGTGGGACTTGCTGTGTGCCGCCAAGCATAGTTTCGATATGATAATAAGTAGCGGGCGACTCAGCCAGGCAGAGCAGGATGCTGCCGAAAGGCAACTTTGTTCATGCGAAAGCTCGGACTGGTTTTGGTGGTTTGGCGATTATAATCCTTCCCATTCAGTGGCCAGTTTTGACCGCCTGTTCCGGCATAATCTTACCGAGTTGTACCATTTGCTGAAATTGCCGCCGCCGATAAATCTTTCCGAACCTGTCAGCCACGGAAGCGCGAATACGGCGGCAAGCGGCGCAATGCGTCGCGCTTCCGAATAGATCATGCCTCTTCTCCCTAAAATACGAACCATGGCACGCCTATGTTAGGTATGCGAGCAAGCGGCATATTGCTCCACCCCACATCACTTCCCGGCAGGTTCGGCTCCGGCGACTTGGGGGAGGATGCATACCGGTTCGTTGATTGGCTGAAAAGTGCCGGTCAAACCTATTGGCAGGTATTGCCACTGGGCGAAATTGGTCCCGGCAACTCACCGTATATGAGCCGTTCCGCCTTCGCTGGCAATGTCCTGCTGATTGATCTCTCCGAGTTGGTCAGGCATGGATGGCTGGATCAAAGTGATCTGGAACCCCTCCCGGAATTCCGGGTTGACCGTATCGATTTTGCGCTGACGCAACCCTTTCGCATGGAACGCCTGCGCCGAGCTTCAAATAGATTCTTCTCATTAAACAATGAGATGAGTAATGAATTTAAAGAGTATTGTGATGATCAAGACAGTTGGCTCGGTGACTATGCGCTGTTCATGGCAATTGCTGAACATCACAATCATCAGGAATGGAGTCTCTGGCCGGTCGATCTGGTTCACCGCGATGATCAGGCGTTAAGCAGGGCGGAACGGGAGTACGCTGACGAAATAGACTTCTGGAAATTCTGCCAATGGCGTTTCGCGCACCAGTGGTCACGGTTAAAAGAATATGCCAACTCACACGGGGTATGGATTATCGGCGACGTGCCGATTTTTGTTGCCTACCAGAGTGCTGACGTGTGGGCACATCAGGAATTGTTCAAGCTGGATGAGAGCGGGCGCCCCTCGGTGGTTGCCGGGGTGCCACCCGATTATTTCAGCGAGACAGGACAGCTATGGGGAAACCCCGTCTACCGCTGGGAAGCCCACGAAAAAACGGGCTTTGCGTGGTGGGTGGAGCGCATGCGGCATGCGCTACGCCTCGCCGACCTCGTGCGCGTCGATCATTTTCGGGGGTTCGCCGCCTATTGGGAGATACCCGCAGACGCTCCCAACGCCATCGGTGGGAAATGGGTAACCGCACCTGGAGATAAGCTGTTCCATGCGCTGGAACAAAGCTTCCCATATCTGCCTATCATCGCCGAGGATCTGGGAGTGATCACCCCTGATGTGGTTGAACTTAGAGATAAATACGGGCTTCCCGGCATGCGGGTGCTGCATTTCGCTTTCGCTGAGGGCGAAGACAACCTTTTCCTGCCGCATCATTATGTTCCAAATACCGTTGCCTATACGGGAACACATGACAACGACACAACTCCAGGATGGTGGAATACAGTATCCGCTGAAGAAAAAGCCTTCGCCCAACAGTACCTGAAGAGCGATGGCCACGCTATTCAGTGGGACATGATGCGGGCTCTCTCAGGCTCGGTAGCGAATACTGTCATCTTTCCCATGCAGGATATTCTCGGATTGTCTAGCGAACACCGAATGAACTTCCCAGGTCATCCGGCGGGGAATTGGGAATGGCGTTTCTCCTGGGCACAGGTTAGACCGGAACATACTCTGGAATTGGCCAAGATATCTGCAAAATATGAGCGACTTATTGAGGGGAAGCATTTAGTTTGAACCATTGAGTGTTTCGAGGAAACCATTGGTTTGCCGAGTTTGCGCCCAAGCCACGATGCCCCCGAAATGGTTACGGATCGTTTTTAAGGGAGCGGAAAGCGGTACTGAATCCCTTTACCATTGTCGACGAAGCGCAGCATATCGGCTATTTCAACGGCAACATATGCCCCAATGGGCGTAACATTTTGAACGGCTTGCGCTATCCACTTGAAAATTTTCAGATAAACTCCACTTACGGCGTATTCACATTGAACATACTGGAGGGCATTACATGACCGGGAACATTGCTGCAAATCGTGAAACGATGGGTTTTCAGACGGAAGTTAAACAGCTTCTGCAATTGATGATCCATTCGCTGTATTCCAATCGCGAGATTTTCCTGCGCGAACTGATATCCAACGCGTCGGATGCATGCGACAAATTGCGTTTTGAAGCGCTGCATAACGATACGCTGTTCGAGAACGATACGGATTTGCAAATCCGCATCGGTTACAACAAGGATGCCAGGACGCTGACGATCAGCGACAACGGTGTCGGCATGAGCCGCGACGAGGTCATCAGCAACCTGGGCACGATTGCGAAATCGGGCACTCAGGAATTCTTCGCCAGGCTGAGCGGGGATCAGCAGAAGGATGCGAACCTGATCGGGCAGTTCGGTGTCGGTTTCTATTCCGCTTTTATCGTCGCCGACAAGGTCGTCGTCACCACGCGTCGCGCCGGGGAGAAGGCCGACCAGGGCGTGCGCTGGGAGTCTGATGGCGGCGGGGAATTTTCCATCGAGATGCTGGATAAGCCCGCGCGCGGCACGGAAATCACCTTGCATCTGCGCGCCGATCAGGATGATCTGCTCAGCGGCCACAAGATCCGCTCCATCATCCACAAATATTCGGATCACATCGTCCAGCCTATCGTGATGAAGAAAGAGGAGTGGAAGGAGGGTAAGCAGGAAATTTCCACCGAGGATGAAACGGTTAATCAGGCTTCCGCATTATGGGCGCGTTCCAGAAATGATATTTCCGACGATGAATACAAGGCGTTCTACAAGCATGTCGGTCACGATTATGAAGACCCTCTGGCATGGACGCATGCCCGTGTGGAAGGGCGCCAAGAATACACGCAGCTGCTGTATATCCCCGCGCGCGCGCCGTTTGATATGTGGAACCGCGAGGCGCGCCACGGCATCAAGCTCTATGTGCGCCGCGTGTTCATCATGGACGACGCCGAACAATTATTGCCAACCTATTTGCGCTTTGTGCGCGGCATCGTCGATTCCAGCGACCTGCCGCTGAACGTGTCGCGCGAAATCCTGCAGGAATCGAAAGACATCGAAGCGATTCGCGCCGGTTGTATCAAAAAGATACTTGGATTGCTCGAAGACTTGGCGGCGAATGACCAGGAGAAATACGCCAAGTTTTGGGGTGAATTTGGTTTGGTTTTGAAAGAAGGAGCAGGGGAGGATTTTGTCAATAAGGAAAAAATCGCTGCTCTGCTGCGCTTCGCCTCGACCCATGCGGATACTGATGCGGAAACCGTTTCCTTGCCCGATTACATCGGGCGCATGAAGGAGGGGCAGGACAAGATTTATTACATCACCGCCGAAACTTTCAATGCCGCCAAGAACAGCCCGCATCTGGAAGTGTTCCGCAAGAAGGGTATCGAGGTGCTGCTGCTTTCTGAGCGTGTAGACGAATGGGTGGTGGGTTCGTTGACCGAGTTCGACGGCAAATCGCTGGTCTCCGTCGCCAAAGGCGGTCTTGATCTGGGCAAGCTTGAAGATGAAGCCGAGAAGCAGGAACAGGAAAAACAGGCCAGTGACCACAAAGACCTGACCGAAAAAATAAAAAACAGTCTCGCAGAACGCGTCAAGGAAGTCAGGGTGACCCACCGCCTGACTGATTCACCCGCCTGTCTGGTGGCCGACAAACATGATATTGGCGGAAACATGGCGCGTATGCTCAAGGCCGCCGGGCAGAAGGCACCCGTTACACGACCTATCCTGGAGATTAACCCGAACCATCCGGTGGTGAAGCGTTTGAAGGAAGAAGAAAAGCATTTTGACGACTGGGCGGCTGTACTGTTTGATCAGGCATTGCTGGCGGAAGGCGGACAATTGGACGATCCGGCCGGTTTTGTCAAACGGGTCAACCATCTGATGCTCGAAATGCGTGGCTGATAAATCTGTCCGCTAAGCCGGGCTCCGGACAATTTTCAGGGGCTGGTTCACAGGGGGTAGGTAATGCAACGATCGAGAATGTCCGTGGGGGTAGACACTCCATCGCTTGAGGCACGACACCAGCCGTCCGGGTTGAATACCGGATTCAACGGCAGCGGACTGACGTTTGCGGATTACGTGGCACACACCCGCGACATGCTTGCCAAGGCACACGCCAAAACTGCTGCGGCTGACCTCGCCAAAATAATCGACGGCAACGCGCCGTTCGAACTGAAGCCGGTCGCCGGCGCTTCTGCCGGACGTAAAAAAACCTTCCGGCGCGGCGTGCTGCTCACCCACGGGCTGACCGACTCCCCTTATTTCATGCGCCCTCTGGCCGAGTTGTTCCGGCACAACGGCTTCCGTGTCATGGCGGTTCTGTTGCCGGGACACGGCACGCAACCCGGCGATCTGCTCGATGTGCGCTGGCGGGATTGGGCCGAGGCGGTGGCCTACGGCACCGACCGGCTGGCGGAAGAAGTCGACGAAGTTTATCTGGCCGGTCTCTCCGCCGGAGCCGCGTTGAGCATCTGCCAGAGCCTGCGCGACGACCGCGTACAAGGCCTGTTTTTGTTTTCACCCGCACTTAAAATATCGCCACGGGCGAAGTGGGCCAACTTGCACAAATTTTATAGCTGGCTGATCCCATCGGCGAAGTGGGTCAACATCATGCCCGACCGCGACATCTACAAATACGAATCCTTGCCGAAGAATGCCGCCGCGCAGATGCATGCGCTGACCGAAGAACTGCGCACCAGATTGCAGACGCATGGGCTGAATATCCCGGTATTCGCCGCCGCCAGCGCAGACGATGCGACCGTCGACATAGCGGCAACCGTGGAATTCATGGCGCGCACGCAGCATCCCTCCAGCAGGCTAGTGCTGTACTCCACAGAACCGGACAAAGCACTGCCCGGCATTCCCGCCGAAAAACTGGAGCGGGTGAATAGCGTGCTACCCGCACAGAAAATATTAAGCTCCGCACACACCGCCATCGTGCTGCCTGCCGATGATGCGCACTATGGCGCGGCGGGAGAGTATGCCAATTGTGCGCATTATTATCCCGGTGATATGAAAAAATATTCGGCTTGCGTTAAGCATCCCGAGCAAACTTGGCAAGGGGAAATCACCGAGAAAAACCTTAAGGCCGCTATTCTGCGCCGCCTGATGTACAACCCGAATTTTGCGGCGCTTGAAATTTCGCTGCGGCGGTTTATTGAGAATTTGCCATGATCAGGCTTGGTGGCGGTGTTACGCAAAACTTCTGGACGGATGCCGACGAGACTCGTATGATGTAACTACTCGTGTAACCACTTCACATGACTAACATGACTAACATGACTAATTCAACTCAATCACACTCGGAACAATATGGCGGGAAAGTCACGCCGGTTGGCAACTCCAAAGGCATTCGGCTTGATGCTGCTTTCTTCAAAGCGCATCCCGAGTTCAACGGCGAGGTGCGCGCTACCGTGCTGGCGGACGGTCAAGTCCTGCTCTCCGCCAAATCCGCTGCTCGCCGCCCGGCCAAGGATGCCGATGCCGATCCGCTCATGCTCGGGTTCCTGCAATTCCTTGAAAAACAGATGGCAGAACACCCCAGCCTGATTGAGCCGGTAGATCACGCCCAGCTTGCCCGCATCGGCAAACTGGTCAAGGATGTTAAAGCCGACGATCCGCCTCACTGAGCCGGGCGCATCATGGCTTCAAAACGGAGCGAAGCGGAGTTTCAGAGCAGGCTAACGCCCGCTCGAGCGGGCGTTACGCCGAAACTAAAAGCAACTCATGCTACCTGGCAACTGTTCTACTTCAAATTATTCAAGGCCGCACTGGACGAGCTTGAGCAGACCGTCACCCAGCTCGCCCGGCAGCATCCCACCACCTACACATCGCATCCCAAAACGAGACTACTGGCATCGGTGTACAAAAGCATCACCCAGCTTGTACCAGCCAACCCGGATCATCCCGATTTCCGGCTGGGCAAAACACTGGGTGCCGGATACGCCAACTGGCGGCGCGTAAAAAAGGGCATGCCCGACCGTTACCGCCTGTTCTTTCGTTTTGCCTCCAGCCCGGTTCAGTTGATCGTGTACGTCTGGTTTAACGATGAAGACACGTTGCGCAAGGCAGGCTCCAAGACCGATGTGTATGAGGTATTCAAGCGCATGCTGATGCGCGGTGAAGTGCCGACTTCTATCAATGCTCTGCTGACCGAAAGCCGGAAGGCATAACGAACAAGCCTGGCAAGGGGAAATAACCGACTGCGCCGCCTGATGTACAACCCGAATTTTGCCGCGCTTGAGGTTTCGATGCGGCGGTTTATTAAGCAGCTGTAGTGGTTGAGATTTGGTCTGACAGGTATCATCAAACCATTGGTTCGTGTAGGGTGCAATAAGCCTGTCCTGAGCACAGTCGAAGGGCGTAGCGCATTGCACCGGATGAAAATACATACGGCGCAATGCCCGTTGGTTATTGCGCCCTACACTGGCTATTTTCAATAGCACTGACCGCTTGGTCAGCCTAATAACTATTAGCCTTTTTGAGCGCAGCATGACAGAACCAAGTACCCCACCAGAGATCAAGAATATGGACGAACTTTTCCGCCAAGCTCGACGCGACCGTCCACAGCCAAGCGAACTAGATGCGCGTTTTCTCGCGCTTAGAGATGTTTCCGAATTACGACGTATGGTTGAAGCGTCTGCTTCTGAAACAGACCTTGATCACTTCATTCGAGGAGAACCAAACCTACTGTCTTCACTGCTTCATTTCGTAAGCACTGGCCATCACGGTGGCAAAGTTTATCCTCAACAGACGATTAGACCAAGTGTTGCCGGTGAGCAGAGAGGCCTTATACCTGACTACCTAATCAGCGGTCAAAGCTCGGAAGGCACAACATGGTGGGTGCTGGAACTGAAGGGGCCAAGTGAAAAACTCTTTTCGGGTACTGGGCAAAAAATCCGCCTTAGTGATACTGCAAACAAAGGTCTCGTGCAAATTCACCAGTACGTTGAATTCTGCAATGAACATCAATCCTCGCTTCGTGAGGCATTACAACTAAAGGATTTTTCCATACCGATGGGCATCCTCTTGATGGGTCGTGAAAGCGAGCTCGTGGATCCTCACCGCAGGAAAATGAAAAAGGCTCTTGGCGGCCCAATGTCACCGATACGGATTCGAACTTGGGATTCTTTACTCCGTTCGCTAGAGCATAAGCTTGCCTTTTATGGGCACATTGGGCATGACCCACTACAAGGCCGCCAACTCGAAGATTGACCAAGCGATGGAAATGCATAGCTCTGCACCCAAGTGGGCAAAAGTGCGCAGAAAGCAGAAGTTGAGCCGGATATTTCCTGTTAATAAAATCTGGATTAATACAACGAACCACCATGACCCAATCCCTGATCTTCGCCCATCGCGGCGCCAATAACGAAGCGGCGGAAAACACCCGCGCCGCGTTCGACAAGGCGCTCACATACGCCATCGACGGCATCGAAACGGACGTGCAGCTCAGCCGCGATGATGTGGCGGTGCTGTGGCACGACCGCTTCCTGAACAAGGTCGGTTTGCCCGGCAAGCACATCGACGATTTCGATTATGCGCAGTTGCAGACGATGGATTTCGCCGCGCATTTTTCTCCGGGAACGGAACCGCACTGCATCATGACCTTGCAGGAATTTATCGATGCCTACCGCAAGCGCTGCCGCCTGTTGCTCGAAATAAAGAACCGCGACTGGGAGACTCCCGCACGTCATGCAATAAAGGTCAGGCAAACCATGGACATGGTCGGCGTGGTGATCGACGACGCCATCATGGTTTCCTCGTTCAACCTCGCCAGCCTGATCTATGCCAACCAATACCGTCCTGGCTTCCCGCTGGTTTACAATTTCGAGCCCGAGCAGACGCTGGAAGATGCGCGGCGCGTGCTGGCCGAGCAGTCGTTCCTGCACGGGCTGTGCCTGCCGATCGAATCGCTCGACGACGCGATGGTCAAGCTGCTGCGCGGCCACGGCAAAGGCATCGCGGTTTACACCTGCAACAGCGCTGCGGAGATCAATAAGGCACTGGAATTGGGCGTGGATATTTTGATCAGCGATGTGCCGGAGAGGGCGTTGCAGATACGCGCGAACATCCAAACTTCTTGCAACCCACCGTCTTCACTCCCCTCTCACACTTGTGGGAGAGGTGCTGGGGGAGAGGGAGGTGTGTAGAAAAATGTGCCTTCCTCAACGACTCACCCTCTCCCTAACCCTCTCCCGCAAGCGGGCGAGGTGATTCTCCTAAAAATGAGAGAAATATGAAACGCGACTTCTCATTACTCGGCAACAAGCAATTCGACTTGCTGGTGTGCGGCGGCGGCATCTATGGCGCGTGGACGGCTTATGACGCGGCGTTGCGCGGCTTGAGCGTCGCACTGGTGGAACAGGGCGACTGGGCGAGCGCGACTTCTTCCGCGTCCACCAAACTGATCCACGGCGGACTGCGCTATCTGGAGTCGCTCGATTTCAAGCTGGTCAAGAAGGCGCTGGCGGAACGGCAGATGCTGTTGTCGGTTGCGCCGCACCGTGTCTGGCCGCTGCGCTTCGGCGTGCCGGTGTATGCGGACAGCCGCGTCGGCACACTCCAGTTGAAGGCGGGGTTGTCGATGTACGATTTCCTCGCGGACAATCCCGGCCCGGACATGGTGCATCACCACTTCGATGACAAAGCCTTTGCCGGGCGCTTTCCGTTTCTCGGCAGCGATGGGCTGAAAGGCGGCTTTACCTATGCCGATGCGCAGACCGACGATGCGCGGCTGGTGCTGGAACTGGTCTCCGGCGCGCTGGCCGCCGGGGCGGTGTGCGTGAATTATTGCAAGCTGACCGGCATGATCGAAACGGACGGGCGGGTCAGCGGCGCAACGGTTCAGGATCAACTCGGCCACACCAGCGCGAAAGTTTCCGCGAAGCAAATCGTCAACACCACCGGACAGTGGACTGCCGCATCGGAGCAGGGGCGCGGCTGGTGCCAACTGGACAAGGGCGTGCATCTGGTGATGCCCGCGCTGCCGACCGACGAGGCTTTGCTGCTGACCGCCAAGTCCGATGGCCGGGTGTTTTTCATGATCCCCTGGTATGGCATGACGCTGCTCGGCACCACCGATGCGGATTACAGCGGCGACCTCGACCATGTCGTGGTCGAACCAAAAGAAATTGCCTATCTGCTGGGCGAAGCCAACCACTACCTCAAGACCGCGTGGACGGAACAGGATGTGGTCGGGAGCTACGCCGGTTTGCGCGTGATGAAGCACAGCGACAAGGCGTTGCCGTCCTCGGTCAGTCGCGACTGGGAGCTGAAAACTGCCGACAACGGCGCGCATTATTCCATCGGTGGAAAGATCACCTCGGCGCGCGAAGATGCGGCGTGCATCGTCAATACGGTGTGCGCACAACTGGGTGTCGCTACACTTTGCGCCACCAAAAACCGCACCTTTCCGTGGGCGCCGGAGGCCGACTATGCGCGGTGGTTCGTCGCCGCCAGCACCCAGGCAACACAGCTCGGTATCGACCTGGACAGCGCCAAATGGCTGATACGCCGCCACGGAAAAAAGATCGGCGAGGTGTTCCGCATCATCGAGAATGATCCGCGTTCCGCCGAACGCATCGTGCCCGCGCTGCCGTTCATATACGCTGATTTGCTGCTGTGCGCCCGCAACGAAATGGCCGTGCATCTCGACGACCTGTTGCGCCGCCGCATGCCGCTGCTGATTCTGGCCAAGCTGGAGGAAAGCACCTTGCGCCGTCTCGCCGAAACGGTTGCGGCGGCGATGGGATGGAATGAGGCTGATGTGAATCGGGAAATAGAAACTTGTAGGATGCGGTGATAACCGCATCGTTCGCGATTGATGCGGTTCGTGCCTCACCACATCCTACAGCACTGTACATAATGGTAAATATAAAATGATTTCCGCCATCGCGCTCGACCTCGGCACCACGTCGGTCAAGGCTGGTCTGCTTGACCACAAAGGTGCGCTCGGCCACATCGTCGCAAAACCCGCGCCAAGAATTACCGTCAGCGATGGGCATTACGAGAGCGATGCGCTGGCTTACGCGGCGGCAGCCGAACAGGTGCTGAGTGAGTGCATCACGCAGGCCGGTGATTGCAAGGCGCTCGGCCTGTGCAGCCAGCGCTCGTCGTTTCTGGTCTGGGAGCGTGCCAGCGGCCAGCCGCTCACGCCACTGATTTCCTGGCAGGACAATCGCGGCGCGGCGAGCTGTGATGCGTTGCGCGCGCATGAAAATTTGATCCGCGATCTCACCGGCCTGCCGCTGACGCCGTATTATTTCGCGCCGAAGCTGCGCGTTATGTTGCTGGAAAATCCGGTGTGGCAGGCAAGGCTGGAGCGCGGCGAATTGCTGGCAGGCACGCTGGATACGTTCCTGATCTGGCGCTGGAGCAGCGGCAGGCATTTCTTCATGACCGATGCGTCGATGGCCGCGCGCACTTTGCTGATGGACATCCGGCAGCGGCAATGGTCGCCGCGACTGTGCGAGCTGTTCGGTATCCCGCCAAGCATACTGCCGGAGATCAAACCATCCGCAGGACTGGATTTTAAATTGGGCAACGGCCTGATCCTGCAAGCCAGTGTCGGCGACCAGTCCGCCGCGCTCGTCGCCAGCGTCAGCGAAGAGCGCGCCGAGGCCTTGGTCAATCTCGGCACCGGCTGTTTTGTGGTGCGTTATCTGCCTGATGAAAAATCCACATTGGATGGCTACTTGCGCACGCTGGTGTATCTGGACAGCGCACAGCACACCCATCTCGCTATCGAAGGCACGCTCAACTCCACCGCCGCCGCGCTTGCCCCCTACCCCGTCGGCGAATGCCGGGTAGAAGACTTTTTCACAGGCGATATTTTCTGTCTCGCCGAACCCAGCGGGCTCGGCGCACCCTACTTCAGAAACGATATCGGCCTTCGCTTTTCCCGCCCGGTCGAGCACCTGACACAGCGCCAGATCGCCGCGCTGCTGCTGGAAGGCGTCATCTTCCGCGTGGCGCGCATACTGGAAGATTTCCACCGCGAGGCCGCCATCGAACGCGTGTATCTTTCCGGCGGGTTGTCCGAACTGGCCTGCTTGCAGCAGGGCATCGCCCGGTGCGTGCCGTTCGATGTCTACCGCCTAGCGCAGGCCGAATCCAGCCTGCAAGGCGCCGCGCTGCTCGCCGCCGGGATGGCTCCGGCATTCCATAGGGAAGCAGAAAAAATATCTTCAGCACAAAAAGCCCAAGCGCTACCGGAAAAATACCAGCGCTGGAAGGAATGGTTCGACGCTTTGTTGGACTGCTGACTAATGGCGTCACAAGACGCAGATTGCTGTGCGTATCAAAAAACATTCGCGGTATAATGTCAAATTGAGAGGTAAGAAAAAACTGCATCGCGGGATACAAATACCCGACAATTCGGTTCTGGGCATTGCCCAATAAACCCGCCCGGGTGGTGAAATTGGTAGACACAACGGACTTAAAATCCGTCGCAACCGTAAAACGTGCGTACCGGTTCGATTCCGGTTCCGGGCACCATCCATGCGGCTTTTGAGCCATTCAGCGATCATGCTTTTTCACTACCTGTTTCGCTGACTGTAGCCGAAATGCAACCCACATCGACAGATTCTAATCTTGCTGCCGCTTGTGCTAGACGGCCTGGTGCTACATGAGCGGAAAAATTAATACAGCCATGATGTTTTTATAAAAGAATGCAAGACATGACTTCATCTCTGCTATGGTTTCGCCGCATAGGCTTCTGGCTGATGCTCGCCCTGAGCTTCAGTGCTGTTGCGGCCTTCGCTCAAACCGAACGCAACCCGGTTCATAACGTACGTCTTGGCGAACCAGCCGATGCGGCACGCGTTATCGTCAAGTTCAAGCAGGGCTCCGCGCTGCTACGCAAACACGCGCTGTCATCCACGGCGAGCGCGAGCGAAACGCTCGACGCGGTAACGGCGCGTGCCAATTCTCTGGGTGCGCGTCTGGGCGTGAGCTTGCGCGCTGGTCGCGCACTCAACGTGCATACGCAGGTCGTCAGCGCGGGCGGAATCAGTAGCGCCGCACTGGCAGAACGCCTGGCTGCAGAGGCCGATGTCGAATACGCGGTCGTCGACCAGCGCCGCACGCACTTCGCGGTACCAAACGATCCTTTGTATACGCAGGGACCGCCAATCAGCGGCAGCACGGGAGGCCCCGCTGTCGGCCAGTGGTATCTGCGCGCTCCTGCGGGTGAGGTTGTATCCAGTATCAACGCAACCAGTGCCTGGGATCTGACCACCGGCAGCTCGAACATCGTTGTTGCGGTGCTTGATACGGGAGTACGTCCGGAACACCCGGATCTTGCCAACAGGCTATTGGCTGGCTATGACATGGTGAGCGACATACCGACGGCTAGTGACGGCAATGGCCGCGAAGCGGATGCCTCTGACCCGGGTGACTGGATAACGGCGAGCGAGTCCAATAACCAGTCGGGCCCGTTCTACCAGTGCGGAGCGGGGGACAGCTCATGGCACGGTACCAAGACAGCTAGCCTGATAGGGGCGTCGACCAACAATGGCGTCGGAATGGCGGGTGTGGCGGGGGGTATAAAATTGCTGCCGGTGCGAGTGCTCGGCAAATGCGGTGGTTTTGATTCCGACATCATTGCCGGCATGAACTGGGCTGTTGGTTTGCCCGTGCCGGGTGTGCCGTCTAACCCCACCCCGGCGCGGGTCATTAACATGAGTCTGGGCGGCAGTGGTGCATGTCCCCGGAGTTATTTTGATGCGGTCAACGCGATTATCAGCAAGCAAAATCCCGCAGTTGTCGTGGCGGCGGCCGGCAATAGCACCGGTCACGCGGTCAGCGTACCCGCCAACTGTCCGGGAGTGATTGGCGTGGCGGGTTTGCGCCACATCGGAACCAAGGTCGGCTTTTCTGACCTGGGGCCGGAAATCAGCATCAGCGCACCCGGTGGCAATTGCGTTAACACAACTTCAGGCGCGCCGTGCCTGTACCCGATCCTCGCGGCAACCAACACGGGCATTACCACACCGGCAGCCTCTTCCTACACTGACGGCTTCAACGCCAGCGTTGGCACCAGCTTTTCGGCGCCGCTCGTGGCCGGAACCGTGGCCTTGATGTTGTCAGTCCACCCGTGGCTGACACCGACCGAGGTCAAAGCGGCGCTGCAAAGTTCGGCGCGTGCCTTTCCGCCCCGTATCGCCGGCATTTCTCAAACCGGAGCGATCCCGGACTGTCACGCGCCCGACAACAGCGACCAATTGGAGTGTTTCTGCACCACGTCGACTTGCGGGGCAGGTATGCTCGATGCTGCTGCGGCAGTGGCTTCTGTAACGCCAACCGGCAACGTTGTCGAATTCTACAATACCAACCTTGACCACTACTTCATTTCCGCTGATTCAAACGAAGCAATGGCCATCGACGGCGGCAGCGCGGGGCCGGGCTGGATACGCACCGGCAATAGCTTCAAGTCAGGCGGCAGCGCGCCCGTCTGTCGCTTCTACGGTAGCATGTCACCCGGCCCAAACTCGCATTTCTATACTGTGGATGCCGGCGAGTGCGACTACCTCAAGCGATTACAGGCAAGCACGCCATCCAAACAAAAACGCTGGAATTTCGAGAGCCTGGATTTTTCCTCGACACTGCCGACCAACGCCTCCTGTCCCAGCTGGACCGTGCCGGTCTACCGCGCCTATAACAATGGATTCGCCAGAGGTATCGATAGCAATCACCGCATCACCAGCAGTACGACTGCGATACAGGAGGTGGTGAACCGCGGCTGGAGCAACGAGGGTGTGGTGATGTGCGCGCCGAATTGACCCGGCAGTTTATAGCGGTGCGCATGAGGACAATCCCCCCTCCCTGGCCATTCATTGAACTCCTGTTTCGGAAAAGATTGACCAATTATTCATGATAAATAACCGATTACTATTCGCAGCGCGGGATGTCAGGGACATGATCGTGGCTTCACGCTTGCTGAGAAGCATGGGGCTGATGTTTGTCGCAACTATTGCATGGCTTGGCGGGCTTTCAACGCCTGTGGTTTTTGGAGCCATTGATGATGTCGTGTATCAGAACAGCTTCCCGGTCTCTACGGCCTCAAGTTTGACCCCAGCAAATCTGATCATCAACGGAGAATCCAGGGCCTTGCTGATATACCGGCCTTCAGGTAGCCAGTCTCAGCCGCTTCTGATCTTCTATAGCGGCACAGGCGGAACCCTGGAATACAACATAGCAGATGAAATTGGGCGCGATACTCTGCGCAATTTTGCGGACAGAGAAAATGTAATAGTTGCAATCCCGATTCAACGTGTAATGTCGTATGGCGACTGGGATAATCATTCTGCCGGAACCCCATACTGGGAAACCTCTGTGGGGGAAGCAACTTCAAGCGCTGCCAGCAGCAACCCTGATACCAATCCTGACCTTCTCTTTACCCGTGCCATAATAAAGGAAGCCTCTGTTGCTTACGGCGCTGACCTTGCTCGGGTCTATGTAAACGGTTTTTCCAACGGAGCTTTCTTTTCGTATTTTGTTGCTGCAACACTGAGCAACAGGATTGCGGCCTTTGCCGAGACAGGAGGGGGATTGGTGATGAGCCAGACTACAGCCGGTGAGCCAACTCCATGCACCCCAACCGCCTTGCCTGCTGCGCCAAACGCAGTACGCAGCTGCGCAGAAGCAGGCTGGAGTATCGGCTTATGTTCCACTCCCGGCGCAATGGCGCGTCCGATAGCACCGGGTGCTGTTGTCATGGTGCCTCCAGGGTTCATGGAGGCTAATGACGATGATAATAGCGTACCGTTTGCGCATACCTGTAACCTCGCAAATGCCCTGCCTGTTTCAACCGCCTACCAGGTCAGGATCGCTCACAGCGGCATCGGGCATGCCATGAATGGAGATTATCTCGACAACTCATGGAGTTTTATGAAGAACTTTCGCACTGCTACTTCAACGGTCATCGAGTTCTTCAATACCAACCTCGACAACTACTTCATCACCGCCGACTCAAACGAAGCGGCGCAGATCGACGGCGGCGCGGCGGGACCGGGCTGGAGCCGCACCGGCTATACATTCAAGTCGGGCGGCACTACTTCTGTTTGCCGTTTCTACGGCAGCTATTCGCCCGGCCCGAACTCGCATTTTTACACGGTCGATCCGGCGGAATGCCAAGGGCTGAAAGACCAGCAAATCCCCGCAGGCGATCCGCGCAAACTCACTGTAAAGAGCTGGAATTTCGAGAGCCTTGATTTCGTCTCGACTCCGGCGACAAACCAAACTTGCCCCACCGGCACCGCGCCGGTCTACCGCGCCTATAACAATGGATTCGCACGGGGCGTCGATTCCAACCACCGCATCACCAGCAGTACAACCGCGATACAGGAGGTCGTGACGCGCGGCTGGAGCAACGAGGGCGTGGTGATGTGCGCGCCGAATTGATAGGGCAAGATGCGGCGCGCTTAACCCGGATATTTCGCCGGATCGCGGAAGGCCTGCGCTACAAACCGGATTTCACTCTTGTTGGCTTGCACCCCTGTATTCATGCCGCTTCCCATTGATTTTAGGGCCGCTCCGGGTTAAGTGACGAAGCTCTATGCATACATCCGTGCCGCACTCGCCAAGCCTGCACTTCAACCGCCAATCAACAAATCAAAACAGTTCGATATCGTCGGCATGATCTTTCATTTGGGTCATGAATTTTTCGAGAGCTTCTTTTACCGGTATGCCGCCCAATACTGCCTCAAACATTTCTGTTTCTTCGCGCATCGTGTATTTGGAACGGATTTTTTCTTGTAATGCGGCCCATTCATAAGGGCTGTATATTCGTGAGTCGTCGTTGACCAAAGCGGAAAGTGAAGCCAAGCTGTGATTTACGTGAGAGAGACGCTGCACCAATTTGTCGTAAAACTGGAAAGCGATGATCGCTTTACGCACCATGCCGGAGACGTTTTCAGTGGTGCT
The DNA here is from genome assembly GCA_023259035.1 of Gallionella sp. GTDB lineage: Bacteria > Pseudomonadota > Gammaproteobacteria > Burkholderiales > Gallionellaceae > Gallionella. Next base: position 41,763 of record JAHFRA010000009.1, read on the forward strand.
AAGCAAATTGGCTTTGGTATCGCCAGATTCGCCCCCGTCGGGAAGTGTTGCAATCGTATCGTTGATCATGCGCATATAGCCAGCCATCGTAGTAAATACATCGGTTAACACTTCGACCGAGCTGTTGCTGTCTTTCATTGCGGCCTCAATCTGTCCAGCGGACAGTTCAATCATCAACACCGTTTCCCGTACCTGACTCCAATCGAGATCCGGCGCACGTGTTTGAGTGTCATGTGGATTATCTGTTGCCTTTGTCATCATGTGATCCTCTTAAGAAATGCATCCCGCCGCAAAATACGGGCTATTCGGTAGCGCAGGTCAATTGATCCGGAAACTGGTCAGAATCCCATGGAGGCAAGCAAATCATCCACTTCGTCTTGCCCGCTGATGTTGTCCGATTCGGCTTTAACTGCGGGACCTGACGTCAGCCCTTCGTTTGATATGAGGGAGTCTTTGTGGTTCGGAGCATATTCACGCAGAATATCGAGCAGGATCACTTCGATCTCTTCCGCAGCGCCCAGAATCTTATTGACCATTTGACCGGCAACATCACGAAATTCCTGCGCTTCCATAATCAGCATCAGGTTATGGTGTATGGCTTCTTCTGCAGAGGCTATCTCTCCCAGGCGAGAGATGGCTTTCTGAATCAGCGCATGGTGTGACAGGTCTTCTGCTTTTGATAATTGTTTGGCCAGGCGGGCGCAGGATTTGCGTGTGGCATCGGTGAGTGGCAATGAGTTTTCCACGGCGCTGAGGGTTTTTTCCGAGGCCTCATGCATCGTTTGATCGATAAAGCTTAACCGTGCACGCGCATCCGGCATGGTGGATGCGCTTCGCTCCAGCCCTTTGACATGGCCGAGCTCTTTGAGCAAGCGATGGAGCCGGGCAGCGGCACGGCCGATATCTTCGACCTTGGTTTGCGAGAGGTTGGGAGGTGTTTTGCGCGTAGCCATCATCAATTTCCCCGAGTGCTTTGCGGGAATGATAACAAAATCAGCTCGGGATAGGTAATGCCTGATGAATATTCAGGGTTGATGTGACCCCGGTGCGACCGGATGACGGATCACCATGGATATTTCATGGCTGCTTGAATTGATGCATCCAGTAACGGCGATGCGTTTTGCGGTAACGCTCCACCTGCACGCCCTGCACGTTCATTTCGGCCAGGATTGCGCCGTCTTTATCCGAGCGCAGCAGTTCCGCGCCGCTGTCGGTGTAGCGTTGCAGCACCTCCGGTTTTGGATGGCCGAAATGGTTGCGATAGCCTACGGTGAATACCGCGTAGTCGGGCAGGGTGGTTGCAACAAATTCGACAGTGGACGAGGTCTTGCTGCCGTGGTGCGGCACAACCAGCAAGGTGGCGGACAATTTGTCGGCGTGTTCCTTGATCAGCCGCTGCTCGGATTCTTTTTCAATATCTGCAGCCAGCAGAATGTGTTGTTGGCCTATACTGATGCGCAGCACACAGCCCCGGTTGTTTTTGCTGATTTTTTCTTGTGCATAGCTTTCAGGCGACGGGTGTAACAGCTCGAAATGCACGCCATCCCAATCCCAGCTCTGTCCATCGGCGCAACGCTTCAGGTTATGTGACTGCTGCAGAATGGGGCTTTGCTCGGGCAGTGAAGAAGACAGCCAATCGACAGGCATGGCCTGCATCACGGAAAGCGCGCCGCCGGTGTGGTCGGTGTCGTCGTGCGTGAGCATCAAGCCGTCGAGTTGCGCGATGCCGAGTGCGCGCAAGCCGGGAATCAGGATACGGTTGCCGCTGTCTGCATCGCCGCTGAAATCCGGCCCGGTGTCGTAGAGCAGTGCGTGATGTCGGGTTTGTGCGGCGACGGCCATGCCTTGCCCGACATCAAAAACAATCAAACGCAGTGTGCCTTGTGCGGGTGGTTCGGGTGAGTTCAGGAACATCGGCAGCATCAGTGGCAGACCGAGCCAGCGTGCCGGGAAGCCGCGTGGCAGCAATATCCACAACGCGCCCAGCATACCCGCCGCAATGCTCCATGCAGGCGGCGCATGTTGTGTCCACACCGCTTGCGGCAAGGCGCTCAGCCATCCCAGCAAAACCATCGTCCAGTCCATCACGATGTGTGCCAGCCACAGTGGCACATCCAGAGGCAGCATAGCGCCGAGCAGGGTGAGCGGCACGACGACCAGGCTCACCAGTGGAATGGCGAAGACGTTGGCGATCGGCGAGACCAGCGATACTTGCTGAAAAAGCGCCAGCAGCATCGGAATCAGGCCGACGGTCATCGCCCATTGCACCGTGATGTATTCGTCCAGTACCCACAAGAAGCGAGCGGACGGATGCCCGGCAATTTCGCCGTCGCCTTTTCTCGGTCGGTGGCTGTTATTGATGCGATGCGCGGTGACGTAAAGGATGATCGCCACCGCGCCGAACGACAGCCAGAAACCGGGCGACATCACCGCCCACGGGTCGGGAATCAGCACGCCGAGCAAGGCGATGCTGAGGATTTGCCCGAGCGAAAAATTGCGGTTCAGCCACAACGCGGCGGCGACCGCACCGACCATGTACACGGTGCGCTGCGCCGGGACGGCGAAACCGGACAGCAGTGCGTAGCCCAACGCCACCAGCAACGCCAACAATGCGGCGGCTTTGCGCGCGGGTAACAACAAGGTGAGCCGCGTGCTGCGCCGCCACAGCCAGTAGGCAAGCGCGAAGCCAAAGCTGGCGAGCATGGTGATGTGCAGGCCGGAGATGCTCATCAGGTGATTTACGCCGGTACGCGTGAATATCTGCCACTGTGCCGATGGGATGCGGCTCTGGTCGCCGATAGCCAGCGCGCTCAATACGCCGGAGTAGGGCGCGCTGCCGAGCGTGGCGCTGAACTTGTCGCGCACCGTTTCACGCCATGACTCGATGCGATAGAAGCAGCCCTCGGCCAATGCATCCTGGCGTAAATTGTTACCACTGTTATGCACATAACCGACTGCGCGCACATTGTTTTCCAGCGCCCACATTTCGAAATCGAAACCGTGAGGGTTGCTGCTGCCATGGGGTTGCTTGAGGCGCAGCGTAAGCCGCCAGCGTTCTCCGGCACGCAGTGTTGGCGTTGCGGTTTGCTTGTCGAGGTAGGTGCTGAGATATACATGCGGCGGCACGCTGACTTGCGGCGTGAGAATTTTTTCGATATTGAAACTGAAACGCTGGCCGCTTTCGTGGTTGCGTGGCAACTCCGCGACTACGCCGATTACCTCGATGTCGCGCCCCTGCCATTCATCCGGCAGGCTAACAGCGAGGCGCTGTTCGGCTTGCCATGCGGCGTGATAGAAGCCGATACCCGACGCAAAAATGGCGAGCAGCAGGGGGTGGATAAATCTGGCAAGCAGGCTATTTTTGGGTAGAAAAAACGGGAAAAAAATGAAGGGAGAAAGCGCCAGCAGCCATACCCAGGCAAAGTCCGGCAACGCGGCCTGCTGTTGCAACAGCCATGCGCCCAAGGCAAAGAAAGCGGTGAAGATAACCATGCGCATAGATTAACCCACTAGAATAGAGTCATGCGCAAATTCTTCCGCCGAGTCCTGCCACGCCACGAAACGGTGCAAAGTCACCGCTGGCTCAAGCCGTTTGGCGGCTTGCTGTCCCATCACAACCTGTGGCATTTGCATCGCCGTTCGGTGGCTGGCGGTGTCGCGATCGGGTTGTTTTGCGGCCTGATTCCGGGCCCGTTACAGATGATTTCCGCTGCGCTGTTGGCGGTGCTGCTGCGGGTCAATCTGCCGGTGGCGGTGTTCACAACGCTCTATACCAATCCGTTTACCATCGTGCCGCTGTACGTGCTGGCCTATGAACTCGGTGCGTGGGTGAGCGGCGCGCGTAACGGAGCGACAGTGGCGCAATTGTCATTTCCGGAAATGCATTGGCACAGCTGGCCGAGCGAGATGTGGGAATGGTTGGTCATGCTGGGTAAACCGTTTTTGATCGGCTTGCCGCTGCTCGCCATAAGCTTGGCAATCATCGGATATGTTGCGTTGCGAGTGGCGTGGCGGGTTGCGGTGGTATGGAAGTGGCGCGCCAGAAGGCGGCGACGCATTGCCACATAGTTGCTGCCGGGCGTATCGAAAGCAGCAGCGATATTCTTGCTGCACGGGGACATGGCTTACGCAGAAGCGAATCTCAATAGCGAACCGCTATTGTTATTTTTTCCATTTTCCAAACAACCCGGAATTGGAATTACTTGCTCTGACCGCCTTGTTCGCCGAAGATATTTCGCAGCAATAAGTCAGCAGTTTGCGCAAGCAGTGCAACATCCAAGGTGCCAATACATTGTTCGGCCATGTCAATTCCGCTGAGAATAGGGGGAAGTTCATCCTTGGTTATTTCCCATATGCCGGTTTCATCCCCTTTTTTTCGTACTGCCTGCAGGGTTTCGATGGCCTCATCCAGGGTCTCAATGGCAAGGGGGATCTTTGTCTGGTTTTGCTCGAGTGCGGAGCGGACAACGGAGATGGCTGCTGCCAGACGGCCAAAAGCAACAACATTAAATTGTCCGAGGCTGGCGGCCTGATAAGCAAGCCGCATATCCATCGCATATATATCTTTTAGGCCGCGTGTAACCGGAATGCGAAGTTTGCTTATTCTTTTCATTTTCGATTTTCCGACTCAGACGATAGAAGAGAATGCTTCATCCTGCTTGTGGTTTGTTGTCAGTATCATGGTTTAAATACCGGCCTGCGGGGAGCGGAGAATAACGCGTAATTCCAGCGCGCCACCCAAGTATAACCTATCGTTAGCAAGCATACGGTGGGCAAAATTCAACTGTCTGATAATTCAATTGGTTACACGGTTTGCCGTATCAGCAAGTCTTAAAGTGCTTGCTGACCTGTAGGAATTTCACTTACTCGATCCTTCTCAAGCCCAATGAAATAGGGCGTTTACCTTGCGTTATTCAACGTTTCACTTTTTATCCAAGCTGCTATCTTGGCATCGTAGCAATGGGTACAAGTGAGTGCGATACGTCAGCTCGCATAGCATAAGGGGATAACACCATGTCAAAAGCAGCCTTAGTTCGATTAGTCAGCAACGACAGCGAAGAATATATCGCCGAGTCACAAGCCATCCAGGAAGCGCGCGGGCGCATTGAGGCCGAGGTGCAAGCCGATCTTTCCGCCCAGGCACGTGCTCGTGCCGAGGCGCATGCACGGGCGGTAGCACAGGCGCGCGCGCGCGCCGAAGCGGAGCTGACTGCACAGATTGAGGCGAAATGTCAGGATGAAGCGAGGCTTGCCGACGTGGTTCTAGCCAAGATCGAAGCAGAACAGAAGTTGGCATATGAATTACAGGAAAAGTTGGCCTGTGAATTGCGGCTCCAGGAAGAAAACCAGGCAAGGCTGCGTGCTGAACAGCAAGCGCAAGACGAATTGAATCAACGTTTTCAACAGGAACTGATTGCCCGTGCCGCCGCTGAGAGCAAGACCCGTGCGGAACGCGAATTAATGGCATTGATTGAGCAGCAAAGTAGGGCGGAACATGATGCCCAGTTGCGCGTTGAGGCTGAAATACATGCCGTCCAGGCGGCTATTGCCGAGATAATGGCCAGCGCTGAACAGGCCAGCGCGGAGCGTCGCGCAGCCGAGCAAGCGCAAAAGCACCATGCGGAAGAAAAATTGAAGCTGGAATTACAGTTTCGTGATATGGCGGCACAGCGGGCGGAAAGCGAAGCTGAAGAAGCTCGTGCCGCAAAGAATCGGGCGGATATCGAACGGCATGAACTGGAGCAGATAGGTAAACGTGTCGAGGCTGAGCAGCGCGCCGCACAGGCAGCGGAGAACCGCGCAAAGCTCGAACAAGAAACCGCCAAATTGGTGCAAGAAAAAGAGTCGACAGATCGGGCCATTGCGCATGCTGTGCAAGAGAAAATTCGCAAAGAACAGGATGCTATAGCATTAAGCAACGCCAAACTCATGGCCGAGCAGGTTGCAGTCGAAGCCGTGGATGCGCGCAAGCGTGCCGAAGCGCTTGCGCTGAGTGAAATCGAAGCGCGGCTCGCCGCCGACCGGGATGCCGAGCAGGCTGCGCTGGCACGCTCGGCGGCAGACCGGTCCGCTGCAGATTTTGCCGCTCAGCGCAAGCTTTCCGAGGAGCAGGCCAAAATTGATGCCGAAGAACGTGAACGCAGTGAGCGTCTGGCTTATGAGGCGGCAAAACAACGGGCTGAAGCGGAGGCGATCGCGCGAGTTGGCGTCGAACGTAAACTCAAGGCCGAGCAGGAGGCTGGAGCGCTATTGTTATCCCAAGCCGATATCAACAGAAAAGCATTGAAGCAACAAGAGGAAACCAATGCTTTGTTGCGTCAGGCTGAACATGAGGCAAAAGATCGTTTGGCTACCGAAGCGATGGCCAACCAGGCTGCGGCGCACAAGCTGCAAGCTGAACGCGACTTGACTGTGCTTGCACAACAACGCGCCGAGGCGGAATTACAGGCGGCACACGAGGCTGAGCTAAGGCTGCAGGCTGAAGCGCAAGCGATTGCTGTAGCCAATGAGCTTGCCGCTGCTGCGCAAGAGGCATTGCGCATCGCTCGGAAAAATACCGAATGTAAGAGCGCCTTGCTGCGGATTGAACAGGATCGCGTCGAGGCAGAGCGGCAAGCCGAACAGATGTTGCTGGAAAAAACACAAACTGAAAACGCTGCGTTCCAATCTGCGCAGTTGCGCGCCGAAGCTTTATACATTGAACGCTTGGCGATTGAACGGAACATGGCTGCCGAACAGGCTGAGATTTCAGCGGCGCAACAAAAAGCACGGGCACTCGAAGAAGTTGCCGATGCGGTAATGCAACGTGCAGACAAGGAGAACGAACTGCGGCAGGTTGCCGAAGCCCAGATTGAAACCGAGATGCGGGCGATCGCCGAGATCGAAGCGCGAATGGCTGCCGAACTGCGCGTCATCGAGGCAGATAACCAGCGCATTGAACTCGAGGTGCGTGCCAGAGAGGTTGCCGAGGCAGCGGAAAAATTGAATGAGCAGGCTGTTCAAGTTGCGCGCGACCAGGAAAAGGCCGCGGTGCGCGTGCTGAACATGGCCAAGGTTCGTGCGGATGCGGAAATTCTGGCACTCAAAGCGGAGGAAGAAAAGATTCATGCCGAGGCTCTTGCTGCCGTTGCTTTCCGCAAACAGATTGTCGAGGCGGAACTGGCGCGCGATACCGCAATGGCACGCGCCGAGAACATGGCGAAGCTGCGGGTTGAGGAGGAGCGTAAAGCCATCGAGGCAGAGCAGGAGCGCGTTCGTTGTGAGGCGCTGGCCACGGTTGCCGCGCGCAAGCGTAGCGAAGCTGCCGAGCTTGCGCGGCAGGAAGCCATTCAGCGCGCGCAGATTGAAACCCAATTGCTGGCGCAGCAACAGCATCATTTCGACCAGGAACATGAATTGCTGGCGCAAGCCGAGCAACGCCAAGCCGCGGCATTGGAAGCGGAACGGGCCATGCAGGCTCGCATTGATGCGGAACGCCTGGCAGTGCAAGCGGAACAGGATATGGTTGCAGCGGAGCAGGCTGCCATGAACCGTGCCAGGGAGCTCATTGAAACGTCAAAGCGGTTGCGTGAAGATGCCGAGAGCTTTGTTGTGGAAGCCACCGAACAACGCGTTGCCGAAGATCAACGGGCCACGCAGGTAGAGCAGGCGCAACTGCAAGCCGAGCAGTCCGCACTCAAATTTGCGCGCGACAGGGTCGCCATTGCGGAGCAGACCGAAAAAATTGCGTTGCGTCAGCGGAATGAAGAGCACAAATTACTGGTGCAGCAGCAGGTGAGATTGGAAACCGAACAGCGGGTATTGGCTGAAATCGAGAATCGTGTAAAGGCCGAAGTACAAGCCAGTGCGGCTGCGGAAGAACGCGAAGTGGCCGAACAGCGCGCCCGTGACACAGCACAAACAAAGGCAATGCTGGAAAATGAAGCAAAGCTGGCTGCACAGCAACATGCCGAGTTGGATGAGCGGGAAAATACCCGGCTTCGCGCACAAATAGAACAGTCGCGTGCTGAAGTCGTCGCGCATCAACTGATGGCGCGTCTGCGCAACAACAAAAAAATCGGTCGGCTGGTGAAATCTGCCGGGCTGGTTTCGGCTATGGCATTTATCGGATTTTCACTGCCGGTATTTAATGAACAGCAAGCGGTTTCAGCACAGCTTGCCGCAGTTGGCCAACCGATCCGCTCCGACATGAAACTGGCCATGAATCTGACAGACAAGAAGATGGTTACCGTGGCGCTGCCCGAATCAAAAATCGAGCAAGTCGAGCAGTCTGGTTATCCGGCATTGGACAATCTGAAGCTGAGCGATCAGCTTGGGCAAAACTAGTTATTCAGCAACGCGCTGCGCAACGCCTCCGTTTGATCAGGTTCAGCGAGAGCTGCGCCGCTGATCCAGAAAACGTCCTCTGCGCGGCTGCCCAAGGTGTTGATTTTTGCGCGGTGCAGGCGGATATCGTGGGCGGCCAAAATCAGCGCGATGCGTGCCAGCAAACCGGGGCGGTCTCCGGCAACCAGCGACAGTACATACATTCCTTTGTTGTCCGGTTTTATCTCGACTTCGGTGGTGATCGGGAAGTGCTTGAGTTGCCGGCTGACGCGCCCGGGCGTAGCGAGCACAATCGGCTTGGCTTGATCAATTTGTTGCGCCAACTCAAATTCGATATAAGTCATGATGTCGCGGTATGCTGTGTCGCCGCGCGCGGCTTCCATGATCTGAAAACTGTCCAGCGCGTAGCCGTGCTGCGTGGTGTGAATCTTGGCCTCGACAATGGTGTAATTCATGCGCGCGAAAAAATTACAAATGCGTGCAAACAAGCCGCGCTGATCCGGGCAATACACCATCACCTGCAAACCTTCGCCAGCGCGGCTTAGGCGCGCCTTCACGATAGGCGCGGCGGCGTTGACCTTGAATGCCAGCAACCGGGTATGCCAGGCGATTTCCTGGGGCGCATGATCCAGAAAATAGCTGTCGTCGAGCTGTGCCCATAACAACTGGTAGGAATCGGGGGGCAGCGCGTAAAGGTTGAGCGCGTCGGCCGCCGCACGGCGAATTTCTCCGAGTTGGTCGGCAACCTTGCCGTCGCTCAAATAGCGGCGTGTCAGGTGGAACAGGTCTTCCATCAACCTGGCTTTCCACGCGCTCCATATTTCCGGGTTGGTGCCGCGCACATCCGCGACGGTCAACAAATACAGCGCGACCAGATAGCGGTCGTTTTTGATCTTTCCGGCGAAGTCGGCAATCACCTCGGGGTCGGACAGATCCTGCTTCTGTGCGGTGGCCGACAAGGCGAGATGGTGCTCGACCAGCCACATGATCAGGTCGGTGTCGACGCTGCCGAGTCGATGCTGGATGCAAAATGCGCGCGCATCTTTCTTGCCCAGCTGCGAATGATCGCCGCCGCGCCCCTTGGCAATATCGTGGAACAGCCCGGCGATATACAGCGCCTCCGGCCGGGCGAATTCGCCCATCAATTTGCTGCATAGCGGAATTTCCTGCGCATGTTCCGGCGCGGCAAAACGGCGCAGGTTGCGCACCACCATCAGGATATGTTCGTCCACCGTATAGACATGGAACAGGTCGTGCTGCATTTGGCCGACAATGCGCCCGAAAGCCGGGATATAGCGGCCCAGAATGCCATACTGGTTCATCCTTCGCAGCGCGTGGAGGACTCCCTGTGGCTGGCGCAGGATTTCCAGAAAGCGCGCGTGGTTCAGCGGATTGCGGCGAAACTTGAAATCGATATTGCGTTGTGCGCGCCACAGCGCGCGTAGCGTTCTGGCGCTCAAATCCGTCAATTCAGGATGCTGCTCCATCAGCAGGAACAACTCGAAAATCGCTTCTGGAGTGCGTTCGAATAACTGCTCGTCGCGGATATCCAGCAAGGTGCCGATAATCCTGAATCGCCCGTTCAGCGTGCGTTGCGTCGGCGTTTCATGGAACAAGTAGTCATGCAGGTTCTGCAGCATGATGGTGTTGAACTGGCGCACTGCCAGCCTGGTGCGGTAATAGTGTTGCATCATGTGCTCGCTCGCGCGGCGGTTGGCCGAGGCATTGATACCCATCTGTTCGGCGAGCAGCGTTTGAAAATCGAACAGCAGGCGATCTTCGTGCCGCTTGGCGAGGTAATGCAAACGGATGCGCAGTGTCGCCAACAGGGCGCTGTGGCGCGCGATTTGGCGCGCCTCGGTAGTCGTGAGCAGCCCGATTTGCGCGAGCTCGCTCCAGTGCGTTCCCAGGCTGGCCGCGCGCGCGATCCAGGTGACGGTCTGCAAATCGCGCAGGCCGCCCGGACTTTCCTTCAGGTTGGGTTCGAGGTTGTAGTCCGACTCGGCGTAGCGCGCATGGCGACGCTGCTGCTCTTGCAGCTTGGCAAGATAAAATGCGCGGAGGTCGAGGCGCTGTTGCACGCTGTCGCACAATTCATCGAACAGTTCCTTGTTGCCGCAAAGCAGGCGCGCTTCAAGGAGGTTGGTTTGCACGGTGATATCGGCGGACTCCTTCATGCATTGCCCGACGGTGCGGACGCTGTGGCCGACTTCCAGCCCGATATCCCATAACACCCCGATTAACTGATGCAATTGTTGCTGCAAGGCATCATCAGGCGGGTGTCCGGCCATAACCAGCGGATTGGCGAGTGTTGTTTGCTCGCCCAGGCGAATGGCTAGTGGTTCCATCAAGAGTTTTTCGGATTCGGCATCCAGCAGGATCAGCAGATCGATATCCGATCTGGGGTATAGCTTGCAGCGTCCGTAGCCGCCCACTGCCGCCAGTGCGATGCGTCGAGGCATGGCGAGTTGCCGCCAGACGCGGCGCAGGTAGCGGTCGATCAGCCGGGTGTGCGCAGCGAGTAAACGCGCTGCGTTTTTATGTTCCAGAAAACTCTGCTCGAGCGCCGTACGGTCGCCGCGTAACGACTCGCGCAGCGCGGCTATATCGTCACGGTGCAGGCGGGGGCGGGCAGCCATCGGAAACGGTCAGAATTTCAAAGCCGGTATCGGTGACGAGTATGGTGTGTTCGTATTGCGCTGACAGGCTGTGGTCCTTGGTGACCACCGTCCAGCCGTCGCCGAGATGCTTGATGGCTGCTTTGCCGACATTGATCATCGGCTCGATGGTGAAGGTCATGCCGGCTTCCAGTTTTAACCCGGTTTTCGGGCGGCCGTAGTGCAATATTTGCGGCTCTTCATGAAAACGCCGGCCGATGCCATGCCCGCAGAATTCGCGCACCACGCTATAGCCGAGCGGTTCGACAAAACTCTGGATGGCATGGCCGATGTCGCCCAGATACGCGCCTGGCTTGACCGCACGGATGCCGCGCCATAGCGATTGATAGGTGATCTCACATAACCGCCTGGCCTGAATCGACGGCTCGCCGACACAAAACATCCGGCTGCTGTCGCCATGGTAGCCGTCCTTGATAACGGTGATGTCCAGATTGACGATGTCGCCATTTTTGAGCGCTTTGTTGCTTGGCACACCATGGCATACCTGATGGTTGATCGAGGTGCAGATGGATTTCGGGTACGGCTTATGTCCGTCGGGAGCGTAGTTAAGCGGTGCAGGTATCCCGTGTTGCTTATCGACAATCAAGTTGTGGCACAGCATGTTCAGCTCATCGGTCGTTACCCCCGGCTTGACGAACGGGGTTATGTAATCGAGCACTTCACTGGTCAGGCGACCGGCGACTCGCATTTTTTCAATTTCTTGCGGGGTCTTGATGGAAACGGGCATATGATTTGTGCTTCTTTCGGAGGAGCCACTTTCAGGATAGTCGAGAATATCATGCGATTTAAACTCACGCCATTCTTTGACCAAACAACCTGAATCCGGCAATCAGGCCGGACATCGAACAGTGAAACCCAGCATTCCCGGTTCTTTCGTCGGTGGGAATCTCGATGACGGATTCATCACTCGTCAAGGTGAAACGCTGGCAGCATAAATCCTGTTCGTTGAAAGACTAAAGGCCGAGGAAACCTCGCCAAAATCTGCCGTTCAGATTTGAATCCGCCTATGTATAATCCGCATCGTCGAAATAAATGAATGACACGATGAGCAGTACTGACGACAATTCTCTTGAGGCGTTAAACGCTTTGGACGATATATCGCCGATCAGGTCGTCGCCACCGAAAGGCACCAAGGAGCACCGCAAGGAAACCCGTTACAGGGCTTCTTGGGGAGTTGCCATCGCCGTCGAAGGCCATGACTTGCATGAGGGGAAAATCAAGGACATTTCCCTGCATGGGACGGCAACCATTCTGAACGGGCGCAACCTTAAATCCGGCATCAGCGTAAAGCTGCACATTTGCATACCGCCATTGATCGGCCCTGGCGCGCCGAAGATTCTGATAGTTGATGGCAAGACGTCTTACGCAATCCATGATGCGGATGATCTGCGTTTCAGAGTTGGTGTTACTTTTGTTAAATTCGAGTTGGCATCAGACCGCGCCTTTCTGGAAGCGCGTCTTACCAACCACCATACGCAGGTGCAAGCCGGTTGATGGCGGAACACAGAGCGTACTGACAACTTAAATATAAAGCGCAAAAAGTTATGACTATTCGCACTCGTTTCGCTCCCAGCCCCACCGGTTATCTGCATATCGGCGGCGCACGCACCGCTTTGTTCTCCTGGGCATACGCCCGTAAGCTGGCTGGCACTTTCATTTTGCGTATCGAAGATACCGATCTGGAGCGTTCCACGCAGGAGTCGGTGCAGGCGATTCTGGACGGGATGTCCTGGCTGAATCTGGATTACGACGAGGGGCCGTTCTACCAGATGCAGCGCATGGATCGCTACAAGGCGGTGATTCAGCAGATGCTCGACGAGGGCACGGCTTATTACTGCTATACCGCGCCGGAAGAATTGGATGCACTACGCGAAGCGCAACGCGCGCGCGGCGAGAAGCCGCGTTATGACGGACGCTGGCGGCCCGAACAGGGCAAGGTTCTGCCTGCACCGCCGGAGGACATCAGGCCGGTGGTGCGTTTCAAGAATCCGCTGCACGGCGTGGCAGCGTGGGACGATTTGGTTAAAGGCAAGATCGTGTTCGAGAACAGCGAGCTGGATGATCTGATCATCGCCCGCGCCGACGGCACGCCGACTTACAATTTCTGCGTGGTGGTGGACGATCTGGATATGGGTATCACACAGGTCATCCGCGGCGACGACCATGTCAACAACACGCCGCGCCAGATCAATATCCTCAAGGCATTGGGCGCGACGCTGCCGCAATATGCGCATGTGCCGATGATCCTCGGCAGCGACGGCGAACGGCTGTCCAAGCGACATGGCGCGGTCAGCGTGATGCAATATGCCGAGGAAGGTTTCCTGCCGGAGGCGCTGATCAATTATCTGGCGCGCCTGGGCTGGTCGCACGGCGACGAGGAGATCTTCTCCATACAACAACTCGTCGAATGGTTCGACTTGCGCCACATCAGCAAATCGGCGGCGCAGTTCGACCCGGACAAGCTGCGCTGGCTGAACCAGCACTACATCAAGCTGGCCGACAACACGCGTTTGGCCAAACTGGTGCGCAAACATCTGGCCGAGCGCGGCGTGCAGGCAAGCAACGCGCCGCAACTGGAAGCGGTGATCGCATTGTATAAAGAACGCGCCGCGACGCTGCTCGAATTGGCGGACGAAGCGGAAGTCTTTTATGTTGAAATACACCCGGCGCAGGAACTGCTGGATGCGCATCTTGTACCCGAAGTCATTCCCGCGTTGCGCGAACTCGCCGAACGTTTTGCCGATGTCGCATGGGAAGCTCCCGCGCTGGGCGCGCTGGTAAAAGAATTGCTGGCTAAACATAACTTGAAAATGCCCAGGCTTGCAATGCCGTTGCGCGTGATGCTGGTCGGGCAGACGCACACCCCGTCGGTAGATGCCGTGTTGGCATTGTTCCCACGCGAGACTGTGCTGGCGCGCATAAAGAGATACCTGTAATTAATCTCTAGAAAATCGTGTTTCGTGTCGCCATTCCGGCCTTGAGCCGGAATCCATGCAAGTCAAAAACTGGATGCCGGATCAAGTTCCGCATGACGAAGTTTATAGAGGAACCCTAAAACCTGGATGCTGGCTCCCGGATCAAGTCCGGGGTGACGTAGTCCGGCATGACGGATTTTTTTGGGAGAGCCAGAGTTTTTAGAGGTTCCGTAAAGGAAGCCTCCAGAGTCAGTTGACTGCGCGCGTCAGATGAAGTTGAGCGAAGTGCAGCTTAGTGCTAGAATGCGCGCCGCTTCGGGATAGTCCCAATAATTATCTGGAGCAAATTCCCCCGCTCGCGCAAGTTGGGGTGCTCGAAAGAGTCAGGCTGGCGAGCGGTAGTTTATAACCCTTACGATTGGAGTTTTCATGGCTGTAACTATGCGTCAAATGCTGGAGGCCGGTGTTCATTTCGGCCACCAAACCCGTTTCTGGAATCCCAAGATGGCACCATTTATCTTTGGCCACCGCAACAAGATTCACATTATTAATCTGGAAAAGACCGTCACGCTGTTTGCCGAAGCGGAAAATTTCGTGCGCAAGCTGTCGGCGAAGAAGGGCACCATCCTGTTTGTGGCGACCAAGCGCCAGGCGCGCGATATCCTGCAAGAGGAAGCCGTGCGCGCGGGTTCGCCGTTCGTGAACCATCGCTGGCTGGGCGGTATGCTGACCAACTACAAGACCGTGCAACAATCCATCAAACGTCTGCGGGATCTGGAGCAGATGACTCTCGATGGCACGAATGAAAAAATTTCCAAGAAAGAAGCGTTGATGATGAAGCGCGAATTGGAAAAGCTGGATCGCAGCCTGGGCGGCATCAAGGATATGCCAGGTTTGCCGACCGCACTGTTCGTGATTGATGTTGGCTACCAGAAGGGCGCCATCGTTGAAGCACAAAAACTGGGCATCCCGGTAATCGGCATCGTTGACACCAACAATTCACCGCTCGGTGTGGACTTCATCATTCCGGGCAACGACGACTCCACGCAAGCGATTCGTCTGTATGCCCGCGGTATTGCCGATGCGGTGCTGGAAGGTCGTGCGCAAGCCTTGAACGAATTGGTCGAACAAGTGGCAGCAACAGAAGAACAAGCCGCCTAGTCTTTACCACGACGCATAAAGGGGCGCGAGCCCCTTTTTTTATAAGTATTTTACGGAGTTTGAGATGGCAGAAATTACTGCAAGCATGGTGAAGGAACTGCGCGAGGCAACCGGCCTCGGCATGATGGAATGCAAAAAGGCGCTGGTCGAATCCAACGGCGATTTCAAAATGGCTGAAGAGCAAATGCGCATCAAGAGCGGAGCCAAGGCTAGCAAGGCATCTTCCCGCGTAGCCGCTGAAGGCGTGGTCAGCACATTTATTTCCGTGGACGGCAAGACCGGCGCGGTGGCGGAGGTGAACTGCGAAACCGACTTTGTCGCGAAGAACGATGATTTTGTGGCATTTGCAAAAAACGTTGCCGAGACCGTGGCGAAAAACAACCCGGCCGATATTGCCGCATTGTCCGATATGGCGCTTGCCAACGGTTCGGGTAGTGTAAGTTCGGGCAGCGTGGAAGAAACCCGCAAGGCATTGGTGATGAAGCTCGGCGAGAACGTCAGCATCCGCCGCTTCGAGCGCTATGCGACCACTACGGGCAAATTGTCCAGCTATCTGCACGGCAGCAAAATCGGCGTGTTGCTGGATTACACCGGCGGCGACGAGGCACTTGGTCGAGACCTTTCCATGCATATCGCGGCGAGCAAGCCGAAGTCGATCGACGCATCCGGCGTGAATCCGGAAGAGATCGCCACCGAACGCCGCATCGCCATCGAGAAGGCGCGTGAAGCCGGCAAACCAGACGCGATGCTGGAAAAAATCGCCGAGGGCACGGTGCAGAAATTCCTCAAGGAGGTGACGTTGTTGGGGCAGGTGTTTGTCAAGGCGGAAGACGGCAAGCAGACCATCGAACAATTGCTGAAGGTCAAGGGTGCATCGGTAACTGCATTCCAGATGTTTGTGGTGGGCGAGGGCATCGAGAAGAAGGTTGAAGATTACGCGGCGGAAGTGGCGGCAACGATAGCAGCGGCCAAGAGTTGACCACCATGAGTTCGCCCGCCTATAAACGCATTCTGCTCAAGCTCAGCGGCGAAGCCCTGATGGGCGATGACAGCTACGGCATCAATCGCGAGGTGATTGAACGCATTGTGGCCGAGATTGCGGAAGTGGTCGGACTGGGTGTGCAAGTGGCGATTGTGATCGGCGGCGGCAATATTTTCCGTGGCGTGGCTCCGGCTGCGGCGGGGATGGACCGGGCAACCGCCGATTACATGGGCATGCTGGCCACGGTGATGAATGCGATGGCGTTGCAGGATGCGATGAAACACGCCGGGCTGGATTGCCGCGTACAGTCAGCATTGAACCTGGAACAAGTTGCGGAACCGTTTATCCGCAACAAGGCCCTGCGTTATCTGGAAGACGGCAAGGTGGTGATTTTTGCGGCCGGCATCGGCAGCCCGTTCTTTACCACCGATACCGCCGCCGCCTTGCGCGGTGTGGAAATGTCCGCCGAGGTGGTGATCAAGGCTACCAAAGTCGATGGCGTTTATACCGCTGACCCCAAAAAAGACTCCAGTGCGACCCGCTATCAAAGCCTGTGCTTTGACGAAGCAATCAGCAAGAATCTCAAGGTGATGGATGCGACGGCGCTGACGCTGTGCCGCGACCAGAAGTTGCCGATTATCGTATTCAGTATTTTCAAGCCGGGCGCGCTGAAGCGCGTGGTGATGGGTGAAGGCGAAGGCACATTAGTACGCTGTGATTGATTTCGGAGATATGCCATGATTACGGACCTCAAAAAAAACACCGAGCAAAAAATGCAAAAGTCGCTGGATGCGCTGAAAGCTGACTTGGGCAAAGTACGTACCGGGCGGGCGCACACCGGTTTGCTGGATCATGTGATGGTGGATTACTACGGCAACCCGACACTGGTGACACAAGTCGCCAACATCACACTGGTTGACTCGCGCACCATCGGTGTGCAGCCTTGGGAAAAGAACATGGTCGGCCCGGTCGAGCGCGCGATCCGTGATGCGGACTTGGGCCTGAATCCGGCGACCAACGGCGACCTGATTCGTGTGCCGATGCCGATGCTCACCGAAGAGCGTCGCCGCGATCTGATCAAGGTGATCAAATCCGAGGGCGAAAACGCCAAAATTGCGGTGCGCAATATTCGCCGCGATGCCAATCATTCGCTCAAGGAGGCTCTCAAGAATAAAGAGATTGCGGAAGATGTAGAGCGGCGCTTGCAGGATGAAGTGCAAAAGTTGACCGATCGCTTTGTGGCAGAAATCGACAAGGCATTGGCAGCGAAAGAATCCGACCTGATGGCCGTTTGATATCAGAAGACAGATGACAGAAGACAGAAGACAGAATATTGTGTGGCTTCGCCACGACTTTATTAATACAAAACTGCGCAGCAGACAAAGTTCTGCCCTCTGTCTTCTGTCATCTGTCTTCTGATAATGGTAAATCTTCCACCCAGTTCCACCCGCATCATCCCTGACATAACCAGCGTCCCGCGCCATATCGCCGTCATTATGGATGGCAATGGACGCTGGGCGAAACAGCGTTTCATGCCGCGTGTGGCCGGGCATCAGCGCGGGGTGGAAGCGTTGCGCGAAGTGGTGATCGCCTGTCGCGAGCTGGGTGTGGAGTATCTGACCGTGTTTGCCTTCAGCAGCGAAAATTGGCGGCGCCCTGCCGACGAAGTTTCTTTCCTGATGTCGCTGTTCCTGAAGATGCTGGAACGCGAAGTCGCCAAATTGCACAAAAACAGCATCCGCCTGAAGATCATCGGCGACCGCAGCCGCTTTGATGACAAGCTCCGGCAGACCATGCTGGATGCCGAGCAACTCACCGCCAATAACACCGCATTGACGCTGACCATCGCCGCCAATTACGGCGGACGCTGGGATGTGATGCATGCGGTGCAAGCCATGCTCAAGGAGCACCCGCAACTCGCGCAAACCTTTACCGAGGCAGATTTGCAACCCTACCTGTCGATGAGCGACGCGCCCGAGCCGGATTTGTTCATCCGCACCGGCGGCGAGCAGCGCATCAGCAATTTCATGCTGTGGCAACTGGCCTACACCGAATTGTATTTCACCGATACTTTGTGGCCGACATTTGGCCGTAAGGAGCTGGAGGCGGCGATTGCTTCTTATCAAAAACGTGAACGGCGCTTTGGCCGCACCAGCGAACAGGTGAATGACAAACGGTTGCCGGTTGAACAGCCGCAGGCGAAAGCCGATGCTTAAATCGCGGGTGATTACCGCTGCCATTTTATTGGCGTTATTGTTGACGGCATTGTTTGCGCTGCCGCCCGCCGCGTGGGCAGTTCTGATTGTCGTGATGGTCATGCAGGGAGCCGTCGAGTGGTCGCGCCTGTCAGGTTTTGTCGGCAGGAAGGCGGGCCTTTACTGGGGGATGACCTTGCTGCTGATGGCCGGGTTGTTATGGATGGATGCAGGCGCAACCGAAGCACAACATGTTTACACCCGTTTGCTGGTTTATGCTGCATCAGCCCTGCTGTGGCTGATCATCGTACCGACTTGGTTGATGGCCGGTTGGAAGGTCAGGCAACCGGTCTTAATGGCACTGGTCGGTTGGGCGGTGCTGCTCCCGACCGGTTTGGCGATGCTGGATTTGCGCGCTGCCAGCCCGTGGATACTGTTGTTCGTGATGTGCCTGGTGTGGGTTGCGGACATTGCGGCTTTTTTTGCCGGGCGCAAATTCGGCAAAAACAAACTTGCCCCCAGCATCAGCCCGGGCAAGACCTGGGAAGGCGTGGCTGGCGCGCTGCTCGGCGTATCGGTTTATGTGGTTCTGGTGTGGAGCTTCAGCCCTGATTTTGCCTATCGTGAAATATTGCCGATTTTGCTGCTGGCTTCGTGGTGGTGGGTGGGGTTGGCGGTAATCGGCGATCTGTTCGAGTCTGCGGTCAAGCGCCAGGCTGGTGTCAAGGACAGCGGCGCGTTGCTGCCGGGGCACGGCGGGTTGCTGGATCGTATCGATGCACTGACCTCGACTCTGCCGCTCGCCGCACTGGCGCTGTTGCTACAGAAACTTGGCTAACGACATGCAAAATCTGGTTATTCTCGGCTCCACCGGCAGCATCGGCACCAGTACCTTGGATGTAGTGGCACGCCATCCCGATAAATTCAGGGTCGTTGCGCTGACGGCAAACAGCCAGATCGACTTGATGTTCATGCAATGCATGCAGTTCAAGCCGCGCTATGCGGTAATGCTGGATGAGGGTATTGCTACGCGGTTGCGCCAGCGCCTGCGCGAAGCGGGGCAGGCTATCGAGGTGTTGAGCGGCGCGGCAGCATTGGAACAGGTTTCCGTCCTGCCCGAGACAGATACGGTAATGGCCGCCATCGTCGGCGCGGCAGGCCTGCAGCCAACACTGGCGGCGGCGCGTGCCGGCAAGAAAATCCTGCTGGCGAACAAGGAGACGCTGGTGATGGCGGGCAACGTGTTCATGGATGCGGTGCGCGCCAGCGGCTCGGTATTGTTGCCCATCGACAGCGAGCACAACGCGATTTTCCAGGCGCTGCCGCGCGGCTACAACGGCGACCTGGCGGGCAACGGCGTGCGGCGCATCCTGCTTACCGCATCCGGCGGGCCGTTCCGCAATACGCCGCTCGACGAACTGCAAAACGTCACGCCGGAACAAGCCTGCGCGCACCCCAACTGGGTGATGGGGCGCAAGATTTCGGTGGACTCGGCGAGCATGATGAACAAGGGGCTGGAGGTCATCGAGGCGCACTGGCTGTTCAATGCGGGCGCCGACGACATTCAGGTGGTGGTGCATCCGCAGAGCGTGATTCACTCGCTGGTCGAATATGTGGACGGCTCGGTATTGGCGCAACTCGGCAACCCCGACATGCGCACGCCGATCGCTTACGGCTTGGCCTATCCCGAGCGCATCGATGCCGGGGTGGCGCCGCTGGATCTGTTCAAGGTGGCGACGATGAATTTTACCGCACCCGACCTCGGACGCTTCCCCTGCCTGGCATTGGCCTATCGCGCCTTGCGCGCGGCAGGCACGGCTCCGGCAATATTGAATGCGGCGAACGAGGTGGCGGTGGCTGCCTTCCTCGATAAGCGGATTTCTTTCTTGTCGATACCGCGTGTCATCGAAGCGGTGCTGGATGCGCTGCCGGTAAATGCGGTCGGCAGCCTGGACGATGTGCTGGGTGCGGACGGCGAGGCGCGCCGGGCCGCGCAACAACAAATCAGGCAATTATGAACCCACACTTTGCAATTCGTGAGCAGGTTTCTGTAGGTCGAGTTTCAGTCCGATACGAGAGTAGCGCCGGGCTTCAGCCCGACCTACAACTACAGCCATGATTACCTTGTTCGCATTTGTCGGTGCAATCGCGCTTCTGGTGATATTCCATGAACTCGGTCACTATTGGGTGGCACGTCGCTGCGGTATAAGAGTGCTGCGTTTTTCTGTGGGCTTTGGCAAAGTGATTTTCAGCAAGCGCTTTGCCAACAAAGCCGCTTCGACAAGCTCAGGACAGGCTCAGGGCGTGGGCACCGAGTGGGTTATTTCGGCAGTTCCGCTGGGCGGCTACGTCAAGATGCTCGACGAGCACGAGGGAGAGGTTGCTCCGGAAGACCTGAAATATGCTTTCAACCGTAAGCCGGTGTTGCAGCGTATGGCTGTTGTGGTCGCTGGGCCGATAGCGAATTTTATGCTGGCTATTTTGTTGTATTGGATTTTGTTTATGCACGGTGTGCAAGGGTTAAAGCCTGCTCTAGGCGAGGTGCCGCCAGGCTCTCCGGCTGCTACCGCACAGATGCAATCCGGCGAAACCATTCTCAGCATCAATGGCGAGGCAATTCCGAGCTGGCAGGAACTACGCTGGACGCTGCTGGAGCTGGCCCTTCGACAAAGCGAGGTCAAGATCGAAGCGCGCAGTGTGCAAGGCGAGCAACTTTTTCATCTGCTCGACATGAGCGGCCTGGAGGCAAAAGATCTGGACGGCGAATTTCTCGATAAACTTGGGCTGCATCTTTATCAACCAATCATCCAGCCCGTCATCGGCAAAGTTGCCGAAAACAGTGTCGCACAGCGCGCCGGATTGCAGGAGGGAGACCACGTCCTGCGGGCCAATGGCATAACGATGCTGCGTTGGCTCGAGGTAGTGGAAATGGTGCGCACGCATCCCGGGCAAACTGTGCAGCTTGATATACGGCGCGGGGAAAAAACCCTGAGCATAGCGGTGGTGCCGCAAGCCGTGACCGAAGCCGGCAAGACCACGGGTAAAATTGGAGCCGCCCCGCAAGTTGATAATGCAGCATGGCAGGCGATGTTGACCGAGGTAACTTATGGCCCATATGAAGCGCTTGCCCGGTCTTTGCGCAAGACGTGGGAAACTTCTGCCATCAGTCTGAAAATGATGGGCAAGATGTTGATGGGTGAGATTTCGATAAAAAATCTGAGCGGCCCGATTACTATTGCTGACTATGCTGGACAGTCCGCCGAAATGGGCGTGGCGGCTTACTTGGGCTTTTTGGCTTTGATTAGTATTAGTCTCGGGGTGTTGAATTTGCTGCCTATTCCCTTATTGGATGGGGGGCACTTGCTGTATTATGTCGCCGAATTAGTCAAGGGCAGTCCAATCTCCGAACAAGCTTGGGAAATTGGCCAGAAGATCGGTATCGCGCTACTCGGTACTTTGATGGTTTTTGCCATGTACAACGATATTAATCGCCTTATTTCAGGTTAGAAAATGAAATTGAAGAAATTGGTGGGATTGATTTCCCTGCTTTGCATGTCTCCCGCTTGGGCCATTGAGCCGTTCATCGTCAAGGATATTCGCGTCGAGGGCATTCAGCGCACGGAAGCCGGTACGGTGTTCAGTTATCTGCCCATCAAGGTCGGCGACACGATGGATGACGAACAGGCCGCAGCAGCGATTCGCGCCTTGTACGCTACCGGGTTTTTTAAGGACGTGCGTCTGGAAGTCGAGCAGGGGGTGCTGATCGTGCTGGTGCGCGAACGCCCTTCGATAGCCAGTATCGAAGTCAATGGCGTGAAGGATTTCCCCAAGGATCAACTCAAGGACAATATGAAATATGCGGGCTTGGCAGAAGCGCGCATATTCGATAAAGGCGCGCTGGACAAGGCTACCCAGGAGCTGAAACGCCAGTATGTGGCGCGCGGCAAATATGCTGTGAGCGTGACAGCCGCCATCACAGAATTGGAGCGCAATCGCGTCGGCATTGTGTTTAATGTAGTGGAAGGCGAAGTTTCCAAAATCAAGCAAATCAATATGGTTGGCAACCAGGCCTATAAAGAAGATGAGTTGCTGGATATGATGAAACTCAGCACGCCGGACTGGATGAGTTGGCTCAACAAGAATGATCAGTATTCCAAGCAAAAACTGACTGCCGACATGGAGACCATGCGTTCTTTCTATATGGATAACGGCTATCTGGAATTCAACATTGATTCCACGCAAGTTTCCATCACGCCGGACAAGAAGGATATTTACATCACCATTAATATAACCGAAGGCGCGAAATACACTGTATCCAAGGTGGGTGTATCCGGTAATGCCTTGATCGCCAAGCAGGAGATTGAAAAACTTATTCAGGTGAAAGCGGGCGATACCTTCTCGCGCAAGGCGTTGACCGAGACCAGCAAGAAAATCGGCGAGCGTTTGGGGCAGGAGGGTTACGCCTTTGCCAACGTCAGTGCGACTCCAGAGGTGGATAAGGAGAAGCATGAAGTGGCTTTCAATTTTGTGGTTGATCCCGGTCAGCGCGTATACATACGCCGTATTAATATCGGGGGCAATGACAAAACGCGGGACGAGGTCATCCGCCGCGAGTTCCGCCAGGTTGAGGGCGCGTGGTTCGATGTGGAGAAAATCAAGAAATCCAAGCAGCGCGTGGACAAGCTGGATTTTTTTGCTGAAGTCAATGCGGAAACACCTCCTGTGCAGGGCAGCACGGATCAGATGGACGTGAACGTCTCAATCAAAGAAAAGTCTACGGGAAATATTTCGGTAGGCGCAGGCTTTTCCCAAGGCGAAGGGTTGACGCTGACTGCCGGGGTCACGCAGGCCAACTTGTTCGGCAGCGGCAACCATCTTTCCACACAAATAAACACCAGCAAGGTCAACCAGATTTATTCGCTTTCTTATACCAACCCATATTTTACCGATGACGGTGTGAGCCGCGGGTTCGATATTTACAAACGTAATACCGATTCGAGCAGCACTGCGGTGAGCCAATATTCATCACATACTTTTGGGGGCGGCGTGCGTTTCGCCGTGCCGATAGCGGAGGATGAGTCGATCAATTACGGTCTGGCATTTGAAAACACCAAATTGGGTTTGCTGACAAATCCTTCAGCGCGCTTGATAGAGTATGTCAATACTTTTGGTGCATCCAACAGTAATTTGTTGGGAACAATCGGCTGGGGCAGGGATAGCCGTGATAGCGCAATTTACACTACCGAGGGTACTGTGCAGCGCGCCTTTGCGGAAATTGCGCTGCCGGTGTTCGACATTCGCTATTACAAGCTGAATTACCAGCACCAGTGGTTCTATCCGGTGAGCGGCGATGTAACCCTGCTATTGAACGGCGAGGCCGGTATGGGGGGCGGTTACGCGGGCAAGCCAATGCCGTTCTTCAAGAATTTTTATGCCGGCGGCACCGGCTCGGTGCGGGGGTATGATTCCAATTCGCTGGGTCCGCGTGATTCGACAGATGCGGTATTGGGCGGCACAAAGCGCGTGGTCGGCAACGTGGAGTTGCTGGTGCCGTTTCCGGGAATCAAGGAAAAATCAGTGCGCTTGAGCGGCTTCTTTGATGCGGGCGCTGTTTATGGTTCCGGTGATCT
The DNA here is from genome assembly GCA_023259035.1 of Gallionella sp. Lineage (GTDB taxonomy): Bacteria > Pseudomonadota > Gammaproteobacteria > Burkholderiales > Gallionellaceae > Gallionella. Next base: position 65,649 of record JAHFRA010000009.1, read on the forward strand.
GCCGGGCACCGCAGGATTACGCTATTCTACGGGTGCTGCTATTACCTGGATTTCCCCGATGGGGCCGATTAAATTCAGTTATGCCGTGCCACTTAACAAGCAGTCGGTGGACAAGTTGCAGAAATTCCAGTTTAGTCTGGGTTCGATGTTCTGATGCAACTACTAGCCATATATGTTGTAGTTGCACCAATCACCCCTACGGGTGAGCGATACCGATCAGGTGGCAGGTCATGATGCGTAAGGAGCAAAAAATGAAAACGATGATTAAAGCAGGCCTATTGGTTGTATTGCTGAGTGCGTGGCCGGTGCTGGCAGGAGATTTCAGGGTGGGCGTGGTGGACACCGAACGCGTGTTACGCGAGTCCGCGCCGGCAGTGAAGGCGGAAAAAAAGATTGAAAAGGAATTTTCCGGGCGCGATCAGGAAATCAAGAAGCTGATGAAACAGGCGAAAGAGTTGCAGGCATTGCTGGAAAAGGATGGAGGCACGCTGCCAGATGCCGATCATCGCAATAAAGAGCGCGAGTTGACCGGCATGAATGTCAATTTACAGCGCATGCAACGCGAGTTCCGCGAAGATTTGAATTTGCGCAAAAACGAAGAGCTGGCCATTGTGCTGGAGCAGGCCAACAAGGCAATCCAAACAATTGCCGAAACGGAGAAATACGACCTGATCTTGCAGGAAGCGGTATATCGCAATCCCAAAATAGACATCACCGACAGGGTGATCAAGTATCTTGGCGGCGATAAAGTTGACAGCAGCAAGGACAGCAAATAAGCGCTACGCAGGATGAATATTTCTTATCGGTTGGCTGACATCGCGGCACAATTTGGCGGGCGCGTGCTGGGGGATGCCGGGGTGCTCATCGCACAAATTGCCACACTGGAAAAAGCGCAGTCGAATCACATCAGCTTTCTAACCAACAGCAAATATCGCGCACAACTTGCCGGCACGCGGGCAGGCGCGGTGATTCTTGGCGAGGCGGATGCGGAGGCAACCGATCTGCCGCGCATTGTTTCGGATAACCCCTACGCCTATTTCGCCAAGGTTTCGGCCTTGCTCAACCCCTTGCCGGAAGCCAAGCCGGGAGTGCATCCCAGTGCAATAGTCGGCACGGGCGCGCAGATCGCCCCGACTGCCAGCATCGCCGCGACGGCGGTAATAGGGGATGGCGCAACAATCGGCGCGCACAGCGTGATCGGCGAGGGCTGCTGCATCGGCGCGAATACGGTGATCGGCAATCATGCCAGGCTGTACCCGCGCGTGGTGGTTTATCATGGCTGCATTATTGGCGACAACCTGATTGCGCATTCCGGCGCGGTGATCGGTTCGGACGGTTTTGGCATCGCGATGGATGACGGACGCTGGATCAAGATTCCGCAAATTGGCCGGGTGGTAATCGGCAACGATGTCGAGATCGGCGCGAACACTACCATTGATCGCGGCGCGCTGAACGACACGGTAATCGAAGACGGCGTGAAGCTGGACAACCAGATACAGGTCGCGCATAACGTGCGCATCGGCGCGCATACCGCCATTGCCGGATGTGCCGGCATCGCCGGCAGTGCGGTGATTGGGCGCTATTGCATGATCGGCGGTGGCGCGCGAATTCTGGGGCATCTGGAACTGGCCGACCACGTCGAAATTGCCGCCCATACGCTGGTCGGAAAATCCATTCGCGAAGCCGGCTCTTACGCGGCCATTTTTCCATTCAGCAAGATTGATGACTGGCGCAAGAATGCTGTGCATCTGCGGCATTTAGACGATCTGGCAAAGCGCATCAAAACATTGGAACAGGAACTTAAATCATTAAATTCGGAATCATTGAAAGGGCAAAACTGATGAGCACGCAAATGGATATCCACGCAATTCTCGAACACTTGCCGCACCGCTATCCGTTCCTGTTGGTGGATCGCGTATTGTCGATCGAACCGGGCAAGGATATCGTCGCGTTGAAGAACGTCACCATCAACGAACCATTTTTTCCCGGCCACTATCCGCACCATCCGGTGATGCCCGGCGTGCTGATCATCGAGGCGATGGCGCAGGTCGCCGCGCTGCTGTCATTTAAATCCATGGGCAATAAACCGGACGACAAGTCGTTGTATTACTTTGCCGGCATCGATGGCGCGCGCTTCAAGCGCCCGGTCACTCCCGGCGATCAACTGATTATCAAGGTAACGCTGGTGCGCAGCATGCGCGGGGTGTTCAAGTTCAGCGCCAAAGCGGAGGTCGATGGGCAACTGGCTGCCGAGGCGGAATTGATGTGTGCCGTGAAACCTGTCCTGAGCCATGTCGAAGGACAGGTGGCGTGATTTTGTATTTCAAGAGGTATTCATGATTCACCAGACCGCCATCGTCCATCCGGACGCGAAGCTTGCCGATGATGTCGAAGTGGGCGCGTATTCCATTATTGGCGAGCATGTCGAAATCGGCGCCGGTACGGTGATCGGCCCGCATGTGGTAATCAACGGGCGCACGCGCATCGGCCAGCACAACCGTATTTTCCAATTCTGTTCGCTGGGTGAAGTCCCGCAGGACAAAAAGTACGCCGGTGAGCCGACGCGCCTGGAAATCGGCGACCACAACACCATCCGCGAATTCTGCACTTTCAATCTCGGCACCGCGCAGGATGTCGGCGTGACGCGTGTCGGCAACCACAACTGGATCATGGCCTACGTGCATCTGGCGCACGATTGCCAGGTGGGCAACCACACCATCTTCGCCAACAACGCGCAGTTGGCCGGGCACGTGGAGGTCGGCGATTACGCGATACTGGGCGGCTTTACCGTGGTGCATCAGTTCGTCAAAATCGGCGCGCACATCATTACCGGCATGGGCACGATCCTGTTGCAGGACTTGCCGCCTTACGTGCTGGCTTCCGGCAACCCTTCCGCACCTCATGGCATCAATGCCGAAGGGCTGAAGCGGCGCGGTTTTTCCAGCCCCGCCATTATGGCGATCAAACGTGCCTACAAGGCCCTGTATAAATCCGGTTTGAGCTTGGCGGATGCCAAAGCCGCCATTCAGTTGCAGCTTGCGGAGCACGCCGAGTTGCAGCCGCTGGTAGATTTCCTCGCCAGTTCGGAACGCGGCATTATTCGCTGACCGGATCATTCAATGGTTTACTCATGCAGCAGAAAAAAACAGTAATCGGCATCGTCGCTGGCGAAGCCTCCGGTGACCTGCTCGGCAGTCACTTGATGGCAGCTTTGAAGGAAGCGCGCCCCGATGTGCAGTTCGTTGGCATCGGTGGCCCCAGGATGCAATCCGCCGGAATGGAAGTGTTGTTTCCGATGGAAAAACTGGCGGTGCGCGGCTACGTCGAAGTGCTGCGCCACTATCGCGAGATAGTCGGCATTCGCCGCAAACTGAAAAAATACTTTTTAGCCCATCGCCCGGACATCTTCATCGCGGTGGACGCGCCGGATTTCAATCTCGATCTGGAGCTGCTGCTCAAACAGCACGGCATCCCCACCATCCATTACGTCAGCCCGTCGATCTGGGCGTGGCGCGGCGAGCGCATCAACAAAATCAAGCGCGCCGTGTCGCATATGCTCGCCGTGTTCCCGCACGAGCCGAAGCTGTACCAGCAGGCTGGTGTGCCGGTGGCTTATGTCGGCCATCCGCTCGCCGACATGTTGCCGGAGTATCCGAAGCGTGTCGAAATGCGCGAGACGATGCGTATCCCGCTGCAGGCGAAGGTATTCGCACTCCTGCCCGGCAGCCGCCAGAGCGAAGTCAAACATCTGGCGCACACCTACATCGAGACTGCCAAGCTGGTGCTGCAACAGATGCCCGGCGCACGCTTCCTGGTGCCGCTGGTCAGCCGCGAGACGCGCGGCATTTTCGAGCAGGCGCTTTATGATTGCGATGCGCAACAATTGCCGATCACACTGCTGTTCGGCCATGCGCAGGACGCGTTGATTGCCGCCGATATTGCGCTGGTCGCATCCGGTACGGCGACACTGGAGTGCGCCTTGCTCAAGCGCCCGATGGTCATCACTTACAAGATGCCGGCGCTTTCCTGGTGGATGATCAAGCGCAAACGCTATCAACCTTATTTCGGCCTGCCCAATATTTTGTGTGAACGCTTTGTCGTGCCGGAGCTGATCCAGGAAGATGCCACGCCGGAGAATCTCACCCAGGCGTTGCTCAATCTGGTCAATGATAAGGATGCTGTGGCGCAGCTCGAAGAAACGTTCCACAAGTTGCACCAGACCCTGCGCCAGAATACTGCACAGAAAGCGGCAGCGGCTATCTTGCCGTATCTGCCTGCGCATGAGAACCTCTAATAATCTGCTGCGCGATTCTTAGAGGTTCACATATGACCAATGTTGTGCTTATCTGCGGCGTGGACGAAGCCGGGCGCGGCCCGCTGGCCGGACCGGTAAGCGCGGCGGCAGTGATCCTCGACGCAAATAATCCCATTGAAGGCTTGGCCGATTCCAAAAAACTTTCCGAGCGCCAACGTGATCAACTCGCCCCGATTATTCGCGAACGCGCGCTGGCCTGGGCGGTGGCCTATGCCGAAGTCGACGAAATAGACCGGATCAACATCCTGCAAGCCACGCTGCTGGCGATGCGCCGCGCCGTGCTGGCGCTGAATATACGGCCGCATCAAGTGCTGGTGGATGGCCTGTATTGCCCGCAGACCGGCATTCCCAGTCAGGCGATAGTGAAGGGCGATAGCAAGGTCGCGGCAATTTCCGCCGCTTCGATTCTGGCGAAAACCGCGCGTGACGCGCTGATGCTGCAACTGCACGAACAGTATCCGCATTACGGTTTCGCCGATCACAAAGGCTATCCCACCGCTGCGCATCTCGCCGCGTTGCGGGAACATGGCGTTTCGGCAGTGCATCGCAGAAGTTTCAGGCCGGTGCGGGAGCTTTTATCCCCTCTCCCGCTTGCGGGCTAGTAGTTCCATCAGTTGTTTCACTCAGAGGGGTAGGGGAGAGGGCGGTTTTCAGGTATCGTGCTATCCAACCAACAGTCGCCCAATACAAAACCATGACCCTGTTTAAACTCATCCACCTGCTGGCCGTCCTGATCTGGGTGGGCGGCATGTTCTTCGCCTACGTGGTGTTGCGCCCTGCGGCCATGGACATGCTCCAGCCGCCGGAACGTCTGCGCCTGTGGGATAGCGTGTTTCGCCGTTTCTTCAAATGGGTGTGGGTCGCGGTTGGCGCGATACTGGTCACAGGTCTTTACCTGATTTACCTGTACGGCGGCATCGCACACGTCGCGCGCCACGTCCATATCATGCTGGCATTGGGGTTGGCGATGATGGCGATTTACGGCTACGTATTTTTTGCCTGCTACGTGCCGCTCAGTTTGCATGTTGCCAAGCAGCGCTGGAAAGAGGCGGGAGAAATATTGGGCTGGATTCGCAAGCTGGTCGCGCTGAATCTGGCGCTGGGGTTGCTGACCGTGTGCGTGGTGGTGATTGGTATGTCGCCGGGTTGAGCGCTATTCTCCCAAATCCATCCGCCTGATGTAGTGGCAGGTATATCCGCCGCGATGCTTGACCAGATATTTCTGGTGGTATTCCTCGGCGCGGTAAAACTCCTTGAACGGCACGACTTCGGTGACGACTTTGGCTTTCCATTCGCCGGAGGCATCCACGGTCTTGATGACTTCTTCGGCGGTGTGTTTCTGTTCTTCGCTGAGATAAAAAATCGCCGAGCGGTATTGCGTGCCGATGTCGTTGCCCTGCTGGTTGCGCGTGGTGGGGTTGTGCATGCGGAAAAACTCGAACAGCAGGTGACGGTAGGTCAGTTGCACGGGATCGAACACGATCTTCAGCGATTCGGCATGGCCGGTGCGCCCGGTCTTCACTTGCTCATAGGTAGCCGCCGGTGTGCCTCCGCCGGTGTAACCGACTTCGGTTGCCAGCACGCCGGGAATCTCCCGCACCAGCTCTTCCATCCCCCAGAAGCAGCCACCGGAGAGGTAGGCGGTTTGTTTGGTTTCGGTCGTGGTCATGGCGGCTCCTTTCGGTTGGGCGAGGCTGGCGGTTGAGAGTAGCGCCAGCAGGAGGAAGAGGGGGAGGCGGGGCATTTGGGGTTTATGTTTGGTAGCTTTTTAACGTGAAGCTAAGGGTTGGGCACGCTGGCGCTGAACATGTTTCGCTAAACTTGGAATGGAAAGCATCGGATCGGATCGATGAATGATGCGGTGGCAGTTTGAGCAAACAATTGCTAGATCACCTAATTCTGTTTTTACCACTCCATCAGCTTTGGATAACGGCTGAAGGTGGTGAACCTCACAAAACCCATCGCCGAATTCTCCGTAAACCTCTTTGAAATCGAATCCGCATGCCTCGCAGCGGAGTTTTCCAGTGGCTCGTAGGGTTGCGTCCTTCTTGGCTTTGATAATCGCCAAATTTCGCTCGCGCCGAAGGTGTGCGACGAGACGAGGGTTACCTTCAAGAATAGACTGGCTTTGATCGATATCCGGGAGAGTGGGAATAGTGCCTACATTGATATGCGTAATGACGCGGTTCACAATCTCTTGGCTTTCCTCCTTGTCCGCGAACCAAACATTGCTTTGGCCAATTCCGCCTTTTACGGCTCTCGGAATCATTAGTTCTCGCTGCTCTACTGGAAGTAGTACCGCTTTATCAGCGGGTGCCTTGATTCGGTAGCTGCTAACGCCATTCTTTTTTTGAATTGCGCTTGGCTTTGTGATCGTCTGTGCTTCACGATAGACAGTCGCATCCTTGTACCAACCGACGACAACTGTTCCCCCACTTTCAGGTCCGGCTGTCCATACGACGGTTACACCGCTTACAAAATCATCCTTCTTACCGGCACCCAGTTTCTCGATCTTAATTTGGCCTGTTGGCTGGACGTATCCGTAAAGGGTGCCTGCGTTGTTACTGAAGTTGCAGACTTCGTGGCCTATTGAGTGCTGGTTGTATTTGCCGCCTCGTTCGATTTGGTCACCGTCATTACCGTTGTAGTGATTCATCCATCCGACATTACAAAACATAATTGGCATGGCAACTCCTAAAGTGCCCAACGTAAACTAGACACCCAAAGTGTCTGATAATCTGGAACCGAATGTCGCATAATTTTGCTGTGCTCAGGTAAGAAGCCTCTAACAACACAAGCCTGAATGCTGCGCTAAAACTACCTCAAGAACAATATGCCAAACGGCCTATTTGTGTCTCGCGTTTGGCGGCCTGCTTGTGGCTCCGGCCGCCCGCGCTGCTTGGCTAGCGGCGCTCTTTCTTCATCGCCTGTGCGGCTTCACGTTTGGAATCTTTTTCTTTCTCGGTGGCGCGCTTGTCGTGTTGTTTCTTGCCTTTGGCGAGGCCGATTTCCAATTTGACGCGCCCACCTTTGTAGTGCATGTCCAGCGGCATCAGCGTGTAGCCTGCGCGCTGTACCTTGCCGATGATCCTGTCGATTTCCAGTTTGTGCAGCAGCAGCTTGCGGGTGCGCACCGGGTCGGGATGGATATGCGTGGAAGCGTTCAGCAACGGGCTGATGTGCGAGCCGAACAGGTACAGCGCGCCGTCTTTTACGGTGACGTAAGCCTCCTTGAGTTGTGCGCGCCCGGCGCGGATGGCCTTGACTTCCCAGCCTTCCAGCATGATGCCGGCTTCATATTTATCTTCAATGAAGTATTCGTGAAAGGCCTTTTTGTTTTGTACGATGCTCATTAACAGGTGAGTTTTGCGGTGTGTTCGGCTATTCTACCAGTCTTTGGTTTTGCAACTTTAGACAGTCAATGGCGTTGGTAGAAAAAACGGTACTGGTTCCGCACAGCGCGGAGCGGATGTTCAATCTGGTGGATCGTGTGGAGGAATACCCGCAGTTCCTGCCTTGGTGCGGCGGGGCAAGCGTCACCAATCTGGATGAGGCCACGGTGCACGCCACGGTGCATATCGATTATCACCACATCAAGCAGCATTTCACCACCAGGAATGTGCGCACGCCGCCGCATCAGATCGACATGAATTTGCAGGATGGGCCGTTTAAGCATCTGGACGGAAATTGGCGATTCATACCGTTGAGCGATTCAGCCTGTAAAATAGAGTTCCGCCTGCATTATGAGTTTTCCAGCAAGTTGCTGGAAAAGCTGGTCGGGCCGGTGTTCCACTATATAGCCAGCAGTTTTGTGGATGCTTTCATCCATCGTGCAGAAAAGGTTTATCCGAAAACATGAGCGGCAAAATCAATATCGAAGTGGTGTATGCCCTGCCCGATGAGCAAATCCTGTTCAAGCAACAATTGCCTGAAAGCGCAACGGTTGCGGAAGCCATCAAACTCTGCGGCGTGCTCGACAAGCACCCCGAGATCGATCTGAACGCCAACAAACTGGGCATTTTCGGCAAGCTGACCAAGATAGATGCCACGCTACGCGACAAGGATCGCGTCGAAATCTATCGCCCGCTGATCGCCGATCCCAAGGAGGTGCGCCGTAAGCGCGCGGAGGAGGGGAGAGCCATGAAGAAGAGCGGCAAAATCTGATGCTGGATTACGATCTGCATTGCCATTCCAGTATTTCCGACGGCACACTCACTCCAACAGAACTGGTGCAGCGCGCTGCCGAACGCGGCGTGAAGGTGCTGGCGCTGACCGATCACGATGATATGGATGGGCTGGATGAGGCGCGCGCCGCTGCCGTACGGCACGGCATGACTTTCATCAACGGCGTGGAAATTTCCGTGTCGTGGCGCACGCATACTGTGCATATTGTCGGGTTGAACATCGATCCGGAATATCCGCCGTTGGCGGAAGGATTGCACAGTGTACGCAGCGGGCGCGGCGAGCGCGCCCGGAAAATGGCCGAGGAACTGGCGAAGACCGGCATCGGCGGTACGTTGCAAGGTGCATACCATTATGCGGGGAACCCGAACATGATCGGACGCGCCCATTTCGCGCGCTATTTGGTCGAGACCGGGCATTGCAAGGACGTGAAGAGCGTGTTTAACCGTTATTTGGCGAGGGGTAAGCCGGGTTATGTGCCACACCAATGGGCGACTTTGGCTGATACCATCGGCTGGATCTGCGGCAGCGGCGGAGTGGCGGTGCTGGCGCATCCCGGCCGTTATATGGTCGGGCGCAACAGCATGGGCAAGAAGACCATGCATGAGTTGTTGACCGAGTTCGCCGAATGCGGCGGGCAGGCGATCGAGGTGGTGAGCGGTAGCCACACGCCGGAACAGTATGCCGAGTTTGCGCGTTATGCCGGGGAATTTAACCTGTTGTGTTCCTGCGGTTCGGATTTTCACGGTCCGGGCGAGAGCTACCGGGACATGGGGCGGCTGCCGGATTTCCCGCTGGATTGCAAGCCGGTATGGCAACTATGGGAAGCAAGCCAAGCAACATGATAAATAGAGCTTTTGAAAATGGGCGCAGGAAAATTCAGAGTTCGCCCAAATGCAAGGCGCGGGAAAAATTTCGCCGCGCCGCATATGGGTTATATGCAAGCAAGGAATTTTTTCTGCAACGCAGCAGTTGGGATGAAATCTGAGTTTTATGTCGCAATTCTTTACCATTCACCCGGACAACCCCAATCCGCGCCTGATCCGCCAGGCGGCGGCTGTGCTGCGCGAGGGCGGCATCGTGGTGTATCCCACCGATTCCTGCTACGCGCTGGGCTGCCATCTGGACGACAGGGATGCCGTCACGCGCATCCGCCAGATCCGCCAGTTGGACGAACAGCATCACCTGACGCTGATGTGCCGCGACCTGTCGGAAATCTCGCGTTACGCGCACGTGGACAACAGCAAATTCCGCTTGCTGAAAAGCAATACGCCGGGCAATTACACCTTCATTCTGGAGGCGACCAAAGAAGTGCCGAAACGCCTGCAGCATCCCAAGCGCAGCACCATCGGCATCCGCGTTCCAGATCACCCGGTGGCGTTGGCGCTGTTGGAAGAACTGGGTGAGCCGATGTCCAGTTCCACGCTGATCTTGCCGGATGAGGAATGGCCGCTGAATGATGCCGAACGGATTCGCGAATTGCTGGAAAAGAAGGTTGATGTGGTGATTGATGGCGGAGCGGTAGGTTCGGACTTCACCACCGTAATTGATTTGACCGGCGCTACACCGATATTGCTGCGCCGGGGTATGGGCGACATCACGCCTTTTGGAATCAAAGAATAATGGGAATCTAATGCAAGCCTATCAATTAATTCAAACCGTTTCTCTCGCAGCAATTCCCATCCTGTTTGCCATCACCCTGCACGAAGCGGCGCACGGCTATGTGGCGCGCCATTTTGGCGATATGACCGCCTACCAGCAGGGGCGCATCAGCCTGAATCCGCTGCGCCACATCGACCCTGTTGGCACGATCCTGTTTCCGCTGCTTTCCCTGTGGCTGGGGGGCATCCTGTTCGGCTGGGCAAAGCCGGTGCCGGTCAACTTCGGCGCGTTGCGCCGTCCCAAAAAAGACATGCTGTGGGTAGCGATTGCCGGACCGGCCTCGAATTTATTTATGACACTGTGCTGGGCATTAATTTATAAAATGGCGATATTGGTACCAGGTAATTATTTTTCCGAGCCGATGATGGGCATGGCCGAATGGGGGATCAGGATCAATGTCGTGCTGATGGTGTTGAATATGCTGCCGTTGCCGCCGCTGGATGGCGGGCGCGTCGCGGTCAGCCTGCTGCCGCATCGCCAGGCGTATCAACTGGCAAGGATCGAGCCGTACGGCATGTTCATCCTGATCTTTCTGGCAATCACGCCGGTGTTAAGCTTAGTGCTTTCGCCGCTGGTGAATTTGACGTTTAAATTGATTTCGTTGTTATTTGGGATTTAAGAATGTTTGCTGATCGAGTCTTATCGGGAATGCGCCCCACCGGAAGTTTGCATCTGGGGCATTACCACGGGGTGTTGAAAAACTGGGTGCAGATGCAGCACGAACACGAATGCCTGTTTTTCGTGGCTGACTGGCACGCGCTGACCACGCATTACGACACGCCGCAAATCATCGAACAAAACGTGTGGGACATGGTGGTGGACTGGCTGGCGGCGGGAGTCGACCCCGCGCAAGCCACGCTGTTTATCCAGTCGCGCGTACCGGAGCATGCCGAGTTGCACCTGCTGCTGTCGATGATCACGCCGTTGGGCTGGCTGGAACGCGTACCGACCTACAAGGATCAGCAGGAAAAACTCTCCGAGAAAGACTTGAGCACCTACGGCTTTCTCGGCTACCCGTTGCTGCAAAGCGCGGATATTCTGATTTACCGCGCCACACATGTGCCGGTGGGCGAGGATCAAGTGCCGCATGTCGAATTCACCCGCGAGATTGCGCGCCGCTTCAATCATATCTATGGACGCGAACCCGGCTTTGAGGAAAAGGCCAAAGCGGCGACCAAAAAACTCGGTGGAAAAAAGGCCAAGTTGTATGACGAACTGCGCGTTCGTTTTCAGGAACAGGGTGATAGCGAGGCGCTGGAATCCGCAAAATCCCTGCTGGATGAACAACAGAGCCTGAGCTATGGCGACCGTGAACGGCTGTTTGGCTACCTTGAAGGAGGCGGTAAAATGATCCTGTCCGAGCCGCAAGCGATGCTCACCGCAGCCTCGAAAATGCCCGGGCTGGACGGGCAGAAAATGTCCAAGTCTTACAACAACACCATCACGCTGCGCGAGGATGAGGCCAGTGTGACCAAGAAAATCCGCACCATGCCGACCGACCCGGCGCGTATCCGCCGCACCGATGTGGGCAATCCGGACAAATGCCCGGTGTGGCAGTTGCATCTGGTGTATTCCGGCGAGCAGACCAAACAATGGGCCATGCAGGGCTGCAAGAGCGCCGGAATCGGCTGCATCGAATGCAAACAGCCGGTGATCGACGCGGTGCTGGCAGAGCAACGCCCGATGCGCGAACGCGCGCAACTGTATCTGGACGACCCGTCACTGGTGCGCAACATCATCGCCGACGGCTGCGAAAAGGCGCGCAAGCTGGCCTCGGAGACCATGCGCGATGTGCGCGAGGCGATGGGGCTGAGCTACGGCTAACCGATGATGAGCAATCTGCAGCTGCCACTCAATCCGATCGCGCGCATCCACGGCGAACCGCTGCTGGAGCTGCCGCAGGATTTGTATATTCCGCCGGATGCGCTGGAACTGGTGCTGGAGAATTTTCAGGGGCCGCTGGACTTGTTGCTGTACCTGATCCGCAAGCACAATCTCGATGTGCTGGATATTCCGATGGCGGAGCTGACCCGGCAATACATGACTTACATCGAGATGATGCGGCAGCATCGCCTGGAGCTGGCGGCAGAGTACCTGCTGATGGCGGCGGTGCTGATCGAGATCAAGTCGCGCATGTTGCTGCCGCGCCCGCCCAAGGTCAGCGAGGAAGGCGGCGAAGACCCGCGCGCCGAGCTGATGCGCCGCCTGCTGGAATACGAGCAGATGAAACTCGCCGCGCAAAAGCTCAACGAGTTGCCGCAGGCCGGGCGCGATTTTGCGATCGTGCAGGTGCTGATCGAGCGCACCGTGCAGGAACGCCTGCCGGAAGTCAGCGTGGAAGATTTGCGCCAGGCCTGGCTGGGGCTGCTGGCGCGCGCCAAGCTCCACACGCATCACAAGGTGCGCCGCGAACAGTTGTCGGTGCGCGAACAGATGACGCATGTGCTGCGCTGTTTGCAGGGCGGCGAGTATGTCGCGTTCGACAAGCTGTTCGATGTGGAAGGCGGCGTGGCAAAACTGGTGGTTACCTTCATCGCCATCCTCGAACTGGCCAAGGAATATCTGGTGGAAATCCAGCAAAGTGAAATATTGGGGAGCATTTATGTCAGAACAAGCCGAGCCATTACCGCAGAGTGAAACGCCACTGCCCGTGGAGACCGGAGCCAGCCATGACGAGGTTTCGATCCTCACGGATTTGTTTGGCGGGAAGATGAATACCGAGCAATTCAAGCGCGTGCTCGAGGCCGCGCTGCTGACCACCACGGAGCCGCTGCCGGTGTCGGAGCTGAAGAAACTCAGCGATGTGTCGCTGGACAATCGCCAGATGGAAACGCTGCTCGAAGAACTCGCGCAGGACTGGCAAGGGCGCGGTGTGGAACTGACCCGTGTGGCCAGCGGCTGGCGCTTTCGCGCCAAACCGGAAATGCATCAATACCTCGACCGGCTCAACCCGCAAAAACCGCCGCGCTACTCGCGCGCGGTGCTGGAAACGCTCGCCATCATCGCCTACCACCAGCCGGTCACGCGCGGCGACATCGAGGAAATACGCGGTGTGGCGGTATCCTCGCAGGTATTGAAAACTCTCGAAGCGCGCGGCTGGGTGGAAGTGGTCGGTACGCGCGACACGCCGGGCAAACCGGAATTATTCGCCACCACCAAACATATGCTCGACGACCTTAACCTGCGCGCCTTGCAGGAACTGCCGTCGCTGGACGAAATCGGTGCATTGCTGGAACAGGAAACAAACGCAGGCGCGCAAGCGTAATTTGTTTTGTAGGGGCGCGATTCATCGCGCCCAAGATGCAGTGCCCAAGATGCGCCCAAATTAATAATAACGCGACAAACCGGGCGCGATAAATCTCGCCCCTACGGCATGTGCAATGCATCTCGATTCATCACCCCGATGATCCGATGACCGCCACACCTTTTCGGGAACTGTATTTATGACCGCACCCCGCAAACCCGCAGGCCGCACACTGGCCGAATTCGAATTACAAGGACTCTCTCTGGCTGAACAGAAGCTGCTGGAGCACTGTCGGCTGGGGACCGTTGCGGACATTTCGGCTGAACGCCCCGAAGCGGCGACTGACGACAATACCGTGCGTGCCGCCTTCCTGCGCTTTCTCGCGCTGGGTGGGGACGAGCAAGCTCCGGTGCACGAACACGGTGTGCAATTAGTCGGCGCATGGATTGAGGGCGTATTGGATATGGAGGCGGCAAGAATTCTCTCAGACCTTACTATTAAAGCTTGCTACTTCGATAAGTCCCCTCTGTTTAGTAGAGCAAGGATTGCAGGGACACTTGATCTCAGTGATTGTGATCTTCTTAACTTTTCCGGGGATTCTCTTGTTTGTGATGGCGACTTGTTGTTGTGTCGCTGTTTAAGCTCATTCCTTGGAGTGCGACTTATGAACGCACAGATCGGTGGAAATCTCCAATGCAACGGCGCGAAATTTGATGGAGATGGTGGCGTTGCACTATTGGCAGATCATGTCGTAATTAAGGGTAGCGTATTTCTGAGCGATGGCTTCTCTGCCACGGGGAAAGTGCGACTGCAAAGCGCACAGATTGCTGGAAACTTGGTATGCGACGGCGCGAAATTCGACGGCAAGGATGGTGATGCCTTGTCAGCAGATGGCATGATAGTCGAAGGAACTTTCTTTTTTAGAAACTTAGCTCCTTCGGTTAATGGCGTTTTCCTCGCTGCTAGCCATGTTGGATGTTTGGCAGACGATAAGGATAGTTGGGGCGAACGGCTCGTTCTAGATGGCTTTGTTTACGGCGGTATTATTGGTGTCGCCTGTAAAGCTCCAACTGACGCAGCTACCCGCCTCGCATGGCTGGATAAGCAAAGACCGGAACACGCCGGGCTCAACGGTGATGGCGCAGACTTTAGACCTCAGCCTTGGCGGCAGCTTGCCAAAGTGCTACGGGAAATGGGCCATGCAGAAGATGCACGGCAAGTGGCGATTGCTTTCGAGCATCGCTTGCGTAGGGCAAGTTTGGTCAGGTATCCGCTTATACATTGGCTATTCGGTATATTTACCGGTTATGGTTATCGCCCCATGCGCCTACTGATTTCGATAGTTGTCGTATGGCTGTTCTGTGCGATGTTCTATTGGTATGCGGCCGCAGGGCAGGGCGTGTTTGCGCCGTCCAATCCGCTGGTGTTTCAAAATCCGAACTACGCCGTATGCGCGCCGGGCTATGTTGTGCCCGCCCCACAGGCCGAAAATGCCGCCCCGCCGACCGTGCAAGGTGCAGGCAACTGGTATTTGTGCGAAAAATTGCCTGAGGAATATTCTGGCTTCAGCCCACTGGCTTATTCGCTGGACGTGATCCTGCCGTTGGTGGATTTGCAGCAGGAAACCAGTTGGTCGCCGTTGGTTCCGACGCCCAAAGCCGTTTGGTATCAGGAATTATTCTCCTTCTGCGATTGGAAACATTTCACCCGTTTGGTGTTGTGGTTTGAAATCCTGTTCGGCTGGGTGTCCAGCCTGTTGCTGGTGGCGGTGGTTTCCGGTTTGACCAAGCGGCGCGAAGAATGAACGGGCGCGGTGGAACAGGGTGCGAAAACAAGGGCGCGATGAATCGCGCCCCTACGAGATTTCGCACTGTAGGGGCGCAATTTATTGCGCCCGATTTGCCGCCAAAATTTATTACATCCGATTCATCACCTGACCCATCAACATTCCATCACGACATCCACCATCGCCGTTCCATCCGGCTGCGCTACTATGATTATTCGCAGGCCGGGGCGTATTTCATAACGCTGTGTACGCAAAAACGGGAATGTCTGTTTGGTGCGGTGGTGGGTGATGATATGCGGTTGAGCGATGCCGGGCGCATGGTGCAGGATATTTGGGATGCGTTGCCCGGTCATTATTCCTGCGTTGAATTGGATTGTTTCGTTGTGATGCCTAACCATATCCACGGTATTGTGGTGTTGAACGGTGTAGGGGCGCAATTCATTGCGCCCAATCATGATGGCGCGACAAACTCGGGGGCGATAAATCGCGCCCCTACGGTGGGTGAAATCATCCGAGCATTCAAGGCGCGTTGTACGCACAGGATCAATCAATTGCGCGATATGCAAGGTGCGTCAATTTGGCAGCGCAATTATTACGAGCACATCATTCGCAGCGAATCCTCGTTGCAAGAAACCCGAGAGTATATTGCCAATAACCCGGCACAATGGGCTAATGACCGTGAAAACCCGGATGCCGTAGGGGGCGCGATGAATCGCGCCCCCTACGGGTGAAAGGCATTAAGGCATGAAGCACATCCAGTCGCGCGACAACCCATTCTTCAAGGAACTCGCCAGGCTTGCCGGTTCGGCGCGGCAACGCGGCAAGGTGAAGCAAACCTTGCTGGACGGCGCGCATCTGCTGGCGGCGTATCTGGATTCTCAAAAACAGCCTCAACATATTCTGCTGAATGCAGCCGCGTTGCATGACGCGGAAATATCGGCTCTGCTCGAGCGAGCCGCCGCTGTGCCGGTAACGCAACTGGATGACAAGCTGTTCGCGGAACTCAGCGAACTGAAAACACCGAGCGGTATTCTCGCATTGATCGATCTGCCGCAGCCGTCGGGAACGATAGCCGCTAGTTGCTTCGCGCTGTTGCTGGAGGACATTCAGGATCCCGGCAATCTCGGTTCGATGTTGCGTTCGGCGGCGGCGGCGGGGTGTGATGCGGCGTTCCTTTCCACGGGCTGCGCCGATGCGTGGTCGCCAAAAGTGCTGCGCGCCGCAATGGGCGGGCATTTCGCGTTGCATATCCACGAGCGGCAGGATTTGTTGGGTGTGGCGAAGATGTTCTCCGGCGCGCTGCTGGCAGCCAGCCTGCAAGCCACGTGCAGCCTATATGACTGCGACTTGCGTGGCAGGGTGGCGTTCCTGATCGGCAACGAAGGGGCGGGGCTGTCTGCCGACTTGTTGAATCTTGCCACACGTCAAATTGCCATCCCGATGCCCGGCAAGATTGAATCGCTGAATGCCGCCGCGGCGGCGGCAGTCTGTTTGTTCGAGGTTGTGCGGCAGCGTAGCTAATTCCCAGCGGCACTTTGGACGCATGCAGTGATGATCGCTTGACTAACTCGATGCACCATGAGAATGTCCCGCATTATGGAATCTAATATTACTGTTGTTGATCTGGTGAAGGGGGTGGGCGGGCTGGTTACGCTGCCGAATGTGTTTATCCGTATTAACCAACTGATCGGAAACCCGAATAGCAATACCACCGATATCGCCAAGGCGGTGAGCCAGGATCCTTCGTTTACCGTGCGCCTGTTAAAAGTTGCCAATAGCCCGTTTTATGGTTTCTCCTCTACCATTGACACCGTTGCCAAGGCCGTTTCGGTGATTGGTATCAACCAGATACGCAATCTGGCGCTGTCGATGTCCGTTGCAAGCTCTTTCGCCGGATTGCCCAACAATCTGGTGTCGATGGACAACTTTTGGCGTCACAGTTTGTATTGCGCCCTGACAGCACGCATTTTGGCAAGGCAGGCGCGAAAATGCGACCCGGAGGCGGTATTTACCGCAGGGCTGTTGCATGATATCGGCGAGTTGATCATTTTTAACCGTCTGCCCGAACAGGCCAAGGAATCTTTGCTGCTGGTGCTGGATCAAGTGGACGATTTGCCGATTTATCAAGCCGAGTTGCAGGTCATCGGTTTCGACCACGCACAAGTGGGAGGGGAGCTGGCGCGCCAGTGGCATCTGCCTCCGTTGCTGGAGGAATGCATCGCCTACCACCACTCCATCGGCGAGGCACAACGTTACCCACGGGAAACCGCACTGGTGCATCTTGCCAATATCCTTGCTCAAATGGCGGAGGTAGACACGCTGGACAGCGGCGATGTATCCCCTATTGATCCCCAGGCCTGGGAAATCACCGGCCTGGATGAAGCCGTCATCGAACTGGTGGTACGCGAGGCACAGGAAGAAATTATCGAAGCCGAAAAATTATTCCTTGGCAACTAGCCGGTCACGCCTTGCGAACCGCTTTATAGAAAATTGACATTATGGCTATCTCTCCCATTCCGCGCCCCCCCCTCGTTTTGCCGGGCTTCGAGCATGTTCGGAGAAACTGGAATAATACTTACGAGACTTATGCTGCACGGCTTCTTCCCGGCGAGTATTACGTCACGATTAACGATGAAGGTGTCTATACCACGCTGGGTTCGTGCATCTCCGCCTGTATCCGCGACCGGGTTACCGGTGTCGGCGGCATGAATCATTTTATGTTGCCAGCTTCCGCAGATGCGGACGGCTGGAAATCGACCAGCCTGAGCGCGGCTACGCGTTATGGCAATTTTGCCATGGAGCATCTGATCAACGTTATCCTGAAAAATGGCGGCCAGCGCCAGAATCTGGAAGTCAAACTTTTCGGCGGCGGGCGTATTTTGCAAAACATGACTGATGTCGGCATGCGCAATATTACCTTTGCCCGTGATTACATTCAGACCGAAGGACTCAGGGTGGTGGCGGAGGATGTGGGGGATATTTATCCGCGCATGGTGGTTTATTTTCCCGCCACCGGGAGAGTGAAGGTAAAGCGGTTGCGCTCCTTGCACAACAACACCATTGTTGAAGAAGAAATTCGTTACATCAGTACCGTTGAAAGCAAGCCGGTGGGAGGCGACATTGAGCTATTCTGACGTTGCTCCATTACGCTATTATCGGCAGGGTGCAATTAAAAGTGTCGGTAATTCTATGGGTAGCGTGCGCTGTGCGCACGGCAATACGACCGTAAATCGTGCGCACAGCACACGCTACGAACGAAAGCAATCCTGAAGCTCCAGGAATTGTTATCATGTCCGACCTTAACTTTTAATATTGCAATAAATTAGGATCGCAAATGGCCAAACCAAATTACACCTTCGAAAAACGTCAAAAAGAGATCGCCAAAAAAAAGAAGCAGGAAGAAAAACGGCTGAAGAAAACTGCACCACAGGGCGAGCAACCCCAAGATGATCTGCCGCAACCTCCCGCTGATCCAGCAATGGCCGTCTGATCACTCGGCACGGCACGCTCTGCGCATCGCTACACCCGTGCAAAGAATTTCCTCTCCGCCGCACAAGCTATTAAACTTGAACCATTCAATTTGGATGGTAAGCCATGACTAAAGAGGGTTTTATCGCCGCACAGCAGGGCCATAAATTGACGCTGGAGTTTGTTTTGCGCTGGTTGGCGCGGGACGATATGGTTTCGGCGGAGGAGGCGAAGAAGCTCGCCAAGAATCACAAGACCGATCATGCTCATCCGCTGGTGGTAATCAGTGAACAAAGCTGGCGCAGCCCATTGCCACCTAACAAGCTACTCAGCGTCGAGTTTCTCACCGAGTGGCTGGCTGCGCATATTGGCATGCCGTATTTTCATATCGATCCGCTGCAATTGAATTTCGGTGGTATCGCCAATATTGTTTCCAAGTCTTATGCCGAGCGGCTCAAGATTATGCCGGTCAAGGTCGGCGGGGGCGAAGTGACCATTGCCACCGCCGAGCCGTTTCTCACCGATTGGGTGGCCGAACTGGAGCGTATCCTCAACCTGAAGATCAAGCTGGTATTGGCCAGTCCGCTCGACATTAGTCACTATCTGCCGGAAATCTACAGCCTCGCCAACTCGGTGCAGCTCGCCAGCAAAGCGAGGGCTGGGCAGGCAGTCGGTGTACAGAATTTCGAGCAGTTGGTCGAGTTGGGCAAGAACAAAAACCTGGATGCCAACGAGCAGCACATCGTCACGCTGGTGGACTGGCTGTTCAAGTATGCCTTCGATCAGCGCGCCAGCGACATCCATCTGGAGCCGCGCCGCGACATCGGTATCGTGCGTTTTCGCATTGACGGCGTGTTGCACCAGGTCTATCAGCTTCCCGCCACCGTTAACAACGCCATCACCAACCGCATCAAGCTGCTCGGGCGCATGGACATGGTGGAGAAACGCAGGCCGCAGGATGGCCGCATCAAGACCGTGAGCGACGATGGCGATGAAGTCGAGCTGCGCCTTTCCACGATGCCGACGGCTTTTGGCGAAAAACTGGTGATGCGGATTTTCGATCCGGAAATTCTGGTGAAGAATTTTACCGACCTCGGATTCTCACGCGAACAAACTGCGCTGTGGAACGCCTGGACGCGACAACCCAACGGTATCATTCTGGTGACCGGGCCGACCGGCTCCGGCAAGACCACCACGCTGTATTCCACACTGAAGCAGATTGCCACGCCGGAAGTGAATGTCTGCACGGTAGAAGACCCGATTGAAATGATCGAGCCGGCATTCAACCAGATGCAGGTGCAGCACAACATCGGGCTGAATTTCGCCGACGGCGTACGCACCCTGCTGCGGCAAGATCCGGACATTATCATGGTCGGCGAAATCCGCGATGCGGAGACCGCCGAAATGGCGATACAGGCGGCGCTTACCGGACATCTGGTATTGTCGTCGCTGCACACCAACGATGCGCCTTCCGCCGTCACGCGTCTGCTCGAACTTGGCGTGCCTGCCTATTTGCTCAATTCGACACTGCTGGGGGTAATGGCGCAACGTCTGGCGCGTACCCTGTGCCCGCACTGTAAAACCAAAGGCGAAATCAGCGACGAAACCTGGCAAGAACTGGTCAGTCCGTGGAAAGCGGCAAAACCCACGCAGATCTACGTGGCCACCGGCTGTCTCGAATGCCGCATGACCGGCTATCGCGGTCGCACCGGTATTTACGAGATGCTCTCGCTCAGTGCGGAAATGCAAAAACTGGTGGTCAAGGATGCCGATCTCGCCAAGATCAAGGCATTGGCGCAACGCGAGGGCATGAAACCCTTGCGCCTGAGCGGAGCGGAAAAAGTTGCGGCGGGATTGACCACGGCGGAGGAAATCATCAAGGTCGCGCCGCCTATGGATTAGCGATGTGTTTTTAACGCCCATGCCGACACCTGCAAAACTGTCGCAACAAGTTGTTATTTGGAATTTTGGGCAACTTTGATACAATGCCGCAGCTTTTTTGAAACTAAAATAGGGTGGGAGATAAAGATGTCAATTGAACAACGCGTTAAAAAGATCGTTGCCGAGCAACTTGGCGTGAACGAATCGGAAGTCAAAAACGAATCTTCTTTCGTCAACGATCTGGGTGCAGATTCTCTGGATACAGTCGAACTGGTGATGGCTCTGGAAGAAGAGTTCGAATGCGAAATCCCCGATGAAGACGCAGAAAAAATTACCACCGTACAACAAGCCATCGACTACGTCCTGGCACACCAGAAATAATCCTTCTTCTTTTCCTGTTTTCCCCCATCAATTTTATTTGGCGGAGTCAGTTTGTCTAAACGCAGAGTTGTCATTACCGGGCTGGGGATCGTATCCCCGGTCGGGATAGGGATTACCACGGTCTGGCAGAACATCGTCGCGGGTAAGTCCGGCATTGCCAGAATCACGCACTTCGATCCCGGCGCAATGGCAGCGCAGATCGCCGGCGAAGTGAAAGATTTCGATGTCACGCAATACCTTTCCGCCAAGGATGCGCGCCGCATGGATCGGTTTATCCATTTCGGTCTGGTGGCAGGAATGGAGGCGTTCAAGGATTCCGGCCTGGAAGTTTCCGAGCAAAATGCCGAGCGCATCGGCGTAAACATCGGCTCGGGTATCGGTGGCCTGCCGATGATCGAGGACACGCACAACGATTATCTGGCCGCAGGGCCGCGCAAAATATCGCCGTTCTTTATTCCGGGAACCATCATCAACATGATTTCCGGCAATCTGTCCGTGATGTACGGGTTGAAAGGCCCGAATCTGGCGATGGTCTCTGCCTGCACCACCGGGACGCATTGCATCGGCGAATCGGCGCGCATCGTCGAATATGGCGATGCGGATGTAATGATTGCCGGAGGCTCTGAAGCGACTTTATGCGCGTTGGCGGTAGGCGGTTTTTCTGCCGCACGGGCGCTTAGCACGCGCAATGATGATCCGGCCACCGCCAGCCGCCCTTGGGACAAAGACCGCGATGGCTTTGTGATGGGCGAGGGCGCGGGGGTGATGGTGCTGGAAGAATACCAACATGCCAAGGCGCGCGGAGCCAGAATTTATGCCGAACTGGCGGGTTATGGCATGAGCGGCGACGCCTACCATATCACCTCGCCGAATACCGATGGCCCCAAGCGCAGTATGTTAAACGCGCTACGCAACGCAGGATTGAATCCGCAGGATGTTCAGTACGTCAACGCGCACGGCACTTCGACGCCGCTGGGCGACAAGAACGAAAACGATGCTATCAAGCTGGCATTTGGCGATCATGCCAAAAAGCTGGTGGTGAACTCCACCAAGTCGATGACCGGCCATCTGTTGGGCGGTGCAGGCGGAATCGAGTCGATATTCTGCGCGCTGGCGGTGCATCATCAAATTTCACCACCGACCACCAACATCTTCGAGCAGGATCCGGAGTGTGATCTGGACTATTGCGCGAATGTGGCGCGCGACATGAAGATCGATGTCGCGGTTAATAACAACTTCGGCTTCGGCGGAACGAACGGTTCTCTAGTGTTCCGCAAGCTATAACCCTTTCACTCCGCGATGCTGGTCAACGGTGTACCCGGCAACTCGATCAGCATCCGCGACCGCGGCCTGCTCTACGGCGACGGGGTATTCCGTACCCTGCGCGCCGACAAGGGCAAGGCGTTGCATTGGCCGTTGCATTACCTGAAACTCAAGCGTGACTGCACCGCGCTGGGCATAACCTGTCCTGATGAGGCGTTGCTGTGCGCCGAACTGGATAAAGTGCTCGCGCAACACCCCGACGGCGTGGTGAAGCTGATCGTCACACGCGGCGCGGGTGCACGGGGTTATACGCCTTCTGCCGATGTGACTCCCACACGCATCTGGGATTTTTCACCTTTGCCGGACTATCCGCCGGAATGGATGACGCAAGGCATCAAAGCGCGCCTGTGCAACTTGCGCTTGTCCATCCAGCCTCGCTTGGCATGTGTCAAACATCTCAACCGTCTGGAAAACGTGCTGGCGGCAGCGGAATTGCACGATGCGCAGTCGCATGACCATCAGCTTGCCGAAGGGCTGTTGCTGGATGCAGATGGTCATCTGATAGAGGGAATACGCAGCAACCTGTTTCTGGTGTCACAAGGGAAGTTGACCACACCCGATTTGTCGCGCTGCGGCGTGGCGGGGATACAGCGCGGACGGGTTATGGCGTGGGCGTTGCAGCATGGCATGGCGCTGCAAGTGCGCGATATCGGCCTGGAGGAGGCGTTGCATGCCGACGAGATATTCATCGTGAACAGCGTCATCGGGTTGTGGCCGATACGTGAACTGGAACAACGTTACTGGAGCCATTTTCCGGTTGCCGCACAAATCCGCCATGGCCTTGACCGGCAGGACACATGATGCAACGGCTATTCACCCTGATCATTATACTGGCGCTGCTCGCCGCAGCCGGGCTGGGCTACTACGCTTACCGCCCATTGCCGTTGCCCACTACGCCGTTTGAATTTGAATTAAAGCAGGGCAGCAGCTTGAAGAGCATGGCGCGGGATATGCATCAGAATGGCCTACTGGAACAAGACCAGTTGTTTGTCTGGCTGGGGCGCTTGCTGGGTAAATCGACGCAACTCAAAGCGGGTAATTACGCGCTGGAGCGCCCGGTTACGCCGCTCGAACTGCTGGAAATGTTTACCAAAGGCGATGTCAGCCAGAATCAGATGAGCGTAATTGAGGGCTGGACGTTCAAACAGTTACGTGCCGCGCTGAATGCCAGCCAGGACATCGTACATGACACAATAAATCTGACCGATGCGGAAATATTGCAGCGCATCGATGCGACAGAAAACCATCCCGAGGGTTTGTTTTTCCCCGATACATATTATTTTGCTGCAGGCAGCAGCGACCTGGCCATCTTCAAGCGCGCCTACCGGGTCATGCAGCAGCACCTGCAGGAAGCATGGGCAGCGCGTGAAGCGGGCTTACCCCTGCAAACGCCTTATCAGGCGCTGATTCTGGCTTCTATCGTCGAGAAGGAAACTGGTACACCCGGCGACCGCGCCAAGATTGCCGGAGTGTTCGTAAACCGCTTGCGCAAGGGCATGTTGCTGCAAACCGACCCGACCGTGATTTACGGCTTGGGCGACAAGTTCGATGGCAACCTGCACAAACGCGATTTGCTGGCCGACACCGCTTACAATACCTATACACGCGGCGGGTTAACGCCCACGCCGATTGCGTTGCCGGGCACGGCCGCGTTGCAGGCGACTTTGCACCCGGCACAGACCGACGCGTTATACTTCGTGGCGCGCGGTGATGGCAGTTCACAATTTTCCAGCAACTTGAATGCGCACAATCGGGCGGTGAATCAATACCAGAAATGAATAAATTCATAACATTTGAGGGTGTCGACGGGGCTGGCAAAAGCACCCATCTGGCGTGGTTTGCCGATGCGCTGCGGCAGCGCGGCCTCGATGTGGTGGTCACGCGCGAACCGGGCGGCACGCTGCTCGGCGAGCAACTGCGCGAGATACTGCTGCATCAGCCGATGAACATCGGCACCGAGGCGCTGCTGATGTTTGCGGCGCGCCTGGAACATATCGAACAGGTCATCAAGCCCGCATTGAGCGCGGGCAAGTGGGTGATTTCGGACCGTTTCAGCGATGCCAGCTTCGCCTATCAGGGCGGCGGCAGGGGGCTGGATTGGAGCAAGTTGAGCCAGCTTGAACAATGGGTGCATCCCGACCTGCAACCCGATCTGACGCTATTTTTTGATCTCCCGGTCGAGGTGGCAAGGCAACGCCTGAGGTCTCCTGACAAAACAAGGCCGAACAATACTTCACTGGATCGCTTCGAGCAGGAGCAGGCCGATTTTTTCGAGCGGGTGCGTGCCGGATACCATAAACGCGTGCGGCAAAATCCGCTACGTTACACGGTCATTGATGCAGCACAGCCTATAGTTTCAATTAAACAAAAACTTGAAGAAATAATTGTATTACTTTGATATGAAAGAAATATATCCATGGCAAGAAAGTGACTGGGCACGTTTGCAAGAGCTGCGTAAACGCCCGCTGCATGGCCTGCTGTTCAAAGGAACCAAGGGCATCGGCAAGCTCGACCTGGCGATGAATTTCGCCCAAAGCCTGCTGTGCCAGCATCCGGATGAAGCCGGTTTTGCTTGCGGCAAATGCCCTTCGTGCCACTGGTTTGGACAAGGTTCGCACCCGGATTTTTGTTTGCTGCAACCGGATGCGTTGAGTCTGGATGGCGAGGAAAGCGATGATATTAAGCCCGCATCCGGCAAGAAACCCAGCAAGCAGATTTCCGTCGACCAGGTGCGCGGGCTGGCCGACTTCTCCGGGATGTCCGCTCATCAGGGCGGCAGGCGCGTGGTCGTCATCCACCCCGCCGAGGCGATGAACACCAACGCCGCGAATGCGCTACTGAAAAACCTCGAAGAACCGCCGCCGGGCTTGCTGTTCATCCTGGTGTCGCACAAGCCGCAGCAGCTGTTGCCGACCATCCTGAGCCGCTGCCTGTCGTTCGCGCTGCCCGCTCCCGATGCGGAAAGTGCCGCGCGCTGGCTGGCGCAGCAGGGTGTGAAAACCCCCGCCGAGGCGCTCGCAGCCTCCGGTTTTGCGCCGTTACAAGCGGTTCAACTGGACGAGCAACTGGGCGGCGAAGAGCGTGATAAATTGCTGCGCGCCGTGCGCCAGCCCGCCGCGCTGGACGTGTTCGCGCTGGCCGAGGCATTGCAGAAAACCGAGCAGGTAGTGGTCGTGCAATGGCTGCAACAATGGAGCTATGATTTGAGCGCGATGAAGCTGGCGGGCAGGCTGCGCTACCATCCCGGCGAAGAAGCCGCAGTCAAGAAGCTGGTCGAATCCATCGCGCCGCTAAACCTGGCGCGGCTG
The DNA here is from genome assembly GCA_023259035.1 of Gallionella sp. Taxonomy (GTDB): domain Bacteria; phylum Pseudomonadota; class Gammaproteobacteria; order Burkholderiales; family Gallionellaceae; genus Gallionella. Next base: position 91,199 of record JAHFRA010000009.1, read on the forward strand.
CAAAGCTATCTGCAAGGCGCGAAGCGCGAAGCGCAGCATACGCTCAACCCCAAGCTGTTTCTGGAGTCGCTGCTGTTCTCCTATCGCCAGCTCATGGTTGAGTAACGTGCATAGAAAGTAGCCACTCTTCATGATGAAACTCCCCATGCCCGTTCCCTCTCCTCAATCCTCTCCCGAAGAAAAGCCCCCCTATCCAACTTTCCCCCGCAAGCGGGAGAAAGGGCAAACGAGAAAGGCAATCTTCAATTCCTGCGGGCGAGGAGGCGGACGAATCGCTACGCGAGTTTTATTTTAACCATGCCATTTATCGACTCCCACTGCCATCTTAATTTTCCCGGGCTGGCCGAAAATATGGCCGACGTGCTGGCACAAATGCGGCATAACGACGTGGACGGCGTGCTGTGCGTCTCGGTTAACTTGGCGGATTTTCCGCAGGTGCTGGCGCTGGCTGAACAGCACCCGAACATCTATGCCTCGGTGGGTGTGCACCCCGATTACGAAGGAGTTGAGGAGCCGGATGTCGCCCGCCTGGTCGAACTGGCGCAGCATTCCGAGGTGATAGCCATCGGCGAAACCGGCCTGGATTATTTCCGTCTGAAGGGCGATCTGGAATGGCAGCGCATGCGCTTCCGCACCCACATCCGCGCGGCGCGTGAATGCGGCAAACCGCTCATCATCCATACCCGAGAAGCGGCGGCGGATACGTTACGCATCATGGCGGAGGAAAATGCCGTCGGGGCGGGCGGGGTGATGCACTGTTTTACCGAAACATGGGAAGTGGCTGAAGCCGCGCTGGCGATGGGGTTTTACATTTCTTTCTCAGGTATCGTCACCTTCAAGAGCGCCAAACAAATCAAGGAGGTGGCGCAACGCGTGCCGTTGGAGCGCATGTTGCTCGAAACCGACGCGCCTTATCTCGCTCCCGTTCCGCATCGCGGCAAGCTCAACCAGCCGGCGTATGTGAAATATGTCGCTGAGGAGATTGCCCTGTTGCGCGGCATCGGCGTAGATGAAGTAGGGCGGCGTACCACGGAGAATTTTATGCGTTTATTCGGGTCGCGGGCGATTTAACAACAAAAATTTCCCGGTAAAATTATTGACAGGAATTTGAATACCCCTATAATGCGCCACTCGTTTTGCGGGAGTAGCTCAGTTGGTAGAGCGCAACCTTGCCAAGGTTGAGGTCGAGAGTTCGAGACTCTTCTCCCGCTCCAAATCCAAGGGAAAGCATCCTCGCTTTCCCTTAATCATTTAAAGCCAGTGTTCTGTAGCACGGCGCGATAGCAAAGCGGTTATGCACCGGATTGCAAATCCGATTAGCCCAGTTCGACTCTGGGTCGCGCCTCCACCAAAAACTCAATAACCACGCCACTTTAGCGGCAATGCGAAAAGATTCCGGCACGAAGGCGTGCAACAGCATTTGCAGCGCATTAACCAACCATATCGGCGCGCCAACTCTGCAGAGCAAAACCACCAGACGAAGATAGCAACCAGCGAAGCCGACTATCAAAATTTCCCTCATAACAGCCTCCTGAAGCAGAACGGGCAGACCGGCAAAATCCCCAAAGTTGTTGGCGCCGAAAGAAATGTGATCACCTGTACCGATTGAATTCTGACCAGGCAATAGATAGCGTAGCGTACTACGCGGCTGTGGATAAGTCGACCAGACTATGATTGGTATATTGACCTC
>JAHFRA010000034.1 GCA_023259035.1 Gallionella sp.
CAGAGCAGGTGCGGGATACCCTCGTAAACGGAAAGCTCCAGCATCTTCGGGTCGATCAGCAGCATGCGCACCTGCTGCGGGGTGGCCTTGTAGAGAATGCTCAGGATCATCGCGTTGATGCCCACCGATTTGCCGGAGCCGGTGGTGCCTGCCACCAGCGCATGCGGCATCTTGGCCAGATCGGCGACCACCGGCTTGCCGGAAATATCCTTGCCCATCGCCATGGTCAGCACGGAACCCATGTCGGCATACACTTGCGAGCCGAGGATTTCCGACAGGTGCACCATCTGCCGTTTCGGGTTGGGCAGTTCCAAGGCCATATAAGTCTTGCCCGGAATGGTCTCCACCAGCCGGATGCTCACCACCGACAGCGCGCGCGCCAGATCCTTCACCAGATTGGTGATCTGGCTGCCCTTCACGCCGACCGCCGGCTCGATCTCGTAGCGCGTGATCACCGGGCCGGGGTAGGCGGCGACCACTTTGACTTCCACGCCGAAATCCTTCAGCTTGCGCTCGATCAGGCGCGAAGTGAATTCCAGCGTATCGGTGGATACCGCTTCGACTTGCTGCGTCGCCGGGTCAAGCAAATGCAGCGGCGGCAGCGGCGAATCCGGCATGTCGGCGAACAACGGCACCTGTTTTTCTTCGCTTACGCGCGCCGATTTGGCGACTTCCGCCAGCGGCATTTCGATGTGGATGGGTTGATGATCCTCGACACGCTTCTTTTCTTCTTCGACAATGGCGACGCGTTCGTGCATCGCTTGCGCGCCGATGCGCCGGTCCTGCCGCGTTTGCCAGGCCGTGCGAACCCACTGGTAAGCAGTTTCCAATAGCACACCCAGCCAGTCCGTAAGGCGCAGCCATGACAACCCGCTGAACACGCTGAAGCTGGTTGCTATCAACGCCAGCAACAACAGCGTCGCACCGGTAAAGCCAAACCAGCGCATCAGCGCGTCACCCGATATTGCCCCGAGCATTCCGCCCGTAGCAGGGGCAAGCGGCAACGCCACTTTCAGCGTATGCAAACGCATAGCCTCGAGCGCGCTACTGGCAAGCAACAGCACCACAAACCCGGAGGCCGAAACCCATAATGCCCGCCTATCGAAGATGCTGTCGGAACGCAACTCGTGATAACCCGCCCATACGCGTTGCAGCATAAACAGCACCCACCACCAGGCGGAAAAACCAAACAAGTAAAACAGCAGATCAGACAGATACGCACCCAGCACACCGCCCGGATTAACGGTTAATGCGCCACTGGCACTGTGCGACCACGCCGGGTCGGCACGATCATAGCCATACAACGCTAATGCGATATACAGCGCACAGGCGACCAGCAACAGCCAGCGCGACTCACGCAGCAGGTTAAACAATTTGCTGCCCGGCAGGGTGTTATCCATTTCCGTCATGAACTGGTGCCGATCAGTCCAAGACCTTCGGCCATACGCACGGCCTCCATACGGCTACCCACGCGCAATATCTGATACATCGTGGCAATGTGAATTTTCACGGTTCCCTCGGCAAGACACATCTGCTCGGCAATCTCCTTGTTGGACAAGCCGTTGGACAGGTGTGTCAATACCTGCATCTGGCGGGCGGTTAATCCGTATTCGTTGGTGCGCAGACTGCGCCCATCAACCTGCTCAGGTTGTTTTTCAACCATCAGGCCCTGCCTCTGCAACAATTGCGGCGGAATGTATATCCCGCCGGTAAGCACCAGTTTCAGGGCGCCCAGCATCACCTGAGCGGCAGAATTCTTGCACACAAAACCCATCGCGCCGTAACTCATCACTTTTTCCATAACCCCGCGGCTTTCCTCCCCGGATATCACTACAACCGGAATATGCGGATAGCGATGGTGAAAAAACTTGATGGACACCGGCCCCTCACTACCGGGCATATTCAGATCCAGCAACGCCAAATCCAGTTCGGGATGCTGCGTGGCAAGCGTCAGGCCATCGGGGAAATTTCCTGCTTCCAATATTTCGACTTCTTCAGGCAATTGCTGAAGCACATAACGCATCCCTTCGCGAAACAACGCGTGGTCATCAACCAGCAGAATTTTCACTATGCATTCCTCCCCAGTCCTTTGGTTAAACAGTCTTAATTGGAGTTAATCATAACATCCCGAACGCAACTAGACTGCACCTTCAAAAAACGGCTCAGGGATATGCCAATTCCTGGTAATCTCCATCGAAGATCAGGGCATTACGCCGCCACATGACAGCTTCCTGTCCAGCCATGCAGGTAGAACGTATAGCCAGTTTTAATCAAGCCATACCCACCGAACCCTGCCACCAAAAACCCGGCAATCATCCTCACACGCTTGGACTGCGCCCAACGCCTGGATCTTTCCCAAAACATCCCAATCGCCAATAAATTTGGCAAGGTTCCCAGACCGAAAGCCAGCATAATCAGCGCACCGCTTTGCGCATGACCACTGGCCAGCGCCGTGACCAGCACACTGTACACCAGGCCGCACGGCAACCAGCCACACAAGGCGCCAAGCAGCAAGGCGCGGGTAGGCGTGGTAACCGGCAGCAAGCCGCGCGTCAGCGGTTGGATATGCCGCCACAATACGCCGCCGGCCTGCTCGATGCGCCGCACCACGTTCCAGATACCGGCGAGATACAGTCCCAGTGCGATCAGCATCAGGCTGGACAAAGCGAACAACAAATGCTGCACCGGCACAACATCGCGCAGCAGCAACCCGGCCTGCCCGGCAGCACCAACCAGCGCACCAGCCAGCATGTAACTCGCCACCCGCCCGCTGTTGTAAGCCAAGTGGAACGGCCAGCGCGCGCTTTCTTTTGGTATCTGTGCGGTAAAAATGCCGACGACGCTGCCGCACATGCCGAGGCAATGCACACCGCCGAGCAGCCCGACAAAAAATACCGCGACGATACTGAAATCAGTCATGCGTTTCTGTTTGCGCCAACAATTTCAAATCCAGCCTTGTTGCAACTTCGCGCGCGTCCGGTTGCACTTGATAAGGCACAACACCCAGCAACGGCGCACGGATGCGCTGTTGCAACGCGGCAATATTCTCCTCGCGCATTGTCATGTGCTCGTCCAGCACATTCGCCACCCAGCCCGCCAGCGTCAGTCCCCGCGCGGTAATCGCCTCCACCGTGAGCAGCGCATGATTCAAGCACCCAAGCCGTATTCCGACTACCAGAATAATCGGCAGATCCATCTGCATTGCCAGGTCGGCGCTGTCCTGATAACCGTTAAGCGGCACCAGCAACCCACCCGCACCTTCCACAATCACTACATCAGCCTGCCTGGCCAACTCCGCGAACGATTCTACAATACGCTCAAGGTTGATATTGACACCGACGAACCGCGCTGCCAGATGCGGCGCGGCAGTCTGGGCAAAACAATACGGGTTGATCTGGCCATGACTGGCCAGAATATTGCTGGCGTCGCGCAATTGCCTGACATCTTCGTGCTGGCCACCGTCGGCGCAACCTGCCGCCACCGGCTTCATGCCGACCACGCGCTTGCCCTGCGCGGCAAAACCATACAGCAGCGCGCAACTGACCAGCGTCTTGCCCACTCCCGTGTCAGTGCCGGTGACGAAGTAGTTCATTTCAATTTAAAGGTGGTCTGAATAATCGCCGCGCCATCCACGGTGGTGCGCGGTTGCGGTTTCCAGGCGTGACCATAAACCACTTCGTAAGTGGCGGGCAATTTGCCGTCACGGCGTAGACGCTCGTAATTTTCTACCAAGCGCGCCCAGGCATTTTTCCCCATCAGGCCTTGCCCGCGCCCCGCGGTGGCATTATGCGCGCCGATGCGTTTCAGGTCATATAGCACGCCGCGTACGTCGTCATAAGTCAGCGTCAGGCATTCCATGTCCATCACCGGCTCGGCAAAACCGGCATCCACCAGCATATCGCCGATGTCATGCATGTCGGCAAAGCGGTTCAGGTGATTGTGCTGATCCACGCCACGAAAAGCCTGGCGCAACTCCTTTAGCGTGTCCGGCCCGAAGGTGCTGAACATCAGCAAGCCATCCGCTTTCAGCACACGATGCAGCTCGATAAACGTGTCCGGCAAATCATTACACCACTGCACCGCCAGATTCGACCACACCATCTCCACACTATTTGAGGCCAATGGCAAAGCTTCGATGTCGCCGCATACCTGCGTTTGTTGCGCACCGCTGAACAACTTTCGCCACCAGCTGGAGTGGCCGCGCGCGATCTGCAACATACCGATAGCAATATCCAACGCGATCACCTGTGCAGCCGGATAACGTTGCGCCAATTGACGGGTACCCCACCCGGTGCCACCGCCAGCATCGAGAATACGCGCCGGTTGCAGCTTGATAAAATCCAGACGCTCCAGCATGCGCGCGCACACTTCGCGCTGCAACACCGCCGCCGCATCATAGTCCGCCGCCGCGCGATTGAAAGCGCGACGCATCAGCTTTTTATCTATCGCAAATTCATTCATGCAAAAAACTCATCAGGTGTTTCATAAATTCATCGGGATGCGACAGGAACGGCGCATGCGCCGCGCCCTCAATTATCGCCAAGCGCGTATCCGGCATTTGCGTCGCCAGATATTGTGCGGCCTGCGGCGGCGTGAGCGTATCACGTTCCCCGGCAATCACCAGCGTCGGCTGTTTAACGCCCGGCAATGCGCTGCGCAAATCGCAGTCGCGCAAAATCTCCAGCCCGCCCTGCAGCGCTGCCAAATCCGGCTCACCACGACTGAATAGCGCGCTGCGCAATGTCGCCAACAACCCGCGCTCCTGCGCGCTGCCGCGCACTTGCAGCGCGAGAAAGCGCCGCAACGTCAGCGCATAATTTTGTTGCAACGCGGCGGCAAATTCCGCCAACGTCTCCGCCGCCATCGCACACGGCCAATCGGACCGACACATGAAGCACGGTGTGCTCGCCACCAATACCAGGCGATTCACTTGATGTGAATGTCTCATCGCCCAATGCAGTGCGATTTGTCCGCCCAGCGACCAGCCGCATACGGTGAGCGGTTCGTTAAACTGCGCGGCCAATGAATCGACTATTTCATCCAGCAATTCCAGATGCTTTTTTTTCTGTCCTCCGTCCTCCGTCCTCTGTCCTCTGGAATGCCCATGCCCCGGCAAGTCCACCGCCAGCACGCGGAAATGCTCGGCCAGTTGCTCCGCGACGTCACCCCACATGCCGCCGTGCATTCCCCAGCCGTGGATCAGCAGCAGCGGTGCGCCGCTGCCGGTTTGTTCAACGTGCAAGCTCATGCAGTGCCTCAATCAGGCATGTCACATCCGCTGCGCTGTGCGCGGCAGACAGGGTAATACGCAAGCGTGCCGTACCGTGCGGTACGGTGGGCGGGCGGATCGCCGCGACCCATATACCGCGCTCGCGCAGTCTGTCGCTCAACGCCAGCGCTACCTGATTGTCGCCGACCAGCAACGGCTGAATCGCCGTATCCGACGGCATCAACTTCCAAGGCAAACCAGTCAGTCCGCTGCGCAGTTGCGCAATCAACTTGTTCAGATGTTCGCGCAACGCATCGCCTTGCCCGATAAGTTTCAGGCTTTCCAGCACCGCACTGGCCAACGCGGGCGATGTGGCCGTGGTGTAAACATAGCTGCGCGCATGGTTGATGAGCGTGTCAATCACCGCATGTTCCGCCGCGACGAATGCGCCGAATACCCCGGCCGCTTTGCCCAGCGTCGCCATGTAGATGATGCGCGGCGAAATCAAATCCACCCAGCCCCCCTTTTGCAAAGGGGGGTTATCAACGCGTGCATCTGCGTCCCCCCCCTTTTGCAAAAGGGGGGTTGGGGGGGATTTGAAGTTAAATAGCGACCCTTGTCCATGTTGACCCAGCACGCCGAAGCCGTGCGCATCGTCGGCCAGCAGCCACGCATCGTGTTGCTCACATAACGCCAGCAATTCCGGCAACGGCGCGGGATCGCCGTCCATGCTGAACACCGCATCGGTGATGATGAGTTTGCGTCCGACTTGTGTTTGTTCGAGCAATGCCGCCAGTTGCGCCATGTCGTTATGGCGGTAACGTTTCACTGTGGCGCGCGACAGCAGCATCGCGTCGTTCAACGACGCATGGTTGAGCTTGTCGGCGAATACCGTATCGCCCTTGCCGACCAGCGCCTGCACCGTGCCGAGGTTGGCCATGTAGCCGGTGGAGAACAGCAACGCGGCAGGCTTGCCGACGAATGCCGCCAGCGCCTGTTCCAGTTGATGGTGCGCAGCACTGTGCCCGCTCACCAGATGCGCCGCACCCGCGCCCGCGCCATATTGCGCAGCGCCCTGCTGCAACGCGGCGATGAGCCGTGGATGATTGGCCAAGCCGAGGTAATCGTTGCTGCAAAACGCGAGGTAGGGTTTGCCATCCATCACGATGTGCGGCGACTGCGGGCTATCGAGCGTATGCCGCTGGCGCAGCAGGCCTTGCGCGGCGCGTGCTTCGAGTTCGCTGGAGAGTGCTGAGAAAGGCATAGGTGATTGTAAAGTGTAGGTCAGGTTGCCGTGCACAGCCATCTGATCAGGCTGTCCAAAAACGCCAGCCAAGTCATTGGGTAACGCTACGCGAACCCGATCTACAATTTTTCGGCAAGTGGATACATGCCGAGCTTGCCGAGCAACGCGCGATCCTTCTCAACATCCGGATTTCCGGTAGTGAGCAATTGCTCGCCATAGAAGATCGAGTTCGCGCCGGCGAGAAAACACAATGCCTGCACCGCATCGGACATCTGCTGCCGCCCGGCGGAAAGGCGCACGCGCGCCGTCGGCATGGTGATGCGCGCCACCGCGATGGTGCGCACGAAATCCAGCGGGTCGAGTTCTTCCGCTTGCGCCAGCGGCGTGCCTTCGACCCTGACCAGGTTATTGATCGGCACGCTTTCCGGATAAGGATTCATGTTGGCCAGTTGCGCGATCAGCCCGGCGCGCTGTGTGAGGCTTTCGCCCATCCCGACGATGCCGCCGCTGCATATATTCATCCCCGCCTTGCGCACCCGCTCCAGCGTGTCCAGTCGATCCTGGTAGTCGCGCGTGCTGATGATGTTGCCGTAGAACTCTGGCGCGGTGTCCAGGTTATGGTTGTAGTAATCCAGCCCGGCGGCGCGCAGTTGCTCGGTCTGTTCGTCATTCAGCATGCCCAGCGTGGCGCAGGTTTCCATGCCGAGGTCGCGCACCGCCTTGACCATTTCCACCACGCTCGCCATGTCCTCATCGGTCGGTTCGCGCCACGCTGCGCCCATGCAAAAACGCCCGGCGCCTTTTTGTTGCGCGGCACGCGCCGCAGTCACCACCGCTTCCACAGCGAGCATTTTCTGATCCTTCACGCCGGTAGAATTGAACGCCGACTGCGGGCAATAACCGCAATCCTCGGTGCAGCCGCCGGATTTGATCGACAGCAGGGTGGAAAGCTGGATCGCATTCGGGTCAAAATGTTCGCGGTTGATTTGTTGGGCGCGGTACAACAGGTCGGCAAACGGCAGTTTGAATAATGCTTCTACATCGGCCACACTCCAGCGTTGCGGCATGGCAGTTTGTTTGGCGGCACGAATGAATTCTATGGTTTGGGTGCTCATGGTGGTTTAACTGAGTATGATTGGACGACAGCGGCGCATCATCCTAGAAAGGGTAATGGCTTGTCAATTTTAAACGATACTTTATTAAACATCCGCGCGGTAATTAAGCAAATTCTGCCTGCCCAACCCTGTGTGTTGTGCGGCAGCATGAGTCACGACGGGTTATGGTGTATGGCCTGCGACCGCGCCTTGCCGTATCTTGATATAGCACATTGTCCGACTTGCGCGCTGCCGATCCCGTCTGGCGAAGTATGCGGGCAATGCCTGCAACATCCGCCGCTATTCGTTCGCACCACTGCCGTATTCGGCTACGCCTTCCCGCTCGACAAGCTGATCCAGGCAATGAAATATGGCGAGCAACTCGCGCTGGCACACGCCTTTGCGGAGAAACTGGCGCAACATATCGACAGGAACAACCTGCCGGATTGCATTATTCCGATGCCATTACATCCGGCAAAATTGCGCGAACGCGGCTTTAATCAATCGCAACTGATCGCCGCAAAAATCGCCCGCGATCTTGATCTCAAACTGCTGCCGGATGCCTGTCGTCGCATACGCGATACCCCGCCGCAATCCGCCTTGCCATGGAAGGAACGCAAGAAAAATGTGCGCAATGCGTTCCGCTGCGATGCCGACTTGACCGGCAAGCACGTCGCGCTGGTAGATGATGTGCTGACCACCGGCGCCAGCCTGAACGCGATTGCCGATGCGGTGCAGAGACGCGGTGCTTCTGAAATCAGCGCATGGGTGGTGGCGAGAACGCTGCCGCGTTCAGGATACAGAAGACAGAAGACAGAAGACAGAAGACAGAAGACAGAAGACAGAAGACAGAAGACAGAAGACAGAAGACAGAAGACAGAAGACAGAAGACAGAAGACAGAGGTGTTGTTGCGGCTGCGCCGCATCTTTATAAAAAAGTGCCGCATAGCGGCACACAAAAATCTGTCCCCAGTCTTCTGTCACCTGTCCTCTGAAAATCAAAGCCCCTTGAGTTTCTGCTGCACAAACGCCCCCAGTTCAGGATTGAGTGTTTTCGACTCGAGTGCGCGCCTGTAGGCGTCTTTGGCATCATCGTTACGCTGCACCGCCTGCAGAGAAATGCCGTAGCCCATTAGCCATACGCCATTATTCGGAGCGAGTTGCAGCGCGACTTGGTAATGGGAAATCGCCTCTTTATGCCGATTCAGGCGTTGCAGCAATGCGGCAAAAAACGCTTGGTAATCGGCTTGTTGATCGGCATAGGACAAGGATTTTTCCAGTGTTGCCGCTGCCAGCTCAACCGCGCCACGCTCCACCTGCAAACGTGCCAGCAGCATGGCAAAACCGGTATGTTCTGGCTTTACCTTCAGTCCATCCTGCAATACCTGCTCGGTATCCGCGCCACGCTTGCTTTCCAGCAGCAAAGCCACCAATGCCTGGCGCGCCGCATCATGTCCTGCATCCAGACGCAAAGCCGCCTCATATCCCGCCACTGCGTCAGCGATGCGTCCCTGCTGCATCGACACCACCGCCTTGCCAAATTCCGCATCAGCCTGTTGCGCAGGGCTGACTCGCTTCATCGGCAAGACGCCGCTTGATGTATCCACGGCGACCTTCGCGCTGGTGGATGATGGGGCAATCTGGGTTGGTTGAAGTTTGGCGGATTCTCTCACCGGTTGCGCCAATGCGCCTGCCCTTGCTGCAGAGCGGTTTATTATTTCCCGCGAAGCCTGTCCTGAGCCTGTCGAAGCGGCCTGTTCCGATCCTTGATGAAGCGTGGAAGGCAGCGGCACCGAACCCAATTCGAAGCTTAGCCGCGAGGCAGGCGGGAGCGCTTCTGCCAGCACGATTTTGTCTGCGGAGGCAGTGGCGGTGGCGGCAACTGGAACAGCGGATACCGGAACGAGTGCCGCCACAACGGGCTGATGCTGCGCGGTATTCACCGCAACAACTTTCGGCCCTTCGGCTGAGTTCGGGACAGGCCGCTTCGACAGGCTCAGGACAGGCTTGCGTACCTGCATCCGTTGCCACCCAGCAATCCCGATTGCCAGCATCAATCCGACTATCAGCAAAGGCAATGCGGATTTGCGTTTGGCATGTGGCACAGCGCGGACCATGGTTTGTTCCGGCGCGGTATTTTCACCGCGCTGTTCAAGTTGGTTGAGCACCTGATTAATAACGCTCACTTCAACACCATCCATGCGATGCCCAACGAAACCAGCATCACCACCGCCGTTAACGCAATCGCCAAAGGCAACCAATCGCGGCGCACTTCCGGCGTGTCGGCGGCCGCATCGCGGATATGTTTGGCAAGCACTTGTTGTCGCCCCTCGCTGAAAGCCAGCATCAATGCCTTGTGAGCAATGATGTTAACCAGCCTGGGTGTGCCGCCGGTAATGCGATGCAGCTTACCTACCGCGCCTTTGTCGAACAATGTTTCGCCGGCAAATCCGGCTACACCCAGACGATGGCGCAGATAGCGTTCCAGCTCGTCTTCGCGTAATCCTTGCAGATCATATTGAAAGCTGATGCGCTGGCGCAGCTGGCGTATTGAATGATGGCGCAGGCGCTCATCCAATTCCGGCTGCCCAAACAACACCACCTGCAACAACTTGCGCTTTTCGGTTTCGAGGTTGGTCAGCAGGCGCAACATTTCCAGACTTTCAAGCGGCATCGCCTGCGCCTCGTCCAGACACACCAACGCGCGCTGGCCATTGCGCGCGCAGTCCAGCAGCGCCCGCGTCAAACCTTTCAGCAACATATGCTGATCGGTATCCTGTTCCTGCGGTAAACGAAACTCTTCCGCCAATGCCAGCAGCAGGCTGCGCGGCTCAAGGTAGGGATTGGGGATATAGGCAGTGATAAAACGTTGTGCGGACGGCGCGTCAGCCGTTTGATCCTGCGTGCCAATCAGCGTAGTGGAATGTCGGCCCTGATTCAGCGTGGCGAGAAATTTTCGACACAACAGTGTTTTACCGTTGCCCACCTCACCGGTAATCTTGATGAAGCCCTCACCATTGCGCGCTGCCACCAGCAAGGTATTAAGCGCCTCCTGGTAGCTTGAACAGGCGAAGAAGAAACTGGTGTCAGGAGTCAGGCTGAAAGGCGCTTCACGCAAACCAAAGTGCTGTAGATACATATCAGAAGACAGGTAACGAAAGACAGAGGACAGGGGTTTTGTCGCGGTCGCGTCGCGCAGTTTTCATGAGCATGCCGCGGAATGGCATACAACCCTCGGTCTTTTGCCCTTTACCCTCTTCATGGCTTGCTGCTTGCGGGCGAATTCATCCCAATAAAACGATCGCGGCTGCGTGTAATGTCATCCGACCAATCCTTGTCGTTATCCACAACGGTTGGCTTCAAAAGAATCACCAGTTCACGCTTCTCGTTACGCTTGCTGGTTTGTCCAAATACCGGCTTGGGTAGCCCCGGCAAACCAGACTGATCATCAAAAGTTGCCTGGCGCATCAACCCGCCTATCGCCACGATTTGCCCATCACGCGCACGAACGATGCTGTCGGTTTCAGAAACCGAGCTGGAAGCCAGCGGTAAATTCAACACCCCGCCGGCACCGCCAACATCCACGGTTTTGTTTACCGTGCTGACCAAGCTCACCGAAGGGTGGATATGTAAAATAATTTCGTTGTTTTGGTCAATGCGCGGCGTCACATCCAGTGCGATGCCGGAAAAGAATGGTTGCAGCGTCACACTCGGCGTGGAAGTGGTTGCCGTGCCGGTGGTGGTGGTGGTGGAAACATTGGTGACAAAGAACTCATCTGTCCCCACTTTCAGTACCGCCTTTTGGTTGTTTAGCGTGGCAATACGCGGGCTGGACAACACATGCACATTACCCTGCGACTCCAGAAAACTCAAAAGCGCCGCAAAGTTATCGGTTTGAAATGCCATGCCGAACATCGCTCCCGCGCTTGCGGCATTTGCAGCATTTGCAGCGTTGCCAATCAAGGTGGCGCCCGGCATTGCCGAGAGTGTCGAATTGGAAATCGCAGCTGCCGCTCCGCTTGCAGCATTGGGATTCAGCGTCGTTCCGGCATTGATTTGCCCAAAGGATCCCCTGCTTGTCGGGCTGGTTTTCAGATTACCAAATCCGGCCCAATTTACGCCGGATTGAAACCCATCATTGAGTTGCACTTCAACAATTTTCGCTTCAAGTATCACCTGCCGTTCAATGGAGATCTGCGATGCCTTGAGATAAGCCGTGACATTTTTCAGTTCATCCGGCATGGCGCGCACCACAATCACCCCCGACATCGGGCTTACCACCACACTGCGTCCTTTTTCATTGCCGACAATCGCCTGCAGTGATTTGCTTAACTCATCCCAGAAGTCCGCGCTGCTGGTCATAGTCACCTTGCTGCTATCCTGGGTGCGTCCCATGCCGCCTGTTGTGGTTGTGTTGGTTGCCGCGCCAGGCGTGCTTCCCCCGGACGTGCCCCCTGATGAATTGTCAGATACTGAGCCAGATGTCACGCGTAGCGATGAAGTTCCGGCACGAAGCCCGGTCAGATAGTTCACCTGGAAAATCCGTGTTTGCAGTGCGATCGACTGAATGTAAATGCGCGTGCCGTCCAACTTGTAATCATAACCATACAACTCGCGGATCGTTTCCAGTGCCTCGAACACCGTCACATTTTTCAGATTCAATGAGACGCTGCCGCTGACATCCGGGTGCAGCAGCATGCTGTAGCGTGTGCCGGACACAATAGCCATAAGCACCTGACTGACCGGCGTGTTGTTCACCGTCAAATCGAACTTGCTCTCTATCGGTTTGTTTTCCAGCATGGGCATTCCCATCGTGAGGGGGGGCAGCAAGGCATTATTCACCGCATCGGACTTGCTTGGCGGCACACTATCCTGCGCAGCCTGATTCATTTCGCGCTGAATGGCGTCCGCCGTCTGGTTCCTGCTAACCGGTGTTGCACAGGCCGCCAGAAACAGCGCCGTGCATAACCACAATAATGCTCTCATTTCATCTTCTCCTTGGGTGCGGCGGGCTTGGTTTTCTGCTTGCCGGTCTGCACCTTATTTGCCGCTGGTTGCGGCTTAATCTTCTCTTCCTTCTTTCTGGTCATCTTTACATTGGGAAACAACGTCAGGATTTGCCGCCCTTGTACGCTATTCAATACTACGCTGCCCTCGTTCACCTCAATTAACCGAGCATCGCCATGTTTTCCGCCCAATTCAACGGTTTCACCGTCAATAATCGCAGCACGGCGGGTTTTGGAGATAATGACGGACTGCAAGCCTGCGGGTGTCGTTTCCATGCCAACTGCGGCGACCGGTGCGGCAATGGAGGCGGGCAGGCGGGTAGGATCGGGCAATTCCTCGGCACAACAGAAGACAGACATCAGAAGACAGAAGACAGAAGACAGAAGACAGAAGTGTTGTCGCGGCGTAGCCGCGCCTTTAATAAACGTGCCGCGCAGCGGCGCACAAACATCTGTCTTCTGTCTTCTGTCTTCTGTCTCCTGAATCATACCGTCAGCCATGTCTTATCCAAACTCAAGGTATACAAAGTCAGCGTCAACACCGCATCAGGATATTGATCCACACTCAAATTCGCTTCTCCCCAGAACATCTGCGCCGGCATTTTCTCCAGCGCGGTGAGATATTGCAGCAAATCCAGATAACCGCCGCGCACGGTGATCTGCACGCCGTGTTTGAAGATTTGTTTTTGCATACCACTGGTATTTGCGGTCACCGCTGGCTGCGCAGCGCCGGTAGCGGGCGGAATTAAAAAACCTACCGGCAAAGTCTTTAGCCCGACCAGTTGCAGCTTGCTATTTTTATTCAGCACCTGTTCCAGCAGCGCGGCCATTTTATTCGGCTCGACCAGACGGTCACGGCGGCTTTGCAAATAGCTGTCCTGCTCTTGCAAGCGCTGTTTGAGTTGCGCCAACCGGGTGCGTAGCGGTGAATGCTCATCATCAGTTTTGGCTTGCAAAAAGCCTTGCATTTGCGCTTGCAACTCCTTCATCTTTTCCTGTTGCTGCACCACCTGTGCCGACAACGCCTTTTGTTTGGACAACAACGGGTCGAGCAATGCCGTATTCATCAGGGCAATAATCACGAAAGCAGCGGCAACAAAAATTATCACCCGCTCGCGCAGCGACATACCGTCTATCCTGTTACAGGCCAGCTCCCAATAACGCTTCATTTTTTGGCCTCGCTATCCGGGCTTGAATGCAAAGTAAATTCAACATAGCGTGGCCCAGAAGAGGCAGAAGCAGGGGCAGCGGTGGTGGCAGAACCCGCTTTTGCAGCAGGTTGCTGCATTTGCAAGGTAGTGAAAGCCTTGCCCCGCATGACGCTCTCCTTGCCCAAACGCTGGATATACGCGGGCAGCAATTCCGGATTCACCACCCCGCCGGTCAAACTGATTTGCGCCGCATCGCCGGTTACCTTGAAGCCGGTCAGCCACAATCCTTTCACCACTTGGCGCGCGAATGCGCGCATGTATTCCGAATAACCGGTGGTGTTACCCACTGCTCCGGATTTGATGGTTTCAACCAACTCGGCTTCGTCGGCAGCCTGCTTTTCCAATCGCCGCACTTCATCCTGCAGCGTCTGATTGGCCTGCTGCGGGGAAAACTCGGCGGCATAGCGCGCCAGTCGCACCTGCTCGGCATTGAAGCGTTTGGTGCTTTCTTCCGATTGTTTTTTAAGCTGCCCAACCTGATAAACCGCATAACCGTAAAAAAGTGACGAGCCCACGATAATCATGCCCAGCGCCTGCAACATGGCAAGCAGCGAAAAATACTTGCGCCGCTTCATGAAAACCGGATTGAACAGATTGATCTGCTGGCTCATGGGACGCGGCTTTCGTGGCGCAATGCTGCACCGAGCGTCGGCAGGGCGCGGGCGACAAATTCGCTATCGGCAAGCGCCGGAACCGCACTGATATCCATCACTTGCGACAAATCCAGTTTCTCCACTGTCGCGTCAATTACTCCGGCAAGGAATTCCACCAATCCGACATCACCAGGCGCGCCCACCAAAACGCGGCTCACCGCAATGTGGTTAAACTGTCGGCCAAAATAATCCAGTGAACGCTGCAACTCCAACTCGACACGGTCGCGGGATTGTTCGCGCAGATTCTCGTTGGCATCCTGCAGTTGCCCCGCGTTGATTTCAATACGGCGCGACATAAACAACTCACCACCCGCCGTTAGCGTCAGCAGACCGCCATTATCATCAAAAACCAGCAACCCCAGAGCGCGATCCTCTTGCTCGAACAGCGCGGCGATATTGCGCTGCGCCATTTCAGGAACATCAATCACATCCAGCTCGATCCTGGCTTGTTCAAAAAGCGCAATGCGTTTTTTTATCGTGTCGTTAGCTGCGGCAATCGCATACATGGATTGCGCGCGATCCGAGCCATATTTGTTGGCGGGAATCTTCAACACATCCACCGTAGCATCATCGATATGGAAATTCAGACTGTCTTTAATTTTCCAGCGGATCGCTGTTTTCAACTCGTCGGCGGGAACAGCGGGGGCATCAACCAATAGCATTTGATATTCGCCCGGCGCCAGCAGCGTGGTGAAATGATGTCCGTCAATATGCGCCTCGCGGCGCAACTTTTCCAATGAAGCCGCCGAGACGGCGCCTGTCTCATGATATTCGCAGCGCACCACATGCGGCATCGCTCCGGCAAGTCTGACTTTCGCGAGATAGACACCATGCGCGCTCAAGCCGATGGCGAACCAACCGTCGGCGTGGCTTTTGCTCTTGAATAGCGAAGAAATAAGCGGCATTCCCATAATTAACGTGAACTTATTGCAATAACATATTGTTGTCAATCAATTTTTGCGTCGCTTGCTCACTTTGCATTTTTTTCGCAAAATCGTCGACCCAGCCATAAATATGTCAAACGATAGGATCACCCAACAAGAACACCATTCACTTCCCCATTTTCACGCTGATGACGCGCTCGACATAACTGGGGTCACCAGGGCCGCCACCGGCCACAGCCTTCGAACTCACGTCGTAGATCCAGATCGTGGAAGCACCCTCAACATGCGAGGTTGGGCTGCAATTCACCGTGACCGTAAAAGGTGCCAATGTCCCGCCCAGCGAACCTAAAGGGGTGTTCGACGCACAACCCGACCATGCCGTAGGCGAGCTGGCAGGACTTAGCGCGACATGATAAGTCGCCCACTCAACACCAGCTCGTGCCGCCTGATAGGCGCGTGAACCCAGCACATCCATCGCCGCGCTTTGATGTTGCGTAGTAGAAAGTGTCACCGCGAACGTGCCAAGTGCCGCGATCACCACCAGCAGGAAGATCGCGGAAACCAGACTGAAGCCGCGCTGCGTCATCCCGTGCATAGCCCGAGATCCGGTCTTTACGGAGCACGCATCAATTGCCTTCATGGATTCCGGCTCACGGCCCGGAATGACGGCGCTCTGTATCTGCATTGGCTGTGTCATGGCGCGTTGTTCACATGAATTTCGTTATACAGGCTCACGCTTTCGCCGCCGCTGGTCAGCGTAAGCCGCACCGCAACCAGACCGAAGCGTTGATTGGGAATGTCATAGTCAATAGTGCATGCGCTGACTTTATCGGCGAGGATTGCCCCACCAACAGTGGGCAACACTTGCACAAGATTGAATCCATAATTTGAGTAGCGCATGAGCTTGCCCTGACCATTCTGGTTCGCATCCAACACTCCTCCCTGCGTCCCCTCGCATACGTAAGTTACAGCCCTTTGCGCGCCATCCACCACATCGAAGCGATGTGATGGCAGCGCTGCCGTGGTCGGCAGCGCCGTCGCGGTGAAATTGACGGTCGTTTGCAGTCCTGCCGCACCGGTATATGCGCGCAGGATACCCGCTGTAGACGGATCGTAGGGCGGATTACCATCCGATTGAGTGCTGCCGATGACGATGTAATCAGGCGCAGCACCCGCCGTAAAGTTGATCGCCGTGCCTACGATATCGAATATGTTGCCACCCCCCGTACCGAAAGTCAGCACATTACCCGGTGTGTCGGCACGATAGCGTCCGCCATCCTTGGTTGGTAGAAACTCCACGCACTTCTGGGCACAACCGACGGCAGCGATGCGAACGCTGTTCGGTACAGCGGTGCGCACGTCGCGCGCCATGCGGCGGATAGCTGTATCGGCAATATCGGTCAATTCGGCACGACGCGCCACATCCATGTATTGCTGGATCGGCGCCTTGAGGAACACCGCCACCATGCCGCCGATGATACCGGTAATGACGACCACCATGATCATCTCGACCAGAGTGAAGCCGGCTTGTCGGTAGCGATTTGACGTGCTCATCAATAAGCCGTCCTGTAACCGGAAATTTGAATGTCGTTGCCTTGCGGGTCCGTCACCGTCACGGTGATAAGCACCGTGCTAGCTGGCGCGATGCCCCCCAACCCCGGGTTAGTGATCGCAACGTTTGCATTATAATTTTCCAGTCCGGCGATCGGAGCGACACCGCTAACCGGAAAAATCCCGGTCGTGGCGAACGCGTTGTAATTACTGACGATGTGATATTCGGCAGCGCGATTTGCCTGCGTCACCGTATTGGTTACTCCGGATGCCGAGATAAAATCCTGCAACTCGATTTCTTCCAACAACGATTCAGCTGCCGCGACGGCTTGCTTGCGAATCAGCGGATCAGCACTGTTTTTGGTAGTAGTGTTCATCACCAGCAGAATCCCCGCCAGCGCGACGCTGACGATGACGATGAACATGACCAGCTCGATCAGGCTGGTGCCGCGTTCAGAGGACAGGTGAGATAGGACGGGAGACAGATTGTTGTCCGCGCCATGCGCGGGCATCTCGATCAATTCACGGATACGCGCTTCGTCGCGTTCAAGCAATTGCGGATTTTGCTGGTAGGCCATCAACAGGAAGCTGCTGTTAGCCTCGATTTCCTGCAGCAAACGATAATTTTGTTCTGCGGTCGATCTCGTAAGGTGGTCGCCATTTGCGACCACTTTGCGGGTTGCTTCAATGCACATAGCCGGTCTCAGCCTCTACGGTAATCGTGGTTGTTCCAACAGTCACAGACGCAGCCGCATTAGGTCTCCCCAGGGAATCAAAAGTCACCGAGGGAAGCGCTGGCGTAACGGCCACACTGTTTGAGATCACACAACTGACATTGCCGGCGGCCAATGTCGCGCTACAGTTTGAACTTGCCGCCGCAGCAATGTTCACGATCACATTGCGATGCTGCGCGATGGCGACTTTCTGCCCATAACGCAACGCCGCTTTCACCTGGTCGGCCGCGCCACGCTCCTGAAACACGTTGCTGTCAAAAAAACGCGGCGCTGCTACGGCGGCGATGATGCCGAGGATGACCATCGTCATGATCAGCTCAACCAAGGTGAAGCCGCGCTGAAATCCGGTGCCCGGTTTTTGAGAACTACTCATAGACATATCGTGCGGCGAATCTCTTCGCATCGTTCCAACGGTCTCCGTGGGAACGATAGTCCAATCCCGTAAACATACTGATTGTTGACATGTACTATAGCTCTTCAGGAATGGATCTAGACAGGTGCGCAGTGTAGCAAAAAGCCAAGATAGCTGACGAAAAACAAGGGAGGCCGAAGCCTCCCCATGTTTTGTTTTATCGCTTTGTTCAAATACCCAAGCCCAACATTTGGCGCACTGCCCGTTGTTTGTTTTAAGGGCCTGTTGCGTAACCTGTAAAGCTTAAAGCTGCGCCGTCAGTACCTGTTGTAATTCCGGCACCCCCATCACCGTAAGTAAATACACAAGAGACACCAGCCGTGGTCAAGGCAATATCTTGTGCAGCAGTCATATACAAAGTTCCCGAAACCGTTGTGGCTGGTAGCGCACCCACCGTAATAGTAACTGCTGGGGTCATCAAGAGCGAACCTACACTTGAACATGTTGTCGTTGCAGCGGACATAACAACACAAGTACCTGTGGTAGCTACATTGGACTTAACCAAACACCCGCCCTTGTTTATAGAACTTGCTGAACCCAACCCACCAGCAAACCCCATAGCTGCGGCCTTGCGTGCATCCGTTGATATATCAGCAAACTTCGGCAATGCCGTCGCCGCCAAAATTCCCAGAATCACGATCACCATAATCAGCTCAATCAAGGTAAAACCAGATTGTTGTTTCATTTTCATTCTCCTAAAGTTTTGAGACCGCAGCCTCATTAAGTGAAACTTTCAATTTGCCTGTTAACCCATTGCCGCAGCAAAGATTTCACAAGCATGGTTCACTATAAGCGCGTACTGATAAATGCGCAATGCCCCTGTGAGTCCGATCAGATTGAGGTTTACCCCTCAATTCCGGGGATTGGCTGAATTAAGTTGCCTGACACGAAAAGAAAAGTCTGAATGCACTGATCACCGAAAAGCCTGCTGATAATTCTGGTGTGGTCACTTATACCAACACGCGGAACATGGCGAAGAACAGGTAAATGCTGCCCAGCAGCAGCAACCAGCCGACCCGGCTCGCGTGACGCCCGACAAACTGGTCAACCTGATCACGCGGTATTTCCAGCGGTTTGGTGGCGCGGCGTGATGAAATCCACTGATTGGTTTCCTCTTCGATACCGCGCAGCAGACTGGGGCGCAACCACAGGAACAAGCCAACTAACAGCGCAGCCCCCGCGCCAGTCAAAGAGGCAAGCACCAAGGCATCCAGCAACCAGTCCAGCAAACGGATTGGCATATGACCAGCCAGACGCTGCAAGGTGATTGCCTTATCGAACAGCAAGCCAAAATATCCGAGTATGTAGCACGCTCCGAGCACGACCATTATGCCCAACAGGCGATGATACTGATAGAACCAGTGCTCGATGCTGATGCTGCGATCAAGAAACTGGTCCAGGCGGCGTGTGGAAATCCAGCGGTTGGCGACGCGGTTGATACGTTCCATCAGATGCGGCTTATAAATGAGCAGCACCCCTGCCAGAATGCCGAGCAGCGAGCCGAACATGAGGAAAACCGCGAGGGTTCGCCACAGAGACAATTCAATCAAGTTGGCGTGCATTCGTTATCTCCCCACGTTTATCGTTCCCACGCTCTACGTGGGAACGATGTAAACGGCCTGATAAACAAGCCGGGCATATCAAAACCACGAATACGGCTCGACCGGCTCGAACAGTATGCCGGTCAATTCGGGGGTGGCGTTCTGCAACGAGGGCAACCGCGAGGCTTCGTAATTGACGGCGACATGAAAGCGTATCCACTTCTTGCCATCCTTGCCCGGTTTGAAGTAATTGGCATTGCGCACAACATAGACCAGCTCGCGTGCCTTGAGATCGAACATCCAGTTGCCGGACTCAACCGCCAGCGGGGTGGGGTCGTAGAATTCTCCGGAGTAATTGCGTGGCTTTTTCTGCAACCAGTTTACCGGGTTGTCCTGTGCCAAAGTAGCCACATCGGTTGATTTTCCGCGCGTAAGTATCTGCCCGTATTGCATGGTCAACGAGCTTTGTATCGCGCCTGACACTTCTTCCATCGCGGTTTTCTCGGCTTGCTCCAGATAAAACATCGTTCGATCGAGAAACAGGCCCATCATCACCACGATAATGACGATTACTACAATCAGTTCGATGAAGGTGAAGCCGCGTTCAGAAGACAGGGGACAGAGGACAGAAGACAGAGGCTTGTGTGCCACTGCGCGGCACGCGGAAGACTGCGCGGCAAAGTCGCGACAAGACTCTGTCTTCTGTCCCCTGTCACCTGTTACCTGAATCATTTGTGCATTGCCGCTTTGCCGAGATCCCACATCGGCAGGAATACACCGAGAGCGAGGATCAACACCAGAATACCCATAACCACAATCAGAATCGGTTCGATTTTCGAGCTGAGGGTGGAGACTTCGTATTTGACCTCGCGCTCGTACATGTCGGCAACCTCGAACATCATGCCATCCATGTCGCCGGTTTCTTCGCCGACGGCCAACATTTGCAGCACCACCGGATTGAACACTGCTGCTGCAACGGCAGTGCGCAAGATGCTTTCGCCGCGCTCGATGCCATCGCGCATTTGCTCGATGCGACCGCGCATGAATTCGTTATCCACCACCATGCTGACCACATTCATCCCTTGCAGAATCGGCATGCCGCTCTTGAACGAGAGCGCCATGCTGCGCGCAAAACGCGACAGTGTAGCCTTGAGAATGATCGGCCCGATGACCGGAAGCTGAAGCTTGTACCTATCCCATTTATAACGCCCATCCACGGTGTTGATATAGAAACGAAAGCTCAGCGCTGCACCGATTACCATCGCCAGCATCAGCAGCCAGTTGTGAACCATAAAACTGGAAAATCCCATCAGTATTTTGGTCATCATCGGTAATTCGGCATGAAAACCCTCGAACACTTTGGCAAAGGCGGGAATCACGAATATATTGATGATGACAATCGCAATCGCCATCGCCGACATCACAAAGCTGGGATAGCGCATCGCGGTTCTGATGCGCTCGCGCATATCGCGCTCAAACTCCAGATAGCTGTACAGGCGGATGAAAGTTTCATCCAGCATGCCGGTCATTTCGCCGACCTGCACCATGCTGACATAGAACGGCGAAAAAACCTTGGGGTGGCGGCGCATTGCGGTACTGAGTTCGCGGCCGCTGTCCAGGCTTTCGCGCAAATCCTGAAGCATCGCCGAGAAGGTTGGGTTCTGCGTCGATTCCTGCAACCCCGCCAGTGCGCGCATGATCGGTACACCAGCCTTGAGCAGAGTGTACATCTGGCGGCTGAACAACAGCACATCCATCGGGGTGATGGGTTTTTCGGTGAACAACCGCTTGATCCAATCCGGCTTGTCCGCCGTATTGCTTCTTGTGCCACGGAACGGCTTGATGTCGGTGGGCGTGATGCCGGTATTCATCAACTGGTCGGCAATGGCGCCGCTGTCATCGCCGTCCAGCGTACCCTCCACCAGATCACCGTGCCCGTTGCGTCCTTTGTAGGCAAAGACGGCCATCAATCCTCAACCTGATTGCTGATACGCATCACCTCGGCAACAGAGGTGTTGCCCTGTTTCATTTCTTTCAAGGCGTGATCCATAATGGATTTGCCGCGTATGCTCTGGCGCGCCACTTCCAAAAAATGCGTTGGACTGTCATGCGCAGCCGCCTCGATCATTTCGCGCCCCATTTCCAGCATTTCATACACGCCCATGCGGCCCCGGTAGCCGGTACCATTGCAATGCGAGCAACCGCGCCCGTGCAACAAACCGCCCAGCTCATCGGCTGGCACGCCTTCGACTTTCAACCATTCGGCTTCTTGCGGGGTGGGGATATGCGGTTCGCTACAGCTTCCGCAGACACGGCGTAACAGGCGCTGCGCAACCACTGCCTGTACCGAGGAAGCGACCATGAAGCGCGGGGTGCCCATATCTACCAGACGGAACAACGTGCCTGCGGCATCGCGGGTATGCAGGGTGGAGAGCACCAGGTGTCCGGTCATCGCCGCACGCAAGCCGATTTGAGCGGTTTCCGCATCGCGCATTTCACCGACCAAAATCACATCCGGATCTTGCCGCAACGCGGAGCGCAACACGCGCGAAAAAGTCAGGTCGATCTTTTCGTTCACCTGCACCTGATTGATACCGGGCAATCGATACTCCACCGGGTCTTCCACAGTGATGATTTTCTGATCGATGGTATTGATCTCGGACAGCGCGGAATAAAGAGTGGTGGTCTTGCCGCTGCCGGTAGGGCCCGTCACCAATACCATACCGTTGCTGCGCCGGATGATTTCGCGGAATCGCTTCAGCATCTCGGGCGGCATGCCAAGCTTATCCAAGCCAATCATTCCGCCGTCCTGGCGCAATAGCCGCATGACCACCGTTTCACCGTTTTGTGAGGGGCAGGTGGCAATACGCACATCCACACCCTGATCGCGCACCCGCACTTGAAAACGCCCGTCTTGCGGCAAGCGTTTTTCGGAAATATCCAGACCGGACATCAGTTTGAGACGCAACACCAATGCCGGAGCAATTTTTTTGTCGGCTTCGGTTTGCAGATGCAGCGCGCCATCAATGCGGAAACGTATCATCACCCGGCCTTCCTGCGGCTCGATGTGCATATCGGAAGCGCGAATCTGCACTGCATCATCGAACAGGCTTTGCAGCAACTTGACCACCGGCGCTTCTTCCGTGCCGACGGTATCGCTCATCGCACCAAAGTCCACGTAGGAATCGCCAATGTCCTCGCTGAGTTCGCGCGCCAAACCGGAGATCTCATCGGTACGCCGGTAGCCGCGATCGATACTTTCCAGCAACTGGCCTTCGGTGACCACTGCTATATCAATATCGCGCTTTAGAATGCGTGAGATTTCATCGAAAGCAGTCAAATCGGTCGGGTCGGCCATACCAACCAGCAGCATTTTGTTGCGGTCTTCCAGCACGATAGCGCGGTACCGCCGTGCCTGGCTCTCCGGCAGTTGGCGGACCTGCTCAAGATTGATGTTGTAGTACTTGAGATTGATATAGGGAATATTGAGCTGTTTGGCGAGCGCCTCGGAAATCTGCTCTTCGGTGACGAAAGCATTATCCACCAGCACCCGCCCCAATTTTCGTCCGCTGCGCTTTTGCTGCTCAAGCGCGAACACGAGCTGGTCTTGTGATATGAGTTTCTGCTGAATCAACAAATCGCCTAGACGAACTTTCTCTGGACGCGCCATAATTCCTCCCCCGCTGATTGGACTTCTATACGGTGCAACTTTACTATAGCAGGGGCGGAAGTTAGCCTTTTTTTATTACCCTGACAAGGGTTAGCGAGTGTTTTTCATGTTCAGTGTGATTTTGTACCAACCGGAAATCCCGCCAAATACCGGCAATATCATCCGCCTGTGCGCAAACACTGGCTGCCAGTTGCACTTGATCAAACCGCTCGGCTTCACGCTGGAAGACAAGCAACTCGTCCGCGCCGGGCTGGATTACCACGAGTTCGCGACATTGCGCGTGCATGACACGTTGCAGGAATGCCTGTCGGCATTCGATCCGGCGCGGGTTTTTGCGCTGACCACCAAGGGTTCGCAGCCATTTCACACACCCCGCTACCAGGCCGGGGATGCGTTTTTATTCGGGCCGGAAAGCCGCGGCCTGCCTGTTGAAGTGCTGGATCAATTCGACACTGAACATCGTGTGCGCCTGCCGATGCTGCCGCACAGCCGCAGTTTGAATTTGTCCAACACGGTCGCCGTGGCGGTGTTCGAGGCGTGGCGGCAATGCGGGTTTGATGGCAGTTCGTAGGGGTGCGAGGCGTTGCATAACCAGGCATGATCGTTCCCTCGTTCCGCGCGGGAACGATGAATCGCGCCCCTACTGGAACTCCAGATTCGGCGCGCGATTCAATAATTCGGCGACCGCTTCCTGCGCAGGAATGTGTTCGTAAATAATGCGATATACGGCTTCGCAGATGGGCATTGCAACGCCCAATCGTTGGGCAATATTCTGCACTTCACGTACCGTGTAAACACCTTCTGCTACGTGCCCGAGCCGTCGCAGTATCTCTGGCAAATCGTGCTGCTGCGCCAGCAGCAAACCGACCTGACGGTTGCGCGACAAATCGCCGGTACAAGTGAGAATCAAATCACCCACACCGGGCAAGCCGCTTAGCGTTTCGGGTCGCCCGCCGAGCTTCAAACCAAGCCGGGTAATTTCGGCCAGGCCGCGCGTCAGCAAGGCGGCGCGTGCGTTAAAACCCAATCCCATTCCATCGCAAATGCCTGCCGCAATTGCCAGCACGTTTTTCACGGCACCGCCAACTTCCACGCCGACCATGTCGTTGCTGGTATAGATGCGCAAACGCGCGTGATGCAGAGCTTGCGCAGTAGCGTGCGCAAACTCCTGATCAGCGGAGGCAAACGTCAACGCGGTTGGCAGGCCGAGCGCAACTTCTTGCGCGAAACTTGGTCCGGACAACACGCCGCAATGAAATTCTTCGGGTAACACCTCGACCGCCACCTGATGCGGCAATAGCGAAGTCTCCGCCTCGAAGCCCTTGCATAACCATACCACGCCCAAGCCTGTCCTGAGCCCGTCGAAGTGGCCTGTCCTGAACCCGTCGAACGGGTGGGGGCGCGAATGCAACAAATGTTGTAAAGTCGAGCGCAATGCATGCGTCGGCACGGCAATAATCGCCAACTCGGCAACCATCAATGCCGCAGCAAAATCTGCGCTCAGTTCAAGATTGTCAGGCAGCGAAATATTTGGAAGATAGCGTTGATTGCGGCGCGTGGCACGCATCGACTCAATTTGCACGGCATCGCGCGCCCACAGCGTGACGCGATGGTTGGCGGACAAGCTAATGGCGAGCGCCGTTCCCCATGCACCCGCGCCGATTACGGTGATGTTCATCATCATCAGAAGACTGAGGACAGAGGACAGAGGACAGAAGTGCTGTCGCGGCTTCGCCGCGCGTTTAGATAATGTGCCGCAAGCGGCACACAAAAATCTGTCGTCTGTCGTCTGTCCTCTGCCCTCTGTCGCCTGCCCTCTGCCATCTGACTAGTCGCCCCATACCTCGGCGCTACGCACGTAGCCAACATCTCCGTCTTGATGACGCACTTTGACCCATCCCGTGCCTGTTGACTCGATGCGTTCCAATGCTACTTGCTGACGCACCTGAAGCAATCGTGTCGCGCCCAGATCTGGTTCCGCGCGGACATCCAGCAGCGGCGACAACGCAAACACATAGCGTTTGCTGCTCAATGCGTTTTTTTCCACCCAATACAATCCACCGGAACGGTCACGCACCTTGACCCATTTGTCCAGCACAACAATCTGCTCGAATGGCATATAACGATTTACCACAAACAGTTTTTTCGCCTTGATCGAAGGTGCATCGTAAAGTATCGCGCTGTTCTCGCCGACCGATACGTAATCCACCGCGTTGACTGCACCCGCACCGTAAAACAGCGCGAACGGCACAACCAAACGCAGCAGGTTAAGTGGCTTCATTAATGGGTGGTCGCTGCGGGTGGCTGTGTTTGCGACTGCTTCTGCTGTTGGTAGAGTACATCGAAGTTGATTGGACTCAGCAGCACGGGCGCAAAACCGGCGCGAACCGACGCATCGGAAACCACTTCGCGCAAATATGGGAACAATATGTTCGGACACATCACCGCCAGAATCGGTTCCAGCTCTACAGTCGGCACATTGCGTATCTGGAATACGCCCGCCTGCTTGGCTTCGATCAAAAACATCACTTTTTCGCCGATCTTGGCTGTCACTGTAGACGTCACCGACACCTCAAACATGTTTTCATCAATCGTTGCTGCTTGGCTATGTATTTGCACATCGACTTGCGGGGCTTCATGCTCCAGAAATATTTGCGGAGCGTGCGGGATCTCCAGGGAGAAATCCTTCACATAGATCTTTTCCATGTTAAATGTGGGCTGGGTATTTTCTTGTGCTGCTTCAGTCATAATTTATTTCCTCAGTAGTTATTTTGCCAATAATGCGGTTAGTTCACCGGAGTGATCGAGCGATGCAAGATCGTCGTAACCACCGATATGTTCCCCGCCAATGTAAATTTGCGGCACAGTGCGCCGCCCGGTTTTCTCCATCATCGCAACGCGCAATTCCGGTTGTAAATCCACGCGTATTTTTTCAATCTCCCCCACACCCTTGCGCTGCAACAACTGCTCGGCACGCACGCAGTATGGGCAGACCGCAGTGCAGTACATCACAACGTTTGCCATCACTTCACCAAAGGCAAATTGGCCTTTTGCCACGCCGCTATACCTCCCGCCAGATTGTAGGCTTGAGCAAAGCCGTGTTTGCCCAGTACCACACAAGCCGTGCTTGAACGGTTGCCGGTATTGCATACTATCAGGACGGGCTGTTCCTTGAATTTTTCGAGTTCCCCAAAGCGTTCATCAAGTTTGGCTAGCGGAATCACTGTGGAATTCAGAATATGTCCGGCATTGTATTCATTCTGTTCACGCACATCCAACACCAGTGCATTTTTATGGTTGATGAGTTGCAGGGCAGCAACACAATCCACCTCTTTAATGCCGCGAACACGACCGCCAAACAACGACCATAGCAGCATGGCGCCACTGGACAAGGCTATAAAGATTGGCAATATGTTATCAATGACGAACTGCACGCGCATGCTCCTGTTCCTTTTGAAGTGCGAATTCTAGCAGAGCGGAAAAATGTGCGGGGTCTTCCTTGGCTAATTTGAGCAATTGTTGTTTCGCCTCCTTATCCCCCGGATAAGACCAAATGGATTGCTCCAGAATCTGTTTGGCTTCCTCCAGCTGACCGTTTTGCGCAAGGAAGAACGCTTGCCGATAAACCACGCTAGCCACGGGAATAAATCGCACCACATTGGCATTCAGCGTTATTTTTTCTTTTAAATGATCGGCATTCACCTCGGTGAATGAACTCATGAACAGCTCCGCATAAGGTGACAGCAACGAACCGCCATGCACCGCGACCAGGCCATCACGGACACTCGCAAATGTGTTGTGATCGACGGCCGAAGCGGAACGCATCGCCAGCGTCCTTTCCAATTGATGATAGCCGCTGCGCAGTTGCAGCAGCGTCATCAAACCCAGCAACAGGATCGCTGCCACGGACATGCGCCCCACGTTGCGCAATTCCAGCCGGTAACGTGTTTCATCCAGCGCGCCCAGCAGAATCGCCGCCATTGCCACAAAATAGGTGTACCACAACGGATATTCAAGCAGGCTGTGAATGGCCAGCACACCCAGTGCGGCACAACCCCACCAGTGGGATTCGCCCGGCGTTGCGGAGTCCTGACCATTCTCCGTCGAATTTGCCCGATCCGGTGCCGGAACAGAAGTTTTTCGTGTGAAGATTGCAGCCCTTTTTTGCAAGCCATAAAGCCAGATGCCCAGCGCAGCAAACAACACCAGCAGCCCGGCAAGACCCGTCTCGGCGGCGAGCTGGAAAACCAGATTGTGGGCGTTATTGTAGAGGCCGGATATGTTGTTCGGGCGCAGTACCGGCAACAACTGGAAGTGATGCCAGGCAAATTGCCCGAACCCCACTCCCAGCCACGGCGACTGCATAAACATCAGCCCTGCTTCGCGCCACAGATACAGGCGAATGCTGCCCATTCCATCGCCGCCAAACAAGCGCTGCATGGTATCGATGCTGCTGTCCGCGCCAGCCATGAACGGCAATTGCACGACCAGATGCATCACGCCAAATCCGCCAATCAGCAACAGGCTGTAGCGCAACAGCGGACGTTGCGCGGCATCGCGGCGCGTCCACCACCAGGCCAAACCGGCCATCATCAGCAAATACAGCCAGGAACTGCGCGAACCGCTCAGGGTCATCACGAACAGCAGCGGCGCGGCCAGCGCTGCCACATAGCCCGCCTTAAGCCGCTGCTGTTGATGCAGCAAGCCGAGCGAAACCAGCCCCAGCGCAATGTAATTGGCGAAATGGTTGGGTTGCGCGAGGTTGCCGAACACGCTGGAGGAAACCTTCATCACGATCACCGGATTCAGCGGCGTATGCCAGCGATAATGCTGCAGCACGCCGATCAACGCGCTGAGCTCCGCGCCGATCAACAGGAAAATTGCCAGCGTCAGCGCCAGTGTTGCCATGCCGAAACAGTCGCGCAATCTGGCGCCGAGCAGCATCAGCAATGCCGCAAACAGCAGATACATGGCATACAACAAAGCCTGATCGAAATAGGCAATTTCGCCCAAACCCCATTGCAGCAGCAGCACGGCAATCAATCCGGCGGGCAGTTGTGCGATGCGCGGAATTTCCGGCTGTTGCCAAAAGTTGCGCGCGGTCAGCAGGGTCAGCGCCAGCACACCGAATAACGCGCTCCACCATTCCTGATAGAACGTGGTCAGCGGATATTGATGGCGATAATGCAGAAAAGGCAAAACCCACATTAGCCCGACTAGGGCCAGGCTGATATGGGTTAAGCGCAATGATCGAAACGGGCTTTTTAGCCCCGCTGTATTCAGGTTCTGCAAGAACCGTCCTTGATGCCGTATTTATTGAGGATGCGGGTCAGCGGGCAGAACGAAGTGAAAGCGCTTTGGAACAGGTTTAATCCGACGAAGGCGGTAAGCCAAAAAAAAGTCCTGCTCACAAACAGCGGGCTGTCTTCCACACCCAGGGATAAGGACAACAGGATGAATGTCCCGGCGACGATGTGAGTAATACGTTCTGCGGTCATGATTTAAAGCTCCTTTATGGCGGGTGATTTTACATTAGAAAAAGTGCGTAGATACCGTCTTTCCAGTCAAGCGATTTTTGCATAATTTGGCTGGTAAGGCTGCCGTGTTTTAAGTACACCGAAACACAAATGCACCAGCTTGCGCATTGCCGCACCGAGGGCAGACAT
>JAHFRA010000035.1:0-20130 GCA_023259035.1 Gallionella sp.
AATCTCATCTTCCGTATCTCCTGTAGCACTTTTGTCGGCTTCATATCGCCCTCCCTGGGCAATAGGACAACCGGACAGATTGCGTGCTACAAAACCGGACAGATCAAAAGCTCGCGACATCGGCCACAATCCAGTTGACAGCAGAACGATCGTTCTTTACCATGCGCAGCACGTTCGTTCTGTATGAGTGCTGCCATGACCGATTTCGATTCCGCCCCAAGCGAGTCCAACCCAAAGGACGCCGAGTATCTCGCCAAGCTGCAAGACTACTACGCCGACTGGAAGAGTATTCCTTCCTACGCTGCGCTATGTGAAGTATTTGGCATTGCCTCAAAATCCTGGGTAAAAGCCATCCTGAATCGGCTGGAAAAAGCAGCCTTCATTGAGCGCACCCCGGACGGCGTCTGGGTACCTACCCGCCAGTTTTTCGCCAGACCCTTCGCTGAATCCTCTGTTCAGGCGGGAATGCCAGTGTCGGTGTCGGCGACCCAAGGCGAGTATTTCATCATCGACGAGCTGCTGATCGAAACCCCATCACTGACTACGATGATTCCAGTCAAGGGGGATTCGATGATCGATGCGGGCATCCATGATGGCGACATTGCCGTTGTAGAAAAGCGCAATCTGGCAAGCGTCGGCGACATCGTGGTGGCGATAGTGGATAACGATTTCACGCTCAAAATACTAGACAAGGAACGCGGCAAGTTCATCCTGCGCCCCTCTAACCCTGCCTACCCCGTCATTCGTCCGCAGGGCTCACTGGAAATCTACGGCGTGCTGGTCGGACTGATCCGCAAATATCACAAGTAAGCATGATGCTTATGTGCGTTAACGCACGGTTTGTGTCTGCACTGACCTTTCCTCGGTTTTTCGTCTTCCAGGCAGCGAGTTTCATGCTACCAGTTTTTCCTGTTGCTGAGCGGTGAGCCAGCCGCTCAAGAACTGCATCGGTGACTTGTAGCCCAGCGTCGAGTGCAGCCGCTTCCGGTTGTAAAACACCTCGGCGTATTCAAACGTCATGGCGGTCACTTCGTCCCGCGCCTCGAAACGTTCTCCATACACCCGCTCGTTTTTGAAGCTGCCAAACCAGCTTTCCGTTGGCACGTTATCCCAACAGTTGCACTTGCGGCTCATCGAGCAGATCATGCCATATTCCTTGAGTTTGCCATGATCAGCGCATCGGTGGCGATGTCCGCCGTGATGCGCGGTTTCAGTGACCAGCCGACCACTTCACGGCTGAACAGGCCTATCACTATTGCCAGATGCAGCCAGCAGCCGTTTGCCGCAGATACAGTCCATGATTGCCCATATCTGCTTCAACTTCTCCAGCACCGCATCGTCGTAGAAGCGCTCTCGGGCGCGCTTTACCTTCTTGCGCAAATCCCCCGCCAACCGCACGCGCCGCCCAACACGGATGACCTTGCCATCCGATCGCAACAGCCCGGCCACGCCTTGATTACAGCTTTCTTTTCGCTCATCGTTAACACCACGTCGCCTCCCGTTCCGAATATCTGAACGGGCTATTTCGCTCAGATTTTTGATGAGGCAACTCGCCGGCTTGCAGTGTGAATGGGTTTTCCCGAGCGACGACAGGAGAAGCAGGAGAAGGAGCAGCAGCAACAGTCGGCTTGGCTATCGGCATCATGAGTCCGGTCTCGATGCGGCTGATATGCGGCACATGCTATCCGGTATGCTTTCCTGGAACGATGTCGGATTTATACAGGCGCTGTGGCGTTCAACAGAGTGGGTGACTGCCACGGCGGCTGGCGTGCTATCGCTATATTCCTGCCGCGCTTCAGCAGCACCTACGGCTCGGTGCGTTTCAAAAGTGGAATGATGCGTTCGGGGGTAATAGTGCTGGTTCCGGCGGCGTGTTTGCTACTGTCGATCTTCTTCAATCAGCGCGCCATGCTTGCAACACCGTACGATGCGCGCTTCGCGGTGAGCAATGAAACCGCCGCGCTGTTCCTGTTTGCCGACGGCATGGCGCTGGAACGGACAGCGCTACTTTATCTGGTCAGCTATCTCGTTTATCTCGGCTTCAACGCCGCTGCTTTGCTGTATTCGTCGCGCAACCCAACAGTCGTTCAGCGCAAGACGGGACGCGAATAACCGTGAAATGACGATAGTTGCGGCAGCAATTACGCGCATGGAATGAAGTGCTGCTCACAAGGCAAGATTGCTCGGAGTCATGAATAATTCGAGTTTGGCTGTTTATTGATTAGAATATCATCGAACTCTGGGCTATCTTGATCCAGCGACGAACCGATTAGCATAAACCAACCATTCCAAATCAATGAAACGTTTACCACAGAGTTTGAGAGAATCCTTCTGGCGCGACTTAATGTTGGTCGCACTGCCATCCATTCTGTTGCTGGCCGGCGGCTTCTGGCTGGCGGCACAATTCATTCGCCCGGCACCGCCGAAGCAATTGATTCTTTCGACTGGCGGCGATAGCGGGGCTTATCAGCGTTTTGCTGTGCGTTACAAGGAGGTCCTCAAGCGTTATGACGTCGAGCTGATCGAGAAACCGTCGGCAGGATCAATGGAAAACTTGCAGCGCTTGCGTGACAACAATTTTACAGTCGATGCCGCATTCATACAGGGCGGCACGGCACGCGCCACTGGCGAGGACGCGCTGGCGTCACTGGGCAGTCTGTACTATGAACCATTGTGGATTTTCTACCGCACCGCACTGGCGCAAAAGACGCCGGGGCATGAGTTCAATGCTATCAGCCAGCTCAAGGGACGACGCATTGCCGTCGGCGCAAGCGGCAGCGGAACACAGGTGCTGGCACTGGAGATGATCGAGGCGAACGGCATCGCCGCTGCGCCAACGCAATTGGTCAATATGGATGGTCTCGCCGTGGTCGAGGCGTTGCAAAAGGGCCAGATCGATGCCGCGATGGTGGTTGGGCCAACACAATCGGCAGTGGTCTGGTCGTTGTTGTTTACCGATGGTGTGAGCCTGATGAGCCTCGCGCATGCGGATGCCTATACGCGTGTTTTCCCGCATCTCGATCATCTGATCTTGCCTCGCGGCGCTGTCAGTCTGGAGAGCGATATTCCCGCGCACGATGTTAGTCTGGTGGCGCCGATGGCAACGCTGATAGTGCGTGACGATACCCATCCGGCATTGATTGACCTGCTCCTGCAGGCGGCGACGGAGGTGCATGGCGATGCCGGGCTATTCCAAAAGCCGGGGGAATTCCCGCGCGCGACACAGGTGGATTTTCCTCTATCCAAGGAGGCGGAACGTTATTACAAGTCGGGCAAGACCTTCCTGCAGCGCTATTTGCCATTCTGGGCAGCAACATTGATCGACCGGCTGGTGGTGATGCTGGTGCCAGTGCTGGCGTTGCTGATTCCTATCATCAAGTTCGCACCGGCGCTGTATAGCTGGCGCGTCCGCTCGCGGATTTTTCGGCGCTATGGCGAACTCAAGTTCATCGAGGCAGAACTTGAACTGGAACCGGGGCGGCATTCGCGCGACGAATGGCTGGGGCGGCTCGACAGCATCGAGACAGATGTCAATCACATGACAACGCCGCTGGCATTCTCCGACATGCTGTACACCCTGCGCGGTCACATCGGCTTAGTGCGCGAGGCGATCCTGAGCAAAACCTGAGAAGCATCCCAACTGATCTATTATAGAAAGATGATTTTACTTGGAACCTTAAATCGATTAATCGTCTAACACCGGACTCGAAGGAATTTCATCCTCGGTGCAATGTGGGAGGCGAAAGACGACGTATGGGTATAGCGCTTACAGACCCTTTGGTGGAAGAAAACGCCAATAGATGGTTACCAAATCACGAAAAAACTCTGGAAGAGTTTTGGGTTGGCTGCAAGAACGTTGGAAAAGCTGCTGAAAGCATCGACAAGGTAGTGAGAATCGTTGATCCATGTGGATCAACGCCACCTGGACCCAAACATTAGCAGCCCAGTGGCACAGCAAATTCAGCGCAAGACAGACGTTTAACGCTAATCGCTAAATGAACGATTTCAAACTCTCTAGGTCACTCCAACGAGTGAAAATGGTTAGTGATATATGATTTATTGATGATTTCGGGGAATGCAAATGAAAAATAAACTACTGTGGATATTGTTGGCGTTTGCTTCAGCTGCGTTTAATACATCGCTGGCTGCTTCGCAGCTTATGCCGCAACGGCAACAGTCTCAAGCAGCTCATTTATCCGCTGAGGTCTTGACCAGGTACCATTACAAACACATACTTTTCGACGATGTATTATCCTCGAAAATATTCGACAACTATCTGAAGGCGCTGGATGACGAAAAGGTGTTTTTCTTACAGTCTGACATTGATCAATTCGCAAATGCGCGAACCAAGCTTGACGATGCCATACTCAACGAGGACTTGAGTATTCCTTTCGCCATTTTCAATCTTTATCAGCAGCGAATCACTGAACGCATTATATATGCCCGTTCCTTGCTAACAAAAGGCTTTGATTTTGAGAATAATGAGAGCTATCAATACACGCGGAAGAATGCGCCAAGGCCAAAATCTGAAAGCGAGATGAATGACTTGTGGGACAAGCGTGTCAAGAATGACTGGCTGCGTCTCAAGCTGGCCGGCAAGGATGATAAAAGCATCGTCGAGACACTGGGCAAACGTTATGACACTTCTTTGAGCAGCATATCCAAAGTCAAAAGCGACGACGTATTTCAGAATTTCATGAATGCCTATGCGATGGCTATTGACCCGCATACCAATTATTTCGGAATTCGCGCTTCAGAAGATTTTAATATTTCGATGAGGTTATCGCTTGTTGGTATTGGCGCCGTGCTTCAAGTCAAGGATGAGTACACCACGATAAGGGAGCTGGTCGCCGGTGGCCCAGCAGCCCTGTCTGGCAAGTTAAATGTCGGAGACCGTATTGTGGGTGTCGGGCAAGGTGAAGTTAGCCCCGCTATTGATGTGATGGGCTGGCGCATTGAAGACACCGTAGACTTGATACGAGGCGCAGAGGATTCTGTGGTGAGACTTGATGTGCTACCTACAGAAGCAGGCCCTGACGGCAAGCACAAGCTCATTTCGCTTGTTCGCAAAAAGATTAGTCTGGATAAACAGGCCGCAAAAAAATCCATTATCGAGGTAAAAGACGGGAGGGCAACGCGCCGCATCGGCGTGATCTCCTTGCCTGGATTTTATCAGGATTTTGCTGCCCACCAAAAAGGCGACAAGGATTTTAGAAGCGCGACCCGGGATGTATCGCGCCTGTTGGAGGAGCTCAAAAAAGACAAAGTGGATAGCGTATTGATGGATCTGCGCAATAATGGCGGCGGTTCATTGATTGAAGCCATTGAGTTGACAGGCCTGTTTATAGGCGCAGGCCCCATAGTGCAGCAGCGTAACGCCAAAGGTAATATAAAAGTTGAGAGCGGTGCTAATGCCGGACTTGCCTGGAATGGACCGCTAGGAGTACTCATCAATCGCGCCTCTGCATCCGCCTCCGAAATTTTCGCAGCTGCGATACAGGATTACGGTCGTGGAATAGTTATCGGAGAACCAAGTTTTGGGAAAGGCACGGTCCAGTCCGTGATAGATCTGGATCAACTCGCGAAAAACGAAAAGCCAAAATTCGGCGAACTCAAGATAACCGTTGCCCAATTTTTCCGCATTAATGGAGGCACCACCCAGTTGCGCGGTGTGACTCCCGATATCAGCCTTCCGACGCTAACTGATGCAGAGGATTTTGGTGAATCCAGCTACGACAATGCATTGCCCTGGACACAAATAAAGGCGGCTGACTATACGCCAACAGGTGATTTGACAGGTATCGTGCCAATACTGAAAGCGAATCACGACTTGCGCATAGGCAAGGACAAAGACTTTCAATATTTGCAGGAAGATATTGCCGAGTTCAACATTCAGCGCAGGAAAAATCTTCTCTCGCTCAATGTAACTGACCGTCGCAAAGAGCGCGAAGCGCAAGAAGCACGGTTAAAGTTGCGTGAAAAGAATAGTGGATTTGACAAAAGTATCAATGCAGCAGATAAAAAATTTGCTGGGGCCGGGATAGCTGCATTTCAAGACGATGGACTGCAGTCCAACGAACGTAATCTCGACGCTGACCTGGCAATCGAAAAAGCGAGGACAAACGCCAAAGATATATTGCTTGAAGAAGCAGTGCATATACTCAGCGATGAGGTTGGCTTGCTGAATGCTAATCCCGATCTCGCAACCAGCATATTGCCGAAATTGGAAGTACGTTAATGCATTTCAGTTACACCCTCGTGATAAAGCCGGAACGATCTACCGGACAATTATTGAAATAAGCTCAGGAGGCATTACGTGGCAGAAGAAAAAAAAGAAGCATGGCTAAATTATTTGGCTTTGACCACTGTGATATTCGCGGTTTGTGCGACGCTATCCACGTTCAAGGGGGGTGGGTTCTCTACTCGTTCGGTAATGAGCCAATCACAGGCATCTGACGAGTGGGCTTTTTATCAAGCCAAATCCATCAAGTCCTATGTGTATCAAATGCAAAAGGAAACATTTGAATTGAAGCTTTTGGATTTGCCCAAATCCACACCAGAAGAGGTGATAAATACCTATAGAGAAAAAATAGCCGATTACAAAAAGAAGATTGAGAAATATGAACTGGAAAAATCCGAAATTCAGGTAAAAGCCAAGCAGCTGGAAAGTGTTCGTGACGAAGCTCAAAAACACTCCCAGGCATTCGGATTGGCGATTATTTTCCTGCAAATTGCTATTTTGCTATCCTCTATTGCGGCGCTCCTGAAAAAGAAAATGGTTTGGTGCGGCGGCGTGGCGGCTGGCCTGGTCGGGCTGTTCTACTTTATGGACGGTTTCTTTTTATTTCTGTAACTGAAAAAACCAAAGCTTGGTCCGCTTAAAGCAGCCGCAGTCAGGACTGCTTGCAGCATTTCATTTGATGCACAGATAAAGCCTTCACTTTTCAAGATATTAAAGTACGTTGAACAAGCTATTGCCGACAGCAGAAAACACCTAAGAATGCATCATCTGTCTGCTGCGCTCAAATGTAGCAGCTCGGGCTTAACCTCACAGCAGATTGTCCAAGCCGGGCCAATTCACCCCATCACCCCGGCTGATTCTGTTAGCGCCTATTCAACAGAAAACACCTGCGGTTCTTTGCCATCTTTTGGAACCGCATAAATCGTCAGCGTCCCCTTTTTCATATCGCCCATACCGGGAGAGTTTTGCGGCATGCCAGGGGCGCTGATACCCACAATGTTTGGCTTATCGCGCAACATTTTTTGTATCGCACCAACCGGCACGTGCCCCTCAACGACATAACCATTGACAAGCGTGGTATGGCAACTGGCTACATGGGATACCCCATAACGCTTCTTGATGGCATCCATGTCGTTCTCGTTTATCGCATTCACGGTGAACCCGTTCTGTTCCAGATACTGCACATATTTACTGCAACAACCACAGTCGGGACTCTTGTAAAGCGTAACGGGCGTTGCTCCGAACGCACAAGAAGAACCAAGCAATATAGTAATTGCAAGGGATTGAATTGAATGACGCATAACTTTTCTCTCCATAATATGATTTTCAACCGGCTAACCAAAATATAGCGTCAGACACACAAAAACAAATTATGTTGCTCATAATTCCGTTCTCACTTCTTTCTGGACGCAGTGCATGCACCCCTCTTTGCTGAATGGGCGGGCAAGGGAGTTGTACCAACACGCTTGATACCCGAGTTTTCTTCTTTCGCTTCTTCGGAATAAACGCCACATGATATCGACAATCCCATCTCGTATGCGCGAGGCTCTGGTGTTCTTTCATTTGTGAATCTCTTTCGTCTTTTGGTCAAGACTCGGGAGATTCACTCCGACCGTCGCATGGGTCAAACCCGGGTGAGTCCCCCGGCATAACCAATGACTTACGCAGCGTTTTTTGCTGGGTTAGTCAGATGGCTAGTTGTTTCATCAGAGCCGGGGGTTTACCTTACTGAATATTAAGCGCGCACATCACCACACCCTCGTTGCTCCAGCCGCGAGTCACTGCCTCCTGTATCGCAGTCAAGCTACTGGTGATGCGGTGGTTACTATCGACACCACGCGAAAATCCATTGTTATAGGCGCGATAAACCGGTGTGGTGCCGGTGGGGCAAGTGCCATTTATTCCCACTGTTGTCGGCGGTGTCGAGACAAAAACCAGGCTCTCGAAATTCCAGTGTTTCTCTGTGCCTGGAGTGCTGGCCTGCAATTGCTTGAGGTAGTCGCACTCGCCAGAATCGACCGTATAAAAATGTGAGTTCGGCCCGGGTGATTGGCTGCCGTAGAAGCGGCAGACGGAAGTGCTGCCACCCGATCTGAAACTATTGCCGGTGCGAGCCCAGCCCGGCCCCGCGCTGCCGTTGTCGATGGCCGCTGCCTCGCCTGAATCGGCGGTGATGAAGTAGTGGTCGAGATTGGCGTTGTAGAACTCCACGACAACATCCGCACTATAGCCCAGCTTGACTCCATTTTCGGTTATATCAGTTTTGAAACCGGTGATGTTACCGGCCTGATTGATCCGGAAACAGTCGATCTCGGCAGTTGACACAGCAGTGGCATTGGCGGGCGTAATTTCAGTGTTGAGGCAAAGCCAGGCCGTCGTGGCTGAATCAGCTTCGAGCGACCACATTGCATACCATGTATCGGGAGACAATGCGGCTTTGTTTATATAATTTCTTCCCTTGTAAAACACCCCGGACGACCCTACGCGACCAGTCGCAGGCAGTGGGAGCTGGGTTGTTACCTTCATGTTGTTGCTCGAACCGTACATGTTGTTCAGGTTCCCGAATAAGTAGAAAGGTGCAACCGAATAGAATTCTTCAAGGTTTTTCGTGGAAATAATATTGCCGTTCTTTTTCAGTGTATTCGTTTGCGAATATGTTTTGAGCGATGCCGGATAAACAAGCGGGTCGGTCTTGTCCGGTCCGGGTATGCGGTCAACCGAAAATACGAGGCTGTTCCCTGAGGCATCGACGGCACTGGCAGTATACGTTGATGCAGTTGAAGCCAAAGAGGTAAACACCGCTTCTACCGGAAAGTCGATAGTGGAAATGGTGGTTGGTATCCAGGCTGTCGTCAGGTGACAAGCGTCACACGATGCAGCGGTGGAAGTATGAATCGAGCTCTTGCCCCGGGCGGTAGTGCCGTTGTGGCAGGTGGCGCAGGTGCCAGCCACAACGCTAGCGTGGCTCATCGTCGCCGGTTTCCAGGCTGTCGTCAGGTGACAGGTGTCACACGATGCAGCGGTGGAAATATGAATCGAGCTCTTGCCCCGGGCGGTAGCGCCGTTGTGGCAGGTGGCGCAGGTGCCCGCCGTCACGCCACTATGGCTCACGGTCGCCGGTCTCCAGGCTGTCGTCAGGTGACAGGTGTCACACGATGCAGCGGTGGAAATATGAATTGAACTCTTGCCCCGGGCGGCAGCGCCGTTGTGGCAGGTGGCGCAGGTGCCAGCCGCCACGCTAGCGTGGTTCACTGTCGCCGGTCTCCAGGCTGTCGTCAGGTGACAGGTGTTACATGATGCAGCGGTGGAAATATGAATCGAGCTCTTGCCCCGTGCGTTGGTGCCGTTGTGGCAGGTGGCGCAGGTGCCCAGAGCCACGCTACCGTGGCTCACGGTCGCCGGTCTCCAGCCTTTCGTCAGGTGGCAGGTGTCACACGATGCAGTGGTGGGAATATGGCCTGATTTTTTGCCTATGGCGGTAGTGCCGTTGTGACAGGTGGCGCAGGTTCCTGTTGCCACGTTGCTGTGGTTTATACGCGCCGGTTCCCAGCCTGTTGTTTGGTGGCAAGCGTCACATGAGGCAGTGGTGGGAATGTGGCTTGAGTTCTTGCCCTTGGCGGTAGTG
The DNA here is from genome assembly GCA_023259035.1 of Gallionella sp. Taxonomy (GTDB): domain Bacteria; phylum Pseudomonadota; class Gammaproteobacteria; order Burkholderiales; family Gallionellaceae; genus Gallionella. The sequence goes on from JAHFRA010000035.1 coordinate 9,867, forward strand.
CCGTTGTGGCAGGTGGCGCAAGTGCCCGGTGTCACGCTGCTGTGTCCGCCGACTGAAGTGGCAGAAGTGCGGCCATCTTCGCCATGACCATCCCCGCCATCGTGTTCACCCGAGCCAACAGAAGGCCCGGCGATCAATGCTGTTACTAAAATCCAGAAAATATACTTCCTCATTACCTTAGCCCGATAAAATTTGACGATAACCAGCATAGCCTGCGAGTGAGACAGACCTTGGATTCTGAAACTCGCAATGCAATATAACAGTTCAATCTTAAGAAACGCTTTAAGAGCCGCCGCCACCGAGAAACACAACTATTTCCCGGTCAGCGACGTCCTTCATATCCAGCCGATGAGTCCGTTGGTGACGGGCTCCGGCACTGGCGCGCGAGTGCCCGCCTAGAATTATGGCATGGTCTTGGCGGCAATGTCTCAATCTGACCAGACCCAGGGGGTATGGGCTCGTCGTCAGCCTCGCACATAATCTATTGGCGTGCTCAACAAGCGGCGGAAGGCGCTACGTTTTTCCTCCCTAAAACTCCGCCTGCGCGAATTTCTGTTTGGATAGAGCCGGGTTCTGCGCGAAGTAGCGTTTGATGCCCCCCAAAATTGCACCGGCTATTTTCATTTGGTAATTTTTATCATTCAGGCGGCGCTCTTCGCTGGGGTTGCTGATAAAGGCGGTTTCGACAAGGATCGACGGGATGTCCGGCGATTTCAGCACGGCGAATCCGGCTTGTTCAACCTGGCCGCGATGCAGGTCGTTAATGTCGCCCAGTTCGTTCAGCACATGTTTGGCGAGCTTCATGCTGTCGTTGATGGTGGCGGTCTGCGACAGGTCGAGCAGCGTGCGCGCCAGATAGGGGTCTTTCACCGCGATGTTCACGCCGCCGATCAGGTCCGCCTCGTTTTCCTTTTTTGCCAGCCAGCGCGCTGCCGTGCTGGTCGCACCGTGTTCGGAGAGCGCGAATACCGACGAGCCGCGTGCATCCGGTTTGATAAAGGCGTCGGCGTGAATGGAGATGAACAGATCTGCATTCACGTTGCGCGCTTTGGCGACGCGCACCATTAGAGGGATAAAATAATCGCCGTCGCGAATCAGCACACCGCGCATATTCGGCGTGCTATCGACCAGAGCTTTGACTTTGTGTGCGATTGCCAGCGTGACATTTTTCTCACGGGAGCCATGCCTGCCGCGAGCGCCCGGATCTTCGCCGCCGTGTCCGGCATCGATTGCGATAATCAGCGTGCGGGCGCGCAGTTCGGGTACGTTCTTTGGGGGTGCGGGTGGCGGTTGCGTGTCGATTTTGCCGATGCTCGTGCTTGGGGTCAGCCTGGGTGTCCCCTCGGCAGACAGCTCCTTTGCGGCAGGCGGTTCTTGCTCGACCTGCATGGTTGCAGCGGGTGCGCTGACAGCTTCCGGGATCGGTGTTTTGGGCTGCTCGAGCAAGGCCATCAACGGGTCAATCGGATGGGCGGGATATACGTCCAGCACCAGGCGGTAGCCATATTCGCCGACCGGTTTCAGGACGAATAGTTGCGGCTTGACTTCGCTTTTCAGGTCGAGCACCAGGCGCACCACGCCGGGTTTGAAACGCCCGACGCGCATACTGGTGATATACGGGTCGCTGTTGCCGATCAGTTTGGTCAATTCGTTTAGCGTGCTGCCGAGTTCGACATCCTCCAGATCGATGACCAATCTTTCCGGGTTGCTCACGGTAAACATGTTGTGGCTGATGGCCTGTTTGGATTCGAGTGTCAGGCGCGTGTAATCCTGCGCCGGCCAGACGCGCGCCGAGTCGACAGCAATGGCGGCATGCGCCCCACATGCCCAAAATAGGGGCAGCCAGCAGAAGATCAAAAGCAGGGCAAGTTTTACAACTGCTCTAAGCATTGTTTGCCCATTTCGGTATTGGCATGAATCTTCACGTTGCGGCCATGCTCCAGAATTTCAAACACAATCTCCATATCGGCTGGGGGGAGTAATCCTTGCGCATTTTCCGGCCATTCGATGAGAAAAATATTCTGCCCGTTGAACTCATCGCGGAAGCCGGCCGCTTCCCATTCTTCCTCATCGCGCAGACGATACAGGTCGAAGTGGCGCAAGTCTAATCCGGCGGCATGGTACGGCTCAACCAGTGTGTAGGTGGGGCTTTTCACCCGTCCGCCATAGCCCAGCGCATTCAGCATGCCGCGCACCAGCGTGGTTTTACCTGCGCCCAGGTCGCCTTGCAGATAAATCACCATACCGGGTTTGAGCCGCGCGGCAAGGCGTTGCGCCAGCGCGATGGTCGCGTTTTCATCGGCGAGCAGGAATGAGAGATTCGCGCAGCAGTCGTTTGTTCCTTCTCCCGCTTGCGGGGGATAACCAGCGACTTGCCCGCTTGCGGGCTTAGTCGAATGGCTAGTAGTCCCATCAGGGTTAGGGAGGGGGGCGGGCTTGATGGGTTTAATCATCAGAGTAGTATCTTCACTCTGCCCGCAGGGTGGTTCGGCTATCATCACGGCTATGCAAAATGAAAACCCTCATCAGGTGAATTACACTGCGCTTGCCGTGCAGATACGCGCATGGGCGCATGAGCTTGGCTTCCAGGCCGTGGGCATCAGCGACACCGACCTTTCGGCGGCGGAAAACGAGCTGCTTGAATGGCTCGCGCTCGGCCTGCACGGCGAGATGGATTATATGGCAAAACACGGCACCAAACGCAGCCGTCCGGCGGAACTGTTGCCCGGCACGTTGCGCGTAATTTCGCTGCGCATGAATTGCGCACCGCCCGATGCACGCGACGGCTGGCAGGTGTTGGCGGACGGCGAGCGTGCCTTCATTTCGCGCTATGCGCTGGGGCGCGACTACCACAAGGTGATGCGCAACCGCCTGGCGAAACTGGCGGAAAAAATTCGCGCAGCGGTGGTTGAGTTTGACGGGCGCGTATTTACCGACAGCGCGCCAGTGCTGGAGGTGGCGCTGGCGCGCAAAGCCGGTTTGGGCTGGCGCGGCAAGCATACCCTGCTGCTGTCGCGCGAACAGGGTTCGCAGTTTTTTCTCGGCGAGATTTATGTGAACTTGCCGCTGCCGGTCGATGAGCCGCGGCAGGAGCATTGCGGAACCTGCACGCGCTGCATCGAGATTTGCCCGACCCAGGCCATCATCGCACCGTACCGCGTCGATGCGCGCCGTTGCATTTCCTATCTGACCATCGAACTCAAGGGCAGCATTCCCGTTAAATTGCGCCCGCTGGTCGGCAATCGTATCTACGGCTGCGACGATTGCCAGTTGGCCTGCCCGTGGAATGGTTTTGCGCAGGCCAGCGTCGAGCCGGATTTTGCCGTGCGGCACGGGCTGGACGATGTGGGCTTGGTTGAATTATTTGCGTGGAATGAAGCCGAATTCAACAGCAAGCTGGCGGGTAGCGCGATCTATCGCATCGGCCATGAGCAATGGCTGCGCAATATCGCCGTCGCGTTGGGCAATGCGCCGAAAAGCGCCGCCATCATTGCAGCTTTGCAATCGCGCGCGGAACATCATTCGGAGATGGTGCGCGAGCATGTTGCCTGGGCATTGGCGCGGCACACCGATTAATCCTGTTGCCGTTTATTTATGAGAAATTTCCGCTCCTCCTGAATTTGTCAAAAGGGCTATGGGTGAGTGGTTCCGGAAATGTCCGGTTTGTTTGAAGCGGGCAAGCTGCCAAGCCAAGGCTGAAGCGAGTTTCGGTAGGTAATCAAACAGTAGCGTTACACGGGGAGACTATATTTATGCCTATGGACAATTTTCAGTTGCTGGAAAAACTCTCCTCCCTCAAGGGGAAGGAGGCGTCCACGCCACCTTGCCTGAGAATGGTTTATAGGCATAAACTGTTTTGCGCGCCGCTCGGGTAACATACCGTTTGCATCCCAACAATGGATTACGAGCACCACCCATGAGCAATTCACTTTACAACGTCATCCACCAGGCCGAGCAAATCATTCTCGGCAAGCCGCAGCAAATCCGACTTGCGTTGACTTGCCTGCTGGCGCGCGGTCATTTGCTCATCGAAGACCTGCCCGGGGTCGGCAAAACCACGCTGGCACAAGTTCTGGCATGTACGCTGGGTTTGCAGTTTCAGCGCATTCAGTTTACCAGCGACCTGCTTCCTGCCGACATACTCGGCGTATCGGTATATCAGCGCCCCAACGCCGATTCAACGGCTGGCGAATTCAAGTTTCATCCTGGTCCGATATTTGCGCAAATGATTCTGGCCGACGAAGTAAACCGCGCCACACCCAAGACACAGAGCGCGTTGCTGGAGGCAATGGAGGAGCATCAAGTGACCATCGAAGGCATGACGCGACCGCTGCCGACGCCTTTTTTTGTCATCGCCACGCAAAACCCGCTGCATCAGGTCGGCACTTTCCCGCTGCCGGAATCGCAGCTGGATCGCTTCTTGATGCGCATCCAGATGGGCTATCCGGACGCGCAAGCAGAGCGCGGCCTGCTATCCGGCGTCGACCGGCGCGAGATTATCGCCCACCTCCGTCCGCAAATGGAAAGTACCGAACTGCTTGCATTGCAGCAGCACGCCAGAAAGATTTTCGTCTCTCCTGCGCTGCTTGACTACGTGCAAGCCATCTTGCTGCGTACCCGTGAAACGGCGCGTTACACACATGGCCTCAGTCCGCGGGCCGGACTTGCGCTGCTCTCTGCCGCGCGCGCCTGGGCATTGCTCGACGAGCGCGAGGCAGTCATACCGGAAGACGTACAGGCGATTCTGCCCGGTGTGGTGAGCCACCGCCTTCAGGCAGTCGGCGAATATCAGAAACAAAATAGCGATATGCTGGTACGCGAATTGATCGAGGCGGTGGCGATTCCGTAAATTGCTCCGCGCACCCTCGCTGACCCCACGGCCAACGATAGTCGAAAGTGGCAAGACATGTATCACGTCCCTTGTCCAAACGGCAAGATTTCCTATATCAAGCTGACGTTGCAAGATGATATGGTTGTGATTCAATTTTAAGGAGAAGTAAGTCATGAGCGATAGACAATGTGGGCGGGATGGTGCGCGCAGTCCGTGAGGTTTCGCGTGATTTCCGAGGGCATCTGGTGACCATTGCGGCAGTGGATGGCTGGCACTGCCCAACCTGCGGGGGAGTTGAGTTTGCCAGCAAAGCGTTTTTTGCCAGGGCGCAAAGCGAGCAACAGGCAATTATCCGAAGTGATGCTGAGCGGGTGCGCCAATGGCGCAAGCGTTTGGGGCTGACACAAAAGCGCGCGGCAGATTTGTTCGGCGGGGGCATCAATGCTTTTTCCGAATACGAACGGGGTAAAACGCAACCATCCAAATCAACGGTGCTATTGCTCAAGCTGCTCGACAAGCACCCCGAGTTGCTGACAGAAATTGGTGTTCGATCTTGCAGGTGCATGATCGAATTGAACCAGCAAGTCGATGTGATGCTGCTTACGCTCTTTCGCTTGCTATCGAACCTCGATCACAGCGTTACCAGCGGCTAACATATCTCGTAACGAGGGCGCAATTCGGGTAAATATATCGAGCAATGTCGCCTTACGGCAATTGCCGAGGCGAACCCAGACAACTTGCGGCGGAATGCTGCCTTGGCGATTGGCAAGAATCTGAAAATCTTCATCCTTGGTGATGATAGCCATGCCGCGCTCTTTCGCATACTGCCAGATGAGGCTGTCGTTCATTGCATCCAGCCCGACATCCAGTACATGGCAGCATTCCCATCCGTTGGCGGCGAGATAGCGCGCCAACGCCACGGGCAGTTGATTATCCACCAACAGAATCATGCAGCGATCAGAATGGCATGATCAGTTTGTATTGCCGCGTATTCGAGCGCAGCCAGAATGTCATTTTCTTCGAGGGAAGGATAGTCAGCCAAAATTTCCTGGTACGATGCACCCGACCCCAGGAGACTGAGGATGTCAGAAACCCGTATCCGCAAGCCACGGATGCAAGGGCGCCCACCGCATTTGCCAGGTTCGATGGTAATTCGATCAAGCAGATTCGTTTTCAAGATAAGCTCCTAAGTAAGAATTTAAGTGCAGGGCTAGTATGCCGATCATCTATCTTCAAGGCAAGACGTAATCTGGGCAGGACTGACTTTTATTCGTGCTGCCTGCTCTCGTTTATATGCGATCTCTGATTATGCGCACAGCGCACCCGACCACGCTGCCCACCAGTACCTTTGACGCAATAACGGTTGGTGGTAGTTAATTAACGGTTTCTCACTCTGGAAATGGAATTACACACGTTGGAGATTTAATTCGACCACGGCCCCTTTGATTCACGGGTGGAATACATCCGGCTATACGGCACATTCCCGCAGCAAACTTCTGGGCGCCTCTGAAAATCCACATTTGCGAACATCTGCTACGCGGATTGCCCGCTTACCACGCTTCATCCCAATTGATGTATCTGCCAAGCATGGACAAGAGAAACTCTATGCGAATGTGGGACATTATGGGAGAGATATAGCAGGTCTTGCTATGCTATAAAGCCCGACTTGTTACGACATTTTTGACAACGTGAAAAGAATGTCAAATGTAAGGCCTGACCCCGTCACCAACGGAGAAATCAAAGGTTCCGGGCGCAGCATTCGCGGCCTGCACCTGCGCGATACACTCGATTTATTATCCAAGCGCCATCCCCACCTGCTGCAAAGATTCGGCGGCCATGCCATGGCGGCAGGCGTGAGCATCCGCGAAGAACATTTCGATGAATTCCAATCGCCATCGCGCAAGAACTGCTCTCCCCTGCCGACCTCACCAAGCTCATCGAAACCGATGGTGTCCTCGCTCATGAAGATTTCTCGCTGGATATCGCGCGCAGCCTGGAGCAGCAGGTGTGGGGGCAAGGCTTTCCGCAGCCGCTATTCGAAGGCGAATTCAAGGTGCAAAGCCAGCGCGTGGTGGGCGAAAAACATCTTAAGCTAACCCTCCGGCAAAGTGCCACAGATTCCACCATACATGAAGCCATGCGCTTTCTCAGCACCGGCCCGATGCCGGAACGCATCCACGCCGTTTATAAGCTGGCACTCAATGAATACAATGGCGCGACCACGCTGCAACTCATCATCGAGCACTGGGAAAATGCGCCTTAAGGCAACTCAGAGCAAGATGTAAAGACGCCTATCAAAGAACCATCAATGGCAGGTTTGCTCAACCCAACCTGCCGCTCTGAAGCCACAACCACGAGTTGTATCAACTACACCTCCTGCACTGGCGCAACCACAAAGTGTCAAATGTAAAGCCTGACCCCTACATTTACACCTACTGGCAAGGGGTTAAGTTATACACCCCATCAAAGTAGTTACACCAGTCCAAAGCCATAGCAGGTGATAAGCTACCCCAACTATCGAACTTATAGCAGTGTCCCGCCCTTTCTGGTGCCCAACTCGGCGGCGGGGTATGACAATAGCCCACCCAGTCGCTTGATCCAGTAGGTGCTGGTGTGACGCACACTCCGTTTTGCAGCACCTGAGGTGAAGTGCAAGTCTGCGTTGGTGTGACGCATTCAAGGTTTTGTAGCACTTGTGGTGAAGCGCAAGCGTTTGTTGGCGATGGAGTCCAGCAGCTCCCATAAGGCGCTTTCGCCCAGGTGCCATCGGCCAGCAATACCTGAGACGAGGTGCAACTGGTCGAGGAAGAAGGAGCATAGCAAACGCCATTCGACGACAAAACCTCTGGGGAGATGCAACGCGTGGGCGGAGGGGTTGCGCATGTGCCATCCGACTGCAACACTTGAGGTGAGATACAACTGCTGGCCGCTGCAACCCGTTTATAATCCCCTGCCACCCTTGCTGCATCTGCCTCTGCTTGAGTCACTGTCTGCGTATCACCGCTTACAGAATTGTTGACAATATTGGTAATCGGCGCAGTCGCCATTATTCTGTCATTGACATCGGAAACGGTAACATCCCCTCCATCGAACGCCACCTGTGTATTTTCAATGTTTCGATCATATACGCTAACAACAGGGTCTGGCACGAAAGGAGTGCTGACTGGATCTGTGTTGTCGGCCATTCCACCCAACATTGTTTTTTCACCAGCCTTTATCTGCTCCACCTTTCCGCTTTTTCCGCTGAGTCGATTGTTCCAAACACTATTGTCAGAAGTATCGCCAGTTTCGTCATAAGCCACCACGCGCGTAATCACGTCGGTGATTGGGGTGATGTTTACGGTAATATTTCCTCCTGTTTCATAGGACAATGAAAATAAGCTTATTTTTGTGTTCCCAATAGTTTTTTCTGCTTTGAAATGCCAGGGTGGTTGAATCCACAAGGGGAGCACAAACCCGCCGCGCGCATCAGTAATGGCGCAATCAGTTGCGGATTCTAAATCATCAGTTCTAGCGCAGACCCTCGCTCCCTCCACCGGCTGACCGATGGCGACGGTGCCAGAGATAATGTAGGGTGCAGTTCCCGTGCCGCTCGGCGCACACATCACCACACCCTCATTGCTCCAGCCGCGCGTCACGACCTCGTTTATAGCAGTCAGGCTGCTGGTGATGCGGTGGTTGGAATCTACACCACGCGAGAACCCTTTGTTATAGGCGCGATAAACCGGCGTGGTGCCAGTGGGGCAGGTGCCATTTACTCCAGTTGTAGTCGGCGCAGTCGAGACAAAATCCAGACTCTCAAAATTCCAACTCTTTGTAGTGAGTTTGCGCGGATCGCCAGTGGGGATTTGTTGGTCATACAGCCCCTGGCATTCCGCCGGATCGACCGTATAGAAATGCGAGTTCGGGCCGGGCGAATAGCTGCCGTAGAAACGGCAAACAGAAGTAGTGCCGCCCGACTTGAATGTATAGCCGGTGCGGCTCCAGCCGGGTCCCGCCGCGCCGCCGTCGATCTGCGCCGCTTCGTTTGAGTCGGCGGTGATGAAGTAGTTGTCGAGATTGGCGTTATAGAACTCGACCACCTGACCAGCGACAGTCGTTGCCACTGTCACGGTTACAGCGGAGACAGCGCTACTTCCAGTACTATTAACACCTGCCACCGTGTAGGTAGTGGTTGCCGAAGGCGTTACCGTGCAAATTGCCCAGCTCGTGTTGACACATGTGCCACCGACCCAGAGATAGGAAGTAGCCGCCGGGCTGCAACTGGCCGTCAAGATAGAGGTGCCACCTGCGGAAATCGTGCCCGGGGTTGCGGTCAGGATGCAAGTCGGTAACGTTGCCGCCGTACCCGTAATCTGTGTAGGCGAACTGGCGGCCAGACTGTTGTTGTTCTCGTTGCTCTCTATAACTGCCCCCAAGCCATCGGCAATGGCACCGAAATAGTAGCTGCCCGTTATGACGTTCGGAACAGCAATCGGACCGGAACAGCCGTTATATGATGCGCCGGCGGCCAAGGCCGGTACGCTGCAGCCCCAGGTAGTGTCGGTGTCGAAAGGCGTTATGAGGTTATCTGACGAGAGATAATATTGCAGCCAGCTTGCGCCCGCCGCTGCGCTTCCCTGGTTCGTGACCGTTGCTGTAACACTGACGGTTCCTCCCGATTGCGCGCTACTCGATGGCGATGTCATAGCTGAGACGACCAGGTCTGGAAGCGGCGTAATCCCTCCAGTGGAAGTGACCAGATTCAATCTCGGTACTGACACTGGGCTTGAGCTATCCGTCCTAGTTCCATCACCCAGTTGACCGCACGTGTTCCATCCACACGCCACAACCGTGCCGTCGGATTTGAGCGCCATGGTGTTGTTATAACCCGCAGCCACCATCGGTGTGACCGCTGAGGCGAGCGCAGGAAAAACAAACCCAAGAATGATCATCTGCCAGAAAAACAATTTGAACTTCGATATGATAATTTCGCAAAACTTAATGGCCTGAGAAAACATGAATTTCCCCTACAAGTTATAGATGAAAAAAGCGCTTGGATGGATAATGAAGCTCGGCATTTTCTTTGCAAAGAAAATCGGCTTCACGAGACTGGAAAACCAATGTAAAACCAGATGAGCCGCGCAGATCGTGCCAGACTCGCGTGATGAAGAAACCGCCCGCGACTTCACTTCGCAAACGGCTTTCAGAAACTTGATTTTGTTGAATCGCAACACCGGTATTCCCCTTTTGGAGCCAACAACAAAGCCGCTCACACGGGTTTATCCCATATGGCGTTCGAGTGTTTTTTCCTCCTAAGGAAAGTGCTGCGAAATTTTTTTATATTTTTGTGCGGCGAGTTTTTGTCTACCGCTTGTCGGGCTACGCGCCACATTAAAACCGGCTGGCTTAACTCTGACAGCGGCGCAGTCTGATCTCTAGGGGGGGGGGGGG
>JAHFRA010000035.1:20140-28081 GCA_023259035.1 Gallionella sp.
GCAAATGTGAATCTCATGTCAAAAACGAGTCGCAGTGGCAACAGTCGCAGTTGCAGCACAGTGGCGACTCCATAATCCTGAGCGATGCTAGAATGCACGGCATCCCCTTTTTGAAAAGATGAGCATGAACGAAATACTGTTTATAGTTGAAGAGGCGCCAGAAGGTGGGCTGACGGCACGCGCATTGGGTGAATCCATTTTCACTGAAGCGGATGACGAGGCAAGTTTGCACCAGCAAGTACGTGACGCGGTGCATTGCCACTTTGAAGAAGGAAAAGCTCCGCAAATTATCCGCCTGCATTTCACCCGCGAGGAAATTCTTGCAGTATGAAACTGCTTCGGAATTTGTCTGGCGCACAACTTATCAAGGCGTTGGAAAAGTTTGGCTATCAATCAAAACGGCAAACCGGTAGCCATGTGCGTTTGACCTATTTCCTTCTCTCCAACCCTCTGGATGAAACAACTGGCCATTCGGCTCGGCCGCAAGCGACCGCAGACAAGTCGCTGGTTATCCCGCAAGCGGGCGAGGTAGCTAACGAATCGACGCGCGAGTTTCACGTTAACGAACATCATCTCACTGTGCCGTTGCATGACCCGTTAAGAATTGGCACGCTTGCAGCAATTCTTGCCGATGTGGCAGCACACCATGCCATGACACGGGAAGCCTTGATCATCAAACTATTCGGCAAATAGCCACGGCTGCTTTTAACCCTGTGCTTACCGCACTCAAACAACGCTTCCGCACCTGGCTGTTCCGCCCGAAAATCGAGAGCGGCACCATCGTTCTCACGCAACGCCGCATTTTCATTCTGCCCACCAGACAAGGCTTGATGCTGGCCTTCATGCTGATTCTGATGTTGCTCGGCGACATTAACTACAACCTCAGCCTCGGCTATGTGTTAACTTTTCTGCTGGCGATGATGGCAGTGATGTCCATGCTGTACGCCTTTCGTAATCTGGCGCATCTCGAGATTCGCGCCGGTCGGGCCGATGCCGTATTCAGCGGCGATACGGCAAGATTCCTGCTGCACTTTCACAATCGCAGCAAGTTGTCGCGTCATCAGCTTTGTCTGCGCGACAGCAGCGGCAGCACGATCAGCTTCGATGCGCCTGCCCAGCAGGATATTGAAGTTTCATTCCTCTTGCCAGCCAGTCGGCGCGGCTGGCTGGCGTTGGGTATGTTGACGCTGTATACCGAATTTCCGCTCGGCTTGTTCCATGCCTGGTCATATCTGCATTTCGATACGCGCTGTCTGGTTTATCCCAGGCCCATGCCGGGCGCGCCGCTGCCGCCGGGTGCCGCACCGGACGGCGCGGGCAAACGCAGTATCAGCGGCGATGACGACTTCGGCGGATTGCGCGGTTATGTGGCGGGCGATGCCCTGTCGCGCATCGCCTGGAAAGTGTTTGCGCGAGAGCAAGGTTTGCAGGTGAAGCAGTTTTCCACGCAGGTCGGCGAAGAGCTGTGGCTGGATTTTTCTGATGCCCATGACCGCAACGAGGAAGATAAGTTGGCACGCATGGCGCGCTGGGTGCTGGATGCCGAGGCGCTAGGATTGCGTTACGGACTGCGCCTGCCGGATGGCGAATTGCCCGCAAGCAATGGTGTGGCGCATCGCGATGAATGCCTGCGCCGGATTGCGTTGTTCGACTTGCCGCAGGTGCAGTCATGAGCAAGCCATTCATCTATGGCTTGCTGCTCAGCATCCTGATGGTCATCGCGCCTCACGCCGACCACCTGCCGCTGTGGGTCAGCACTCTGTGTGTCGCGCTGCTGCTGTGGCGTACCTACCTTACCTACAGCGGCAACCCGCTACCGAAACGCTGGCTGCTGATGGCGATCACCATCGCCAGCGTGGGCGGCATAGTCATCAACTTTCACACCCTGTTCGGAAGGGAGGTCGGGGTCACTTTGTTGATGCTGCTCGCCACACTCAAGCTTATGGAGCTGCGCGCAGCACGCGACGCGATGGCAATGATCTATCTCGCCTGCTTCATCATCATTACCAATTTCTTTTATTCGCAGAGCATTCCCACCGCGCTGTACATGCTTGCCACGCTGTTTGTTACAGTGACCACGTGGGTGCATCTGCAGGCACAACGCATCGCGCTCAAGCCGCGGCTGCGCATCGCGGCGGTATTATTGCTGCAAGCCATTCCGCTGACGCTTATCCTGTTTATCCTGTTTCCGCGCGTGCAAGGCCCGTTGTGGGGTATGCCGCAGGATGCCTTTGCCAGCAGCGGGCTGGACGACAAGATGGCGCCGGGCAGTTTGAGCCGTCTGAGTTTGTCGGATGCCGTGGCGTTTCGCGTAACTTATGCCAATAAAATTCCGCGCCGCGACCAGATGTATTGGCGCGGACCGGTGCTGTGGGAGTTTGACGGACGCATCTGGACGCCCGGCAGAACCGCGTCCACCACTCCTCCAAGGTTTACCGAACTTGGCCAGGAGATTGATTACAGCGTCACGTTGGAACCGCACAACAAACTTTGGTTGTTCGCGCTCGATGTGCCGAACAAGATTTCTCTACCCGTTACCCTCACTTACGACTTCCAGCTATTCAACAAAGAACCGGTCAATGCCCGGCTGCGCTACGAGGCACGCTCGAATCTCGACTACCGCGCCAACGCGCAGGAGGCGGAGCGACAAATCCAGCGCGCCCTGCGCTTGCCGAAACAATTCAATCCCCGCGCGCAACAGCTTGCTGTTGAGTGGAAAACCAGCAGTGCAAATAATGCCGCGATAGTTCGTGCAGCACTGTCATATTTCAACCGGCAAGGTTTCCAGTACACACTTGAACCGCCACTGCTCGGCATTAACGGCATTGATGATTTTTTATTTGAGACCAGGCAGGGGTTTTGCGAGCACTATGCGTCAGCCTTCGTGTTTTTGATGCGCGCCGCAAACGTACCGGCCCGCGTGGTGACCGGCTACCAGGGCGGCGAATTCAATGATTTCGGCAACTACTACATTGTGCGTCAATACGATGCGCACGCTTGGGCAGAAGTGTGGCTGGAAGGGCAGGGGTGGGTGCGCATCGACCCCACTGCGGCGATTGCCCCGGAGCGTGTGCAGCGCAGTCTGTCGGCCGCCCTGCAAAATAACAGCGCGTTACCTTTCATGGCGCGCGATCCCCCGCAGTGGCTGCGCGACCTGCGCCTGAACTGGGATACGTTCGCCAATCAGTGGAATCAATGGGTGCTTGGCTATAACAGCGAGCGCCAGTTTGCCTTCATGACTCGTCTCGGCATGGAATCCATCACCTGGCAAAAAATGGCCATGAGCATGGCGACCGGTGTGGGTCTATTGGTTGCTCTGTTCTCTCTGTTCATGTTGCGCCATCTGTTCGCGCGCCGGCCGGACAAGGTGCAAGCGGCATGGCTCAAGTTGTGCCGCAAATTGGCGAAAGCCGGGTTGCCGCGCGCTGCACACGAAGGCGCGCAGGACTACGCCGCACGTATCGCCACGGCACGCCCCGACCTCGCCGAAGACATCCGCGCGCTAGCCGCAAATTACACTGCTCTGCGCTACGGCATCGCGCATAACAGTGAAGAGGCGCAGAAGACATTTATCCGGCGTAGTTCGCAATTCAAAGCGCGAACGTAATGATTATTGCGGTGAGGCCTCAATGCGGGCAATGCTTCACTTCACAAGACGGTTTTCAGAACAAGTCCAAGTATGGCGCAAGCCGCGATGACCTCGATGACGCTGCGCTCGAAGCGAAATAACGCGATGGCAGCTGCCAGTGCGGTCAATGCTGACAGCCAATCGAACGTGCCGGAAAAACCTTTCGGCCATAACACGTGATAACCAAAGAACAGCGCCAGATTCAGGATTACACCTACGACTGCCGCTGTGATCGCGGTCAGTGGCGCAGTGAACTTGAGGTCACCATGAGTGGATTCCACCAGCGGGCCGCCAGCAAGGATGAAGATGAAAGACGGCAGGAAGGTGAACCATGTCACCAGCGTTGCGGCGACCGTTCCCGCCAGGAACAGCATGTCCGGTCCGAACAACGCATGCACATAGCCACCAATGAAACCGACAAAAGCCACCACCATAATGAGCGGCCCCGGTGTGGTCTCGCCGAGTGCCAAGCCGTCGATCATCTGCGTTGGCGTAAGCCATCCGTAATGTCCGACCGCACCCTGATACACATATGGCAACACCGCATAGGCTCCGCCGAAGGTTACTAGCGCGGCCTTGGTGAAGAACCAGCCCATCTGCGTCAGCGTGTGGTTCCATCCGTAGTTAGCCGTCAACAGCGCCATCGGCAGCAACCACAGCAGTCCGCCAATCACGGCCATTTTAACCAGCCCGGACCAGCGGAAGCGCGCATGTTCCGGTGTTGGCGTGTCGTCGTCGATCAGCGCGGGGCCGAAGGATTTGTACGCTTTCCCGTGTCCTCCACCGACCTTGAACCTGTCCGGGGCGATGCGCCCACCGACGTAACCGATCAATGCTGCACCGGCGACGATGGCCGGGAACGGCGCGTTCAACGCGAAGATCGCCACGAACGAAGCCGTCGCGATTGTCCATAGCAAGTTGTTCTTGAGCGCCCGCGAGCCGATGCGGTGTGTTGCCTGTACCACGATGGCAGTCACGGCAGGCTTGATGCCATAAAACAATCCAGCCACCAGCGGCACATCACCGAAGGCGATATAGACCCATGACAGCGCGATCAGGATGAACAGCGAGGGCAAGACGAACAAAGTGCCAGCGATGATGCCTCCCCAGGTACGGTGCATCATCCAGCCGATATAGGTAGCGAGCTGCTGCGCTTCCGGGCCGGGGAGCACCATGCAATAGTTGAGCGCGTGCAGGAAACGCTTTTCCGATATCCAGCGTTTACGCTCGACCAGGTCCTGATGCATGATGGAAATCTGCCCAGCCGGCCCGCCGAAACTGATGAAGCCCAGCCTGAGCCAATACCAGAAAGCTTGCGCCAGCGTGACTTGTGCAGGGGGTTGCGTGTCGCCAGGAATTTGCTGCTGCGGTACGTCCATGACTCCTCCTTGGAATATCCAATTTCAGAGCAGACCTTGGACGATGAACTGTCTTGAAGCGGGGAGGCTGCCTTATCCCCGATGGGTGGCATTGTCAGTCATTAATCGATGTAAAACAAGGCATCGGCAACAGACATTGGCATAAAGAGAGGATGGTCGGACGCAATACCCCGCGATGCTATAATCCGCGCCACTCAACCACTCACAACCGACATGCTTATCACCCGCCGCCTGGAATTCGATGCCGGACATCGCATCCCCAACCACAACAGCCAGTGCAAACACCTGCACGGCCATCGCTACGCCATCGAAATCACCCTGTCCGGCGATATCATCACCGCCGAAGGACAATCCGAACAGGGCATGGTGATGGACTTCTCCGATGTCAAACGCATCGCCAAGGAAAAACTGGTGGATGCGTGGGATCACGCCTTTCTGGTGTATCGCGGCGACAAGGCGGTGTGCGATTTCCTCGCAACCTTGCCGAATCACAAGACCGTTATCCTCGATGTTGTTCCGACGGCCGAAAATCTGGCGCAAACCGCCTTCGATATCCTCAATCCGGCTTATCGGGATATTTATGGCAATCACCTGCGCCTGGAGCAGGTGCGTCTGTTTGAGACTCCCAACAACTGGGCGGATTGTGTCCGCCTACCGGTTAGTACAGGCAATTGATCAATCGCCTGTAGACAAGGAATAATGCGGATTCCCGCGCAACGGTGGGTTGCAGTATAATTTTCTTCAGCCACTATCCCTTAACCTGAAGGAACACATTATGGAAAACGAAAAATTTCGCCTGGTCACCCGCAGTGACTTTGATGGCCTGGTTTGTGCCGTGCTGCTCAAGCATCTCGACATGATTGACGAGATTAAATTCGTTCACCCCAAGGATATGCAGGATGGCAAGATTGACATAACCTCGCGGGATATCACCACCAATCTGCCGTATGTTGCCGGTGCCTTTCTGGTGATCGATCATCACGCCTCGGAAATCACTCGTAATCCCGGCGAGCGTACTAATTACATTAACCGTTCGGATGCTCCATCTGCCGCGCGGGTGGTGTATGACCACTTTGGTGGACTCAATGCGTTCCCCGCCGGATGGAACGATATGATGGCCGCAGTGGACAAGGCTGATGCCGCCCAGTTTTCGCGCGAAGAAATTCTTCATCCCACCGGTTGGGTGTTGCTCAATTACCTGATGGATTCGCGTACCGGACTGGGACGATTCCGCGATTTCCGTATTTCAAATTACGATTTGATGATGGAATTAATCGACTATTGCCGAAAGCACAGCATTGAACAGATCATGCAGTTGCCCGATGTGAAGGAACGGTCTGATATGTATTTCGAGCACGAGGATAAATTCAAGGCACAGTTGAAATCCTGCTCGAAGGTGCACAAGAATTTGGTAGTGCTCGATCTGCGCAAAGAGGAAGTTATCTACGCGGGCAACCGTTTCATGATCTACGCATTATTTCCGGAAACCAATATTTCCATCCATGTGCTGTGGGGGTTAAAGAACCAGAACACGGTGTTTGCCACCGGCAAGTCCATTCTCAATCGCACCTCGAAAACCAATATCGGCGAATTGATGCTGCAATATGGCGGCGGCGGGCACGGGAATGCCGGCACGTGCCAGGTGAGCACTGACAAAACAGAGGCAGTGCTCCTGGAGTTGATTGCAAAAATCAATGCAGACGGCTGATCCAAAGCCGGATGAGCCGGAATTAAAAAACGGGAAGCTGTCGGACTTTCAGCGACCCGTAGAGCCAGAGAAAGCCGGAAGCAATCCCCCCTCTCAAGCCAATTTATGCCCGTTTTTTGTTCGATGTGCATGTATATTGCGGCATTCAAATTAACTCCGCTGACTTTCAGCGACCCGCCGGTGACCGGAAGTCCCCATGTTGCAACCATAGAGCTTGGGGAAAGCCATTATGAATCTGTCTCGTTATTTTCGTTGGCTGGCCGCTGGGCTGGTTTTGTGTCTTGGGTTAGGCGCGTTAAGCACGAATGTGTTTGCCGCAACATCCGGCACGGCTGCCCAATATTTCACTAGTAAGGCTGTTGGCAACACTTGGTCATATCTAACAACAGATACATGTACAGGGATGATGTACTGTCCGTTTTCTAGTTTGTCTTCCGTGTCGACCGTTACCGCTTCCGCTGGTGGAGTGGTAACTATTCAAAGTGTAACAAATTTAAGTACAGTCACAACCACGCTACAGATAGATACTGCAGGCGCATTGACAGGTAGCAGCACGTCGAACAATAGTAGTTGGAGTTATACGGATTTGCCGTCAACTTTTTCGGTGGGGACGACTTGGGCGTCCGACAACTCAGGGACCAGTCGTACTATCAAAGCTTTTAATGTCACGCGAACTGTACCTGCAGGAACATTTACTGATTGCCTCCAAGTAGATTCAGCATCTACGACAACAACCTCGGCTGGGACTACTACACAAAATGGCTCGTATTATTATTCCCCGTCAGCGGGAGGTGTGGTCGAGGATACAATTACAACTGTATCTGCATACTCCGGAGTCAGTGGGACGATGATTCTGACCAGTAAACTGCAATCATATACTCTCGCCAATGCCGCGCTGACCGTCACCAAATCTGGCGCTGGCACCGGCACCGTCACCAGCAGCACCACAGGCATCGACTGCGGTGCCACTTGCAGCGGCAGCTTCTCCGGTAGCGTCACCCTCACCGCCACCCCCGCCACCGGCAGCTACTTTGCCGGCTGGAGCGGCGACTGCAGCGGCGTCGGCTCGTGCGTGGTAACGATGAGGGCGGCAAAAAACGTCACTGCCACCTTCAAACCGACCCCCTTCGTCGCAACCACCATCAGCACCATCACCGCGACCAGCGCCACGATCACCACCACGATCACCTTCAATGCCTCCGATGTCGGCAAGCAGGGTTCGGTAT
>JAHFRA010000010.1 GCA_023259035.1 Gallionella sp.
CACGCCCGGCGTATTGGTGAGCAGCACCAGCTTTTCGGCGTGCAGCACTTCCGCCAGCTTGCCTGCCACGAGGTCGGCATTGATATTCAGCGTCTCGCCGTCCGGCCCCACGCCGATTGGCGCGATCACCGGGATGAAATCGCCGGAATCGAGAAAGGAAATAATCGACGGGTCGATTTTTTCAATCTCGCCGACCAACCCGATGTCCAGCATCTTGCCCGGTTCGTCTTTGCTTTCCAGCATCAATTTCTCGGCACGGATGAATGCGCCATCCTGACCGGTCAGCCCGACGGCCCTGCCGCCATGCCGGTTGATCAGGTTGACGATATCCTTGTTGACCTTGCCTAACACCATCTCGACCACGTCCATGGTTTCTTCGTCGGTGACGCGCATACCCTGCACGAACTCGCCCTGTTTGCCGACGCGCTTGAGCATCTCGTTGATCTGCGGCCCGCCGCCGTGCACCACCACCGGGTTCATGCCGACCAGCTTCAGCAGCACCACATCGCGCGCGAAGCTCTCCTGCAACGCCGGGTCGGTCATCGCGTTGCCGCCATATTTGATAACGATGGTTTTGTCGAAAAAACGCTGGATATAGGGCATCGCCTCGGAAAGCGTGCGTGCTTTCTTGTCTGCGGCGGAAGGCGTAAGGGGCATGGTTTTTCCTCTAAAAAAGGGTAAGCAGGCATTTCGCACGTCAGGGCGAAAGCTCGCAAAATTTGCCGCGAATTCTACACCAGAAAACAAGCAGGCGGCACGCGCCGCCTGACATTTAGTGAAAGCAAACACTTACTGGGTTTGGCGCGATTCCCGTCTGTCAGCGATGATGGCAAGGCAAGCGAATATCATTTCTGTGTTGCGCTTTTTAGCGGCTTGATTTCCGCCTGCACATCAACCTTGACACTGCGCTTGTCAGCCATTTCGAAACTCAGTGTCAGCGGAACAGTTTCGCCAGCCTTGAGCGGAGCCTTCAAACCCACCAGCGTCACGTGATAGCCATGCTCGCTGCCCATATCCATGCGGCTATCTTCCGGCAAGGCAATGGCCTCAACATTGATCGTTTTCATCATGCCGTTTTTATGCGTCATGGTGCGCAAATCTGCCGTTTTGGAGGCCGCGCTGGAAACGCCAACCAAAGTCGCGGCCGGTTTGCTGATAATGGACATATACACATTTGCCGAGTCCCGCCCGGGGACAGTAGCGCGCGCCCAGGCGCGCTCAATTTGAATGTCGCCCGCATGGACGCTGGCTCCCAGCAACAAGGCGGCCAACAGTCCGCCAAGCCGATACAATTTAACCATGATGATTTTCCCGATATCAAAAAACAAAAACGCCAGAAATTATATTTGCATCGCTTCTGTTGTACCGTTTCTGGCAGAATGGATTATTTGCCAATAATAGCAGTTTGGGAATGCGACAATATGCCGCACCCCTCCACATGCATCCCGCTATAGAATGGCATCGTGAATAACAGCATACTCTCCTCCCTGCCTGGTCATAACCAGTTGCGCCGCCTGGTCGCGTTGCGCAGCATGGCCGTCGCGGCACAGCTCCTGACGCTGGCGGCAGTATGGAGGGTTCTGAAGCTGGAGTTGAACTGGCAGCCAATGTTGCTGACCATCGCCGCGCTCGCCGCAGTCAATTTGTATTCCTGGCATCGTCTGCGCAGCGGCAAACCGGTTCCCAACACGGAGTTGTTCGCCCAGTTGTGCGTGGATGTGCTGGCGCTCAGCATATTGCTTTATTACAGCGGCGGATCGACCAATCCTTTTGTCTCGCTTTACCTGCTGCCGCTGGTGATTGCCGCCGCGACGTTGCCGGGCCGCTACACCTGGGGCATGGCGGCGCTTACTTCCGCCTGTTACAGCGTGCTGATGGTCTATTACATTCCGCTGCCGCACAACCATCAACATGACGGTGCCAGCGCATTCAACGCGCATGTGGTGGGCATGTGGCTCGGCTTTGTGTTCAGCACGGTGGTGGTGGCCTATTTCGTGGTGCAGATGGCGCAGGCGGTGCGCAACCGCGATGAGATGCTGGCCCGCGTGCGCGAGGAGATCCTGCGCAACGAGCGGATCGTGGCGCTCGGCACGCAGGCCGCCGGCGCCGCGCATGAGCTGGGCACGCCGCTGTCCACCATGGCGGTGGTGATCGGCGAATTGCAGCACGAAACCGATGCGCAGCCTGGCTGGCGCGATGCTTTGGCTATCCTCAACGAACAGGTGCGCGGCTGCAAGCGCATCCTCGACAAGATACTGGCCAACGCCCAGGTCAGCGGCGCGGCCTCGCTGCAACCGGCCGATCGCCTGATGGCGGAAGTGCTGGACGAGTGGCAGTTGTTGCGCCCCGCCGTACCATATCAATATCATGTCGATGGCGCGCAACCCGCCCCGCTCGTCAGCGTGGATGCCACGTTGCGCGCCGCGCTGATGAACCTGCTCAACAATGCGGCGGACGCGGCGCCCGCAAGCGCAACCCCGCAAACAATCGAAATCCGCTCGCACTGGAATGCCGCCAGCTTCACGCTGGAAATCCACGATCATGGCAAGGGGCTGAGCGAAGAAGCGGAACTCAAAGCCGGCTCGGCATTCTTCACCACCAAAACAGAAGGGCACGGGCTGGGCCTGTTTCTGGCCAATGCCACCCTCGAACGCATGGGCGGCTCGGTGCGCCTGTTCAATCGCGAGCAAGGCGGCGCAACCACGGAAATCATTTTGCCAATAACCGGGGTTCCCATATGACCGAACCACATGAAGAATCTGCCTCGCTGTTGCTGGTGGACGATGACATCACTTTCTGCAAGGTGCTGGGCGCCGCTCTGGAAAAGCGCGGCTTCAGTGTTTGCGTGGCGCACAGCGTGGAACAGGCTATTCCTCTGGCAGAAGCAAATCCGCCGGAATTCGCTGTGGTGGACTTGAAAATGGGTAATACCCCAGGGCTGGTTCTGGTCAAGATATTGCACGAACTCGACCCGAATACGCGCATCGTGATGCTGACCGGCTATGCCAGCATCGCAACCGCCGTCGAGGCGATCAAACTGGGCGCGACGCAATATCTGGCCAAGCCTGCCAATGCCGATGAAGTCGTTGCGGCGTTCGGGCGTGCAGCCGGTAGTGAAGCGCCAATCAAGGTGCGAACGACACAACTCGGAAATCTGGAATGGGAACACATCCAGCGCGTGCTACATGAGCACGAAGACAATGTTTCAGCCACCGCCCGCGCACTCAATATCCACCGCCGCACGCTGCAACGCAAACTCGCCAAGCCACCTAAACGCGCCGAATAAGACGCGCCCTTGATGCACCCGCTTTTGGGCAAATTGTCTGTGAAACTTATAGCCGGACACCCGCAGGAGCGGGCATGGCCCGCTCCTGATTCATGTTGATTGTGAAATGGGACTAGGGGCGGCTTTAGTTACGAGTCTCAAGTGGCAGCTTGTTGATTTCTGTCAGCGCCTGGATGATTTGGCGCAACGACTGGCTGTATTCGTTTCTGAATACCTCCTCCGCACCGCCGCTATCGCCCGCTTGCAACTTTTCGATGATGGATATCCCCAATTCGTGAAACTGCTGGTGCGCATGGCTTAATTGCTTATACACATCGCTTCCGCGAAACGGTTCGAACACCCAACCGTTGATCCAGCCGCCCAATTGGCAGAGGCCGTTATGCCCATATATGCTCGAGTCCAGAGGTTCGCGACTTCTTCCATACACATGATGCCCCAAGTGGGACTTCAGCAATACGTGCTGCTCGGCTGCCGTAATGAGATTAACGCGGTCGCGCATATCGTTCTTGAGGGGAGCCCCAATGTTTAAAAAACCTGTCATTTTGTTTAGCAGTGTCATCGCATTACCCTCCTAAACCACCTTTGCACAATTGACTTATAAACAGGTGGGAACGAAATAACAATATGCCGAAATATCTATATATTTCGGCCTAGTCGCGCTGCAGCTATCGTCGCCTGTGGCGCACGGACTATAATTGCGCCCGGAAAAAGCGGATTGCCATGAAATTCATCGTTCTAATTATTAGCCTGTTATTGTCCCCGCCAAGCTTCGCGCTAACCCAGCAGTTGCCCGCAGCACCGATTCTGGCAGCCAAGTCATACCTGTTATATGACTACACCAGCAATCAGGTTCTGGTGAACCAAAACGGTGATGCACGCATGGAACCCGCTTCGCTGACCAAACTGATGACGGCTTATCTGACCTTTGACGCAATCAAGCATGGCACGCTTGCGCCGGAACAAAGCCTGGCTATTCCTGTTGCCGCGGTACGCAACACCAGCGGTGAATCACGCATGTTGCTCAAGGCGGAGCAAGCTGTGACCGTAGCCGAACTGTTGCGCGGACTGATCGTGCAATCCGGTAATGATGCGGCCATTACACTGGCGCTCAACATCGCCGGCAGCGAGGCCGGTTTCGTCGAACTGATGAACAAGGAGGCCAAGCGGCTGGGCATGATCAATACCCATTTCGCCAATCCTGTCGGATTGCCGGATGCGCAACACTACAGCAGCGCATCCGATCTGGCTGTGCTGGCCGCCGCCATCGTGCGCGACTACCCGCAACACTACCCGCTGTTTGGATTGCGTGATTACACCTTCAATAGTGTCACTCAAGCCAATCGCAATCGTCTGTTGTGGATTGACCCTTATGCGGATGGATTGAAAACCGGACACACCGAAACCGCCGGATATTGCCTGATTGGCTCATCCATGCGCAATAATCACCGCCTGATTTCGGTATTGCTCGGCGCGGATTCGGATAACTTGCGCGCCACAGAGAGTCAGAAGCTGCTGAATTTTGGCTTCCAATATTTCGAAGCAGTGCGCCTGTATCAAAAGGATCAGCCGGTCACCGAAGTGCGCGTCTGGAAAGGCACGGAAAGCCACCTTGAAGTCGGCTTTCGCCGAGAACTGTTCCTGACCATCCCCAAAGGAAAACTCGAACAACTCAAGGCGACAATGGAAACGCGTCAGCCGATCATCGCGCCAATCACCTCCGGGCAACCGTTGGGCGTGCTAAAAATAACAATGGCTGGCAAACCCTATGCGGAATTCCCGCTGCTGGCGCTGAAAAGTGTGCCGCTGGCGAATGTTTTCTCGCGCGGATGGGACAGCATCCGCTTAATTTTTCAATAACGGTGAATCACTCATGACAATTTATTTGAACGGGCAATACATGCCCATCGAAGAAGCGAAGATTTCCGTGCTGGATCGCGGCTTCATATTCGGCGACGGCGTATACGAAGTGATTCCGGTTTATTCGCGCAAGGCGTTCCGTCTGGCAGAGCATTTGCGGCGCCTGCAGCACAGCCTGGACGGCATCAAGCTCGCCAACCCGCACAGCGATAACGGATGGACGGATATCATCAACGAACTCATCGCGCGCAATGCGGCGCAAGACCAATACTTGTATCTGCACATCACGCGCGGCGCGGCCAAACGCGATCATGCCTTTCCCAATCCGCCGGTCAAACCGACGCTATTCATGATGAGCAATCCGCTGCTCACCCCGCCCGCCGAACTGTTGCACAGCGGCATCGCGTGCATCACCGCGCCGGACAACCGCTGGCTGCGCTGCGACATCAAGGCCATCGCGCTGCTGCCCAACGTGCTGCTGCGCCAGATGGCAATAGACGCGGGCTGCGCCGAGACCATTCTGATTCGAGATGAAGCGTTCATGACCGAGGGCGCGGCCAGCAACATCTTCGTGGTGAAAAACGGCAAGTTGCTCGCGCCGCCCAAAGATAATTTAATGCTGCCCGGCATCACCTACGACGTGGTGCTGGAGCTCGCCGCCACCAATGGCATCCCGCATGAGGTGCGCAGGATCGCCGTCGCGGAAGTGTTTGGCGCCGACGAACTGTTGCTCACCTCGTCCACCAAGGAAGTGCTGGCGATTACCCGGCTTGACGGCAAGCCGGTCGGCACCGGCAAGCCCGGCGCGATGTTTGCCCGGTTGCACGCGCTGTATCAGGACTTTAAACGCGATGTGATGCGTGCCGCATAAACGACCATGAACGAATTACCAGCCAGCAAGTTAACCGCCAGCCTGATCGAATACCCCTGCGAATTCCCGCTGAAAATTTTTGGCTTGCAGCAAGCTGGTTTTGCGCAGGCAGTGCTGGAGGTGGTCAACAAACACGACCCCGGATATGTCGCGTCCAGCATGGAAATGCGCGCCAGCAAAAACGCCCGTTATGTCAGCCTGACCTGCACCGTGCGCGCCACGTCGCGCGAACAGCTCGACGCGCTGTATCAGGACTTGTGCGACCACCCGCTGATCGTGATGGTGCTGTGATGCCAACTCCATTTCATCGGTGATACTGCGTTGGCATCCTCGTTCACTCCTAGTCGTGCTACTTGCACTGCCAGCGTCGTTCACTCGTCGCCGCCTTGTCTGACCTTCGAAATGAAGCTGGCATGATCCCGCACATCGAATTGCTGGGGCTTGTTGAATACGCACCTACTTGGCAAGCGATGCAGCAATTCACAGTCGAGCGCACATCCAGCACGCGCGACGAAATCTGGCTGGTGCAACACCCGCCCGTTTACACGCAAGGCCTGGCCGGGAAGCCGGAACACCTGCTGCGCAGCACGAATATTCCCGTAGTCAAAATTGATCGCGGCGGGCAGATCACCTACCACGGCCCCGGCCAGATCGTCGCCTATCTGCTGCTCGACCTGCGCCGCTGGAAAATCAACGTGCGCGAACTGGTGCGCCTGATGGAGCAGGCGGTGATCGACTTGCTCGGCGCATTCGGCGTGGCCGCGCAGGGGCGCAAGGACGCGCCGGGCGTATATGTGGCTGATGCGAAGATCGCCTCGCTCGGCCTGAAAATAAAACACGGCTGCTGCTATCACGGTATTGCGTTGAACGTGGACATGGATCTGGCTCCGTTCGCCAACATCAACCCGTGCGGCTATGCCGGACTGCGCGTCACCCAATGCTGCGAGCTCGGCATCAACGTACCGATCAACGAACTGCAAGCGCAGTTGGCGCAGAATTTGATTGCGCTTTTACAGCAGCATCAAGCACGGAAATAATTCATTCTTCCGTTGAGGAAGCATTTCCGGAACTTCTTTCACCTGATAATGAGTACCACGGATTATTAGATGATATTTTTCTGCGGTATCCAGTCCCGATGAAACCAGTGCCTATGATAAGGGGTTTTTCTCGGATATGGACGGCACTCAGGCATCCAGTGCCAGTGCAATGCGATACTTCCATGCGTCTCAGAACTCTCAATTGGCGGTTTAATCTCGTTGTAGAAAAAGGCGCCCGCTCATTATTTGTGAGCGAGGAACCTCCTGACGTAATACAGAAGGTGGCGAACACGCTCAAATACGCGGAAACCGTGGTGGGTTCTGGCCGAATTTATGTTGCAGATCAGAGTAACCTACCAGTCGAGCTTCGATCAATGTGGATCGGCGGCAAAGAACCTCCCTTTTCACACGGAGACGACCTGTGAGCCGGGTGAGTGTGCACCCCGTTTGCCCGCGCGATTGCTGAACGTTACAATGGGTAATGGCGGCTGCCTGCCCTACTTGATCCGCCGCAGGAGTTTGCGTTCGATGTCATCCGTGGCATCCATGGATGCAATCATGTCGTTGGCGGCGTTCGTCAGGCGACTGAGATCGCGCGAAGGAATCGTGGACATATCCTGAAAAATTATCATCGAATTGAAGTCTGCTTTTGACGCGATGAGATGTTGCAGAATGATCGTTGCAAGCCTTGCCTTGTCTCGGTTGGGCACACCGAACAGATAAAGGGGCTGCTGTTCGCCGCTCTCAATGAAATAATCAACGGGGTAGTCAGCCGCGTTAGCCACTCCGGGGACGATGTAATTTTCTTTCAAGCGTTCCGCGTCCACACAGCCAAGCAATTTTTCTCTTAAATCTTCATAGAAGGTGCTTTCAGCGCGAAGACGATTCAGAAATGTCAGGTCGTGAATCTTGGTAAGCGCCTGTCCAAACCGGAATATGTTTGTGCCGAGTGCGGTTGCTGGAGTCTCTATGAAAAACTCCCCAGACTCTTCAGATAAATCCATTTCGGATAAAATTTGGCGGAATAACTTTCCGCGAGTGCCGTCTCCCTGAAATTTGTCTATATCGTTTTCATAACTTAGATGCATAAGCGTTATGCCCATGTCGGTTATGCGGAAGCCACCGGTTTGGAGCTTCTTCAGATAAATGGAGTATGCGTCCCCGTCAGGAAAACTGAAGGGCGTAGAGACGAACAAAAGCCCGCCTTCGCGCTCGGAGACTTGAACTTCCGCGCAAAGGGAGGAGCAAATAGCTCTTTGTATTTCTTGAATGTTCATGTCATTAGAACAAGTCTGGTTCATCCGGTTCGGTTTTTAAGCCGGCAATGCTGCATTGGCAAACAATATGGTGCAGCGCTCCGTTGAGTGTCCTGTACTCTCTGGTTGGTTGAGCATATCCCTCGCTCTTTTTTCCGACAGCAAGATAGCGTTCTGTTGCCTGATGAATATGGTAAACAAGTTCAAATCTGTCGCGTTCGATTCCGTTAGTGTGCGGATGATCCGAACCGTTACAACGCATCAGCATGACTGATTCACCGCTTTTAGCTAACCAGCGCAAACCGGCAGAAAAACCTTGTGGCAGCAATAAACTTTGCCGGGTAAACAAAGCGAATTCTTGCACTCCATCTGTGCTGACAACTCGAAAATCACGTCGTGAATGCTGGCCTTCGCTCCTAGGCTTGGCATTAGGATTCTCTACACGCTTTGGCATTGCTACAAGAGCGGCAATTTGTTCGTCGGTAAGTGCGTCAGATGCCATTTCCGTCCAAGCCCAATAAGTCAGGTAAGTTATTATGTCAGAATTTGAATAAGTTACCCATGTGAAGTCCAGTGCTTGAAGGTTTTAATATTGTTAAGCGTTACTTAACAGCCATACAATACGGTCGTGATTAAAGACAAAATGCCGAGCTGGTTGATTATCTGGATTACCACTAGGAGAAATAAATATGAGCAGAATGCACAATCCGGCACATCCCGGCGAAGTGTTGCGGGAATGGCTACCCGAAAATATGACGGTGACTCAGGCGACCAAGGAGCTGCAAATATCCCGCGTTACGCTTTCCAAAGTGCTGAACGGCAAGGCGGGCATAACAGCGGGGATGTCATTGCGCCTTGCAGCATGGCTGGGTACTAGCCCCGATGTATGGCTTGGAATGCAAACACAATGGGATTTGTGGCAAGCCGAGCAACAGCCAACGCCGAAAATCAGGCCGCTTGAAAGATTGGCTGCTTGATCGCTAATCATTTCCATGCGGAGCGTGGGAACGATTGTGGAAGGTAAATAATGAGCGGCACTGAACATAAGCAGACCGGCGCGGACCAAAAACAAACCGGAAAAGAAAAGACCGCGCGCAACCCGATCAAGATCGTGCCGTTGCAGCAGCGGCTGCGCAAGCCGGAATGGATCCGCGTGAAACCCGGCAGCGGGACGGGGTACAACGATATGAAGCGCGTGCTGCGTGAGCACAATCTGCACACGGTGTGCGAGGAGGCTTCCTGCCCAAACATCGGCGAGTGTTTCGGCAAGGGCACGGCGGCTTTCATGATACTCGGCGACATCTGCACGCGGCGCTGCCCGTTCTGCGACGTGGCGCACGGCAAGCCGCTGCCGCCCGATGCAAACGAGCCGGAAAACCTGGCGCGTTCCATCGGTTTGCTCAAACTCAAATACGCGGTGATCACCAGCGTGGATCGCGATGATTTGCGCGACGGCGGCGCGCAGCATTTTGCCGATTGTCTGGCCGCAATCCGCGCCAGCGCGCCCGCGACGCGCCTGGAAATACTGGTGCCGGATTTTCGCGGGCGGCTGGAGGCCGCACTGGATGCGCTCGCCGCAAGCCTGCCCGATGTGCTGAACCACAATCTGGAAACCGTGCCGCGCCTTTATCCGCTGGCGCGCCCCGGTGCGGAGTATGCGCACTCGCTGCAACTGCTCCAGGATTTCAAGGCGCGTTTTCCGCATGTCTCGACCAAATCCGGCCTGATGCTGGGCCTGGGCGAAACCGATGAGGAAGTCCTGCAAGCGATGCGCGACCTGCGCGCGCACGGCGTGAATATGCTCACCATCGGCCAGTACCTGCAACCCTCGGACGGGCATCTGCCGGTGCTGCGCTATGCGCCTCTTGAGACATTTGCCATGCTCGAACAAGCCGCGAAGAAAATGGGGTTCGCTCACGCGGCCTGCGGCCCGATGGTGCGCAGCAGTTATTTTGCCGATGTACAGGCTTATCAGGCCGGCGCAATCTAAGGAACTAAGGCTTGCAGGGTTTGTCAACGGCGAAGGCCGTTCCAGACCGTTTAGCCGACATTGATTTGATGTATTATCAAAAAGCGTGGAGTTCCCGCATCGATATTTTTACCCAAGGAGAACATTATGAAAATTAGCTATCTTATTGCCATGATCATCGCTCTATCTGTTTCCGCTACTGCCTTCGCCGCAGATAACGGCGAAGCGCTATTCAAGAAAAACAACTGTGTTGCGTGTCATGCTGTTGCCAAGAAAACGGTGGGGCCTGCGCTGACAGATGTTGCCGCAAAGTATAAGGGCAATAAAGGTGCTCAAGCCACGCTGGAAGCTAAAGTACGCAGCGGCGGCAAGGGTTCGTTCGGCGAGATGCCTATGCCGCCCACCGCAAATACGGTCAGTGATGGCGATATCAAAATCATGGTGGCGTGGGTTCTAAGCCAGAAGTAGGGGTTGTATTGTCCGCACAAGGAAGCCGACGCGAGTCGGCTTTTTTGTTGACTGCGGCACAAGGTGCTGCCGCCGCGTACTGTTATAATCTGCGGCAAATTTTCCCGCAGTCCCCCATGAATATCCTTTACGAAGAAGACGGCAGTTTCAAGGTCGGCAGCATCATGACCGACAATACCACCTCGCTCCAGATTGAAAGCGTTTCCGGCAAGCGCAGCAAGGTCAAGGCGGCCAATGTGATGCTGCGTTTCAGCCAGCCTGCCCTGGGCGAATTTATGGCGCAGGCGGAGTCTCTCGCCGCAGGCATCGAGGTCGATTTTCTTTGGGAGTGCTGCCCGCCGGACGAGTTTGGCTCGGAGCAAATCGCTGCCGAATATTTTGGCCATACCCCGAGTTCTCTGGAAGCCGCTGCCGCCCTGATACGACTGCATGGCGCGCCGATCTATTTTCACAAGAAAGGCAAAGGCCGCTACCGCGCCGCGCCGCCCGATGTGCTCAAGGCCGCGCTAGCCGGAGCGGAGCGCAAGCGCCAGCAATTGGCGTTGCAGGCGCGCTACACCGAGCAACTGAGCAGGTTTGAGTTGCCCTGTGAATTCACCGAACACCTTCAGCATCTGCTCTACAAACCGGATCGCAACACCCTGGAAACGAAAGCGCTGGAAGCGGCCTGCGCCGCGACGCATTTGTCCGCCGCGCATCTGTTGCAGCATTGCGGCGCGTTGCCCTCCACGCACGATTACCATTTACAGAAATTCCTGTTCGAACACTTCCCCAAAGGCACCGGCTTTCCGCCCATCGAGTTGAGCGCATGGGGCGAATTGCCGCTGGCCGGTGTGAACGCATTCAGCATCGACGATGCAACCACCACGGAAATCGACGATGCGTTTTCGGTGGAAAAATTGGCCAACGGCAACTGGCGCGTCGGCGTGCATATTGCCGCGCCCACCTTGGGGATGCCGCGCGATTCGGAGGGCGACAGGATTGCCGCTACCCGGTTGTCCACGGTGTATATGCCGGGGCAGAAAATTACCATGCTGCCGGACAGCGTGGTGCAGGCTTTCACGCTGTGCGCGGATCGCGTCAGCCCGGCGCTATCGATGTATAACGAGATTGATGGCGCAACCCTGGAAATACTCGGCCACGAAAGCCGCGTCGAGCGTATCCACATCGCGGCGAACCTGCGCCATGACACGCTGGAGCCGCTGTTCAACGAAGAGACGCTGGCGGCAGGCAAACTCGATTACCCCTATGCCAACGAGTTGACGCTGCTGTGGAATCTGGTGCAAAAACTCGAAGCGGCACGCGGCAAACCGTCCGATAACAGCACGCAGCAGATCGATTACAACTTCAATATCGAGAATGGCCCGGATAACGAAAATGCAAGGGTCAGCATTACCAATCGTCGGCGCGGCTCGCCGATCGACAAGGTGGTTTCCGAGCTGATGATTCTGGTAAACAGCGAGTGGGGCAGGCATCTTGCCGAGCATGGCTTCGTTGGCATCTACCGCACGCAGCAGAACGGCAAGGTGAAGATGAGCACGATAGCCGCGCCGCATCAGGGCTTGGGCGTGGCGCAATACATGTGGTCGAGTTCGCCGCTGCGCCGTTACGTGGATATGGTTAACCAGCGCCAGATCATCACGATGCTGCGCGACGGAGCGCCGGCCTATGAGAAAAACGACACCGCGCTGTACGCCGCGATGCGCGATTTCGATACCATGTACACGATCTACAACGACTTCCAGAAAACCATGGAACGCTACTGGTGCTTGAGGTGGCTGTTGCAGGAACAGGCCAACGTGGAAGCCCTCTCTCCTAGCTCTCTGGATGAAACAACTAGCCATTCGACTAGGCTACAAACATCCGCAGCCGAGTCGCTGGTTATCCCGCAAGCGGGCGAGAGGGATACAGACTCGCTACGCGAGTTTCTGGTTGACGCCATCGTGCTGCGCGAGAACCTGGTCAAATTGACCGATATCCCGCTGATCTTTCGCGCACCGTCGCTGCCGGAATTACCCGTCAATACTCGCGTGCAATTGGCGGTGGGTGAGATTGACCTGCTCGATCTGAATATACAGACGCGCTTTGTTGCGACGGTGGAGGAGACGACGGCTTGATCGCTATACAGAAAGCACGCTTGCCTATTGCGATGACCTTCTCAGTCGCGCTGCATGCTTTCGCATTATTCGGTATCGCGCTGGTCATGCCCGATCCGCGCAGCACGACCAACTCGATGCAGCCGCTGCAAGTGGTCTTGGTTAACAGCAAGTCGAAATCGAAGCCGACGAAAGCCGATGCGCTGGCGCAAGCGCATCTGGATGGCGGCGGCAATACCGCCGAAGACCGGCGGGCAAGAAGCCCGCTGCCCACGATACGCGATGACCAACAGTTCACCCCCGAGCAAGCAGCCAGGCGCGTTGCGCAGCTTGAGGAAGAATCAAAACGGATGCTGACCAAGCTGAAGAGCGATCACAGCGTTGTGCAACCGGAAATCAGCAAGCAGCAAAGCAACGATGCCAGCAACGGCGAAGAGCTGGTGCAAAGGAGTTTGGAGATTGCACGACTGGAAGCGCAGATACACAAAGATTTTGATGCCTACCAAAAAATGCCACGCCGCAAATTTATCGGCGCACGCACACAGGAATACCGCTTTGCACAATATATCGAGGACTGGCGTGTCAAGGTGGAACGCATCGGCAATCTGAATTATCCGGAGCAAGCGCGGCACCAACAACTTTTCGGGAGCTTGAAACTCAGCGTCTCAATACGCGCCGATGGCAGCGTGGAAAGGGTTGAAGTCAATCACTCTTCCGGGCATCGTATACTGGACGCGGCGGCAATGCGTATCGTCAAGCTTGCTGCGCCCTATGCACCGCTGCCGCCAGATATTCGCAAAGATACCGACATATTGGAAATCACCCGAACCTGGACGTTTACCTCGTCGGACCGGCTGGAAAGCGAGTAATCATCATGACCGATAAATATGCCGTCATCGGCAACCCTGTCGCCCACAGCAAATCGCCGCAAATTCATAAACTGTTCGCCGGGCAGACCGGGCGGGACATCAGCTATGAGGCCATCCTCGCGCCGCTGGATGGCTTTGCCGCGACTATCGGACGGCTGCGCAAGGAAGGCTACAAGGGCTGCAACGTGACCGTGCCGTTCAAGGAACATGCATTTCAATTGAACATTGACGGAATAACCATATCCCATTCGGAAGATGTTGATAATGCCAAGGCTGCTAACACACTAAAATTTTCGGATGGCAAAATAGAAGCCGAAAATACCGACGGAGTGGGTCTTGTGCGCGACCTCGAGCAAAATTTAGGCGTAGATTTAACAGGAAAACGACTTTTACTGATGGGGGCAGGCGGTGCGGCTAGGGGAGTGTTATTGCCATTACGTCGCGCATTACGCCGCACTGACGCGAATATCACGATTGCAAATCGCACGGTAGATAGGGCACGCCATCTTGCCAAGGGAACCAATGTATCCATTTGTAGTTATGAGGAGCTTGCAGGCAAATCATTCGATATTGTCATCAACGCCACTTCCAGCGGTTTGTCCGACGAAATGCCCCCGCTACCGACGGACATCTTCGCGCCCGGCGCGCTGGCCTACGACATGATGTACGGGCGCGAGACGCCTTTCATGAAGTTTGCCCACGAACAGGGCGCACAGGTTGCCGACGGACTCGGCATGCTGGTCGAGCAGGCCGCCGAGTCGTTTTATATCTGGTGCGGCGAGCTTCCTGATACCAGGCTTGTGATGGTAAAACTGCGTGAAAAGGCCTAAACCCTGTTGTTATTCCGGCGCGGGTCGGAATATATGGCGTGGCCCGGATGGAATGCAATGTAATCCGGGAAAACGTTGCACACGCCCATCAATCCCCGGATTACGCGGAGCCTGTCCTGAGCGAAGTCGAAGGGCTGCATCCGGGTTACGGTTTTCTCCGGGATGAAAAAACAGCGGGGCTGGTTGTGGCGCGTAATGGCGAGCTGTTTCGCCGTGCTGCTGTTCTACCAACTGTGGCTGTTCGCCCATATCTGCTGGTGGGTTAAATTCGACCCATCCACCAGCGCGTTCATGGAAAGCCGCCTGTCGATCATGCAGGACAAGAATCCGGATGCCGAACTGCAGCATCAGTGGATTCCCTACGCGAAGATTTCCAATAACCTCAAGCGCGCGTTGATCGCGTCGGAGGACGCCAAGTTTGTCGATCACGAAGGCTTCGACTGGGAAGGTATCCAGAAGGCTTATGAGAAAAACCTGAGGAAGGGCAAGATCGTCGCGGGCGGTTCGACCATCAGCCAGCAGCTCGCCAAAAATTTGTTTCTTTCCACCAAGCGCACGTCGTGGCGCAAGGGCGAGGAAATTATCATCACGGTGATGCTGGAAGCGGTGATGAGCAAGCGGCGCATTTTCGAAATTTATCTCAACGTGATCGAATGGGGCAACGGCGTATTCGGCGCAGAGGCCGCCGCGCGCCATTACTACCGCACCAATGCGGCCAATCTTACTGCGGAACAGGCCGCCAGACTCGCGGCGATGGTGCCCAATCCGCGCTACTACGACACCCACCGCGAAGCGCGCGGCCTGCTGCGCAAGACCGGCATTATTCTCGGCCGCATGAACGATTCGGAAATTCCATAGGGGCATGGCAGTATTGCGCGCCGCACCCCTGCAAATGTCGATATAATTTAAAAAATTCTATGCGGGGCAATGCGCAATCACATGGAGCAACACGAGGAGCGCAGTCATTTACATAATCGCTCCCACGCTCCTGCGTGGGAGCGCAATTTTGTGCCGTTTCTGCGGCACTGGACGCGGAGCGCCCACCACGAGAAATTTTGTTCCGCCACCGGAGAGGCGTTCCCCCGGATAACCAGCGACTTGGTTGTCGTCTTTGGGCAACCTGGTCGAATGGCTATAACCAATGACTTGCCCAGCGTCTTTTGCTGGGTTAGTCAGATGGCTAGTAGTTCTATCAGTAGTTTCATCAGACCGTGGGAACGATGCGAAATTGCACAGCGCGCCTTGCGAATGCCCGAATAAAAAATTCCCGGCCCCTATGACGAATCACTTCCCATTGCTGCGCCGCCTCTCGATCACCAGCCTGCTGGCGATGCTGGTTACTGCGGCTATCCTGATATTTCTGTACCGGCAGGATCAAGTCACCGAGCATGAGAATATAGCCGAGCAGGAAAACGAAAAAACCGCGATTCATCTCACCCACCTGCTGGACGACCGGATCACTACTCTCATTTCAGCCACAGAAGGACTCGATACCCAGTCCCTGCGGGTGAATCCGAATATCGGTTTATTTGCTACCGCGCTTGAAACGGTCCGTGAGCACCATGTCGTCAAACTGAAAATATTCAATCTGTCCGGGATAACGGTCTTCTCGTCGGTTACGGAAGAAATCGGCATGACCAGCAAGCACCCGGATTGGCTGGCGAAAGCCCTACGCGGTGAAGTGCCGCATAAACTGGAATTTCGTAAAACGTTCATTAGCCCATCCGGCGAGCTGCATGATCGTTACATTGCCAATACCTATATGCCGCTGACCCATGCGGGAAAACGTATCGGGGCCATTGAACTCTATGCGGATGCCACCCCGATCATCGAGCGCATTTACTCTAAAACCATTGAGATCGCCTTGGTGGTGCTCGGTGCCTTTACCGCGCTGTATGCCGCGCTGTTTTTCTCCGTCCGCAGTGCCGATCTGGCCCTTGCCACCGACACCCTTAATTTGACGCAAAGCGAGACGCGTCTTCGGGCGACGATCAGCACGGCGCTGGACGCGATAATCAGCATCGATTCGACAAGCCGTCTGATCGACTTCAATCCCGCAGCGGAAAATGCTTTTGGCTGGAAGAAGGAGGAGGTCATCGGGCAGTCGATGGCCGAATTGCTGATCCCGGAACGCTACCGTGATCGCCACCAACGCGGACTCGCCCGCTATATACAGACCGGCGAAACTCTTATGCTGAATCGCCGCATCGAGATTACCGCGCTGCGGCGCGATGGCGCGGAATTTCCGGTTGAGCTGACTATCTCGCCGATCCGCGAAGATGGCCGCATTATCTTTACAGCCTACATCCGCGACATCACCGAGCGCAAGCAAATCGAGGCGGAGCAGCGCATCGCCGCCGTTGCCTTCGAATCCCAGGAATGTATTGTTGTCACCGATGCCGCTACCGTGATCTTGCGGGTCAACCGTACCTTTATCGAATCTACCGGTTACACAGCAGAGGAGGCTATTGGCAAGAAGATGGATTTGCTCAAATCGGATCGCCAGGATGCGGCTTTTTATGATGCGATGTGGGCTTGCATCCGAAGCACCGGGTCATGGCGGGGCGAAATCTGGAACCGGCGCAAAAACGGCGAAGTGTATCTCGACTGGCTCGTCATTACTGCGGTCAAGGGGACGGATGGGACAATCACCAACTACGTCGGCACGCTGACCGACATTACCGAACGCAAGGTGGCGGAGAAACAAATCCACAACCTGGCTTTTTATGACACGCTCACCCAATTGCCTAACCGGCGCCTGTTGGTCGACCGGCTGAATCACGCTCTGGTGTCCAATCTCCGTAACAAGCGGCAAGGCGCGCTGCTGTTCATCGACCTCGACAACTTCAAAATTCTCAACGACCTCCATGGGCACGATACCGGCGACCTGCTGCTGATTGAGGCTGCTGCCCGGCTAAAAGCCTGCATCCGGGAAGATGACACCGCCGCGCGACTAGGCGGAGACGAATTCGTTGTCCTGCTCGAGGATTTGGATCCGGACGAACCGACTGCCGCAACTCAGGCCGAGGCTGTGGGGGAGAAGATACTCCTGGCTTTGGGGCAGCCCTACCTTCTCGATAGTCATGAATATAACAGCACTGCCAGTATCGGCGCGACACTGCTTCGCGGGCCGTTGAGGACAACCGACGAAATGCTCAGACGCGCGGATGTTGGCCTGTACCAAGCCAAGGCGGGCGGCCGCAATACCCTGCGTTTCTTCGATCCCGCCTTGCAGGCATTGGTCAGGGCTCGCGTCGCCCTGGAGGCTGATCTGCGCCGCGCCGTCTCCTTCAACACCATTTCCGGGCAGGAGCAATTTCTGCTTTACTACCAGCCGCAGGTTGATTCATCGGGCAGGCTGGTCGGTGCCGAAGCGCTGGTGCGTTGGCAACACTCCGAACGCGGCATGGTGTCCCCGGCCGAATTCATTCCGCTCGCCGAAGAAACCGGGCTGATTCTGCCGCTGGGTCACTGGGTAATGGCAACCGCCTGCCAACAATTGGCGAGCTGGGCAGCACAGCCGGAAATGGCACACCTCACTGTGGCGGTAAATGTCAGCGCACGACAATTCAGCCTGCCAAGCTTTGTTGAGGAGGTGCTGGCATTGGTTGAACACTTCGGAACAAATCCTGAAAAACTCAAACTGGAAATCACCGAAAGTATGCTGCTGGATAATGTGGAAGACATCATCGCCAAAATAACCGCGTTAAAAACAAGGGGTATAAATTTTTCACTGGATGATTTCGGCACCGGCTATTCCTCGCTCTCTTACCTGAAGCGCCTGCCCCTGCACCAATTGAAGATCGACCAGTCCTTCGTGCGCGACGTGTTTACCGATTCCAACGATGCCGCCATTGCCAAAACCATCATCTTGCTGGCAAAAAGCATGGGGCTGGAGGTCATCGCCGAGGGGGTGGAAACTGAAGCGCAGCGCACGCTTCTAGAGCTGAATGGCTGTCATGCTTTTCAAGGATATCTGTTCAGCAAGCCGGTTCCCGTGACCGAATTCGAGAGGCTGGTTACAAAATTTGCATGATGCATGCGCGCCTGCCATTCAACCATTCAACCGTTGAATTTGCAAAATACATTTCATTATGAAGAACTAACGAAGCTGCCAGGGTTCTTCATCATAAGGGCGCCCATAAGCCCAATGCCGTTATCTTAGCCGCTCGTGACAACGCGCAGCCAGCGCTAAAGGCATTGTCGAACCACCGGCCGCTTATCTGCGTATTGTTGACCTTTGAAATGAAAATGGAATAACACCGTTCGTCCAAAAAATTTGCCGCGCAACCACAAGCCAAATTCTTTACAATGGCGCGCGATTTACAGGGCAAGCGCGAGATGAGCGACACCGGCAAAGAACATCATTACACCGAGAATGTGCAGGATCACCTGAAGCAGGTGGAATCGCTGCTGCAAAAGCACGCGCTGGTGGAAGCTGTGGTACACCGGCAGGAAATACCGCGGGAAGACCGCCACGCGCTGGTTGACACTCTGCTGCACAAGCAAAACCTCGCCGAGCTGCGCGAGAAGCTGAGCAGTCTGCACCCTGCCGATATTGCCTATATCCTGGAAGCGCTGCCCATCGAGCAGCGCCTGCTGGTGTGGGATCTGGTCAAGGCTGACCGCGACGGCGAGATTCTGATCGAGGTTTCCGATGCGGTGCGCGAATCGCTGATCGCCACCATGAGCCGCGAGGAGTTGCGCGAGGCGGCGGAACAGCTGGACACCGATGAGATCGCCGACCTGGCACCGGATTTGCCGCAGGCGGTGATGCGCGATGTTTTCAAATCGCTGTCCATCGATGAGCGGGAGCAATTGCGCGCCGCGATGTCGTACCCGGAAGACTCGGTCGGTGCGCTGATGGATTTCAGCATGATTCAAGTGCGCGAGGATGTCACGCTGGAAACGGTATCGCGCTACCTGCGCCGTTTCGATGAACTCCCCGATCACACCGATCAGGTGTTTGTGGTAAATCGGGATGACCGCTTTAAGGGCGTGCTGCCGATCAATCTTATCGTTGTCAACGAACCGGAAATGATCGTCGGCAGCCTGATGTTGGCCGATACCATTACACTGCACCCGGATGACAAGGCTGATCAGGCGGCACAAGCCTTTGAGCGCTACGATCTGGTTTCCGCACCAGTAGTTGATGAGGACGGCAAGCTGATCGGACGGGTGACGGTGAACGTGGTGCTGGACTTCATCCGCACCGAATCGGAAAGCGATGTGCTGAATCTGGCCGGTTTGCGCGAAGAGGAAGATATTTTTGCCTCGGTATGGAAAAGCGCGCAAAACCGCTGGGCATGGCTGGCGCTGAATCTTTGTACCGCATTCTTCGCCTCGCGGGTGATCGGCAGCTTTGAAGGCACGATAGAAAAATTTGTCGCGCTGGCCACGCTGATGCCTATCGTCGCAGGCATTGCCGGCAACTCGGCGAACCAAACCACCACCATCATCATTCGCTCGCTGGCGCTCGGACAAATCACTCAGGGCAATGCGCGCAGGCTCATGCTCAAGGAATTGGCGATTGGCGGATTTAATGGTCTGTTGTGGGGTGGCATTGCCGGATTGTTCGCCTACTTTTTGTATCACAGCATAGCGCTCGGCGTCGTGATGACCGGTGCGATGCTGCTCAACCTGCTGGTGGGTGCATTCGTCGGCATGTCCATCCCGCTCGTCATGCAAAAAATCGGGCGCGACCCGGCCATCGGCTCCAGCGTGATGATCACCGCCATTACCGACAGTGGCGGATTTTTCATCTTCCTGGGATTAGCAACGATTTTCCTGATTTAACTTTGGCACCCATTTGATTGTTGGTGCTGCACCGGAGAATAAATAATCCTGGCGGAGCCTGCGCCGGACGAGCCGGAATGATATTTTTTAATCCCCCGATCCGACATCCTGAACGTGAGCGACACCACTAGTCTTTTATCGCTTTTCCTCAGCAGCTTCCTCGCCGCCACGTTGCTGCCCGGCGGGTCGGAAGCCGTATTGATCGGCGTGCTCAATGGCTATCCGGAAACGCTCTGGTTTGCACTCCTTCTCGCCACTGTCGGCAACACCCTGGGCGGCTTGACGAGCTTCGGCATGGGTTGGCTGCTGCCGCAAACCCAGCAACTCAAACATGTGGAAAAACTGCGCCGCTACGGCACGCCCGCACTTTTGCTGGCCTGGGCGCCATTGATAGGGGATGCGCTGTGTCTAGCCGCCGGATGGCTACGCCTCAACCCTTGGCAAGCCGCGCTGTTCATGGCGCTTGGAAAATTTGCACGCTATTGGGTGATTGCGATGGTCATTGTTTAATATATTGTTCGATCATTACGAACCCATTGCAGCACTGGCTAGAGGCTGCTTACCCCTGTCTGTCCATCCTGCGATATTGCACCGCCTCGGCGATGTGTTTGGTCGCGATGTTATCCACCCCTTCCAGGTCGGCGATGCTGCGCGCCACTTTGAGCACGCGGTGGTAGGCGCGCGCCGAAAGATTGAGGCGGCTGATTGCTTGTTGCAGCAGCGCGACACCCTGCGCATCGGGAGCGCACAGCGCGTCGATTTCGGTCACCGAGAGCAGCGCGTTGGCTTTGTCCTGGCGCACCAGCTGGCGTTGCCGCGCGATCTCGACGCGTGCCTGCAAATCGGCGCTGGCTTCGCCATCCGCCTTGTTGATTAGATCGTCATGCGCCACGGCGGGCACCTCGATCTGGATGTCGATGCGGTCCAGCAACGGGCCGGAAATCTTGCTGCGGTAGCGCGCAACCTGATCCGGCGTGCAGCGGCATTTGCCGCTGTAGTGGCCGAGATAGCCGCACGGGCACGGGTTCATCGCGGCGATCAACTGGAACTGCGCGGGGAAATCGGCGCGCTTGGCGGCGCGCGAAATGGTGATGCGCCCCGATTCCATCGGCTCGCGCAACACTTCCAGCACGCTGCGCTCGAATTCCGGCAACTCGTCGAGAAATAGCACGCCGTGCAACGCCATCGAAATTTCGCCGGGGCGCGGATTGCTGCCGCCGCCGACCAGCGCCACGCCTGATGCGGTGTGGTGCGGCGAGCGGTAGGGCCGCGTCTTCCATTTCGCCACGTCGAAGTGGCCGTCCAGCGATTGCAGCGCCGCGCTCTGCAACGCTTCGGTCTCGGTCATCTGCGGCAGGATGCCGGGGAAGCGCGCCGCCAGCATCGACTTGCCGGTGCCCGGCGGGCCGACCATCAGCACACTGTGCCCGCCTGCGGCGGCGATCTCCAGCGCGCGCTTGACTTGCGCCTGCCCTTTCACTTCGCGCATGTCCGGGTAGTGCGGCACGATCCTGTGCGGCTGGCTGATATGCGGCGCGAGCGCTTCGCGCCCGGCGAGATGCGCGGCAACCTGCAACAGCGATTGCGCCGGGTACACGGTCGCTTCCTCCACCAGCGCGGCTTCGGCGGCATTCGCCTGCGGCAGGATGAAGGCGCGCCCGCTGCTGGCGGCGCGGTAAGTCATCGCCAGCGCGCCGCGTATCGGGCGCAGCTCGCCGGTCAGCGCCAGTTCTCCGGCAAATTCATAATCATTCAGGCGGTCGGAGGGAATCTGTCCGGTCGCGGCGAGGATGCCGAGCGCGATCGGCAAATCGAAACGCCCGCTTTCCTTGGGCAGATCGGCGGGGGCGAGATTGACGGTGATGCGCCGCGCCGGGAAATCGAACCGGCAATTCTGCAACGCGGCGCGTACCCGATCCTTGCTTTCCTTGACCTCGGTTTCCGGCAAACCGACGATGGTGAAATTCGGCAGACCGTTGGCGAGATGCACTTCGACGGTGACCAGAGCCGCCTCCATGCCGGAGAGGGCGCGGCTGTAGAGCACCGCGAGGCTCATATGGGCACCTCTAAAAATCCAGATTTCATCCCAGCTGCTGCGTTGCGGCAGTGGGGTAAGCAGGCAATCCGCGTAGCGGATGCTCGCAAATTTTCTCCACGCCTTGCATTTGGGCGAACTCTGGATTTTTAGAGGCGCCCATGCAATTACTTCACGGTCGTGTTGCGCTGTGCTTCCAGTGCGGCAACCCGTGCCTCAAGTGCGATAAGTTGTTCGCGTGTGTGCGCCAATACCTGCGCCTGAACGTCAAACTCTTCACGTGTTACCAGATCAAGTTTAGCAAAACCTTGCATTAGAAGGGCGCGGACATTTTTCTCGATGTCCTTGGCCGGGCCGCTGCTCATCACCTCGCTTAATTTGGCGGATAAGTCATCGAAAATCTTTGCGTTAAGCATAGTGCTAAACCTCCTGTGGTTAAACAGTTCTGAAGTGTAGCAACTTACACGCTTGTTCGCCGCACCTAATGGGTGCGATGGCAAGCGGGCGCGCACCATGGTCATGCACCAAGTTGCTCTAAGTATCTTGTGTATTATCTTCAACGCACTGTAATTAAACAATAATTTAAAATGGCACAGATACTGCTGAGCTAAGTATGCAGCTATTGTTATACCCACCCAAACTTAAGATGAGTAATCGTGATGAAAACGAACAAAGTGAGTTTCGCCAAAACCAGCAAGGCGGGTTTCAGCGGAGCTAAAAGCAAACTGTTGAGCTCTTTGATTCTGGTTGCATTGACCGCATCCGGCGCAGCAGTGGCGGCGGATGGGGAAACTACCGAGCACAAGGAAGGCATACATGCCATTCCCGCATCCGACCACACCTTTACCGCGAATGCCGGCCTGGCGAGCAATTATGTTTTCCGTGGCATTAGCCAAACCGTGGATAAGCCGGCGTTGCAGGGGGGATTCGATTATGCCCACGCGAGCGGCTTTTATGCGGGCATATGGGGTTCCAACGTCAGCTGGATCATCGGCAGCGGCGCGACCGGCGACGCGGGCCTGGAACTGGACACGTATGCCGGTTTCAAGAGCAGCTTTGCCGGAGACTTCAGCTATGACGTGGGCTTCGTCCGCTACAACTATCCCGGCAGTTACACGCCGCCCGCCACTTATGCGAAAGCTGACACCGACGAGGTTTATGGTGCAATAGGTTACAAGTGGCTATCCGCCAAATACTCTCGCGCGCTGGGCCAGTTTCTGACCGTTCCGGGAGCCAGCGGCACCAGCTACCTCGAAGCCAATGCCAGCTACCCGGTGGGCGACAGCGGCGTCACGCTCGGCGCGCACTATGGCAAGCAAACCTACAAAGGCGCCTTTGCCGACAGCCTCGCTGCAGCCGGCAACACGGCCACTTATTCCGATTACAAGTTGGGTGTTACCAAGGACTTTAGCGGATATGTGCTTGGCCTGGCATACAGCAACACCAATGCGCGCAAAGGCGGCTATTACACTTACAACGCAAAGAACTGGGGACGCGATGCTGTCGTGTTGTCTTTGAGCCATTCGTTTTAACAACCATTGGGTGCGATTCGGCACACCCATAACATAAGGAGGTCGTCATGAAAATGGTCGTCGCTATCATCAAACCGTTCAAGCTGGACGAGGTGCGGGAAGCCCTTTCCGCGATTGGTGTGCAAGGCATCACCGTCACCGAAGTCAAAGGCTTCGGGAGACAAAAGGGGCACACCGAGTTGTATCGCGGTGCGGAATATGTGGTGGATTTCTTGCCGAAAGTGAAGCTGGAAGCTGCTATCAAAAGCGACTTGCTGGATCAGGTGCTGGAAGCCATTGAAAAATCTGCCGGCACTGGCAAGATCGGCGATGGAAAAATATTTGTCCACGACCTCGAACAAGTTATCCGCATCCGCACCGGCGAATCCGGTGCAGAAGCACTTTAAACTTCAGGAGAAAAATCATGAAAACGAAGCGAAGCGGGGTTTCAGAGCAGGCTCATGCCCGCTTCAGCGGGCGTTACGCCGGAACTAAAATATTCTCGGCGCTTATCGCGCTTTGGGTAGGGCTTTGCCTGATAAATGCCCCCGCTTACGCCGAAGAGGCTTCGCCCGCGTTTTCGTCTGCGGCTGTCGCAACAACGGCCATAGCAGCTCCGGCGGTAGCATCCGCCGCCCCCGCAGCAGCGCCTGTGCCCAACAAGGGCGACACCGCATGGATGCTGGTCGCAACCATCCTCGTCATCCTGATGTCGCTGCCCGGCCTGGCGTTGTTCTACGGCGGTCTGGTGCGCGTCAAGAACATGCTGTCGGTGCTGGCGCAAGTGTTCGCGATCTTCTGCCTGATCTCCATCCTGTGGGTGGTGTATGGCTACAGCTTGGCATTCACCGCGGGCGGCAGCATGAATGATTTCATCGGCGGATTCTCCAAGGCGTTTCTCGCCGGGGTAAATACCGATGCGGTGGTGGAAACATTCAGCAAGGGCGTGGTGATTCCCGAGATGCTGTTCATGGTGTTCCAGCTCACTTTCGCGGCGATCACCGTGGCGCTGACCGTGGGCGGCTTTGCCGAGCGCATCAAGTTCTCTGCGCTGCTAGTGTTCGCCGCACTGTGGTTCACCTTCTCCTACCTGCCGATAGCGCACATGGTGTGGTTCTGGGGCGGCCCTTCGGCTTACGCCGACCCGGCCGGATTCATCTTCGGCAAGGGGGCGCTGGACTTCGCGGGCGGCACGGTAGTGCATGTCAATGCGGCGATGGCCGCTTTGATGGGCGCCATCGTGCTGGGCAAGCGTATCGGCTACGGCAAGGAAGCAATGGCGCCGCACAGCCTGACCATGACGATGATCGGCGCATCGCTGCTGTGGGTGGGTTGGTTCGGTTTCAACGCCGGTTCCAACCTCGAAGCCACCGGCACGGCAGTGCTGGCAATGGTAAATACCGTGGTCGCGGCGGCGGCTGCGGCCTTCTCATGGATGCTTGCGGAGTGGCTGCTGAAGGGCAAGCCGAGTATGTTGGGTTTGGCTTCCGGTGCTGTCGCCGGTATGGTTGTCGTCACCCCGGCGTGCGGTTTCATCGGCCCGATGGGTGCAATCGTGTTGGGCTTGTTGGCTGGCGTGCTGTGTTTCTGGGGCGTTACCGGCCTGAAGAAATTGCTCGGCATCGATGATTCGCTGGACGTGTTCGGCGTACACGGTGTGGGCGGTATTCTGGGTGCATTGAGTACTGGCGTACTGGCATCACCGAGCCTCGGCGGCACCGGCGTGTATGACTACGCTACCGGCAAAGTGGCGGAGTACTCCATCATCGGCCAGGTGACCAGTCAAGTATGGGGCGTGGGTGTGACGATCTTGTGGTCGGGTGTCGTCAGCTTCGTGCTGTTCAAGCTGATCGACAGGATGATGGGTCTGCGTGTCGCGGAAGAAGCGGAACGCGAAGGCCTGGATACCACGACACACGGCGAGCGCGCTTACAGCCTGTAAAATGTACAATTGGTTGCAGGCCAAAAGGGTATCGCAAGATGCCCTTTCTCGTTCCGAATCGATGCGGATTTATCTGAAAACTATCGTCTTGTTGCCGCATACCAGCACGCGATCCTCCACGTGGTAGCGCAAACCGCGTGCTAGCACTGTTTTCTCGATATCTCTGCCGTAGCGCACCATATCTTCCACGGTATCACCGTGATCGATGCGCATGGTGTCTTGCTCGATGATCGGCCCCGCATCCAGTTCGGCGGAAGCATAATGGCAAGTCGCACCGATCAGCTTTACGCCGCGCTGATAGGCCTGATGGTAGGGCTTGGCCCCTGCAAAAGAAGGCAAGAAACTGTGATGAATGTTGATGATGCGTCCCGCATAACGCGCGCATAAATCCGCCGGCAAAATCTGCATGAAACGCGCCAGCACCATCACATCGCCGCGCGATTGTTCGAACAATCGGGTGATTTCCGCAAAGGCAGCGGTTTTGTCTTGCATGGGCACGCAGTGAAACGGGATGCCGTGCCATTCGACAAAACCGCGCAGATCTTCGTGGTTGGAAATCACGCAAGGAATACCCACCTGCAATTCGCCGCTGCGCCAGCGATGCAATAAATCGTTGAGGCAATGATCCTGCTTGCTCACCAGAATCACGACGCGCTTCTTCTTTGCCGAATCGCTGATGCGCCAGTCCATGTCGAACTTGCTTGCCAGCTCGGAAAATCGTGTGATGAACTCGTCCAGTTCGAACGGCAGCGAGTTGGCGAGCATCTCCTGGCGCATGAAAAAACGCTGCGTCTCCAGATCAGTATGGTAACTCGCCTCAACGATCCAGCCGTTGTGCCGCGCGATGAAGCCGCTCACGGCGGCGATAAT
Organism: Gallionella sp.; assembly: GCA_023259035.1. GTDB lineage: Bacteria > Pseudomonadota > Gammaproteobacteria > Burkholderiales > Gallionellaceae > Gallionella. The sequence goes on from JAHFRA010000010.1 coordinate 26,694, forward strand.
GCCGGAGCGATCCGGGCAGGAGATGATCAGGGTGTAGCGGCGTGTAGCGGTCATGCCGGAATCAACAAAATGGGTTGCGCGGATTTTAGCGGATAACGTCAAGCGGGGATATGCCGTAGCGGAAGAACCGGCTCCGCTCTGCCATTACCGTTTATTCAAAATTTCCCAATTAACAGCGCAATACCGCAAGGGTAATTTGTAAAAGGGCAATTCGTGAATTGCCCCCGCGCCGACACAACAATCCTGCTTTATTTTTTTATCGGCAAACTACCGTTACTGCGCCAACCGTTCATATCCCCATCCAAATGCAGCAATTTGTTAAAACCAGCAGGTTGCAAGGTTTTCGCGGCGATACCTACACGCCCGCCACTCGCGCAATACAGCACTATATCCTTGTCCTTATATGAACCAATCTCGGCAAGACGGGAACCTAGCTGATCATGAGGGATATTGATTGCTCCTGGTACGTGGCCTTCTGCATATTCTTGCGGGCTGCGCACATCCAATATAAGGCCTGCGCGGTCAGCCTTGATGCGTTGCATCAGTTCAGCCTGCGAAATATCTGTCACTTGGGCCATGCAGACAGCGCTCCCCGCCAATAAAAATAGGGTTAGGCTCAATCTGGAAAACAAGCTGTTAAGACCGTGTTTCTCTTTCATTAAAACCACCTCCTCAACGAACAATTTATACATAGCGATAAACAACCCCGCTTATTACAACTCCATTTAAATCCCTCAGCATTCAATTTACTGCTGCCTGCGGTGCAGTTTACTCCACCAATACGCGACCACTGGGACAATAGGCAGGAGCATCCTACTCTATTTCTTCACTCCTATATGCTTCAGCGATGCCACTATCTCCTGACCCTCCGGGCTTAGGGCAAAAGCAACAAAGGCCTTGGTATCATTGTTTGCATCTGCCTTTGTGACAACGTTATAGTCCTGATAGAAGTCGTATTTTGAAGGGAAAGTTTTCTCGTCAGGCAGGTACCCGTTTACCGTCAGAACCTTGACATTAGAGCTTTCATAGCCGTAAACCTGAAGCCCCATAGCACCTTCATTGTCCTCAACCAGCTTGTTGGTTCCTGCCACGGGATTTCCCGGCTTCTCGGGTGTCAGCCTTTTTATATCCTTGCCGAATGGGGCGGACCTTTTGGCAAAAATTGTGGTTGTGCAGGGCTGCAGGAGGACATTCTGTATTTCCAGATCGCTACCACCGACTTCTTTCCAGTTCTTTATCTTGCCCGAAAGAATATCTTTGAGTTGCTGTAGTTTCAGGTCGTTCACCGGGTTTTTCTGGTTAACCACTACAACCGTGGGCGCCTTGGCTATAACTGTGTTAACGGTTCCATCCGGAAGATATGCAAGCACCACTTCATGGGTGCTTACACCGATATTGACATCCCCCTGGCTGGCCTTGTAAATGCCGGAGGCGCAAGATGCTGTGTCGATCTTCACCTCTTTCCCGGTCTTCTTTGTAAACGCTTCCCCCAACTTTTGAGCTAAAGGCGCAGTGCATGGATCACCGGCAATGGTGACAACCTCTACAGCCATCGCGCTCCGTACACCTATCATTGAGAAAAGCAATGTTGCAACATATGCAAGTTTCTTCATAACCATCCTATTCAAAAAATTCACATGCGTGTCTGATATTTAAATTGTTGCTTGGTTCCCAGCCAGTGTTTTTTTGATTTTCAGGATAGGCAACGAGCAGTTCATGCAGCTTATGTTCAGTTAGCCGCTTTATTTACCGGCAAAATCTTTCTCAAACTCGTTGAGAGCGGCAATCAGCAGCGAAGCAGATGCTCCCAATACCGGGCCTCCTCCAAGCATTATGGCCACACCGGAACATTCGAGTATCTCCTGACGTGTGCAACCGGCTTCCAGAGCCTTGTAGGTGTGAACCGCGATGCAATCTTCACAGCCGGTGTGTACCGATATGCCGATGGCCACCAGTTCCTTTTCACGGACAGTCAGCACTCCTTTGGTCAGCGATGCACCGACAAACCCCATCAGAGCTTTAGTCGTTTCAGGGTTTTCATTCATCAGGGCGCCTACGCCATTTTGGAAATTAGTGAGACGTTCGCGAGGGTTAAACATGGTCAGATTCTCCTTAATTAAAATGTTGCTGTTGTGGTTATTTATATTCGTTGCGTAGTATGTCCGCCGCCACGCGCATTACGTGCATCTTCTGCGCCGCGATTTCCGGTGTGTTCATCGGCCTGTCCGAGAATGTGCCGAACCCGCAATCGGAATTGAGGTATATCTGCTCCGGTCGCCGGTATTTGAGAAGCTCCCGCACTTTATTCACGACGAACTCCACCGTTTCCACCTCCGCCGTGCGGGGATCGACCACGCCGAGGCCGATCTCTTTGTCCTCCGGCAGTTCTGCCAGCACATCCATGCTTCCTGCGCGGTCGGTGGCATATTCCAGAACGAGCTGATCCACGTTCATCCTGCTGAAGAATGGAACCAGCGGACCGTAGGCTCCGCGTAACAGAACGCTTTCTTTGCGGCTCCAGTTGCCACGGCAGACGTGCAACGCGGTTTTGATTTTCCCGGAGAAACCTTCGACGACGCGGTTGATCAGGTCGACGGCAAAATCCAGCTCTTCTTGCGGGCTGCTTTTTTCCGAAAGGGCCGCGCACATGAAGGTGTGGGTTTCGTTCGGCCCGGCGAAGGCCACTTCGGTCAGCACCGGTTCGTCAAACTGCACGAACTGGCAACCGTTGTCGCACAGGGCCGCCAGCTCCTCGCGCAGGATGCTGACCACGGCGTTCCCCATCGATTCCTTGTCGGGATAAAACTTGCTGGAGAGCGACTTTACCCACATCGAGCGCGTCATCAGGTAGGGGCCGGGCAGCGTCATTTTTATAGGTTTGGTCGTCTGCTTCCGCAGATAGAGGTAGTCGTTCAGCGCCAGCGGATTCCGTCTTTTCAGGTTGCCAATCGCCACCGGGTTCTTGAGTGCGAAAGCCGGTACGTCCAGCGCGCTCAACAACCGCTCGAACGCAGCCTTGTCTTCGACAAAGTCCAGCATTTCCGCCAGGCTCATCAGGCGCGCGCCTTCGAGGTGTTCAGCGATGAAGGAGAAGAAACTGTCGCGGCGCTGCTCCCCGTCGCTGACGATCTCCACGCCGGCATCCTCCTGCAGGCGGAGTGCTTCCAGCACCGCCTTGTCGGCGATGGCGTCGAATTCTTCTCTGGTTATAGCGCCCTTCTGCTTTTTATGGAGGGCTTTCAGCATGTCACCGGATCGTGGCAGACTGCCAACGACCGTGACGGGAAACAGCGGCAATGCATTCATTATAAAAACTCCTGATTTCTTTTCAGTTATAGACGGCCTTCATCCCGATGGAAATATCCGCCTTATGCGCCAGCGTATTGAGGACCGGCGAGGCAGCAAGTGTTTCCTGCCACAGCTGCTCCAGTATTTCCGGCTCGGCATCGGACTTGACGTATGCTTCGCCGGTGATCGCCTTGAACCCGCTGTGCCCTTCGGTTTCTGCACCCAGGAAGACAAAGATATTGTCTATCTTCCCGTTGAGGGAAATTTCCACCTGCTCGATCTCGACGTTCCGCCGCGAGGCGCGTATCTGCAATCCCATCGCAAGGCAGCTTCCCAGCGCGCCGAGTAGGTATTCCACCGCGCTGGGCGCGTCGTCCTTCACGTCGAAGCTGGCGGGCTGGCCTGCCGCCCACGAGTGGTTCCGGCAAAACACCTTGGCCTGCATGCCGCCGTTCCAGTACACGCGCGTCCGCCAGACGTATTCGCGAGCCTTCTGGTAATCATCATCCGGTTTTTTTCCGCCGCTGCCGCGCTGGACAAAATACTTGCCGTGATTTTCTGCGGGACGCCAGCCGAGGTAGGGATTTTTGGTCATCCGGCACCAGGATGGCAGATCTTCTTTAACGCTTATTTCCGTGCTGCGTATTTCGAGGATTTCCCCCTCCGGCACGGCGGTCATCGCCTTGTTGATAATGAGGAGCAATCCCGACCCGCAGTCGAGGTTGCCCCCTTCGCAGACGTGAATTCGGCCTTCGTCGCCCGGCGGAACGCTAAAGTACTCCTCAGCCATGGTCGCTACGCTGCCCGGCCTAGTACGTGATGCAGGAACCGCCGGTGGTCAGGAATTCGACTACCTTTGCCCCGCCCACGATGGTCGCGCCTTTGATAAGGTTGGCTTCGTCGATCTTGCGTTTTTTCACGCACGGCGAGCAGAGGTAAATGGTGCCACCCGCTGCGACGAAATCGTCCATCAGCTTTTTAATCGGGGCGAATCCTTCTTCGTGAATGGTGTCCGCATAGCCGGGCACGGCCAGGCGCACGCCTTCCACGCTGAGCCATACCGCAGTCTCAACGCCGGATGCCACCGAGGCGTTGGCTACCACGAAACCGACCGTCGCCTTGTCGGTGTTGTCCTTGGAATGGGGGATGCTGATCATCAATTTTGACATGTTTTGGTTCTCCTTTAAGTTGTAAATATCGGCTGCTCATGCTGTTGTTCTCACCGCGCGCCGAACCAACGCGGTGCCATTTGCTATTAAGCTTTCTTTTTAATGTAGTAAAACGCGTTGCCTTCTCCGCAAGGGCCGGCGAGCAGCTCGTTCTTTGTCATCCGGCACCAAGCGGGGATATCGTTTTGCGCTCCTGTGTCCAGCGCGTGCACCTCCAATACCTGCCCGCCCCCAACGGTTTTCATTTTTATCATGAGGCTGATCGCCAGATCGCCGCACCCTTTATTTCCCAAGTCCAGCACGACATCCGGTTTGATATTGATCTGTTCCGCCATTTATTTATTCCTCCCAAAAGACGAACCGTTTATTTACAGGGCGGTTCAGCACGCCGTAACGAAACATGAGCGCCGTCCCCATTGTTTAATGCGCTCACAGGAAAAACCGCTCGTCCTTGTCCAGCGCGTTTGATAAGGCGGCGAATTTTTCAAGATGAGACATAGCTACCCCGGTCAAAAACAAAACAGGGCGCGGCCAGAACTTGCCAGGAAAAAACAGATATGAGAAAAGTTACGCCAAACCCCGTAATGGAATTCGCGCGTATGGAAAGCTCTTGAAACCCGGGTACGCGATTGGTTCATCGTGAACGGTTGAGCTTCGCACCTCATAGGATCTGCTGACCTGCTCGCTGGCAGCGCTTTGATACGGTACATTCCGCCGCATTCGAACCAGGTCAACCACACACTGGCCGTCAGACCCGATTCACCTTTCAACAAGAAGATAAATACGGCGTTACGGCAAGCCAACCAGAATCCAATACGACAGCGGATAAAAGATTAACAGATTTGTAACGAATTTTGTTGGGAATTTTAACCGGGTGAATGTATCCCACCCAAAAGCCCACAAGCCAATGGGCGCGTGGGGTATACCGAGCAGACCTTAATGCAGTGCAGCGGAATCCGGGGGATGTTTGAGATGTTGAATCCCGGATTGTATTCGGGCTACGCTAACTTGATTATCGCCAAAAAGGCGCCGGTACCGCCTCATCCCGCTCGCATCCAGCACCTTTGGGAATTAATTTAAAATTACCAACAAAACTCATTTTAATTTTGTTAACATTCGTTCTGCTGTCGAATTAGTCCTTGGTTGGCTCGCCGTAACGCCAACTTGTTTTCCTTCTGGAAAACGAGTCGGGTCTGACGGCCAGTGTGTGGCTGACCTGGTTCGAATGCGACGGAATGTACCGTATCAAAGCGCTGCCAGCGAGCAGGTCAGCAGATCCTATGAGGTGCGAAGCTCCGTCGGCTGATTGCGACTAATTGTCGCAAGCGGTTAGAGTTGTCTGTACGCGCGAATTCCGTAACGGGGTTTGGCGTAGCTTTTCTCATATCTGTCTTTCCTAGCAAGTTCTGGCCGCGCCCTGTTTTGTTTTTGACAAGGGGGGGTTGATGTTTTCATTTATTCGGCTGCTGCGCAGGCTCGTGTTCCCAAATTTTCGTTTTGACTCTGCTCCCCGGTTTATGGATGTGCAGAGCGTGATGTCTGCCGTTGGCGGCAGCAGGCTCGTCGAGTTCATAAGCTCAGGCTACCGGAGCGTTGGTTGCGGTACGCAGCGGAGGGTCGCCTCATGATTCCATATCGCCTGATGGTGGTTGCATTCCTCGTCGCAATGCTCGCCTACACGGGGCTGGGTCGGGCCACATTTACCGTTCCAGATTCTCCGGAGGCGGCAGCGGCTTGCGGTTTTACCGGTGACGATTTTGACGCATCGGGCCAGATCGAAGCCACACCGACAGAGGCGTGGTGGATGAGTTTTGTCCGCAAGCAGGAATATTGGAACGCAATAAGCGCAGGGCTTGCAGGAGCTTTCATCGCTTTTGTGATTTCTGCCGCGCGGCGTCTCGGCGCGGGAGTCGCCTCCGGCGCCGTCGTGGGCGGCGGACTGCTGGCTTTTTTGACGGTATGTCTGGGCTGTCTTGCCCCGGTGCTATCCGTGGTCGGGATCGGTATCGGCGGCAGCATGCTGGCGGGCTTTCCAAAATGGCTGATGGCGCTCATCACACTGCTGCTGACAGGAGGAGGCACACTGTATCTGTCCCGGCGGCTCGCCGCCTGTCCCTTGAAGCCTTCGCAGTGTGGCAAACCCACAGAGAAAGAGAATAAAGAGTGCTGCAAAACCACAGCCAATCAAGGGTGCGGGACAGGAAAACCTACCCAAGAATAGAAGCAGAAAGGCGGGGCAGCGCCGTTCTGCTGCATGCAAAAGGTTGCCGTCTTAAACCTGGCGCATTATTGGCTTGACGGAGATGTCCACTGTGCTGGACTTTATTTATTAAAAACTAAAATGAAGGAGAGAATTCAAATGAGGAAACAGTTAATCGGTGTTGGGGGGGCGGCTATGATGCTTGTGGCTGCAAGTGGTGTTCATGCGGGACAAGGTTGTTCATCCATAACGGACTACAGTTCGACTTGGGCTGTTTCGGGAGCAGACGCAGAATCTCTTGATCTGTTGGGTGCAAGTGAGAACAAGATGCCTTGGCGGATGAGCCTGGATTACTCGTACGTTAATGCCAACCAGTTGATCATGGGTTCAAATAGAATAAGTTCGGGGCCTTTAGGGGAAACGTGGATCAAAACCGGCGTCACTGCAGCAGGCGGCGACACTGGAATAGGTGTGGGAGTCAGAAACCGCTATCAGAAAACCGTATTGGGGGTTTCTTACGATTTTTCCAGCAGGCTGATGGCGGGGGTATCGATTCCTTACGTCAACAACGAAAGATGGGAGGATCATCATCACATGAGCGACTATACCGCCAAGGGTATAGGAGATATCACTATTTATGGAAGATACTGGATGAAGCAGGAAAAAGATGGCTTCAACACCTATATCGAGGCGGCGCTTGGTCTTCCTACCGGGACGTCCAATGCGAACTTTACATCCACCCCGCAGTCAGTTGCGCCACCTAACACTGTAACTCAACCCAAAGCAGGTTATATCCAGCTAGGCTTGGGCCAATACGTTCCGACCATTGCGGCAGGTTTTGAAACAAATCTCCTGGAAAAAACTTCGCTGTTCGGACGGGCTCAGTTCAGCGACCCTCTGGGAGAAAATAATGTCGGCTATCGATCACAGAGCACACTCATGACAAACATAGGTGCGTCTCACACTTTTGCAGCGGGGAATCAAAGCGTATGGGGAGTGTCCGGGCAGTTCAACTATATTTTTGCCCGGTTCAGAAAGGATACCAAGACGGCACTCACTATTACCCCAGGCACTGGTGTGATTACGGCTCAAACTCCTGGCGTGGAAGCCGTGAATACCGGCGGCACATGGCTTGACTTTCAACCGGGTGTTTTCTACTCACCGGACGGTGGCAAATTGATGTTCACGGCATCGGTACCCCTCAGCGTACATTATCACGTGAATAGTCTTCAGACGTTCGCCCCTTGGTCATTGAATCTGGGCGTCAGCCAACGATTCTAATTTGGTTGGGTAAACCCCCGGCCATGCCGGGGGTAAGTTAACCGAAGAGAAGACCAATGAAAAATTTCCCTGGTTCAGGCTTACAGAAGTGGCTGCCCCTGTTTTTGTTGGCATGGCTGTCTTCCGCGCAAGCCGGCGAAAAAGAAATACGCCAATCGTTACAAAGCGGATTTCCCAAAATAGGCGCGCTCGAACATATTATCAAGACGCCTTATGTCGGGCTTTACGAAGTCATTATCAACGGGCAATTGTTGTATACCGACGAACAAGGACAGTATTTGATCAACGGGAGCGTGATTGACGTAAAAAGCCGCAACAATCTTTCCGAGCAACGCCGCAAGCAACTGTTCACGATTGATTTTGACAAGCTTCCGTTTGATCTCGCGGTGAAGAAGGTAAAGGGCAGCGGCAAACACAAGCTGGTTTATTTCACTGATCCGAATTGCGAATATTGCAAACGCCTGGAAAAAGAATTAATCAAGGTTTCCGATGTTACGTTGTACGTGTTTCTCTACCCTATTTTCGATGGCTCGGATGAGGTTGTGCGCAATGTGCACTGCGCCAAAGATCCAGCCAGAGCATGGGACGACTGGATGCTGAAAGGCATTGCGCCAGCCAGCGCATCCTGCACGACTTCCACGGAAAAGGTGTTGGCATTGGGCAAAAAGCTGCAGATTAACGGCACCCCTAATCTGATCTTCAGCAACGGGGCCAAGGCGGAAGGGTTTATCTCTGCGGAAGACCTGGAAAAACGTTTTACTGAGGACGGCAAAAAATAGGTTTTGTTATGGCTGCTGAGGAAAAATATCGCGCTGCCTGCTTGCTCGGAAATGCAGCCAATTACGCAACGGTATCAACATTATTTAAGGGACTACTATATGAAAAATAATTTACTTCGAGGCGCTCTCGTTGCCGCCGCTGTCCTCGCGCTATACCCAGCGAGCCACGCATCGGCGGCAGACTTTAACACTCTGCTGACACCGGCGCGTCCCGGTTGGCCACTCGCCCATCCCGTGGCGCAGACTGTGCTGCCTGATCCGCCTTTGTCGTTGATTTCCGATCAACCAAAGGAACCTGCATATGTGGCGGGATTGCCCGGTCTTCCGCAGGGCAGAATCGTGACCGATGACTACGGCGCAAAGAAACAGAAGTTTGATGGTGTATTCATCCGCAAGAGCCGTGTCGAAAAAGGCCAGGTCATTATTCCACCCGGCGGCCTCGTCTATCTTGAAGACACGCAGGGCGGCGAAGTGGCGCTGCGCGGGGAGCATATTCCCGTTCTGGGCCGTTTGCCGACGTATATCGACTACGACATGAGCATCGTCGTGAAAGAGAACGTCACGATCCCGGCAGGCCAGAGCGTCGTGGTCGGAGGTCATGTCTATCACTATGACACCACGATAGGCCACGAGCGGATGATGAACCACACATTGCATGTGAAGACGATTGCCGGCACAGACTGGGATTGGGCGTTTGGCAATCCGGTTTTGTCATCGACCGAGCCCGGATGGTGGGGCATGAAGTTTACACAGCTCTATAACCAGGGGCAGGCGCGTGAAGTGACACCCAAGAGCATGGTGTTTGACTGGCTCTCCGGGGTGCGCATGGATCGCATCCTGCTTGCGGAGGATAAGGTGTTCGCTGGCATGGCCAAGCCCGGTCAGGAGTGGAAGGTTGGCAACCACGTCGTGCGACTGGCCAGCATCGATGAGGCGGCAGGCACTGCCCGCATTCAGGTGCTTGAAGGAAAAACCGTGAAGCTCGACCGGGTGCTGGGACCGGTGAACAAGGAACGTCTCATCGAGGATACAGCCTCGCGCAAAGCGCTGGTGTTCGAATACGAAGACATCGCCGGTTTACTCGTGCCCTGGGGAGCCATAAAGGATGGCGAGGCCAACTTCAAGCTGTATGCGAAGACCAGCAGCCTGCGCTATGGCGATACGTACGCGGGCGATCAGCGCTTCGCCGTATATCCGGTGGGCTGCCCCACCGGCCATAACTTTGGATTCATGCTGGTCAACAAGGATGAAATACGAATTGCCCAAGGGGCTTCGATCGATGGCCCGGAGAAGTATTTCAAAATCGTCGTAACCGAGATATCAGGTGCCGACGTGCGCGCCTGGCACATCACAGATCGGGAAGGTAACAACTCTGTTAACCTTGGCGGCTCCGGCATCACCAACATCGACCTGGTTCTTGGTCAGGGTCGCGTAGCAGCGCAATTGATACTGGAGGATTTCGGGCGTGCCATCGGGGTTCATAACGAACCGAAGGTTGTGGCGAAATGATGTGAGGACAATACGGCTTGAGAGATGGGAGCCGCGTGCGAACGCGGCAACCTGATGCCCGCGTATCAGAGAGTGGTTAAGAGCAAAGGCGCAGTCGGATTCGATGGCATCGGCGTAACCGGGTTCAAAGACCACCTCAAGCAACACTGGCCAACGATCAAGGTCAGGTTACTGGCAGGTGAATAATGCCCCAACCGGTGCATCGAGTGGGCATACCCAAGCCGCAAGGCGGAGTCAGCACGCTCGGCATGGTAGCAAACCCTACTTTACCAGCAACCCCAATTTATTTGCCAGCCACTTGGTGGTCGTCGCCTGGATCAAGATGGTCATCAATATCGCGATGAAGGTCACCGATGCAATGATCTGTGCGCCGGGGGCTTTCATGCCGACCAGCATGCCGGCCAACGCGCCGGGGATCACGCCGGTTTCGCGCGTCCAACTCATGAATAGCATCTCCTTGAAGCTCCATTTGGCGCGGCGATCTGGCAAGGCACAGAAAAACACGGTGACGGGGCGCGCCACCAGCATGAACACGACCACCACCGCGATACCGCTGATCAGGTATTGGCTCATCAGGCCGAAATCCACTTGTGTGCCAAGCAGGATGAAAATGAACATGCGCATGATGAAAGCTGTGGTCATCACATAGTCTTCCAATTCGCCACCTTCATGCCGGGTGAGCCCGAAGCCCAGCGATTCCTGATTGCCGAGCATGATGCCGAACACGAACACCGCCATGAAGCCGCTGGCGTGCATGCCGTCCGCGCTTATGTAAGCGCCGATCACCGCCATCAAAGTGACAACCGGGGCGAATTCGGCGAGGAAGCCGAATTTTTCATGCGCAATAAGAAAAGCCGCCAGATAACCCAATACCCCGCCGATGACAATACCCAGCAGCGCTTGTTTGAACAGGTCGATGATGACATCGCCCGCCGAAAACTCGCCCGCGCCGACCGCCACACCCAGCACGGCAAAGGTAAGGATGACGCCCATCGCGTCGTTGAAGGCGGATTCGCTCATCACCGTCTGCGCCACGCGCTCCTTGATGCGTACCTGCTTGAATACGGGCACCAGTGTTGCCGGGTCGGTGGAAGCGATCACGGCGCCAAGCAACAAGGCGATGATGAAGGGGACACCCAAGAAATAATAGGCCGCCACGCCAGTGATGGCGGCGGTGGCCAGCAAGCCAACGGTGGAAATCACCACGATGGTAATCCACACCTCTTTCAGCACCTTGAGGCGGATCGACGCGCCGCCGTCGAACAGGATGTAGCTGGAACCAAAAATCAGGATCAACTGGTTGATGGTGGAATCGGCCTTGATGTTTACCAGCCCCAATACGCTGGGGCCAAGCAACATGCCTGCCAACAGGAGCACAACCACATCGGGTATACGGCCAAGTCTGGCGAGCAGGCCGGAGAATGTTCCTGCGGCAAGAATAATGCCGAATAGCATTAGCGCGTGTTTGGCCGCCTCGAGTGACGCTGATGGTTCCATATTGTCCCTATTGATTTTGCCAGTTTGCCAGATCGTTGTCGCCGAATGGAGACGCATTCGCACCCGCTTACCACTTTACCAAAATGCTAGCTCGGGTGTTCAAGCTTGACGCGGCGCTGCATGCGCACATACAATACTTGACTATTTGATTTGGGTAATAAGGCTATGAGTACAGAAATCCAGCAGCTCATTCATGAGCAAGTGACTTCGCATCCGGTAGTGCTATATATGAAAGGTGATCCGAAGTTTCCACAGTGCGGGTTTTCCGCCAATGCCGTACGGATTCTGAACACACTGGGTGTAAAGGAATTGTTTACTGTAGATGTGTTACAAGACACAGAACTTCGCCAAGGAATCAAAGAGTACGCCAATTGGCCGACTATTCCACAGCTTTACATCAAGGGCGAATTCATCGGTGGCTCGGACATTATGACCGAGATGCATCAGAGCGGTGAACTAGCGCAATTATTGGGAAACTAGGCCGAAATATATAGATATTTCGGCATATATGAATTCTTGGAAAGAGTGGATATAGTTCGAGCCGAGTGTTTAAGTTAGTGGTTGGCAACAACTCTACTTTTCATACTCTCCTCCTTTTGGGCGATCTCATGATTGCCCGTTTTTTTTCTATAATTTTGCAAGGTTGGCGCGCGCCCGCGTGATGGCGGCCTCCACTTGCTGCGGTGCGGTGCCGCCGATGTGGTTGCGGCTGGCGAGCGATCCTTCCAGCGACAGCACCTGATACACATCGTCCCCAATCAGCGTAGAGAATTGTTGTAATTCGGCCAAGTCGATGTCGCCTAAATCGCAGCCGCGCTGTTCGGCGAAGCGTACCGCCAGCGCCACGGCTTCGTGTGCATCGCGGAACGGCACCCCCTTCTTCACCAGATAATCCGCCAAGTCGGTGGCCGTGGCATAACCTTGCAAAGCCGCGCTGCGCATGGCTTCCGGCTTGACCTCGATGCCGCCGATCATGTCGGCATAGATGCGCAAGGTTTGCGTCAACGTTTCCACCGTGTCGAACAGCGGCTCCTTGTCTTCCTGGTTGTCCTTGTTGTAGGCCAGCGGCTGGCCCTTCATCAGCGTGAGCAGCGCGACCAGATGGCCATTGACGCGTCCGGTTTTGCCGCGCACCAGTTCCGGCACGTCGGGGTTTTTTTTCTGCGGCATGATGCTTGATCCGGTGCAGAAGCGGTCGGCAATATCGATGAAGCCGAAGCGCGGGCTCATCCACAGGATCAACTCCTCGGAAAAGCGCGACAGATGCGTCATGACCAGCGCGGCGCAAGCGGTAAATTCGATGGCGAAGTCGCGATCCGAAACCGCGTCCAGCGAGTTCTCGCACACGCCGTCAAAGCCCAGCAATTCCGCCGCCATTTCACGGTTGATCGGATAACTGGTTCCAGCCAGGGCTGCCGCACCCAGCGGCAAACGATTCACCCGCTTGCGGCAATCCTGCAAGCGCTCAGTATCGCGCTTGAGCATTTCGAAATATGCCATCAGGTGATGCGCGAAGCTGATCGGCTGTGCGACCTGCAAATGGGTGAAGCCGGGCATAACGGTGTGGGTATGTTGCCCGGCGAGGTCGAGCAGCGCGTCTTGCAGCGCCTTGATAAGCCCGAGCAGATCGTCAATCGCGTGGCGCAGATACAGCCGCACATCAGTCGCCACTTGGTCGTTGCGCGACCGGCCGGTGTGCAGGCGCTTTCCGGCATCGCCGACCAGCGCTGTGAGGCGCTTCTCGATGTTGAGATGCACATCTTCCAAATCCAGCGACCAGACGAATTCGCCGGCGATGATTTCATTCTCGATTTGCGCGAGGCCGCGCTGGATGTCGCTCAAATCATGCGCAGCGATGATGCCGCAGGCGGCCAGCATCTGCGCGTGCGCCCGCGACCCTTGAATATCGAAGGTGGCCAGTTTGTAATCGAAACCCACAGAAGCGGTGTAACGCTTTACCAAATCTGCCACCGGTTCTGCAAATCGCCCCGACCAGGTATCTTTATCTTGCATCTATGCCCCCACTTGTCTCAGAATGAAGCGTGAAAATATTTAGTGAACCTCTGAACAAGTCCTCTAGGTATAAGGTGTACAGTATAAAACAAAACCCCCTGACCGACGCATTGCCCAACTTTCGCAACCTTGGTGTCACGTTGCGCATTTTGTTGGCCAGCAATGGCTTGGCGTTATTGCAGGCGTTATTGCAGGCGAATGGTTGGGCGGACGTGCCTCTGCGCATGATGCAGATCGTTACGTTGCTCGTGCCGGTTTTGCTAGCCAGCTTGTTGTTGCTGTGGGTGGCGCAACCGTGGTTGAATCGGTTGGCGTATTGGCGCGGCGCGCTGGCAGTGAGCACGCTGGTAGTGGCATTGACGTTATTTATCTACTATCTTGGCGGTGAGCTGTATCAGCCGTTAGGCTACGAAGATCGCCATTTTGACGCGGTGCGCTATGTGCTGTTCAGCTTGATAGTTTGCGGCATTTTGCTGATGTATTTCCGGTTGCGCTCCAGGGTGTTGTCACACGCCTTGCACGATGCACGCTTGCATGTATTGCGTGCGCGTATCAGACCACACTTCCTCTTTAATACTATTAATGCCGTACTCGGAATCGTGCGCACCCAACCTCATCAAGCTGAATCCGCGCTGGAAGATATGGCAGACTTGTTTCGCATGGCGATGACGGATACGCGCGATCTTGTACCCCTGCAGCAAGAGATCCAGATGAGCAAGCAATATATTGCCTTGGAGCAATTGCGCATGGGCGGGCGGCTGCAAGTCGATTGGCAAATTCAGGATATTCCGAACGGCGCGCTAATTCCGCCGCTATTGTTGCAACCGTTGTTGGAGAACGCTGTATATCATGGCATTGAGCCTTTGCCGCAAGGAGGCAGAATAAACATCGTGCTGCGTCGCAACGGTGGTGAATTGCTAATCAAGGTGGAGAACCCCTGCGTGCCGAAAAGTAACGCCCCTCATGCGGGAAACAAAATGGCGCTGCAAAATATCCGCGAACGATTGGGGTTGCTGTTCGATGTCGAGGCACGCTATAAGGCTGAGAGGGGCGATGATTTTTATCATGTGGAAATCACGCTGCCATACATGGAGGAGAAAACAATATGAGCATCATCGAATTGGCTTTGCGCGTCTTCATTGTGGATGACGAGCCGCCCGCGCGTAATCGTCTGCGCGATCTGTTGAGTGACTGCAGCGAACAGATAGCGCTGGAGGTGGTAGGCGAAGCTGGCAACGGCCAAGAAGCGTTGAACAAACTAATGGAAACGCCCGCCGATGTGGTACTGCTGGATATTCGAATGCCGCAAATGGACGGCATCGAGTTTGCGCAACATTTGCTAAGATCGCCCAAGCCTGCGCTGAACCTGTCCAAGTGGCCACCGGCAATCATTTTCACAACCGCGTATGACGCTTACGCGATCAAGGCATTCGAGCTTCACGCGATTGACTACTTGCTCAAGCCAATACGCTTGAAACGTTTATTCGAGGCACTCACCCGTGCGCGTGAAGCGGTGCCATTGCAAACTGAAGTGCTGCGCGACCTGCTGCCCGAACCGCGCAAATTTCTCTCCATCCACGAGCGCGGCAAGATCCATCTCGTCCCGGTTCAGCAGGTGCTGTTTCTCCGTGCCGAGTTGAAATACATCACTGTGCGCACCGCCGAACGTGAATACCTGATCGAAGAGTCGCTCAATGCTTTGGAAAAAGAATTCGCCGTGCGTTTCGTGCGCGTTCATCGCAATTGTCTGGTGGCGAAAGAGGCCATAGCGGGTTTTGAACGGGGCGGTGAAGATAATGCGGAGAGCGCAGGCTGGATGGTGAAACTAAAAGGCTTGGACGAGTTGCTCGCAATCAGCCGCCGCCAACAGCATATCGTCAAAGAGTTCAGTTGATCTGCCCACATCGTTTTACATGCTCCTGGCTCAACGATCAGCTCTTGCGCGGATCGAATATTGGTGAATACGCTATGGCCTTGTTGAGATGATAAATTGCTACGTCACCCTTTAATCATAAACAGTTCCCTGTTTGTTATTCCAGTGAGGCTTATCCGCTTTCATTGCGATGCGCAGCAACAGTAGCGCACTGAGCAATCGAAATCATTGAGTGGAGGGCTGTATTTATTGGGCCAAGCGTTTGACTTGGATGCTTCGCAACCGTGCCGCTGCTAGCGTTGATGCCACGATTTGCTCATTGAGCGAGAGGCGATGCTCTCCTGTGGCAGGGAAGCGCGCCAGCACGGCATTGGCGAATTCCATAATGGGTTCAAGGTGACTGTTGGGGTCGCCGATCTGCGGGCTGACTGCCTGGAAATATGCTACGCCATTACGTAGTGTGATGGCGAGCAGGTAGAAATCATGCCCACGCACTGTGACGTGCTTGTCGCGTACCTCGAAATATTGTGTCGTGCTGTATTGGGTCGCGTCGCTTGATGTGCCTAACAGATTGGCGATGGCCTCGATAAATGGTTGCACAATGCTGAGCTGCGGGGCCAATGTCATATGGTACTGACCAAGGCGTTCGATGACCAGCGTGTTGTCCAGCGCCAGAGTTTTGCTTGGGCGGATGAAAATAAGAAACAGTGCGGACAGGGAAAGGATGATAAGCGTTTCGATCATGGCCTTATTCTAGCATTTCAAGTTGTACTGACCATATGCACAGCGACCTGAAATAGCAGGCGAGGATCGCTGGCACAAATGCCATGTATATAATTGCCATCCGGTATTGAGCCTGAGCATGGTTTCGGCTGGGACTACGGGCAACGGTTTGACGGATTGCGGATTCGGAATATTTCATATAACCAATTTGGGTTACTAGTCTTGACCCCTATTGGGGTTATAGCGTTCCACTGGCATCAGGAGTAACGTCCGACCCGGTATAGCTGTCAGCAATACATTAACGTTGCATGGTAGTCTTCAGCATGGCTATTCTGCCCCTTTTGTGTTCGTTTTTTCGGAGTTTGTAAATGTCAGCCAGCAAGATTTGCGTCGTGGTTGTATCTGGTTCCCTTGAGCGCTTGCAGATGGCGGCGATGGTGGCTTCGGTCGCGGCGGTGAGCGGGCAGGAAGTGATGGTTTTCCTTTCAATGAATGCCTTGCCATACTTTGCCAAAGGCAATATCTCCAAAGCGCCGCATGAGGGCGAAATGGGCAGGATAATGGAGGGCAAGAAGATACCCGAATTCAGAACCCTGTTCGAGCAGGCGGTCGAGCTCGGCGACGCCAAGATTTATCCATGTTCCATGGCTATGGATGTGCTCGGCATTGAGCAAGTTGGGCTTGAAGGCTATCTGGAAAGTGCGACCGGACTGACAAAGTTTCTTCACGATGCGCAAGATGGACAGGTTTGGACTTTTTAATAGTCGGAGAATGTGAAATGACGGAGAAGAAAATAGTTGATGGGCGCGGGAGCTTTTGTCCCGGCCCGCTGATGGAACTGATTGTGGCATTGAAGTCGTCCCAGGTTGGTGATGTGCTGGAGGTATTGTCAACCGACAAGGGTTCTGCGAACGATATTCCGGAGTGGCTTCGCAAGGTCGGTCACGAATACATTTCAACGACCGAATCGAATGGAGAGTGGCATATCACAGTACGAAAAACGAAGTAGGGAACTTTGTAGCAATAACCGACAGAGAGGGGAATATGAAAAAGATATTGATAGTTGGTGGCGGCATGGGCGGCACGATACTGGCGAACAACATGGCCAGACGATTGACCAATGAACTCAAGACCGGCAAGGTTCGTATCACGATGCTGTCGGCAACCGAAAAGCACATGTACCAGCCCGGCCTGCTTTATCTGGCAGTGGGCAAGATTACTCCCGATGAACTGTATCGAGACCAGGCCAGCCTGCTTGAGCCGGGCATCGAGTTTCACGTCGATCCGGTCGAGGAATTCAAGCTCGACAACAATCAGGTCAAAACCAAGAGCGGCAAGACTTTCGATTACGACTATATGGCCATCGCCACCGGCTCGCGCATGTTCCCGGAAGGCATCCCCGGCATGGTGGAGGGCGCGGAGACTTTCTACACCGAAGAGACTGCGCTGAAAATGTTCAAGCGCTTGCAATCGTTCGAGGGCGGGAAGGTGGTCGTCACCGTTGGCGTGCCGCACAAATGTCCGATGGCGCCGCTGGAAATTATTTTCATGCTGCACGACTATTTCAAGGATCGCGGTATCGCCGACAAGGTGCAACTGCATTACACTTACCCGATCGGGCGCGTGCATAGCCTGGAAAACGTCGCCAAATGGGCGGCGCCGGAAATGGATAGGCTGGGCATCAAATACGACACCTTCTTCAACATCAAGGAAGTGGACGTCAAGAACAAAGTGTTGCGCAGCGAGGAAGGCGTCGAAATCAATTATGACTTGCTCATTACCATCCCCACTCACAAAGGCATGGAAGTGTTGGAGAAGAACGGCCTCGGCCAGAATGGCTGGATACCAACCAACCGCACCAAGTTGAATATGGAAGGCCGCGACAATGTATTCATCCTCGGCGATACCACCAATATTCCGATCAGCAAGGCCGGTTCCACCGCACACTTCGAGGCAGACACGCTGGGCGAGAACCTCGCCGCCATCGTCAAGATAGGTATACCGGTGCGCGAATACGATGGCAAAGTGTTCTGCTTCATTGAGGTTGGCAAGGATCGCGCAACTTATGCGATGTTTGACTACAAGAACCCGCCCGACCCGAAGGCGCCGACCAAAGCGGTACATTGGTTCAAGATGGCCTACAACAAACTCTACTGGATATCCGCGCGTGGACTCCTGTAACGTGGAGGTGTGAGATGAATACAGAAACCAAAGATGAAAAGGTCGTCATGGATTATGAGTTTGAGCGCGTAATTGCGGCAGCGCGGGATTCATTGACCGATGAAATGGTCGGGCGTCTCGCCGGTTCCGCCGCCGAAGCACTCGATCTGATTGACAAGGCAGGACGCTCCGGGCTGAGTAAAGCGATCCCGGCGCTGGCCGAGATGGTCAATAACGGCGATCTTGAACGACTCTCGCAACTTGCCCGCGTCTACCATGCAGCGCAGGATGCGCTTACCGATGAAATGGTCGGACGCATCGCAGAAACATTGGGTGAAGGAATGTCCCTGCTCGATCGAGTTAATCGAAGCGGCTTCTGGAGGCTTGTAGAAGTGATGGAGCGTCTCGAATCCACGGGTGCGCTGGAACGCATTGCCAGCAGCCTGCCACAATTATTGGAACGTCTCGACATGGTGGCCGGATTACTGACCTGCGTGGAAAGCGCGGCGCAAAAGACTCAGGCTCAACCGGCTGCTGCTGGTATCGGCAGCATGTGGAAGATCATGACGAACGAGAAAACGGTGCGCTCACTCCAGTTCTTGTTGAATACGAGTGAACAATTGCAGGAGCATTGCGCAAAACCACGCTGATGCAACAGTAGAGGTTTTTCCATACCAACACCTTGTTCTCTCCAAGGTGTTGCGTTTGGTAATTGAGCGCGCCCCGGTTAAGCTACAACCCCAGCTCGCCCCACATCTGATCCACGCGCCGCTTCACCGCTTCGTCCATCACGATCGGCGTACCCCATTCGCGCTGTGTTTCGCCCGGCCATTTGTTGGTGGCATCCAGCCCCATCTTGCCACCCAGTCCTGATACCGGGCTGGCGAAATCGAGATAGTCGATCGGCGTCTTGTCCACCAGCAGCGTGTCGCGCACCGGGTCGACGCGCGTGGTGATCGCCCAGATCACTTCCTGCCAGTTGCGGATGGCAACGTCGTCATCCACCACGATAATGAACTTGGTGTACATGAACTGGCGCAGGTAGGACCAGATGCCGAACATCACGCGCTTGGCGTGTCCGGCATATTGTTTTTTGATACTGACCACCGCCATGCGGTATGAACAGCCTTCCGGCGGCAAATAGAAATCCACGATTTCGGGAAATTGTTTTTGCAGCATGGGGACGAACACTTCGTTCAGCGCCACACCCAGCATCGCCGGTTCGTCGGGCGGTTTGCCGGTATAAGTGGAGTGGTAGATCGGGTCGCGCCGCAGGGTGATGCGCTCTATCGTAAATACCGGGAATTTGTCCTGCTCGTTGTAATAGCCGGTGTGGTCGCCATACGGCCCTTCAAGGGCCGTTTCATAAACGCCTCCTTCCAGTGCGTTCTTATCGGGGTGGATCACACCTTCCAGAACGATCTCGGCGGAAGCGGGGACTTGTAAATCGCTGCCGATGCATTTCACCAGCTCGGTCTTGCTGCCGCGCAGCAGCCCGGCGAACTGGTATTCGGACAGGGAATCCGGAATCGGCGTGACCGCGGCGAGGATCGTGGCCGGGTCGGCACCGATCACCACCGCAACGGGGTAAGGCTGCCCCGGATGCTTCTCGCAGTGGTCGCGAAAATCCAGCGCGCCGCCGCGGTGCGCCAGCCAACGCATGATCACCTTGTTCGGCGCGATCACCTGCTGGCGGTAGATGCCGAGATTTTGGCGCGGCTTGTTCGGGCCGCGCGTGACCACCAGACCCCAAGTAATCAGCGGCGCGACATCGCCCGGCCAGCAGTGCTGGATCGGCAGTTTACCCAGGTCCACATCCGCGCCTTCCCACACCACCTCCTGACAGGGCGCACCGGACAGCACCTTGGGCGACATGGTCAGCACCTGTTTGAGCACTGGCCATTTTTCCCAGGCATCCTTCAGACCCTTGGGCGGTTCGGGTTCTTTCAGGTAGGCCAGCAATTGTCCGACTTCGCGCAACGCGGCGACATTCTCTTCACCCATGCCCAGCGCCACACGGCGCGGGGTGCCGAACAGATTGGCCAACACCGGAATCTTGTGCCCGAGCGGATTTTCAAACAGGATTGCCGGACCTTGCGCGCGCAACACGCGGTCGCAGATCTCAGTCATTTCCAGATGCGGCGAAACCGGCGCGGACACACGCTTGAGTTCGCCGATTTTTTCCAGTTGCGCGATGAAGTCGCGCAGGTCTTTATATTTCATTCTTAAACTCCTTGAGCCGATAGCTTGCAGTAGAACCTGGGGCGCTACCTGCTACAAACTACCGGCTAATAAAATCTCTCTTCGCCTTCAGGACGAGTCTTGAACCGCTTATGCAGCCAGAAATATTGCTCCGGCATTTCGCGCACGCGCTGTTCGATGAATTCGTTCATGCGGCGCGTGTCTGCGATGTCGTCACCGCTCGGATAGTTCTCCCATGCCGGGAAAAAGGTCAGCACGTAACCTTTACACCCTGATAATACACGGGTGATGCCAGGCACAACCTTCGCGCCAGTCATTTTCGCGATGCGCGGCACCGAGGTCATGGTTGCGGCAGATACGCCGAAGAAGGGGATGAAAGCGCCGTCCTTGACGCCTTGATCCTGATCCGGCGGATAGATGAACGGCATACCTTCGCGCATACCTTTAAGGATAGGGCGGAGTCCTTGCTGGCGTGAGTAAAGGCGTTGGTTGCGGAAGCGGGTACGCTTCTTCAAAAGCAGTTCGGTAAAGTAGGGGTTCTTCTGGTTCGCATACATGCACACCGTATCGGTATGTTGTGCAACCCACTGCCCGCCGATATCCATACCGACGAAATGCGGCGTGAGCAAAATGGCGGGCTTGTCCTTGACCGCCTCAAAGTGCTCGACACCCTCGACGCGAATCAGGCTGCAGATGCGCTCAGCACTCGACCACCACAGGATGCCACGCTCGATAAGGGAGCGACCGAACATCATGAAATGATCACGCAAGAGTTTCTTGCGCACCTCATCGCTCATGCCGGGGAAACACAGTTTCAGGTTGATGGCGCCCACCTTGCGACGTTCTGCGGCCAGCAGATAGAGCAACAACCCGACAGCGTCACCGATAACAACGATAACGCGGAACGGCAGAAAATGGATCAACCACAAAATAAAAACGCCAAGACGTACCAGCATCACCGCTCCCCGAACACGTCTGGTGACGCCACGCCGGGTGGCGCCACACCGCGCGGAGTTTTATAACGGTTATAACTCCATAGATATTGAGCTGGAGAAATCGCGATTACGCGCTCCAAGGCTTTATTTATTTGCAGCGGCACGGGTTTTGAAAAGTCCAGCGGCAATGGCTCGAAGCTCAGCACATAGCCAGCGCCGTGCGGCAGGCGTTCGGCGAAAGCTAACAGCACTGTTGCGCCGCTGGCCTGGGCCAATCGTCCGCTCAATGTCATGGTGTAAGCCGGGCGCGCAAAGAAATCCGCCCATTCACCCTCGCCATAACTTGGCACTTGATCGGGCAACAACCCGATCGCCTCGCCTCTCCTGAGTGCCTTGTAGAGCACTCGTACACCGCTGACATCTGCTGTTGCCAATCGTGTTAACCCTCGCTCTCGGCCACCGCGCATTATTTTTTCCAGCCAAACTTGTTTGGGGGAGCGGTACAAACATGTCAGCGGCAAATGCTGTCCGACATAGAGTCCGGCCACTTCAAAACAACCCCAGTGCGGCGTAAGCAGAATGATGCCTTTGCCTTGTGCGCGAGCCGCTTCAATATGCTCCCAACCCCGGCAGCTTTGCACCATAGCGCAAACTTGCGCCAGCGGCCTGCACCATACCCAAGGCAACTCGGCGACGCTTTTACCCGCCTCGTTGATGGCATGGTCAAGCAATTCGGCAAAGTGCTTTTCATCTGTGGCCAGATGCGCCTGGCGCAAGTTCTCTTCAGTGCGTGCGGCATATCCATTGGACACTGCAAAGGCTACGTGTCCGACCAGTGTACCAAGGCTGTGCAACACGCGCAGCGGCAACATCGCGATCAGGCGAAAAATTGATTTAAAGAGAAAGTCAGTCATAAAAAGCCAATGGTACCGAGAAGTCTTGAATAAGTCCCGCGTCACCGTGGCGCATGATCAAGTTGCTGGGCGGGCGTTGAGTATTTGGTATAATGCGTGTCTTTAATTATTGAGAAATTGAGCGGAGAACCATGAGCGAATATTTGTTTACATCTGAATCCGTATCCGAAGGCCATCCAGACAAGGTGGCTGATCAAATTTCCGATGCAATCGTCGATGCCATTCTAGCGCAGGATAAGCATTCACGCGTTGCTGCCGAAACGCTGTGCAACACTGGTCTTGTCGTGCTGGCCGGAGAGATAACCACTACCGCCGTTGTCGATTACATCCAGGTGGCGCGTAACACCCTAAAGCGTATCGGCTACGACAACTCCGATTACGGCATTGACTACAAGGGCTGTGCGGTGCTGGTAGCCTACGATAAGCAGAGTCCGGATATTGCGCAGGGCGTAAATAAGGCTTATGACGACGGTATGGACCAGGGCGCTGGCGACCAGGGGCTGATGTTCGGCTATGCCTGCGACGAAACAGATACCTTGATGCCGTTACCGATTTACCTCTCGCACCGCTTGGTCGAGCGCCAGTCGCATTTGCGCCGTGATGGCCGCCTGAACTGGCTGCGCCCTGACGCGAAATCGCAAGTCACCGTCCGCTATGTGAACGGTAAGCCGCACTCCGTCGACACCGTGGTGCTCTCGACGCAGCACGCGCCGGATATGACACTGGAAGCCATCCGCGAAGCCGTGATTGAAGACATCATCAAGCCGGTGCTGCCGAAGGAACTCATCAAGGGCGAGATCAAATATCTGGTCAATCCGACCGGGCGTTTTGTCGTCGGCGGCCCGCAGGGCGATTGCGGCCTGACCGGGCGCAAGATCATCGTCGATACCTACGGCGGCGCAGCCCCGCACGGCGGCGGCGCATTCTCCGGCAAGGATCCATCCAAGGTGGATCGTTCGGCGGCTTATGCCGGGCGCTATGTCGCCAAGAACATCGTCGCTGCGGGACTTGCCAGCAAGTGCCTGATCCAGATTTCATACGCTATCGGTGTGGCCAAGCCGACCAGCGTGTGGGTAACTACCTATGGCACCGGCAAGATATCGGATGAAAAAATTTCCGAGTTGGTGAAGAAACATTTCGATCTGCGCCCCAAGGGCATTGTGCAAATGCTCGACCTGTTGCGTCCAATATATGAAAAGACCGCCGCTTATGGTCATTTTGGACGCGAGGAACCGGAGTTTGCCTGGGAAGCCACCGATCGCGCCAACGCATTACGCGCTGACGCAGGGTTGTAAGACTAGCCCAATACGTTGTTTAAAACAGCCGCCCAAGAATGACAACTCTGGGCGGCTTTTTGTTAAGTTAAGTTGGGGCCATGCAATAAGTTAAATTCTTATATGCTCATACGAATCCACATCGAACAACTGCGTTTAGGTATGTATATACACGAACTATGTGGTTCGTGGATGGATCACCCGTTCTGGCGCGGCGCATTTCTGCTGGATAATCCCAAAGACCTGCAAACCGTTCTGACTACCGGCATCAAGGAAGTGTGGATAGACGATGCCAAAGGCCTTGGTGTCTCTGTTGATGAGGGTGAGCTGGAAGGGGAGTCTGAAGAGGCAATTGCGGCAGAAGTAGAAGCCACACTTGCAGAGGCCGACACGAGCGGCAAAGTAGTAGAGCGCGTCAATATTGCACAAGAGGCCGCTCGCGCGGTCAAAACTTGCTCCAAGTCCAAACAAGCTGTCACCTCGATGTTCAAGGAAGCGCGCATGGGCAAGGCATTGAGCGCCAACGATGCGCTTCCTATCGTCGAAGAAATTTCCACGTCGGTAATGCGCAATCCCGGCGCGTTGATCGGGCTTGCCCGCCTGAAAGACAAGGACGATTACACCTACATGCATTCGGTCGCAGTGTGCGCGCTGATGGTTTCACTGGCACGGCAACTGGGGTTGAGCGATGAGCAAGTCCGCCAGGCTGGCCTGGCCGGTTTGCTGCATGATGTCGGCAAGATGATGGTCCCGCTGCGTGTCCTCAACAAACCGGGCAAACTGACCGATGCCGAATTCGAGACGGTAAAAAGTCATCCGTCCCAAGGGCATAAGATGTTGCTCGAGGGTACCGGGATCAGCGATATCGCGCTGGATGTCTGCCTGCATCATCACGAAAAAACGGATGGCAGAGGATATCCGGAACGGCTCACGGATACGCAGATCAGCCTGTACGCTAAAATGGGGGCGGTGTGCGATGTGTATGATGCGATCACTTCCAACCGTCCCTACAAGAACGGCTGGGAACCAGCAGAATCTCTGCGCAAGATGGCGGAATGGAGCAACGGGCATTTTGACTCGCGCATATTTCAGGCCTTTGTTAAAAGCATTGGTATTTATCCGATCGGCTCACTGGTCAAGCTGGAGTCTAATCGCTTGGGCGTAATCATCGAACAAACCGAGAAATCGCTGCTCTCACCCGTAGTGAAAGTGTTTTTCTCGATCAAGTCCAATGTCCGGATTCCCCCGGAAATACTGGACTTGTCAAAACCGGCTAGCAAGGACAAGATCGTTTCGCACGAAGATCCGGTAAAGTGGGGCATCCGCGACATCCAGGAACTATGGAGCGGCGTTTCCGCCGCACCTTGGTAGCAGTTTCAGCAAAAAATCCTTTTTGCGTTTATAATCCGCGCCCTCCGAGGGGTGCTGCAGCGGGACTTTTGGTCTCCCGTCAGGCTCGGATGTTTCAACGGCACCTATTCATTAACTTTTATGAATGGAGTGCTTTATGAACGCCGCTTTCACCGATTACAAAGTCGCCGATTTGTCCCTCGCCGCATGGGGGCGCAAGGAAATCGCCATTGCCGAAACCGAGATGCCCGGCCTGATGGCAATCCGCGAAGAATTCACTAAGAGCCAGCCACTCAAGGGCGCGCGCATCACCGGCTCGCTGCACATGACCATCCAGACCGCCGTGCTGATCGAGACGCTGACCGCACTCGGCGCAGAAGTGCGCTGGGCATCGTGCAACATCTTCTCCACCCAGGATCATGCCGCCGCCGCCATCGCCAAGGACGGCATCGCGGTATTCGCCGTCAAGGGCGAGACGCTGGCCGAATACTGGGACTACACCCACCGCATTTTCGAATGGCCGAATGGTGGTCTTTCCAACATGATCCTCGACGACGGCGGCGACGCCACGCTGCTGCTGCATCTGGGCGCGCGTGCGGAAAAAGATGCTTCGCTGATCAGCAAGCCGACTTCGGAAGAGGAAACCTGTCTGTTCGCTTCGATCAAGGCCAAACTGGCAGTAGATAAAACTTGGTATTCAACGCGCCTCGCCGCGATCAAGGGCGTGACCGAAGAAACCACTACCGGCGTGCACCGCCTGTACCAGATGCACGAACGCGGCGAACTGAAATTTCCCGCGATCAACGTGAACGACTCGGTGACCAAGTCCAAGTTCGACAACCTGTACGGTTGCCGCGAATCGCTGGTAGACGGCATCAAGCGCGCCACCGACGTGATGATCGCGGGCAAGGTCGCCGTAATCGTGGGCTACGGCGACGTGGGCAAGGGTTGTGCGCAAGCCATGCGCGCGCTGTCCGCACAGGTTTGGGTAACCGAGATCGACCCGATCTGCGCGCTGCAAGCGGCAATGGAAGGCTACCGCGTGGTGACCATGGAGTATGCCGCCGACAAGGCCAACATCTTCGTCACCACCACCGGCAATTTCCATGTCATCACCCACGACCACATGGTGAAGATGAAGGATCAGGCCATCGTGTGCAACATCGGCCATTTCGACAATGAAATTGATGTCGCCTCGATTGAAAAATATAAATGGGAAGAGATCAAACCCCAGGTGGATCACGTGATTTTCCCGGATGGCAAGCGGATCATCCTGCTGGCCAAGGGGCGTCTGGTAAATCTCGGTTGCGGTACCGGCCATCCATCCTATGTGATGTCCTCGTCATTCGCCAACCAGACCATCGCGCAGATCGAACTGTTCACCCGCACCAAGGACTATCCGATTGGCGTCTACACATTGCCAAAGCACCTTGACGAGAAAGTGGCGCGCCTGCAACTGACCACACTGAACGCGCAGTTGAGCGAGCTGACCGACCAGCAGGCCGCCTATATCGGCGTGCCGAAGAACGGCCCGTACAAGTCGGAGCATTATCGCTACTAAGCGGTATTTTAGCCGCCTCGCGGATAGCAGATAGCCATTCGCGGGGCGGAGCTCCATCACACCGCCAGCCATTCTGGAGAATATTAATGAGGCTGCTGTTAATCTGGATACTGAATGCGCTGGCCTTGCTGGCCGTGGCAAACTTCGTGCCGGGCATCCACGTTGACGGTTTCACTTCGGCTTTGGTTGCCGCATTTTTTCTCGGGCTGGTCAACACGCTGATCCGTCCGTTGTTGTTGTTGCTCACTCTGCCGGTCACGCTGCTGACGTTGGGATTGTTCATTTTCGTCATCAACGGGCTGTTGTTCTGGTTCGTCGGCTCGGTGCTGCGCGACTTTGTCGTGGATAGCTTGTTGCACGGCGTATTGGGCGCGGTGCTGTACAGTATTTTTTCGTGGGCGCTGTCCGCAGCAGCCGCACAAGTCATGAGGCCGCACAATAAATGAGGATGGCATGAGCAAACCGCTTTTCAGTTTTGAATTTTATCCACCGCAAACTCCGGAAGGCGCGGAAAAACTTGCTGCCGTACGCACACAATTGGCGGAACTCCACCCGGAATTCTTCTCCGTCACCTTCGGCGCGGGAGGTTCCACCCAGGAGCGCACCCTGGAAACCATTCGGCAGATCAAAACCGAAGGCCACAATGCCGCGCCGCATCTGTCGTGCGTCGGCTCGACGCGCGACAACATCCGCGCCCTCCTGCTCACCTACAAGGATATGGGCATCAAACGTATCGTGGCGCTGCGCGGCGATCTGCCCTCCGGCATGGCCAGCATCGGCGAATTCCAGTATGCCAACGAACTGGTGTCGTTCATCCGCGCGCAAACCGGCATGCACTTCCACATCGAAGTGGCGGCCTACCCGGAATTTCACCCGCAAGCCAAATCGGCGCGCGACGACATGCTCAACTTCAAGCGCAAGGTTGCCGCCGGAGCGGATTCGGCCATCACCCAGTACTTCTACAACGCCGACAGTTATTTTTATTTCGTCGATAAATGCCGCAAGCTGGGCATCACCGCTCCCATCGTGCCGGGCATCATGCCGATCGTGAAATTCGCGCAACTGGCGCGCTTCTCCGACACTTGCGGCGCGGAAATCCCGCGCTGGATACGCCGCACGCTGGAAAGCTTCGGCGACGACAGCGAATCGATACAGGAGTTCGGGCAGGATGTGGTCACGGCGCTATGCGAACGCCTGCTCGCCGGTGGCGCACCCGGCCTGCATTTCTACACGCTGAACCAGGCAGCGCCTTCGCTGGCGATTTGTCGGCGGCTTGGGCTTTGATGCACCTGAAAGTTTTTACGCTTTTCACGTTTGTCCCCTCTCACGCAAGCGGGAGAGGGTTAGGGAGAGGGCGCGCATGATGAAATCTCCCGAACTACTGCTACCCGCCGGAACGCTGGAAAAAATGCGCAGCGCCTACGCCTTCGGTGCGGACGCGGTGTATGCCGGGCAGCCGCGCTACAGCTTGCGCGCGCGCAACAACGAATTCCAGCTTGACGAACTGCGCACCGGCATTCAGGAAGCGCATGCGCTCGGCAAGAAATTGTTCGTTGCCAGCAACCTGATGCCGCACAACGCCAA
Organism: Gallionella sp.; assembly: GCA_023259035.1. Classification (GTDB taxonomy): domain Bacteria; phylum Pseudomonadota; class Gammaproteobacteria; order Burkholderiales; family Gallionellaceae; genus Gallionella. Next base: position 55,006 of record JAHFRA010000010.1, read on the forward strand.
GGTGAAAACCTACATGGCGGACATGGAACCGGTCATCGTGATGCAGCCAGATGCGCTGATCATGGCCGACCCCGGCCTGATCGCAATGGTGCGCGAACGCTGGCCGGAGATGCAGATTCATCTGTCGGTGCAGGCCAACACGGTAAATTACGCGGCGGTGAAATTCTGGCAATCGCTCGGCCTGACGCGCGTCATCCTGTCGCGCGAACTGTCGCTGGACGAGATCGAGGAAATCCGCCAGCAGTGCCCGGACATCGAGATCGAAGTATTCATCCACGGCGCGCTGTGCATGGCCTATTCCGGGCGCTGCCTGCTGTCCGGCTACTTCAACCACCGCGACGCCAACCAGGGTACCTGCACCAACTCCTGCCGCTGGGATTACAAGGTGGACAGCGCGATTGAAGACGGTACCGGTGACATTCAAAAAATTGACTTTGACTTCGACAAGGCGTTAAGCGAAAGCGCACTATCATCCTGCGGCAGCCAGCCGCGCCACCCGCTCGCCGACCGTGCCTACCTGATCTCGCGTCCCGACCATCCAGAGGAACTGATGCCGGTACTGGAAGACGAGCACGGCACCTACATCATGAATTCCAAGGATCTGCGCGCGGTGGAGCATGTCGAGCAACTGGTGAAAATCGGCGTAGATTCGCTGAAAGTCGAAGGCCGCACCAAATCCATCTACTACGTCGCGCGCACCGCACAGGTGTATCGCCAGGCCATTGACGATGCGGTGGCGGGCAGACCGTTCAATTACGCGCTGCTCGGCGCGCTGGATGCGCTGGCAAGCCGTGGCTACACCGATGGCTTCCTCGAACGCCACCACACCCACGAACAGCAAAACTACATGCAAGGCCACTCCGAAAGCACCCGCCAGCAATACGTCGGCGACATCGTCAGCTGCGCCAACGGCATGGCCGAGATCGACGTAAAGAATAAATTCCAGGTCGGTGACCGACTGGAAATTATCCATCCCTCTGGCAATCACATCATCGTGTTGAACGAGATGCGCAACCTCAAAGGCGAGCCTGTCACCACCGCGCCAGGCAGCGGACATCGCGTGCAGATACCGTTGCAGGGTGCGTTGGCGAAGGGGATGATTGCGCGGTTTATCTAACAAGCAACTAATGCGCTACGAACTCGAACCTCATCATCGAAATGTGTCTGATCAAGAATTGATCAATGACCTCGCACGAGTTGCAAGTGACACCAATGCATCCGCGGTAACCATAGACACATACAACGAAAAGGGGCGATTCCACGCAACGACACTTACTCGTCGCTTCGGCTCTTGGTTCAAAGCGTTAGAACTTGCTGGCTTAAAGAAAACTAGAAACCTCAACATTTCAAATGAAATGCTGTTTCAAAATCTTGTCGAGGTCTGGACGAAACTAGGGCATCAGCCCAAATACAGTGATCTTTCAAAAGATGTTTCACTTTATTCATCTGGCACCTACGAAAAACGCTTTGGCACTTGGCGAAAAGCACTAGAAGCTTTTGTATCGTGGGCTAATGAAGGCGTTTCGCCGCCAACAAGTCAGACAGTTCCTTCAGGAGTAATCGGACGAAAAACCCTTCGTACTGTGAACTGGCGTCAGCGGGCTATTGTGTTGATGCGTGATGGAGCTAAATGTCAATTGTGTGGTGTCACACCCCAATCGGGTGCAAGACTCCATATTGACCACGTCATACCTTGGAGCAAAGGCGGTGAGACAGTGCTCGAAAATCTTCGGGTCTTGTGTGAACAATGCAACATTGGTAGATCGAATGTAAGTGAAGACGATATCTAATTTCAACGAGTGACCTAATGATTTTTTCCACCCTCTCCCAATCCGACCGCTACGCCGCGCTGCATCCGCTGTTCCCGCGCGTGTTCGAATTCATCCGCAACACCGATCTGCTGGCGCTCGCGCCGGGGCGCTACCCCATCGTCGGCGAGCAGTTGTTCGTCATCGTGGAAAATGTTGAGGGGCGCACGCGCGAGGCGGCGAAGCTGGAATGCCACCGGCGTTACATCGACATCCAACTGGTGCTGGAAGGCACGGACGAGATGGGCTGGAAAGCGCTGGTGGATTGCGCGCAGCCGGTGAGCGATTACAAAGAAGATATACAGTTTTTTCACGATGCTCCGGCAACGTGGATCGCCGTGCCGCCCGGCGCGTTCTGCATCTTTTTCCCGGAGGATGCGCATGCGCCGCTGGTTGCGACCGGCAACATACGCAAGGCAATTTTCAAGGTGGCGGTAGAGTGACGTAGGGTGCATTCCATGCACCAATGGCAATGGTGCATGGAATGCACCCTACAAAATCTGATCGACCCGCCAACCAATCAGCAAGCCGTCTCGTCGTCGAACGCTACGTCGCCTTCCGCCACCTTGTCGCCAATCTGAAGGTTTTTGAAATCGAACAGACTGCTGTCCAGCAGGTGTGACGGTTTGATGTTTTGCATCGCGGTGAAAATGGTCTGGCTGCGCCCCGGATATTCCAGCTCCCATGCGGCGAGCATTTTCTTGACGTTCTTGCGCTGCATGTTTTCCTGCGAGCCACACAGGTTGCATGGGATGAGCGGGAACTCCATGCCGCGCGCATAGCGGGCGATGTCCTTTTCCATTGCATAAGCCAGCGGTCGAATCACGATGTGGTCGCCCTTGTCGGTGACCAGCTTGGGCGGCATCGCCTTGAGTTTGCCGCCGAAAAACATATTCAGGAACAGCGTCTCGATCATGTCGTCGCGGTGATGCCCCAGCGCGATTTTGTTGGCGCCGAGCTCGTGCGCGACGCGGTAGATGATGCCGCGCCGCAGCCGCGAGCACAGCGAGCAGGTGGTCTTGCCCTCGGGAATTTTTTCCTTGACGATGGAATAGGTGTCCTGGTTCTCGATGTGATGTTCGATGCCGAGCGACTTCAGGTAATTCGGCAGCACTTCGGCGGGAAAGCCCGGCTGCTTCTGGTCGAGATTCATTGCGACGATGCGGAAATCAATCGGTGCGCGCTTGCGCAGGGTGAGCAGGACATCGAGCAAGGTATAGGAATCCTTGCCGCCGGACAGGCATACCATCACGCTGTCGCCCTCCTCGATCATGTTGAAATCGGCGATGGCTTTGCCGACCTGATGCTCGATCCGTCCCTTGAGGCGGTTGAAGTTAGTCGAGTGGCGCTCGAAATGAACCGCATGAGTGCCTGCGGCGGCGCATTGCTGCGTTGCGGGGTGCTCGCTCGGTCGCCTATCCACATGATATGTCTCGGTCGCTGCGCGCCCCGCGCCTTGCACTACATCCGCCTCGCCGACTCCTGCGGTCATTTCTTTTACAATCTCGTTCATAAGAATTCCAGGTTAAATATTGACACTTCTGCCGCCATCGACGGCGATGATCTGTCCGGTGACATAGGGCGCGTCCTGAATCAGGAAAGCCACGGTTTTGGCGATATCGTCCGGCTCGCCTTCGCGCTTGAGCAGGGTGTGCGCGACGATTTTGCGGCGCTGCTCCTCGTCCACCCACGCCGCGTTTTCCGGCCACATGATGACGCCCGGCGCGACGGCGTTGACGCGCACCTGCGGCGCCATCTCCTGCGCCAGCGCGCGGGTCAGCGCGACCAATCCGGCCTTGGCGACGCTGTACAGCAAATGGCCGTGCATCGGACGTTCTGCATGGATATCCGCGATGTTCACGATGCAGCCATGATGACGACGCAGCTCGTCCGCTGCCGCCTGCGCGAGAAACAGCGGCGCGCGCAAGTTGGTACCGAGCAGGTCGTGCCACTGCTGCTCATCCACTTCTGTCAGCGGCGTGGCGTAAAAACTCGACGCGTTGTTGACCAGCGCATCCAGCCGCCCGAATTTCCCGATAACCCCGTGCACCAGTTGCGGCAACGCGTTCAGGTCGAGCAGGTCGGACTGGAACACGGCGGCGCTTTCCGGGCGCAACGCATTCAGCTCGTCGCGCAACGCCAGCGCCTCCGGCGCGGAGCTGCGGTAATGCACGGCGAGTGAAGCGCCAGCCGCATGCAGGCGGCGACAGATCGCCGCACCTACCCGCTTCGCGCCACCGGTCACCAATACCACTTTGCCTTGCATAGCACTCTCCACTACACTCTCCATTTTTCCATGCATAGCGATCAGAAATCGTAGCGAGCGGCATCGTGGTGGGAGAGGCCGGAGCGCAGCGCCCGGAGCATACACGGCAGTATGTGAGGAGCGCGAGCACCGCCCGACCCCGCCCTGGCGTCGCGCAGTAGATTTATGCCGCTATGCGAATTATACCCGACCATGCCGACAACCTTGCCACCCCCCAGCCCGGAAGCCACACAACACAGCGCCAAATTATGCGAACTCATCCGCCGTGACATCGCGGAACACGGCGGCTGGATCCCATTTGCGCGCTACATGGAGCTGGCGCTGTACGCGCCGGGGCTGGGTTATTACACCGCAGGGGCGCACAAGTTCGGCGCGGCGGGCGACTTCGTCACCGCGCCGGAACTATCGCCATTGTTCGGCCGCACCCTGGCGCGGCAGGCGGCGGAAATCATGGCCTCCAGCGCAGCGTGTATCCTGGAACTGGGCGCGGGCAGCGGCAAGCTGGCGGCGGACATGCTCGGCGAACTGGAACGCCTCGGCAGTCTGCCGGACAGCTACGCGATCCTTGAGGTGAGCGCCGACTTGCGCGCGCGCCAACAAACTCACCTGCGCGAAAAACTGCCGCATCTGCTGGAACGCGTGCATTGGCTGGATGCGCTGCCGCAAAAATTCTCCGGTGCAATCGTCGCCAACGAAGTATTCGACGCATTGCCGGTGCATCTGGTGCATTGGCGCGACAGCGCGCTGACCGAACGCGGTGTGGCCTTAAACGGCAACGACTTTATCTGGCAAGAGCGCACTATCGGCGATGCCACCCTACTAAGTGCAGCGCAGCAGCTAAACATGCCGGACGATTATGTCAGCGAAATCTGCCTCGCCGCGCGCGGCCTGGTCAACAGCCTGGCAGGCTGCCTGGAGCAAGGCGTGCTGCTGTTTATCGACTACGGTTTCGGCGTGCGCGAGTTCTACCATCCACAGCGCAGCAGCGGCACGCTGATGTGCCACTACCGCCACCATGCGCACGACGATCCGTTTTATCTGCCCGGTTTGCAGGACATCACCGCGCATGTGAATTTCACCGACATCGCGGAATGCGGTATCGACGCGGGGTTGGAACTGCTCGGCTATACCTCGCAGGCATTCTTTCTAATTAACTGCGGCATCACCGAATTGCTGCAAAACACTTCACCGGAAAACCCGCGCGACTATCTGCCGCTTTCCGCACAATTGCAGAAACTCACCAGCCCGGCGGAAATGGGTGAGCTGTTCAAGGTGATCGCGCTAGGCAAGGAAATGACGTGTCCGTTGTGCGGGTTTGCCAGTGGCGACCTGACTCGCTCACTGTGTTGAGTTGGAAATTGTGAAGAGCGATTTCTTGAGCCCTGAAAGTAGCACCAAGCGGGCAACGAGTACTGCGCAATATTTATTGCAGCCCTTTTACTGAAGGTTCAAGCAAAAATTTGAATTTGCCGAGCAGCCAATTGATCAGCGGATTATTGTGGCGGTAATAGACACTGGTCTCGATCTGCTCGCAGCCCATCAGGCGCTTGACCTGGTAGGACATTACGCCCAGCTCCAGCCGCGTGCAGCCTGCGCGCAGGCAGGCTTCCAATGCCCGCAAACACATCACGAAATACAGGAAATACGGACGGTTGCGCTGGTAGTCCATGCCCATGTACTTGAGGTTCGCCTTGTTGCCCACGGTGAGCATCTGCAAAAAGCCGATCAGCCGTTCGCCTTCAAAATACAGATGAAACTTGCCTAGCCCGGCTATTTCCTTGAAATATCTGGGGGTAAGAGTTTCGAAACGCATCGGAGCTTGCGTCAGCGTATTCAGATAAAGCTGGTAGACCTGTGCCAGTAGATGCTCGGACAGCGCGCTGTATTCCTCGACACGCAGAGAGCTGGCTGCTTGCAGCTTTTTGCGAAAATCCTTGCGCCGACGCCTGTCCAGCCCAGAGTAATAATCGCCGTGGATGTTCAAAACGCATACCGGCAGACCTCTGGCTTTGACAAACCCGTGCAAGGGCAAATTTTCAGCGAAGTCCTTGTATGCAACCAGTGAGGCTTTTTTTTGCAGAGTTGTATTGACCAACGCGAGGACGGCTTCGGATATTTCACCGTCGATCATGCCAAAATCCGAAGACGGATGCCCGACACAGGCAATCCTGAACTTCACCCAGGACAAACAATTTTTCAGCACTCCGTCCGGCAACATGGTGTTGACACAAAACTCGTGCAGAAAATACGGCACAACTGCCACGCGCTGGCCACCCCTGAATATTGCCAAGTAACGGCAGTCAAACTCGGCGATTCCAGCGGCTTGAAAAGCTTTGCAAAACGCTGCGCCTTCCGGTTCGCCCGCTAAAAAATCGTCCGGTGGCAGTGTCAGTTCTTCAACGCTCAAGCTGTCAGCTGCTACATAGGGATTCTCGATCATGTTTTGCCGGGGGAATTTGATCAGTTTAGTTGGGTGACGCTCAGGAGAAATCACAGAAAAATCATTGGCGCATCATGCTTAACGCCACCGCTTCGGCAACCCGGATGCCATCCACCGCCGCAGAAAGAATCCCGCCCGCATAGCCCGCGCCTTCTCCGGCAGGATACAAACCTTGGGTGTTGATGCTTTGCAAATCTTCGCCATTGCGCTTGATGCGGATTGGCGACGAAGTACGCGTTTCCACGCCGGTCAGCACTGCGTCCGCGAGGTCGAATCCTTTGATCTGCTTGGCGAACGCGGGCAACGCCTCGCGTATCGCGGCAATAGCATATTCCGGTAAAGCGGTGCCGAGATCGCACAGATGCACGCCCGGGGTGTAGGAGGGCTGTACCGAGCCGAATCTGGTGGAAGGCTGACCCGCCAAAAAGTCGCCGACCAGTTGCCCGGGGGCATGATAATTACCGCCGCCCAGCTCAAAGGCGCGCGATTCCCAATGCCGTTGAAATTGCATACCAGCCAACGGATCGTCAGGATAGTCATCGGGTGAAATACCCACGACGATGCCGCTGTTGGCGTTGCGTTCGTTGCGCGAATACTGGCTCATGCCGTTGGTGACCACTCGCCCCGTTTCCGAGGTGGCGGCGACCACCGTGCCGCCGGGGCACATGCAGAAGCTGTACACCGGGCGCCCGTTGCGAGCGTGATGCACCAGCTTGTAATCCGCCGCGCCGAGCAACGGGTTGCCCGCGTTGTTGCCGTAGCGTGCGCGGTCGATCAGTGACTGCGGATGCTCGATGCGGAAACCGATCGAGAACGGCTTGGCCTCGATGAAGATGCCGCGCTTGTGCAGCATCTCGAAGGTATCGCGCGCGCTGTGCCCGACTGCCAGCACCAGATGGCTCGTGGCGATGCGTTCGCCGTCGGCGAGCACTACACCGCACACTTTGCCGTTCTCGATCGCGATGTCGTCCACGCGGCTCTGGAAGCGCATCTCGCCGCCCAGTGACTGGATCGTCTCGCGCATTTTCTCCACCATGCCGACCAGGCGGAACGTGCCGATGTGCGGCTTGCTGGCGTACAAAATTTCTTCCGGCGCGCCCGCCTTGACGAATTCCTCCAGTACTTTTCTGCCCAAATGTTTGGGGTCTTTGATCTGGCTGTGCAGCTTGCCGTCGGAGAATGTGCCTGCGCCGCCCTCGCCGAACTGCACGTTCGATTCCGGGTTGAGCACGCCCTGCCGCCACAGGCCGAAGGTGTCCTTGGTTCTTTCGCGTACCGCTTTGCCGCGCTCCAGGATCAGCGGACAGAAACCCATCTGTGCGAGGATCAGTCCGGCGAACAGCCCGGCAGGCCCCATGCCGATCACTATTGGTCGAGAGGCTATATTCTGCGGAGCCTGCGCGACAAAATGGTAACTGGTGTCCGGTGCAACAGTGACATGCTGATCGTTCTTGAATCGTTCCAGAATCGCCGCTTCATCGCGCACCGTCGCATCCAGCGTGTAGGTGAACTGGATGTTGCTCTTTTTGCGCGCATCCACGCCGCGCTTGAACACGACGTAGCCGATCAGCTCGTCGTCGGCAATGTTCAGACGCTTCATGATTGCGGCTTTGATTTCGCCTTCGGCATGAGCCAGCGGTAATTTGATTTCGGTTAGGCGCAGCATAAATTTTTTGTAGGGGGCAATTGTAGGGTGGGCAGGCATGGGGGTTCGCTGCCCATGCGGTTTTGGATCCGCGTGGGCACGGTTTTGTGCCCACCCTACTTGGCTGCTTGCTCGTCCGCGTATTCCTTTATTTTCTGGCGAAGATTAACGTCTTCTACCCAATGAGCACCATTTTCCAGAAATTCATCATTCAATACTTCACAGTGGTCCATTGGGTATGCAAACGCTGCCTTCTGCGAATGCACGTTTGGCTCTACGAATTCAGAAATATCGTATTCAATAGCTGCGCGCCCCTCTTGGGAGTCGCGATACAAGTTCCATAAAAAGTGATTGAATACCATAAGCTCGGCTCGACACTCCACCAAATCCATTCAGATTGTTGGGTTACGGCCTTGCGACCCAACCAAACCTACGTCTGAAGTTAGCCCGCAAGCCTACTCAGCTCGTTACGCCGCGCGTCGATCCGGCAGCTTCATATCCACCACGATCTCGTTGTAAGGCGCGAAAACCTGACCATTCTCGTCTTTCTCGATTGCCATCCATTCGATCAGACGCTCGCAGTCGTTATAGACGTTCTTGTAGTCGCGTTTAAGCTGGCGGGCGAGTTCCGCAACGGTCATCGCGCCGCCTTCGCGTAGCGCGCCAATCAGCTCCCAACGCTTCGGAGTAAATACGGAGAACAGTTCGCCGACATCGTCGAAGCCGACACCAAAATAGGGATGCACAGGCTTGCCTTGCCTGGCGGCTTTCATCGCAGCACTGGCGCGGGTGAGGCTGGCTTTCATGGGTTCGCCCACGGTCAGGTGCAGCACGGTGTTATTGGTTTTCATTTTGTTGCCTCCATCACGTCTTGCCAGAAATCTTCGAGCAATTGGTTTTCATCCACAAATGCGTAAGGCATTTCGGTTTTGCCCACATGCCTGTGGTCGCCTTTGCCGCGCTCGTTGTCGTAACCGACTACCCGCTTTCTATCCTGCACAAACACTAGCCGGTACTTGAATGGATGCTCTGATGGTGGTACAGGATCAGGCACTCGCCAGACAACCATTTCGATGATTCCACCGGCATAGATTCGTTTCTCACGATATAGCAGATCGGCGTGCTTCTTCATGGCAGGATTATGGGCGGCGGCTGGTTATGGCGTCAAGAGCCATATCGTGGGTGGGTAATCCAGGTCTTGTAACCAGCTTCCCTCTCCTCAAATCCTCTGATGTAACTGCTAGCCATTCGTTGGCTATCCCGCAAGCGGGCGATGAGGCAAACGAATCGCTGCGCGAGCTTCGGTTTAACGATGCACTTCCGCATCCAGCCCTTCGAGCACCATTTCCGCTGCGCGCAGCACGGCGCGTGCCTTGTTCTGCGTCTCCGTCCATTCACTGTCCGGCACCGAGTCGGCGACGATGCCCGCGCCCGCTTGCACGTACAGCATGTTGTCTTTCACCACGGCGGTGCGCAGCGCGATGGCCATATCCATGTCGCCGTTGAAGCCGAGGTAGCCGACCGCCCCGGCGTAGATGCCGCGCTTGCTGGGTTCCAGCTCGTCGATGATTTCCATCGCGCGCACTTTCGCCGCGCCGCTGACCGTACCGGCGGGGAATGTGGCCTTGAGCACGTCTATCGCATTGAAGCCGGGTTTGAGCGTGGCTTCGACGTTGGAGACGATGTGCATCACGTGCGAGTAGCGTTCGATGATCATTTTTTCGGTGAGCTTTACCGTGCCGTTCTGCGCGACGCGCCCGATGTCGTTGCGCCCCAGATCGATCAGCATCAGGTGCTCGGCCAGTTCCTTCGGGTCGGCCAGCAGTTCCTGCGCAAGCTCGGTATCCTGCTGCTGCGTCTTGCCGCGCGGACGGGTTCCGGCAATCGGGCGCACCGTGACGGCATCGCCTTCGAGACGCACCAGTATTTCCGGCGACGCGCCGACTACATGGTGATCGCCCATGTCGTAATAAAACATGTACGGCGACGGATTGACGCTGCGCAGCGCGCGGTACAGCGACAGCGGCGATGCCGGGAACGGTTGCGCCATGCGCTGCGCCAGCACCACCTGCATAATGTCGCCGTCGAAGATGTATTGCTTGGCCTTGACCACGGCATCCTTGAAAGCGGTTTCGCCGAATTCGGATTTGGCTTCGCCGCCGTGCGTCGCGGGCGCGTGAGGGATATCCACCGGCAGGCGCAACTTGCCGATCAGTTCGCGCAGCCGTTCGCGCGCCAGTGCATAAGCATCGTCCTGCGCCGGATTGGCATACACGATGAAGGTAAGCTTGCCGGTGAGATTGTCCACCACCGCCAGTTGCTCGGTAAGCATCAGCAGGATATCGGGGGTGCCGATGGCGTCGGGTTTTTGAACCTTGCCTAAACGCGGCTCGATGTAGCGGATCGTGTCATAGCCGAAATACCCCGCCAACCCGCCGCAGAAGCGCGGCGGATCGGGCAGCGCGGCGACCTTGAAACGCGTCTGGTATTCGCGGATGAAATCCAGCGGGTTTTCGACCTCGTGGGTGGTCTCGATATCTTTGTGTGTCAGCGTGACTTGTTTGCCGCGCACCGTGATGCGCGAGTCGGCGGGCAGGCCGATGAAAGAATAGCGACCGAAGCGTTCGCCGCCTTGCACTGATTCAAGCAGGTAGGAATACGGGCGATTGGCGAGCTTGAGATACAGCGACAGCGGCGTATCCAGATCGGCAAAGCTTTCGCACACCAGAGGGATGCGGTTATAGCCTTGCTCGGCAAGCGCGTTGAATTCTTGTTCGGTGATGGGGTGCAGCATGAAAACCTCCTGAAAACCTTTATTGCGACATGTAGCGTGCGCTATGCGCGCGATTCCGAATAATGCCGTGCGCACAGCGCACGCTACTCACCATCGCCAGGCAGCGGTTTCTTTAAGGTTGCGGAGGTTGTTCGACTTCATGATTCAGACGCGTTTAATAAGGGGCAAAGCAGCGGAAAGATTGGCGATCACCGCGTCCGCGTCCAGCATTTCCACCGGTTCGCCGTGATTGTAGCCATAAGGCACGCAGAACACCGGACCGCCGGCGGCACGCGCGGCCAGTGTGTCGTTCTGCGAATCGCCGATCAGCAGCAATTTTTCGATAGGCACGCCAAAGAATTTTGCCGCATGCAGCAGCGGAAGCGGATGCGGCTTTTTTTCCGGCAGCGTATCGCCGGATACGACGATTTCGAAATACTTCGCCAGACCGGAGCCTTCCAATAGCGGCCCGGTGAAGCGCGCCGCCTTGTTGGTGATGCAACCCAAGCGGAAACCTGCCGCGCGCAGGGCATCCAGGCCTCCGATTGCGCCATCGAATGGCTTGCTGCCCAGCAACAATTCTTGGTAATGCTTTTCGAAAATCGGCAGGGCGTGTTCATACAGCGCGGCATCCGGTGTGGCGTGCATATCACCCGTCAGCGCGCGCTTCACCAGCCAGCCGATGCCGTTGCCGATGTAGCTTGCCAACAACTCCTGTGAAACCGGCGTGTAATCCATTTCACGCAGCATGCGGTTGGCCGCCTCCGCCAGTTCCGGCGCGGAGTGCAGCAATGTGCCATCGAGATCGATGACAATAGCTTGTATATTCAGCGGTGGGGGAAATCTGGTCATGCGTGTTGTTTGTAGTTGCATGATTTACCTTAATGCGTGGCTGCCTTGTGGGTTTCGGCTACACCAGGTTTGCCTGCAACAGGGGCGGCCTTTTCAGTTATTTTTTCAGTTGCAGCTTTGCCCCCGGCTTTTTCAGCGGTAGCCTTGCCTTCGGTTTTATCAGTTGCAGCCTTGTTTGCTGTTTCGGCAGCCGCAGGTGCGCTGTGCGCTATGGCAGAGGATTTGCCCATGCTGGGATCAAGCAGCTGCCCCTGTATATCCTTGTCGGCCTCTTTCCAGCCAGCCAATATCGAAGTTGGACTCTGTGCCTCATTTTCCTTCATGCAATCTTCCGGTGCCTTCTGTGAAACACGGCATGCATAGCCTATTGCCTCTGCATCGAGAATCTTCTGATTGGCTGCGCCAGTAATCCGGTCACAACCAACCAGAGTGACGGCGGCTATCAGTAAAGCGGATTGGACTGTATGCATGATTTACCCTTTGGCGAGTTCGGCGCGCAGTGCGGAGATTATGCTGTCGTAGCGGTGTGGATCACTATCTTTCCCGGCGTTAAATACCGCCGAACCGGCGACAAAAGTGTCTACTCCTGCCGCGGCCACCTCGCGGATGTTCGCGGGACTCACCCCCCCGTCGATTTCCAGGCGAATATCGCGCCCGGAAGCATCGATCATCTTGCGCGCCTTGCGCGCCTTGTCCAGCACATAAGGGATGAATTTTTGTCCGCCGAAGCCCGGGTTCACCGACATCAGCAATACCATATCCAGCCTGTCCAGCGTGTATTCCAGTGCATCCAGCGGCGTGGCAGGATTGAACACCAGACCGGCCTTGCAGCCATTTTCCTTAATCAACCCGATAGTGCGATCGATATGCTCGGAGGCTTCCGGGTGAAAAGTGATGTAAGTCGCACCGGCTTTGGCGAAATCGGGAATGATGCGATCCACCGGTTTAACCATCAGATGCACGTCAATCGGCGCGGTCACACCATGTTTACGCAGAGCCTCGCACACCAGCGGGCCGATGGTCAGGTTCGGCACATAATGATTGTCCATCACGTCGAAGTGCACGATGTCCGCGCCGGAAGCGAGAACATTATCAACTTCCTCGCCCAGTTTGGCAAAGTTGGCGGAAAGGATGCTCGGAGCGATTAGGTACATAACGTGTCCTTCAGTTAAGGTCAGAATGCATGGCGCATATTCTAACCGAATACCTTATGAGGTGGCGCGGCCGACACATCGGAGGGAACAGGCCAAATTCACTTACAAAAGTCGCGCTGGCGCGGCCAGAAGTTTATACAATGTTTCACGGAAAGCTGTTAAAAAATGGCGAGCACCGATCTCCCTATAAGCAGGAACAAAGTTTGATGGGGCGCAAACCGGATAAAACAGCAATTTTTCGCATCAGGCTTTCCGTTTTTGAAGCTTGAAATTTAATATCACCAGTGCAACCAACAACAGCATGGCCATCGCATTGTGCAGGACTGCGCCCGCCAGCGGCAATCCGAGCAGCACATTGGAAATGCCTAGCGCCAACTGAAATACAACCAATCCCAGAATAACCTTGCCGATAATGTGCAGTTCTTTCACTGCCATGAGTTTGAAGGACAGCCAACTCAGGTATAAGGCAGTAAGCAGCGCTCCTGCCCGATGCGTCCAGTGAATCGCGGTCAGTTTTTCTGCGGAAAGCGCCAAACCGGGAAGGCTATATGAAAAATCCATCGGCGGCAGCAGAGAGCCATTGCAAAGAGGAAAATCGGTGCAAGCAAGCGCGGCAAAATTGGAGCTGACCCAACCGCCTAGCATGATCTGAACCGCCACCAGCACAAGACCTAGCCGCGCAATGATTCTTGCAGAGATGTTACCTGTCGGCAACGGTGATGGCCCGCTAAAGTTGTACCAATTATGCGCTTTGCCGGCATCAACTTCGCCAGCCGATGTTAACTGGCGTAGCGCAATCCACGTCAGCAACATCATCATGGCGATCCCTCCCGCAAGATGCACCTGAACGATGACCGTCCGCTGCAGATGGGAAAAAGCCCAGATGCCGAATGCTGCAAAAAACACCATCAATCCCAACAATAAGGTTGGCAACAAAGGTGATTGCCGCAACTCTTTGCGCTTTAGCCACGAAAGCACACAGACTGCAACGGTCAAAATTCCCAGCGCCCGTACTGCCTGGCTATGCAGTTTCCATTGCCATGAGGTATGGCCGCGCACCGCGACGGCCTGCGGCGGCTGCCTTTCCTTCAGTGCATTTTCTTCATAGCAGGCAGGCCAGTTGGCGCAACCAAGACCGGCATCGGAGAGCCGCGCATAGGCGCTCAGAACGATTGCGCAAAAAGCAAGCAGGCAGGTCGCCAGAATGAGTTTTAGATACATGTGTCGATCATGAATGGCCGAGCAGTACCAAACCCCACACCACGACCGCATTCACGATACTCAGCAATACCGCCGCGCTGGCGACATCCTTGGCGCGTTTGGCGAGCGGGTGGCGTTCCAGTGAGGTGTGATCCACAGCCGCTTCAAGTGCGGAGTTGAGCAACTCGACGATCAGCACCAGCAGGATGCTGGCGATCATCAAAGCTTTGCTTATAGCGGTGACAGGCAAGAGCAGCGCGGCAGGTATCGCAACCACTGCAATCAGCACCTCCTGGCGGAAGGCATCTTCGTGTTGCCACGCGGTGCGCAGTCCTGCCAAAGCGGTTTGGGTTGTGTGCCAGATATGCCTCAGGCCGCGCGGATGTTTGTTGCAGGTTTCCATGCCAGGTCAAGTTCGCGTGCCGCTTTTACATCATCGAGACGACGCACTGGCATGGTGTACGGCGCACCCTTCACCAACTCCGGCGTGGCGTGCGCCTCGTCGCGAATCTCCTTCATCGCGTTGACAAAGCCATCCAGCGTTTCCTTGGATTCGGTCTCGGTCGGCTCGATCAGCAGGCATTCCGGCACCAGCATCGGGAAGTAGGTGGTGGGCGGATGGAAGCCCTTGTCCAGCAAGCGCTTCGCCACATCCATCGCGGAAATGCCGGTGGCATCCTTGAGCGGTTTCACCGAGACGATGAATTCATGGCTGGCGCGGCGTTGCGGAAAGGCGATGGTAAAGCCCGCCTTGTGCAATTCCGCCATCAGATAGTTGGCGTTCAGCGTGGCGAATTCCGCGACGCGGTGCATGCCTTCCGCACCCAGCATGCGCGCGTACACGTAGGCGCGCAGCAGCACACCGATATTGCCGGTAAAGGCCGACAGGTGTCCGATGGATTGCGGCAAGTCTTGCTCGGTCAGGCAGCGATACATCCAGTTCTGTTTTGCAATCACCGGTAACGGCAAGAACGGCAACAGCCGTTGCGCCACGCCCACCGCGCCCGCACCCGGCCCGCCGCCGCCGTGCGGCGTGGAAAAGGTTTTGTGCAGATTCATGTGGATCACATCAAAGCCCATGTCGCCGGGTTTGACTTTGCCGAGGATCGCGTTCAGGTTCGCGCCGTCGTAATACAGCAGGCCTCCCGCGTCGTGGATGATTTTCTGGATGGCCTGAATCTGTTTTTCGAATACGCCCAGCGTCGACGGATTGGTCAGCATCAGCCCGGCGGTCTGCGGGCCGGTGGCGGCGCGCAGCGCATCCAGGTCGACGTCGCCGTTCGCGTCGGTCGGAATCTCCTTCACCGTGTAGCCGCACATCACGGCGGTAGCCGGATTGGTGCCGTGCGCCGCATCCGGCACGATGATCTCGCTGCGCGCGGTGTCGCCGCGCGCGTCGTGATAGGCGCGGATCATCGCGATACCGGCGAATTCTCCCTGCGCACCGGCCATCGGCATCAACGAAACACCGGCCATGCCGGTCACGTCCTTCAGTATTTCCTGCAAGTCATACAGGCAGGCCAGCACGCCCTGCCCGCTGGATTCCGGCGCGAGCGGATGGCGCACCAGGAAGTTCGGCAGCATCGCCAGCGTGTTGCAGGCGCGCGGGTTGTATTTCATCGTGCAGGAACCGAGCGGATAAAAGTGCGTGTCGATGGAAAAATTCTTCTGCGACAATCGGGTGTAGTGGCGCACCACATCCATTTCAGAGGCTTCCGGCAGCAGTGGCCGATCCTGGCGCAACAGCGCAACCGGGATGCCGCTGGCTGCGGCGGCATGGTGTGGGGCTTGTGCCGCATTGCGGCGACCGGGATGAGAGCGTTCAAAAATCAGCATGGGTTGCAATCTTGGGTAACGGTGGTTTTGTTAGTCGGATTATGCGGTGAAACCGCTAACCCAACAAGGCTTGCAACTACCGATTTTTAGAATCAATCGCCCTTATCCCCGCCTATGCGCTTGAGCACGTATTTCAAATCAATCGAGGATGTCGGCCAGTACCCAAATCTAGCCGGCTGCCAGTTGACGTACCGCATCAGCGATGCGCCGGGCGGATTGTTCGACCAGTTGCCGGTTTTCGCCTTCCACCATCACGCGCAGCAGCGGCTCGGTGCCGGACGGGCGCAACAGTACGCGCCCCTTGCCGTCCAGTGTTTGCTCGGCCTCAGCGACTGATGCCTTGACATTGGCATGATCGAGGAAATTTACGCCATTGGCGACGCGCACGTTGATCAGCACTTGCGGATACATGTGCAGGCCGGATGCCGCTATGGTGAGGCTCTGTTGGCTGGCGCGCAACGCGTGCAACACCTGCAATGCAGAGACGATACCGTCGCCGGTGCTGTGCTTGTCGAGGCAAATGATGTGGCCGGAATTCTCGCCGCCGAGCTGCCAGCCTTGCTGTTGCAACAACTCCATCACGTAGCGGTCACCTACTTTGGCGCGCAGGAACGGGATGCCCAGTTTCTGCATCGCGTGCTCGAACGCCAGATTGGTCATCAGCGTGCCGACCACGCCGCCGTGCAATGTGCCTTGAGCCTGGCGGTGCCTGGCGATCACATACAGCAACTGGTCGCCGTCGTAGAGCTTTCCTGAGCCATCCGCCATGATCAAACGGTCGCCGTCGCCGTCCAGCGCGATGCCGATATCCGCCTTGTGCTCGACCACGGCCTTGCGCAAATTATCCGGTGCGGTCGCGCCGTAGCCGTCGTTGATATTCTTGCCGTCCGGTTGCGCGCCGATGGCGATAACATCGGCGCCGAGTTCGTGGAACACGTGGCGCGCGATGTGGTAAGTCGCACCGTGCGCGCTGTCCACCACGATCTTCATGCCGCGCAAATCGAGCTCGGTTGGGAAAGTGCTCTTGCAGAATTCGATATAGCGTCCGGCCGCATCGTCGATGCGCTTGGCTTTTCCCAGACCATCCGATGAATTGGTTTGCATCGGTTCATCCAGCGCGGCTTCGATGGCGCGCTCGGTTTCATCCGGCAACTTGGCGCCGTGCGCCGAAAAAAACTTGATGCCGTTATCCTCGAACGGGTTGTGCGATGCGGAGATCACGATGCCCGCCTGCAGGCGCAACGCACGGGTCAGGTAGGCCACGGCAGGGGTCGGCACCGGCCCGGCCAGATACACATCGATTCCCGCCGCGATCAAACCGGCTTCCAGCGCCGATTCCAGCATATAGCCGGAGATGCGCGTGTCTTTGCCGATCAGCACACCGGTGCGCTCGCCGCGCGCCTGGCTGTCAACGGCCAACACCTTGCCTGCGGCATAACCCAGATGCATCACGAATTGCGGCGTGATGGGATGCTCACCCACACGCCCGCGCACGCCGTCAGTGCCGAAATATTTTCTGCTCATTATTTATCCTCGTTTATTGCATTCCAAATCTTTAACGCATCCACTGTCTCGCGCACATCGTGCACACGCACAATGGAAGCGCCACGCTGCACCGAGATCAACGCAGCCGCCAGGCTGGCCGCCAGGCGGTCGCCCACTTCACGCCCGGTCAGCGCACCCAGCATGGACTTGCGCGACACCCCGGCCAGTATCGGTACACCAAACACGGCCAGTTTTTTCAATCCGCGCAGCAGGGCGAGATTATGCGCCAGTGTCTTGCCAAAACCAAAACCCGGATCAACCACGATGCGCGCGCGCCCAATTCCGGCGGCTTCGGCAGCCGCGATACGCTCGCGCAAAAACTCGCTGACTTCAACTGCTACATCCTGATAATGGGGTCGCATCTGCATGGTTTGCGAATCGCCCCGCTTGTGCATCAGGCACACGGCGACATTGCCGACAGACACTGCGTTCATCGCGGCGGTGTCCTGCAGCGCGTCAACGTCGTTGACCATCTGCACACCCATTGCAATAGCCGCCAGCATCACTTGCGGCTTGCAGGTGTCTATCGAGATTGGGACAGGCGACCCGCGCAAGCTTTCGATGACCGGCATGACGCGATCCAACTCTTCCTGAACGGAAACCTGCTGTGCGCCGGGACGTGTAGACTCGCCGCCAATGTCGATGATGTCTGCGCCTTCGGCGATGAGTTGTTGCGCATGGGCGACGGCAGCAGCACGCTGCAAATGCTGCCCGCCGTCGGAGAAGGAATCGGGCGTGACATTGACGATGCCCATCACCAGAGGGCGGGAGAGATCGAGATGGAATTTACCGCAGTGGAGCATGAAATGACTGAGGACTGAGGACTGAGAATACGCGCTGCGGTTTTTACTCAGTCCTCGTTACTCAGTCCTGCATTCAGGTTCCCTGAGCAGGTTGCGTAGGCGCAGTGGCCGGGGCGGTCGGGGTTGTATCCTGCGGCGGTTGCGGTGCCTGGGTGCTTTGGCTTGGTTTGGGCGGGCGCGGCGGGCTGCCGGCCATGATGTCATTGAGTTGGTCGGAATCAAGGGTTTCCCATTCCAGCAGGGCTGCGGCCATAGCCTCGATTTTGTCGCGATTCTCTTCGATCAGGCGGCGCGCCAGCGCATATTGCTGGTCGATGATGCGGCGAATTTCGGCATCCACCTGCTGCATCGTCGCCTCGGAAATATTTTTGTGGGTGGTCACCGAACGCCCCAGAAATACCTCGCTCTCGTTTTCGCCGTAGACCATCGTGCCAAGCGCATCCGACATGCCCCACTGGGTCACCATGCGCCGCGCCATGTCGGTGGCACGTTCGAAATCGTTGGAAGCGCCGGTAGTCATCTGGTGCATGAAAATCTCTTCGGCGATACGCCCGCCGAACAGCACCGCGATGGTATCGAGGATGCGCACCTTGTCCATGCTGTAGCGGTCTTCTGTCGGCAACTGCATGGTCAAGCCCAGCGCGCGTCCGCGCGGAATGATGGTCACCTTGTGCACCGGGTCGGTCTTGGGCAGCAGCTTGGCCACTACCGCATGGCCGGACTCGTGATAGGCGGTGTTGCGGCGCTCTTCTTCTGGCATCACCATCGAGCGGCGTTCCGCACCCATCATGATCTTGTCTTTGGCCGCCTCAAAATCATTCATATCGACGAAACGCTTACCGCGCCGTGCAGCAAACAACGCCGCCTCATTGACCAGGTTGGCCAAGTCAGCACCGGACATGCCCGGTGTGCCGCGTGCCAGAATGTCGGCTTTTACGTCCGGTGAAATCGGCACCTTGCGCATATGCACCATCAGAATTTGTTCACGCCCGCGAATATCCGGTAACGGCACAACCACCTGACGGTCGAAACGCCCCGGGCGCAACAGCGCCGGGTCGAGAACGTCGGGGCGGTTGGTCGCGGCGATCACGATCACCCCGCTGGCGCCCTCGAAACCATCCATTTCCACCAGCAGCGCATTCAATGTTTGTTCACGCTCGTCGTTACCGCCACCGAGGCCTGCGCCGCGTTGCCGACCTACCGCGTCGATTTCGTCGATGAACACGATACAGGGTGAATGCTTCTTGGCTTGTTCGAACATGTCGCGCACACGCGCCGCGCCCACGCCGACAAACATCTCCACAAAGTCGGAGCCGGAGATCGAGAAAAACGGCACTTTGGCTTCGCCGGCAATCGCTTTCGCCAGCAGTGTCTTGCCGGTTCCCGGGCTGCCCACCAGCAGCACACCGCGCGGAATGCGTCCGCCGAGATTCTGAAATTTGGTCGGATCGCGCAGGAAGTCCACCAGTTCGGATACTTCTTCCTTGGCCTCATCGCAACCCGCCACATCGGCAAACGTGAAACGCTCCTTGTTCTCATCCAGCATGCGCGCACGCGATTTGCCGAACGAGAATGCACCGCCCTTGCCGCCGCCCTGCATCTGGCGCATGAAGAAGATCCATACGCCGATCAGCAAAATCATCGGAAACCATGACACAAAAATATTCATCAGGAAAGACTGCTCTTCTTCCGGCTTGGCTTCAATCTTTACGCCGTTCTTCAGCAGATCGGAAACCATCCACAAATCGCTCGGCGCGTAGCTGGTGATGCGCTTGCCATCAACAGTCACTGCCTTTAAGGTGCGCCCCTCGATGGTGACCTTGGCTATATGCCCCTGCTTTACTTCCTCGAGGAATTGCGAATAGTCCAATTGCGATTTGGGCTCTTGCTGCTGGCGTGTGTTGAATTGATTGAAAACAGTCATCAGCACCAGTGCCACGACCAGCCAAATTGCAATACTCTTAAACATGTTATTCAAAATAGCTCCTTAAAACGGCATTCCCGCTGTTGCTGTGCTGGGTCATTAAACTATGTATTGCCATATTACTCAAGTTTTCCGCTGGCCAATAAATATAACTCACTGCTCCGGTCACGCGAGGCTTTTGGCTTGCGCGTCACCACTTTTGCGAAACGACTGCGCATCAGGGCATAAAAATCCTCAAATCCGACACCCTGAAACACTTTGACGATGAAGCTACCCTCCTGCTTCAGATGTTCGAGCGCGAATTCCATCGCCAGTTCCGCAAGATGCATGGCCCGCGCCTGATCGGCTGATGCTACGCCGCAGATATTGGGGGACATATCGGAAATTACAAGGTCGACCGGCTTTCCTTGCAGTAAACCTTCCAGCTGTTTCAACACGGCCTCGTCACGGAAATCGCCCTGGATAAACTCCACCCCGGCCAGCGGATTGAGCGGCAGCAAATCCAGCGCGATTACCTTCCCGTTGCGCCCTACCTTGCTTGCTGCCACCTGCGACCAGCCACCCGGAGTCGCGCCCAGATCCACCACCACCGTGCCAGGCTTGAGCAGGCGGTCCTTGGCGTCGATTTCCAGCAGTTTGTAGGCGGCGCGCGAGCGATAGCCCTCTTTCTGTGCCAGTTGCACAAAAGGGTCGTTGATATGCTCGCGCATCCATTGTTTGCTGGTTTTGGAAGGCTTCATCGTATTTGAGGCCTCTGCACAACTAATGCACTCGCTGATGCTGCGTTGTGCAGAGGCCTTCGTTCAGTTTAAATGGAACAACTACATTTTCTGCGATTCTAGCAATAACCTGATAGAATTCGCGCCTTAATGGAAGGCTAATCAATATGTTATCTCTTACCGTATCCGAACGCCTTGCCCTGAAAGGCCGTGCCCACGCCTTGAGTCCAACGGTGATGATAGGCAATGCGGGCTTGACCGAATCGGTATTAAAGGAAATCGCGGCGACCCTGAAAACTCATGAACTCATCAAAATCCGGGTCATGGCGGAACGCCCGCAGCGCGAAGCCATCCTGACCGAAATCTGCACCCAGCTGAACGCCGCACCAGTGCAGCATATCGGCAAAATCCTGGTTGTCTACCAGCCCAACCCGGAAGCGCACCAGATCGAAATCAGGAAAGCGCCGCGTCACAAGGGCAAGAAACCGCTGACCAAGAAACAGCTCGGAAGCCGTACTTAAAACACTCGTTCTCCAAAATTCAAAATTTCTAAGCCAGGCTAGGCGTGCGAAAGAAATCGCAGCGCCGCATATGCGTTATATGCAAGCAAGATTTCTTGAGCACAACAACGCATGGCGACGAAATTTTGGATTTTAGATGTACTGGATGTCGACTACCTCGTATTCCCTTACCCCGCCCGGCGTCTGCACTTCGGCGATGTCGCCGCTGAATTTGCCGATCAGGGCGCGCGCAATCGGCGAACTGATGGAAATCTTGCGCTGCCTGATATTGGCCTCGTCGTCGCCGACGATCTGATAGGTGACGACGTCGCCGTTGTTGACATCTTCAAGTATCACCGTCGAACCGAACACACAACGACCATCCGCGTTGAGTGTCTTGGGGTCGATGACCTGCGCGCTGCCCAGCTTGCCTTCCAGCTCGACGATGCGCCCCTCGACAAACGACTGACGTTCCTTGGCGGCATCGTATTCGGCATTTTCAGACAGGTCGCCTTGTGCACGCGCTTCGGAGATGGCGTTAATCACCGCCGGGCGTTCTACCGTCTTCAATTGATGCAATTCCTGGCGCAACAGCTCCGCGCCGACGACAGTCAATGGGATTTTACTCATGCCGGAACCCTTTAATTTTATTGTGGCAAGCGCCGGTGCAGCGCCTGTATGTCATACACCTGCAATTCGGCGAGGTGCTGCATTCCGACACAGGCGGCGCGCGCGCCGGACAGCGTGGTGTAGTAAGTGACGCGCCCCTGTAGCGCGGCATGGCGGATGGAATAGGAGTCGCGCATTACGCTCGGCTTGCTGTCCACGGTGTTGATAATAAGATTGACTTCGCCATTCTTGATCATGTCGACGATATGCGGGCGGCCTTCCGCCACCTTGTTTACCACGGTCACTGCGACGCCAGCCGCGCCGATCAAAGTTGCTGTGCCGCGTGTCGCCAGGATGGTAAAACCAAGCTGCGCCAAGGAGCGTGCCACTTCCACCACGCCGGGTTTGTCCGCTTCGCGCACGCTGATAAATACGTTACCCTCTTTCGGTAACTTCACGCTGGCTGCCAGTTGCGATTTCACGAAGGCCTCGGCAAAAGTTTCGCCGACACCCATCACCTCGCCGGTGGACTTCATTTCCGGCCCGAGAATCGTGTCCACGCCGGGAAATTTAATGAATGGGAACACCGCTTCCTTGACCGAGTAGTATGGCGGGATAATTTCCTTGGTGACTCCCTGTTGCGCCAGGCTTTGTCCGACCATGCAGCGCGCCGCGATTTTTGCCAGCGGCATGCCGGTCGCCTTGGACACAAAAGGCACGGTGCGCGAGGCGCGCGGATTCACTTCCAGCACATACACGGTGCCGCGCCCCTTCTTGTCATTTTGAATCGCGAATTGCACATTCATCAGGCCGACCACGTTGAGCGCCTGCGCCATCGCCACGGTCTGACGGCGCAATTCATTTTGCAATTCTTCCGACAGACTGAATGGCGGCAACGAACAGGCCGAGTCGCCGGAATGCACACCGGCCTGCTCGACGTGCTCCATGATGCCGCCGATGATCACCTGCTTGCCGTCGGACACCGCATCCACGTCCACTTCAATCGCGTCGTTGAGGAAGCGGTCGAGCAGGATCGGCATGCGCTCCGGGTAAGTCTTGGACATCTCTTCCGCATCGCGCATGTAGCGTTCCAGGTCGGATTGCGCGTGGATGATTTCCATCGCCCGCCCGCCCAGCACATTGGAAGGGCGCACCACCAGCGGATAACCGATCTCTGCGGCCCCGGTGAGCCCGTCCGCCACGCTGCGCGCGGTGCGGTTGGGCGGTTGCTTCAAATTCAGTTTGTGCAGCATCTGCTGGAAGCGCGCGCGGTCTTCCGCGCAGTCGATCATGTCCGGCGTGGTGCCGATGATCGGCACGCCGTTCTTTTCCAGGCCGTGCGCCAGCTTGAGCGGGGTCTGGCCGCCGTATTGCACGATTACGCCGACGGGTTTTTCCACCGCCACGACTTCCAGCACATCTTCCAGCGTCAACGGCTCGAAATACAGTCGATCCGAAGTGTCGTAGTCGGTCGAGACAGTCTCGGGATTGCAGTTGACCATGATGGTCTCATAGCCATCCTCGCGCATCGCCAGCGCGGCATGCACACAGCAGTAGTCAAACTCGATGCCCTGCCCGATGCGGTTCGGTCCGCCGCCCAGCACCATGATCTTTTTGTTGTTAGTGGGTTGCGCTTCGCACTCTTCCTCGTACGTGGAATACATATAGGCGGTATTGGTGGCGAACTCGGCGGCGCAGGTGTCCACGCGCTTGAACACCGGGCGCACGCCGAGCGCGTGGCGGTAGGCGCGCAACGCGGCCTCGTCGGTATCCAGCAAAACCGCCAGGCGCGCATCGGCAAAACCGTTGCGTTTCAGCGTGCGCAATTCATTCGCGCTCAGACTTTCCAGAGGGCGGTCAGCCAGTGCATTTTCCTGGCGGATCAGGTCTTCGATTTGCACCAGAAACCACGGGTCGATCTTGCTCAACGCGAACACTTCAGCCACGCTCATGCCGAAGCCGAAGGCATCGGACACCGCCCAGATGCGCTCCGGCCCCGGGCTGCCGAGTTCGGCACAGATCGATTCGCGGTCGTTGTATTTCTGATCCAGCCCGTTCACACCGACTTCCAGACCGCGCAAGGCTTTCTGGAACGACTCCTGAAAGGTGCGACCGATCGCCATCACCTCGCCCACCGATTTCATCTGGGTGGTCAGGCGGTCGTTGGCCTGCGGGAATTTCTCGAACGCGAAACGCGGGATTTTGGTGACCACATAGTCGATGCTCGGCTCGAACGAGGCGGGGGTCGCGCCGCCGGTGATCTCGTTCCTCAGTTCATCGAGCGTGTAACCGACCGCCAGCTTGGCCGCGACCTTGGCAATCGGAAAACCGGTCGCCTTGGAAGCCAGCGCGGAGGAGCGCGATACGCGCGGATTCATCTCGATCACCACCATGCGCCCATCGTCCGGGTTGATCGCGAACTGCACGTTGGAACCGCCGGTATCCACGCCGATTTCGCGCAGCACCGCGATGGAGGCGTCGCGCATGATCTGGTATTCCTTGTCGGTCAGCGTCTGCGCCGGCGCCACGGTGATCGAGTCGCCGGTATGCACACCCATCGGATCGAGATTTTCGATCGAGCAGATGATGATGCAGTTGTCGGCGCGGTCACGCACCACTTCCATCTCGAATTCTTTCCAGCCGAGCAGCGATTCCTCGATCAACAATTCACGGGTCGGCGAAGCCTCCAGTCCGCGCTCGCAAATTTCGACGAACTCTTCACGGTTGTAAGCGATGCCGCCGCCTGAGCCACCCATCGTGAAAGATGGGCGAATGACCGTGGGGAATCCCATCACCTGCTGCACCTGCAGCGCCTCTTCCATGCTGTGCGCGATCGCCGAGCGCGCCGATGCCAAGCCGATGCGCGTCATCGCCTGCTTGAATTTTTCGCGGTCTTCGGCCATGTCGATAGCCTCGCGCGATGCGCCGATCATCTCGACATTGTATTTTTCCAGCACGCCGTGCTTGGCAAGATCCAGTGCGCAGTTCAGCGCGGTCTGCCCGCCCATGGTCGGCAGTATCGCGTCCGGTCTCTCCTTGGCGATGATTTTCTCCACCATCTTCCAGGTGATCGGCTCGATGTAGGTCGCATCCGCCATGTCCGGGTCGGTCATGATCGTGGCAGGGTTCGAGTTCACCAGAATGATGCGGTAACCCTCCTCGCGCAGCGCCTTGCAGGCCTGCGCGCCGGAGTAGTCGAATTCGCACGCCTGCCCGATGACGATGGGGCCTGCGCCGATGATCAGGATGGATTTAATATCAGTACGTTTAGCCATTTACTTGCCCATCATCGCAACGAAGCGATCGAACAGAATGTCCACGTCATGCGGGCCAGGACTCGCTTCGGGATGCCCCTGAAAGCAGAACGCGGGCTTATCGGTCAGCTCAAAACCTTGCAGCGTGCCGTCGAACAATGAGATGTGCGTGACGCGCGCATTTTTCGGCAACGTTGACGCGTCCACCGCGAAGCCGTGGTTCTGACTGGTGATCATCACGCGCTTGCTCTGCATGTCCTGCACCGGATGGTTTGCACCGCGATGACCGAACTTCATCTTCACCGTCTTGGCACCCACCGCCAAACCCATCAATTGATGACCCAGACAGATACCAAACATTGGCACGCCTGCTGCCAGTAATTGTTGCGTCGCCGCAATCGCGTAATCGCAAGGCTCGGGATCGCCGGGGCCGTTGGACAGAAACACCCCGTCCGGTTCCATCGCCAACACCTCTGCTGCTGTTGTTTTGGCAGGTACCACGGTGATGCGGCAACCGCGTTCGGCCAGCATGCGCAGGATATTGCGTTTCACACCGAAATCGTAAGCCACCACATGGCATTTGCTATGTGCAGTTTCGCCATAGCCAACGCCTAACGCCCATTCGCGCTGCGTCCACGAGTAGGACTTGGCGCAGCTCACCTCCCTGGCCAGATCCATGCCGGCCAATCCGGTAAAGCCGCGTGCCGTCGCGAGCGCCGCCGCCTCGTCCGTGCCGGTAGCGATGCAGCCGTTTTGCGCACCCCTCTCGCGCAGGATGCGCGTCAGTTTGCGTGTGTCAATCCCGGCGATCGCTACTACCTTGTTGGTCTTGAGATAATCGGGCAGTGGCTGCGTACTGCGCCAGTTGCTCACCGTTAACGACAAATCACGAACCACCAGTCCGCTAGCGAATACCTGGCGCGACTCCACATCTTCGCTATTCACACCGACGTTACCGATGTGCGGACAGGTCAGCGTGACGATTTGTTTGCAGTAGGAAGGATCCGTGAGAATTTCCTGATAGCCGGTCATCGAAGTATTGAATACCACTTCGCCAGCACTGCTGCCGACAGCTCCAATGGCAACGCCCCGAAACACCGTGCCATCGGCAAGCACAAGAATGGCTGGGTTCGTTTGCGGCACCGGATACTCCCAAGATTTTTGACATAAAGAAGCGGAACGAACCGTACGTTCATCCCGCTTTGAATTGGCGCGCATTATATAGGATTAGCGAGGGTGCATCAATGCGGAATCAGCACTGGTAATTGTTTTTACGATTCGCTCACTACCTTGCGGTATAATGCAGTTTGCCCTACGCCAAACCAATCAGCGTGGCGGTCTCTTAAATCACTCCCGATCTTTCCGATCACTTAATTCGTCTGCCTCGATTGGTGCCGCTCAAATTGTGCGGCAGGCCGTCGCAGGAGCCAAAACTTTGTCAAATACCGCTGTCCCGTTATCCAATGAAATTTCTTTCGCCGATTTGAAACTGGCGCAACCCCTGATGCGCGCGATTGCCGATGCGGGCTACGAGCGCCCTACCCCGGTGCAGGCGCAGGCGATCCCGCTGGTGCTGGCCGGCGGCGATCTGCTTGCCGGGGCGCAGACCGGCACCGGCAAGACCGCCGGTTTCACGCTGCCGATATTGCACCTGCTCACCGCAAAACCGGTTGCGAACCAGCGCGCCGGTCGCCCGCGCTGTTTGATTCTCGTGCCGACGCGCGAACTCGCCGCACAGGTCGAGGAATCGGTGCAGACCTACGGCAAATATCTATCGCTGAAGTCGATGGTGATGTTCGGCGGCGTGAACATCAATCCGCAGATCAAGGCGTTGCGCGGGCAGATGGACATTCTCGTCGCCACGCCGGGACGGCTGCTCGACCATGTCGGTCAGAAGACGCTCGACCTGTCCGGCGTCGAAATCCTGGTGCTGGACGAGGCCGACCGGATGCTGGACATGGGCTTCATCCGCGACATCAAGAAAATCCTCGCGCTGCTGCCCAAACAGCGCCAGAACCTGCTGTTCTCGGCGACATTCTCCGACGAGATCAAGACCCTCGCCGACGGCCTGCTGCACAACCCCGGCTACGTCGAAGTGGCGCGGCGCAATTCCACGGTGGAATTGATCGAACAGAGCGTCCACATGGTGCCGCAGAAGCTGAAGAGCTACCTGCTCGCCCACCTGATCAAGCACCACGACTGGAAGCAGGTATTGGTGTTCACCCGTACCAAACATGGCGCGAACCGCCTTGCCGAAAAACTGAATACGGACGGCATTCCCGCCGCCGCGATCCACGGCAACAAGAGCCAGCCGGCGCGCACCAAGGCGCTGGCGCAATTCAAGGACGGCTCGCTGCCGGTGCTGGTCGCCACCGACATCGCCGCGCGCGGGCTGGATATCGACCAGTTGCCGCATGTGGTAAATTTTGAATTGCCGAACATCCCGGAAGATTACGTGCACCGCATCGGGCGCACCGGGCGCGCCGGCAGCAGCGGCGCGGCGATCTCGCTGGTGGACAGCGAAGAATTATCCTACCTGAAGAGCATCGAGCGGCTGATCAAGCGCGAGATTCCGAAAGTGGCGGTGGACAGTTTCGTACCGCCCGCCAACCTTCCCGCCGAAGCCCCGCGCCCGCCGCGCCAGCCACACGGGCAACGCCGCCATAGCCACACGACCGCAAGCGCGCCGCGCCCGGCAGGTGCGGGAAACCGCCATCAGCCGTCGCGTGACGGCCAGGGCCAAAAACCGCGTAGCCCGCAGCCGCGTAACCCACAGTCACGCGACCCGCAACAGCGCAGTGCCCCGCGACCGGCGCAAAAGCCCGCCGATCAACAGCATCTGTCCGAAGCGGCGCGCCATCAATCCATGCCGCAACCGGCTTTGTTTTCCCCCAAACCAAGCCGGAGAGGCAGCTAAAAATTGCGGTGCAATATGTTAAGGTGTGATCCACTCGCCACTATGAGCAGTTAAGTGGCGGCAAAAAATCCAAGCTCAAAATGTTTTCAATGCTATTAACAGTGGCTGGAAAATCATCACCGGTCATTCATCAACTCCTCAATCTGTGTAATAGATTTAGGCGCAGCCCCGGTTAATACCTCATTGCCTTGTGCGGTAATCGCCACATCGTCTTCGATGCGGATACCGATGCTCCACAACGCCGACGGCACGTCATCGGCGGGGCGGATGTAGCAGCCCGGCTCGACGGTCAGCACCATGCCGGGTTGCAGCGCGCGCCAGTCAGCACCGATTTTGTAATCGCCGACATCGTGCACATCCATGCCCAGCCAGTGGCCGGTGCGGTGCATGTAGAACCTTTTGTAGCTTTCACTTTCCAGCACGGCATTCACGCTGCCTTGGCACAACTTGAGGTCGATAAAACCTTGCGCCAGGATACGCAGCGCGGCGTCATGCGGCATGTCCCAAGTATTGCCCGGTTGCGCGGCGGCAATCGCGGCGGCTTGTGCGGCGAGCACGATCTCGTAGACATCTTTTTGCGCGGCGGAGAAACGCCCGTTTACCGGATAGCTGCGCGTGATGTCGGAGGCGTAGCCGTCCAGCTCGCAGCCCGCGTCGATCAGCAGCAGGTCACCATCCTTGAGCATGGCATCGTTGCCCACGTAATGCAGCACACAGGCGTTTGCACCACCTGCGACGATGGAGGTGTAAGCGGGATGGCGCGCGCCGTGGCGGCAGAATTCATGCAGCAGTTCCGCCTCGACTTGATACTCGAACTGGCCGGGACAGGTGAATTGCATCGCGCGCCGGTGCGCCTGCGTGGAGATGGCGGCGGCACGACGCATGATGTCCAGTTCGTGGGTGTCCTTGAACATCCGCATTTCATTGAGCAGCGCGCGCACGTCGCGAATCTCGTCCGGTGCGCGGATGCCGCTACGCACTTTGGCCTGTACTGCGCCGCGCAGCTTGAGGATGTGCTGATCCCATGCGGCATCGTGGCCGAGCGGGTAAAACAATGCGGGCTGGTTGCCCATCAGTTCGACCAGTTTTTCATCCAGTTGCGCAATGGAATAAGCCGCGTCGAAACCGAATTGCTCTTTTGCGGCATCGGGGCCGACGCGGTAGCCGTCCCAGACTTCGCGCTCCGGATTTTTTTCGCGGCAGAACAGAATGGACTGCGGCTGGCTTTGCCCATCCTGACCGGCAACCAGCACCAGCACGGCTTCCGGCTCGGTAAAGCCGCTCAGGTAATAAAAATTGCTGTCGTAGCGGTACCCGTAATGTGTGTCGCCGTTGCGCGCCACTTCCGGCGCGGTGGGAATGATGGCGATGCCGCGCTGCATTTTTTCCAGCAGGCGGGTGCGGCGTTGTGCGTAGATGGTCGAGTCAAAAGTCATGGCGCATTGTGCGATGAACGGGACGTTTTTTGCAATGAACAAATTTGGCTGTCGAGTTTGGCGAGACGTTGCGGTGTGCCGACATCTACCCATAAGCCCCGATGATGTTCGCCGCTGACCTTGCCGAGGGCGATTTGCGCGCGCAGCAACGGCGCGAGTGGGGCGGTGCCGCCGCGCGGAATGTCCTTGAACAATGATGGCTGATAGATGCCGATACCGCTGAAAGTGAGCTTCGTGGGCAGCCTCTCTCCCCCAGCCTCTCCCCCGCAGGCGGGGGAGGGGAGCGGAACGAGGCGGCTCCCATTCAAAGCGAAATCCCCGTTTGGATGGTGGGGCGGATTGTCGATCAGCACCAGATGCGCGGCATCGCCGCTGGCTTGCAGCATGGAGGCGCACTCGGCCAAATGCACAAAATCATAGTCGCAGTAGATGTCGCCGTTGACCACGGCGAAGGGCTGCTCGCCGAGCAGCGGCAGCGCGTTGGCGATACCGCCCGCAGTTTCCAGCGCACTGGCTTCGGGTGAATATTGAATGCGCGCGCCGAACCGGCTACCGTCGCCCAGTGCGGCCTCGATCTGTACGCCGAGATGAGAATAATTAATCACTAGTTCATGTATGCCAGCGCATACCAGCTTTTCGATGTGCCAGACGATCAGCGATTTACCGCCGACTTCCAGCAACGGTTTGGGTGTGTGATCGGTGAGCGGGCGCATGCGTTCGCCGCGCCCCGCCGCCAAAAGCATGGCTTTCAAAATGTGTACCCTTCCTGAACGCTGTGCGGCTCTATTGTATCGAGCAGATTCAGCAGCGGCTTGAGTTCAATGTAGCGTGCGCAAGCGGCGCGCAAATAAGCCATTACCAGCGGCAGGTCTTTCAGATAGCCGTCCTTGCCATCGCGGTGATACAGCCGCGCGAAAATGCCCAATATCTTGAGATGGCGTTGCACACCCATCCATTCGTAATCGCGGTAGAACACGTAAAAATCTTCAGCTACCGGCAGCCCGGCTTTACGTGCTTTTTCCCAGTAACGGATCAGCCAATCGATCACTTCCGCTTCTTCCCAGCAGATGTAGGCATCCTTGAACAGCGATGCCAGATCATAGGTAATCGGGCCGTATACGGCATCCTGAAAGTCGAGGATGCCGGGGTTGGGTTCAGATACCATCAAGTTGCGCGAATGATAGTCGCGGTGCACGTACACGCGCGGCTGAGCGAGGTTGTTGGCGACGATGCGCGCAAAAACTTCTTCCAGCTTGGCATGCTGTTTGTCGGTAAGCGTGATGCTGAGATGTTTGCCGATATACCACTCGGGGAACAGGCGCATCTCGCGCAGCAGCAGGGCTTCGTCGTAGGGCGGCAATTCGTTGTCGCGCGAGGCGAGCTGGATTTTTATCAGCGCATCGGTAGCCGCACCGTACAGTTCATGCGCGCTACTCTCACCGCACAACGCTTGCAGGTAAGTGGTATTGCCGAGATCGGACAGCAGCAGGAAACCCTGCTGTAAATCCTGCGCGTAAACATGCGGCACATGCACCCCGGCGGCCTCGAACAGCCTGGCGACATGCAGAAACGGTCGGCAGTCTTCGTGCTGCGGCGGCGCATCCATTACCACCAGAGTGCGCTCTGCGAAAGTAGCGCGGAAATAGCGGCGGAAGCTGGCATCGGCAGAGGCAGGGGCAATGGTGAAGGTCTCGCCGGGAAACTGGCTGTGCAGCCAAGCGGTAAGCTGTTGCAGACGTTGCATATCGGGCTTTTTGAATTGTGTTAATGGTAAACTTGCCAAAGTTTACCACCTTACTATTGTCATGCGGTTCCGTCTAAAGCACATCGCCTTCACTTTGCTTTGCACATTTGCGCACCACGCCAGCGCGGATGTGGAATTGCTCGCGTTGCGTATGGACAAGACTTTCAGGGCGATGGCGGAACAGGCGCAGAAAATACCCGTTTTTGTGGAGGCCGATCATCTGGCAGGCAAGCATGAAAACCGGATGGAAGCGACCGGTAACGCAATATTGCGCAAGCGCGGGCAGTCTATCCGGGCGGATCATCTGGTGTATTTCCAGGATACACAGGATATTGACGCACAGGGCTCGGTGGTGTTGGAGCGTGCTGGCAGCACGATGAGCGGGCCGCATCTCAAGCTCAATCTGGATACCAGCATAGGAAGCATGGAGCGACTGGTGTACTTTCTCGCAGAAAATAACGGGCGCGGTTCGGCGGATGTGTTGCACATTCAGGATAAGCAGCACTACACGCTGGATAATGCAACCTACACTACCTGCTCGGATGGCAACCAGGACTGGCTGCTGAAAGTGATAGGGCTGGAGATTGATCGCGATCGAGAAATCGGCACCGCCCATCACGCTTGGGTCGAATTCATGGGATTGCCGATCCTGTATTCGCCGTGGATGAATTTTCCGCTCAATGACCGGCGCAAGTCCGGTTTTTTGTCGCCAGTATTCGGCGGCACAACCAAGGGTGGCAGCGAATTAACCTTGCCCTATTACTGGAACATTGCAGCGAATCGCGATGCGACCATTGCGCCGCGCGTGATGACCAAGCGCGGGGTGTTGCTCAACAATGAATTCCGCTATTTGGAGCCGGGTTATCGGGGAGAGGCTCATCTCGATGTGCTACCCAACGATAACCTGGCAAATCGCAGCCGCAAGCATCTTGCCTTTACGCACAGCCAAGCCCTCGCAGGAGGGTTGAATGGGTACGTCAATCTGAACAGTGTTTCAGATGATGCCTATTTTCGGGATTTGGCGGACACCGTAAATGCCACGTCGCAGGCCAACTTGTTGCAAGAGGGTGTATTGAGCTACGGCGCGGGCTGGTGGAACGCAACCGCGCGCGTGCAGCGTTATCAGACTTTGCAAGATCCGGTTGCGCCGATTGACGTGCCCTATAAGCGCTTGCCGCAATTGACAGTCAGTGCACAGCAGCAATATGCGGGTGCAAATCTTCTGTTTGCCGGTGAGTTTGTCGATTTTAGTCATCCTACTGCGCTGAACGCCAAACGATTGGTGCTGAGTCCCAGTGCCAACTATCCGTTGGTCAATAATCCGGCTTTTTACCTTACGCCAAAAGTGACATTGCATAGCACGTATTACTCGATGGGAGCCAATAATACAGGCCCTTTAACCAATGCATCGCGCACCTTGCCGCTTTACAGCGTGGACAGCGGGATGGCGTTCGAACGCGACTGGAACTTGTTCGGGGGGAATTACCTGCAAACGCTGGAACCGCGCGCCTTTTATGTGTACGTGCCTTACCAGGCACAGAATCTGCTGCCCAACTTCGATTCGGCGCAGGCGGATTTCAGTTTCACCCAGATGTTTACCGAGAATCGCTTCTTCGGCAGTGACCGTGTTGGCGATGCCAACCACATCACGCTGGCAATGACTTCGCGCTTGTTGGAGCAGGCGAATGGCATGGAACGCCTGAAACTGACGCTCGGTGAACGGTTCAGCTTCAGGACGCCACAAGTTAATTTTGTCGCGCCCGCAACGACCAACAATAAATCCGATATTTTGCTTGCGGCTTCCGGGTATGCGACTAAAGCATGGTCTTTTGATAGCGAGTTTCAATTTGACCCCAACCAATCGCATACGCAACGCTATAACATTGCAACGCGTTATCGCCCCGAGCCGGGCAAAGCTCTTTATTTTGGCTACCGTTTTGACCGTAACACGCTGCGCCAAATTGACCTTTCCGGGCAGTGGCCGCTGTTTAATCACTGGCATGCAGTGGGGCGCTGGAACTATTCGCTGCTGGATAGCCGAATTTTGGAGTCGATTGCCGGGCTTGAGTATAATCAGCAATGCTGGGCGCTTCGTCTAATAGCGCAACGCTTCACTGTCGGTACACAGCAAGTTAATACAGGTTTCTTTCTGCAGTTGGAGTTGAATGACTTCGTCAAGATTGGCTCAGACCCGTTGTCGATGTTGAAAAAAAGTGTGTCCGGTTACACCCGGTTAAATGACAAAGCTGCCAGCAAACCCAGCTCGGTATTGCAATGAATAATTCAGAAAGATGATGATGTACAAAATAGCCGTTACCGTGTTTATTTCCGCAACCTTTCTTGCGATGCATGCGGCGTGCGCGGCAGATGCCGCAACGGTGAGGCCCGCGCAGATTATTAGCGCTGTTGCCGAATCGAAAAAACTTGATCCGCAAAAACAGGTGGCAGTGATTGATGCCGTAGTTGCAGTGGTCAATGACGATGTGATTACGCGCCGTGAATTGGATGACCGCCTGCGCGTGGTGGTCCGCCAATTGCAGAAACAGGGTACGCCGCTACCCGCACCGGAAGTTCTGGAAAAGCAAATTCTCGAGCGGATGATCACCGATATGCTGCAAGCGCAATTCGCCAAGGAAAGTGGAATACGCGTAGATGACACGCAATTGGATTTAGCGATTACACGTATCGCGCAGCAAAATAATTTTCCTGACTTGGCGGAATTTCGCGCCAAGCTGGTATCGGAGGGAGTGAATTTCAAGAAATTTCGTGAAGAAATGCGTAACGAAATTATATCCACGCGATTACGCGAGCGCGAGGTGGAAGGCAAGCTGATAATCAGCGATAGCGAGGTGGACAGTTATCTTGCCAACAAGGCCAAGGCCGGCAACGAGGAAGAAGAGTTTCACCTTGCGCACATTTTGGTGGTGGTTCCGGAACAGGCCAGCGCGGAAAAAATTCAAGCTTCACGCGAACGCGCTGAACAGGCATGGAGCCAACTGAAGGGTGGCGCAGATTTTGCGCAAGTGGCGGCTGGCTATTCCGATGCCAACGACGCGCTGAAAGGAGGAGACCTCGGCTGGAGGCCAAACGATCGTATTCCACCGCTCTTTTTGAACGAGTTGCATAAGCTGCAATCCGGTCAAACCACTGCGGTATTACGCAGCCCAACCGGTTTTCATATTATCAAGCTTGTCGAAAAACGTAGCGGTAGTGCTCCTGTGGTGATCACGCAAACTCATGCGCGGCATATTTTGATCAAGACCAGCGAGATCGTGCCTGAAGCTGAAGCCAGAAAACGTATCATGGAAATAAAACAGCGTATCGAAAGCGGCGCGGATTTTGCCGAACAGGCCAAGCGATATTCACAGGACGGCAGCGCTCAACAAGGCGGGGATTTGGATTGGTTATCCCCGGGGCAGACAGTGCCGGAATTTGAAGAGGCGGTGAACAAGCTTAAACCCGGCATGATGGATGCCGTGCAAACACAATTTGGTTGGCACCTGATACTGGTAGTGGAGCGCCGCAATGCCGATGTGAGCGAACAGCAAAAACGTCAGCAGGCGCGTATGGCGATCGGCACGTTCAAGTCTGACGAGCTGTATCAGGACTGGCTGCGCCAATTGCGCGATCGCGCCTTTGTCGAATATCGCTTTGAAACAAACCATTAACCCGGATATTTCACCGGATCGGCCCTAAAATCAATGGAAAGCGGCATGAATACAGGGGTGCGGACCCACAAGAATGCAATCCGGTTTGTAGCGCAGGCCTTCGCGGGTGCTGGCGGTCGCTGTGCGGCATCTTCGCGCCCCCGCTTCGCGCCAATAGGCGCGGCTATCGGCTTGGCGCGGGATGCGCAAACCTGCCCGCAAATCGCCTCGCCAGCACCCGCGATCCGGCGAAATATCCGGGTTAATCGGTGAATATCACAGACCTTCTTGCACCGTTGGCGATTACTGCGGGTGAGCCGGCGGGTATCGGCCCTGATTTGTGTGTGCAGCTCGCCGTTGCGTCGCCAGATGTTCCGTTTGTGATCATCGCCGATAAGCATTTGTTGCAACAACGTGCCGCGCAGCTTGGCGTTGCCTTGCAGGTGCGCGATTTCGTGCCCGGACAAGAGACGCGGAAAGCAGCGGCGCCCCGCTCACTGCCAGTAATCCATATTCCGCTCACTGCGCCATGTTATCCCGGGGTGCTGGATACCGCCAATAGCGAGTATGTGCTGTCGACGCTACGCCGCGCAGTGCAAGGCTGCCAGACCGGGGAATTCTCCGGTATCGTGACCGCCCCGGTACACAAGGGCATCATCAATGACGCTGGCACACCGTTCACCGGGCACACAGAATTCCTCGCCGAACAGACTGATACAGTGTTGGTGGTAATGATGCTGGCCGGCGGCGGAATGCGCGTGGCACTAGCCACCACACACCTTCCGTTAAAAGACGTACCCGCCGCGATTACCGCGCCGTTGCTGGAAAACGTGCTGCGCATCATCCAGCGCGATTTGCAACACCGCTTCGGCATCGCGCAGCCGCGTATCCTGGTGACCGGTTTGAACCCGCACGCCGGGGAAGGCGGCTATCTGGGGCGCGAGGAAATAGACGTCATGATTCCGGTGCTGGATAAGCTGCGCGCCGAGGGCTTCAATGTCAGTGCGCCACTGCCTGCCGATACCTTGTTTACGCCGCAACGCCTGGCGCAATGCGACTGCGTGCTGGCGATGTACCACGACCAAGGCCTGCCGGTGTTGAAGCACGCCAGCTTCGGGCATGGGGTGAATGTTACGCTCGGCCTGCCGATTATCCGCACTTCGGTAGATCACGGCACGGCGCTGGACTTGGCGGGAACCGGCAAGGCCGACAACGGCAGCCTGTTGGAAGCGATCAGGGTTGCAGCACAGATGGCTCGGAACGAGCTGGATGCAAATATGTAGGGGCGTGTTTATCGCGCCCTTGTTTCTTATTCCAACACCACAACCCCTCACGGAACAAATCGTGCATAAAGCCAAGAAAAAGTTCGGCCAGAACTTCCTTGTCGATGAACAGATCATCGCCGATATCA
>JAHFRA010000060.1 GCA_023259035.1 Gallionella sp.
CGTCGAGAAAAGTCCAGGCCACGATCCGGCTCTTCTTCTGCCCCTGCGCCATCTCTATGGTTTTGTTATGCAGCGCACCCGCATATTTCAGCGCGCGATAAACGCCGGGCAGGCTGGACGACTTCGAGATCAGCGTGGTGAACCACATGCAGCTGCCAGGAAGCCGCGCACTCTCCGCTATCATGCGGCACACAAAAGCCTCCTCGCCGCCCTCACAGCACAGCTCCACACTCTGTCCGCCGAAATTCAACACGGGTATTTTTTTCTTATTGGACTCTCGGCCCAGATTCTCCCATTTGCGCTGCGTGCCTGACCGCGCTTCGGCCAGCGATGCATGAAAAGGCGGGTTGCACATACTGAGGTCGAACACCTCATCCGTCTTCACCACACCGTTGAAAATCGCCGCAGGTGACGCCTGCAAACGCAGCGTGATCGCCGCGCCCAAGCTGTTGGCATCCACAATGCGTTGCGCGTTGGCGATGGCAGCCGGGTCGATATCGGTTCCGACGAACTGCCAGCCATACTCGCGGTGACCGATCAGCGGATAGACGCAGTTGGCGCCCACACCGATGTCGAGTACCCGTATCGAGCCACCGCGCGGGATGACGCCGCCGTTGCTGTCAGCCAGCAGGTCGGCGAGAAAATGCAGATGATCCGCCCTGCCCGGAATCGGCGGGCATAAATACTGCGCCGGAATATCCCAGTCCTTGATGCCATACACCAGCTTCAGCAACGCGCGGTTTAAGGCTTTGACCGCAGGCGGATCGGCGAAATTGATCGACTCGTCGCCATATGCATTCGGCGACACGAATGCCGCCAACTCCGGACTGCCTGCGATGAGCTGCCTGAAGTCGTAGCGACCCCGATGCGGATTGCGCGGATGCAAATTGGTTTTTTCGGCAGGTGCGTCCCTGTCTTTCGCGGTGATGGCACCGCGCGGTTTATCATTCATGTTTCATGCCTGTTTGACCTGCGCAGAAAAGCGGGAACTATTTCGAGCATAGCCCGTTTAATTCACGTTGATAAAACTATTGCGATGCCGACCCCATTAGCTTCTTAGCTACTAAGCTCGTGTTTTTCATTATCGTGCTGGAAGTATCTTCTTCGTTTTGTTTTTTATCGCTGATTTTTTCACTTCTCTTCGAACCGCCAGTGACTCGAAGCGTTGTATCTGCAAAGTGTACCTGGTCCCTTTAAGTCCCCTTAGCCTGTAAAGTAATCATGGAGCCCCACCCATTGTTCAATCTGCTGGCGCGTGGTCGCTATTATCGATCAAGCGAGCGATCTTCCAGGCGCCGCCCTGCTCGCGCTTAACGATGAACATCGCCTTCCCCTCTTCCTCAAGCGCCTTCCCGCCTGCCTTCGGCGTCGCCGTCAGCGCGTAAGTACACCAGAAGTATCCCAAACCTCCGGCCACCTCGATCTCCATCAGCCTGGTTTCGCTCTTGATCGCGTGGTCATTGAACACTGACTGATAAAGCGTGCAAATCCCATCCTTGCCAAACACCGCCGGCTGTCCCCAAGGCATCAGCACAGAATCGTCAGAATACAAAGAAAGAAGAGCCTCAGCATCACCCGCAAGCCACCCCGGAACACCAATCTTCGGCGAGCTGCCTGATCGCTGCCATGTCCTCTCTTTGCCTAGTCATAGGCAAAACTCCATTTGATTTATGTGCGAGTGCCGACTGGAACAATTGCGATGCTGAACCTATTAGCTATATCACGCGCTAATCAATCTGCGCCAGCAGCACGACGTAGTTCTTGCCGTACTTCTTCGTGCACTTGGGGCAGGTAGTGTAATAAAAATACAGCTTGCTGAAGCGCTTGCCCTCGCTGTTCAGCCACGCCTTCATCGCCTCCACCCAATGCCCGATCCGGCTGTATGGGCCTTCGAACACCTTGCACATGAACGTGCCGGAAATGGTAACCATCTTCGCACCGGGAACATCCTTGTCGGCCTCGACAAACACATCCGCGCCCCACAAGGAATTCTCGTCGGTCAGCATCACAGGCGCTCCCAGTTTGGCTCCGGCAGCGCGGATAGCTGCTTCCACCCGCGTCATCACTGCGCCATAGTTGAGGGGAATGTGGAACAAGCTGGTCACGCGGTCTTGCACGAAGCGCTTGCCCTGCCAGGTGATGGTCTTGCCATCCCAGGGATCGGGATTGAAACGGGGACAGCAGGTTTCGTCATTGGTACTCATGAGATACTCCTTTCATTCAAGGCGAGTTCACGCAAAAAATTCTACTCCGGCACCTTTTGTTGCGTTGCGATGCTAACCCCATTAGCCCCTGGAGGAAACGTGGTGCCCCCAGTTACTTCATTTCCATCGCGTCATTCTGGAGCTATTGCGAGCCTCTAAGCCTCAAGCCGCCAACGGCTCAAACCGATGTATCTGTGCCAGCTGTCCTGACAATTCTTTTGCGGCTTCTTCGGTATCGTAATCCGCCTGCATGCCAAGCCAGAAGCCGCTCGTCGTGCCAAAAAAGGCGGCCAGGCGCAGTGCCGTATCTGCCGTAACCGCCCGCTTGCCGGAGCAGACTGCCGAAATGCGCGCTTCGGTCACGCCGATTTCTTTTGCCAGCCGGTATTGCGAGATGCCGAGCGGGATCAGGAATTCCTCGCGCAGCACTTCGCCGGGGTGAATGTTGCGCAGTTTTTGTTTGGTTGCTTTGCTCATAATTTTACTCCTCAGTGATAGTCGCAGATTTCCACGCGACTGGCCTGCCCATCATTCCATTCAAAACACACTCGCCATTGGTCGTTGATGCGGATGCTCCATTGACCGGCACGGTTGTCTTTCAATGTCTCCAGCCGATTGTTTGGAGGGATGCGCAAATCCTCGATCCGTTGCGCGTTGTGCAACATGCGCAACTTGCGACGTGTCACCTCTTGAATCTGGTTCGGCAGACGGCGTGAAAACTCGCCCATCCAAACCTTGAGGGTCTCTTCGTCGTGGAAGTCGGTAATCATGAGGAGAAACACTATCGTTGTACGATAGTATTGTCAAGTGGGGTATCAGAAAGATGATGTTGAGAGGGCCTGTGCGAAGATTGAAAGATTAAAAAGAATTATTCATTGGTTTGCAAAACTATTGCGACCCTTTAAATTTGCCAAACGGATAGTCTTGGGCACAGCAATATGCCCATTTTCGATTTGTGGATAGCCTGCATGATTGAATCAAGCGGCAACTTTCTTGCGAGACGCGGGTTTGATGTGCACAATTGCTTGCGCTTCCTGAGTAAAAGCCAACATGCTGGCCAGCGCTTTGTTGACAGCCTCGGAGGTTGGAAACGCCTTCCGTATCTCGGGTTGCAGAACAACCACATTGCTGCCCTGCATAAAGTGCTTGTAGTGCTTCCCGCGCACACCAACACCAAGCTGCTCCCGCTTATATTCGGGAATGTCCTGGCCACCCTTGCTTGTAGATGGTTTTTTCATTTTGAGTCGCCTTTCGTGCACTAATGATTCTGATATTGTTCATTCGCTCAGTGTGCACCACCACGAGCAGTGACGTAGGGTGCAATAAGCGTAGCGCATTGCACCGGATGTTGCGAGTTGGGCGGCATGCTACCCATCCCTGCGAACCCCATTTCATTCGGCGCAATAACAATTGCGCCCTACGCGGGCTGACCCCATTAGCCAGCGTTGTGTCTTAGCGATGGTTGAGCATTTCGTTCCAGGCCTGGACAGCCTCGGCGATAGCAATGCCCTCGTCCTTGTCCGCCACCGGGATTGCCGGACCGAGTTGCCCGCACACGGGACAACTCACGCGATACACGATCTCATCATTTCCACCCGCCGTGCGGTGAATACTACGGCGGACGTCTACTTCAGCTCCACAGGTGCAGTGTTTCATTTCCATCATTTGGTTACTAATTATTCAGGCTCAGCACATCGGCGCATC
The DNA here is from genome assembly GCA_023259035.1 of Gallionella sp. Lineage (GTDB taxonomy): Bacteria > Pseudomonadota > Gammaproteobacteria > Burkholderiales > Gallionellaceae > Gallionella. The sequence goes on from JAHFRA010000060.1 coordinate 3,909, forward strand.
CCAATCCAGCATATTCCAGTCGCTACTCGTTTCACGGCGTTCGATGACCAGATCGGATGTGGGCATGGCGCAACAGCTCGCGCAGGGTGTAATAAGCGTAGCGCATTGCACCGGATGGAGGCAACATGCGGCGCAATGCCCGTTGGTTATTGCGCCCTACGCGGGCTGAAACTGTTTCAAGCCTGCGCCAACCCATTAGCCACAGTGGGTTATTTTTGTTTATCGGACTTGGCAGGAGGAGCGGGCTTGCGCACGACAAACGGTGTACCGGTTTGCTCGGCCAGTTGGCGCGCCTTCTCAGAAGCGCGCAACAACGCTTGCGGGGCTTTTTGCAGGTCGGGGTCTTTCGAGTGGGAGACAGGTGCTTTCATGATGGTCAACTTTCATCCAGTAAAACGGGAGGTGCGCCGGAATTATCGTACAGTTGCCAGCTATCCACCAGCAGCTTGTAGCGTTCAAAATTTTCAATGCCATGCGCGAAGCGACGGCGAATGACCTCTTCGGGGACATTATGCCCGCCCTGAATCACACGCGTTGCGACTCGCTCAATGGCGATCTCGACATCCGGCAAGGACAGGAAGATCAGCTTCACCGCGTAGCCCGATGAGCGCCAGACCGGAATCATCTGCGCATAGGTTAAACCGGAAAGCGTCGTCTCGAAAGAAAAGCTTTCGCCGTGCTTCACGTACTCCGCAATCGTTTCCAGCATTATCCGTCCTGCTTTAAAGGCGGCCAGATCGGGTGCGAAAGGCGACAACCCGGCGGCGATCAGATCGGCATTCACAAAGTTGGGCAACTCCGCATCCGTCGGCAAAAACTCGCGCGCAAAGGTCGTTTTCCCCGCACCGTTCGGCCCGGCGATGATGACGATGCGTTTGTTGTGTGCCGATGAGCTCATGATTTCCTTTTAACGCAAAACTATTGCGATGCTGACCCCATTAGCTCGTCAATCAAGCCGCCTTTTCCAGCGCGGAATCCGGCATCAGCCTGTTCTGGTACAAGTCGGCGATGGGGAAGCACAAATCGTAATCGCCCCACACCAATTCGCCGTGCTCGATGCGAAACGCAGCGAAGCGTGATGGTTCGAGATAAGCGCGAATATCGGGGTGACGCGCAAGCGACAGGAAAGGTTTGAAATCCACCGTCTGCACGGTGCCGTCATCGAAAGACAGACGCAGCACATATTCGCCGACCGGCTCCACCACCGTGATGTTAAGAGTTGCAGGAATCATTTCAGCCTCCTTGTGATGCGCTCCGATTTTACGGGTTTGTGCAGCACGAAAAAATCAATCCACTTGCTCACAATCTCTGTAGCACGAGCGGAAACAAGCTCTTCAAAATAACACATCTCGGTATTGCCTAGCGGGGCGCGTCCGGCGACATTCGTATAGCGAATGTCGGCAATCTCTCCGTTGACCACAATGATCTCGGCGCGAGATTCACGGTCTTGGAACTTACCGTGGACATGCACAGGCTCATGCTCATTGGCATAGAACATAATGATCAAACCAAAATATTCGTAGAGCTTGGGCATTACGCACTCCGTTCCATCGGATCAATCAAACTCAAAACAATTGTGATGCTGACCCCATTAGCTTGGTGAACTCCTCCTCGATGTTGTCGCGATAGAAGCTCCAAGCCGCCCCCGAGCTACTGAGACGTTGCCAGATTCCCTCGCCGACGCCGCTGTATTGCAGCGTGCTGCCGTCGTCGAGCTGCACTTGCAGCAACCGGGGCGCGCATCGTAGCCGATGGCGCGCAACTTTCCCGAATTGATCTTCTTCATCTCCATGGTGGCGTCCTGAAACTATTGCGATGCTGACCCCATTAGCTCTGACCCCATTAGCTACCATTAGCTACGGTAATAGCCCAACAAACCGCCTCTTAAACTTCTGGCGAGTGCCTGTGAATCTTCATAATTTTTCTTAAGAGCCATGAGGTAATCATTCATCGGTATGTTGAATACCGTTCCTTCATATTGATCAATTTGCCAGAGCGATGTTTTATTAACGGGCATTAACAAACCCTTGTTGTGATCATTAAGATTACCGTGAATTGTAGTCGATACTTGCAGTACATTTCTCGCGCCACGATTGCCATCGTGACATAGGTTCGATGCCTCATTAACGACATCACCCATCCAAATTACGTCGTTGACCCCACTACCTTTATATCCTGCCTTTAGCATCAGGGCTCGGCCATAAGCGATGCCGATACCGCACCGAAAATTCGTATAGCCCTTTCTCTCAAGTCGCCAGTTAAGGATTTCGGTAGTGCTATAAAGCATAGCGGCGGTTGAAAAAACCACATCAATATCTGGCTTACAAGGCGTTCTGAAAATGCCACTTACACAATCGCCATTGATAAATATTTCGCGACAATTTGTATTGCCGTTCATAACAGCAACGCACTCAGACAAGTAAGCTCGGTAGAGCTTACCCATTACCGGTCTGGTATGACTATTTGTTAACTCTGAGCTTCCTCTGATATCGATAAAGAGCGCTGTGCAGTTAACATAAAAGCCGTTCGAATAAGTTAGTCGGTCTCTACTCGGAATGTCATCCAACTCATCAAAAGTTTCTGCGCTATCTAGAATTTCCTGAACTCTCTCATCACTTTTTACATGATCGTATGCACTGTAGTTGGATTCCATATCACCCCCTGAGAGTCATAGCGACGACTATAACTGCTGCTGACACCAGCCACATCCAACCGGCAATTGCTACTCCTTTAGACTTGCGTTGAAGTACGTGACATATCGTGTAATGCTGCTCAAGGGCTTCTCGAGCAAGAGCCCTTTCATCCATTGAGTCAACCAACTCCAAAAATTCCTTGTGCTTTTCCGAAGGATATTTTTCAGCAACGTATGAAAAAAATGAAATCGGGTGATAGTCGTCTGCATAAACCAATCTCTTCCTAAAAGCTTGAAAAAGATTTGTACGTGGCAAAATTATTTGTAGCGCAAGAAAGAGAGAGGCTACGATTAGTATCGTTGCAGTAATTGCTAGAGTCCTGACGCAGCCCTGAGAATCCGCGAGTTTCGCTCCACTCCAGATGAACACTAATGATGCGGCACACAGTGCCGAAATAAATCCAGCTTTCGCGTCCATGACTGAAACCCACTTCCGAGAAGTCTCAGCCATGGCGCTGTAGGCTTTGAATCTATCAAGTTCTTCCACGCCCTGCCCTCCCTTACAACTTTAGTGGTTGCAGCTACGATTCTTGCGCCTTTATCGGCTAATCGGCTTATACCGAATCCGCTTCGGTTTCGCGCCCTCTTCACCCAACCGCTTCTTCTTGTCCGCTTTATATTCCTGATAGTTGCCGTCGAAGAACGTCCACTTGGAATCGCCTTCTGCCGCGATGATGTGGGTCGCGATGCGGTCAAACGATTGGGGTCAGCATCGCAATTACTTTTCCGCCTCCCAGTCTTCCAGCTTCAATCCTGCAATGCGTGAAAATTCACCCGTGTTGTGCGTTGCCAGAACACAGCCATTGGCCAGCGCGATAGCGGCTATTTGTAAATCGTAAGGGCCGATGGGAGTGCCTTTTCGCGCAAGATCGGCGCGGATTTCGCCGGATATGCGCGCGGCTTCACCATCAAATGGCAAACTGCCGAAACCGGCGAACAGGGTAGCCAGAACAGCAAGATTGGCTTCGCGTCTCGCGCTCTTGTATGCGCCGAAATACAGCTCAGCCTTGACTACATCGCACAACATAATTTGCGCTGGCGAACGCGAAGAAAGTTTTGTCTTGGCGATGGATGGGGCCGGGTTGAGATGCTGAATCCAGACGTTGGTATCCGGCAGGTACAGCATTATTCCAACTCTCGCCGTTTCTCATATTCGCCCTGCGGTTCCCGAACCAAATGCTCTCCTTGCCAGGCCCCGGCTGTTTTTGCCCACACATTCGCTGCCGTGTCTTGGCTGATGCTTTGCGACCCGGTGGTTTCTTCCAGCAGGATGACGCGCACAGGCTTGCCGTTCCAGTCCTGGAACTCACGCGGCAAGTCCACTACGCCATCGTGTGCCTTGGTGACAAATTCGACTGCTTGCATGATCAACCTCCTTCGTGAATAAGGGCATTCTAGAGAGAAGCGAGGCCGTGAGCAAACACCCTTCGACAAGCTTGTATGGTGTTTACGGTTCTTTTTTATGTCAAAGAAGAGCCGGGGTGGAGGGGCATCGACAAGCATCTGCCGCGTAACGGACAGACTTAGTGAGAACTCTCCCAC
>JAHFRA010000036.1 GCA_023259035.1 Gallionella sp.
AATGGATTCACCCGAGGTGTTGATTCCAACCACCGAATTACCAGCAGTATGACTGCGATACAGGAGGTCGTGACGCGCGGCTGGAGCAACGAGGGCGTGGTGATGTGCGCGCCGAATTGACAGGGCAAGATGCGGCAAGAAACACCGTTGAAAACAACAGTGCTGCCTTTGCTTTGAGCGACTGTGATGGATTCCTTTAGCTGTGATACCTGCGCTGGCCAGGCTACTGCGCAGGCTTGATGACAGTGGCGCGTTTGAGCAGGTCGCCGCTGTCTATCTGGATTGCCCCCTTGGGCAGGGTTTTAAGCATTCCCTGGACGAGATAGGCCACCCGGTCTTCGCGCGAAGCGTTGGCATGCCCCATCATGTTAAGCAGCATGTTGAACGGGTCCAATGACCACTGCCGGTGCGCGGTACGCCATTGTTCGGCATGCCACAGCGTCTTTCCCGTCTTGGCATCGATCAGGCGCAGACTGCAGGACACCACGACCGCGTCGTACACAGCTTGGTGCACGCTCGCCGCCTGTTCGATCTGCCCGAGCAGAAGTGCGTCGGCGTTCAATTCAGCACCCAACCGCATCGGCGAAAAACCGGCGATCAGGCCGGGCACAGTGACCCCCAGTTTTTTCATCACGGCAGAAACGTGATCCACCGAGACCTTGGCATAACCGAGCGAGGTCAGCCGCCGGTAGACCTGTTGGTAGAGCACCTCCTCGACCCCTTCTTCAAAGGAAAGATTGTCCATGGGCAGCACGGCGATGGTCATCGGTTTGTGCTTTTCATAGTCGGCGGCGACTTCCCAGCTTTCTTCGGCGGACTTGTCCTGGGCTGCTGCTGCGCAGTGCGCATAAAGCAGGGTGGCGCCGAGCAGCCAGGCGAAGATGAACTGCAGGCATGAACGGGTACGGCTACTCATAGCGTAACGCCGCAATCGGATCGAGCCTGGCTGCCTGCAAGGCCGGATAAAGGCCGAAGAATAGTCCCGTCAGCGCAGACATGAGCAGCGGCAGCAACAAGGCCCAGGCGCTGATCGCCGTGACCCAACCGGTGACGGTGCCGAGCATCAGGGTGCCGAGCACGCCGACGGCAATGCCGAGCACGCCGCCGACCGAGGTAAGCAGCACGGTCTCGGTCATGAACTGCGCGGTGATATGTCTCTGCGTCGCGCCGACGGCGCGGCGGATGCCGATTTCGCGGCGGCGTTCCATGACGCTTGCCAACATCACATTCATGATGCCGATCCCTCCAACGAGTAGTGAAATCGCCGCGACGCTCCCCAGCACCGCATCGAAAGTGGCCTGGGTGCGCTGCGCCTGGCGCAACAGCTCCTGCGGCACGATGATACTATAATCGTCGGCGCCACGATGATTGACCTCCAGTACACGGCGAATCAGGGGCAGTGCTGGCAGCACCTCTTTGGCGGCGGCGAGCCGCAGCACCAGTTCGCTGACGGCGTCGGGTCGACCACCGGCGAGCGCGCCAACGGCGCCGAGCGGCACCAGCACGGTGTTGTCGAAATCGCGCGCGGCGATAGCGCTGCTTTTGCCCGTCTTGCGTTCGTGCAGTACGCCGACCACTTTGCACAAGGAGTTGTGCAGGCGCAACAGGCCTCCCGGACGGCCCGCTGTGCCGAGGCTGAGAGCGAGGCCATGGCCGAGGACGCAGACCAGGTTGCGCTCGGTCGAATCGGCCTCGGCGATGAACCTGCCGACCGCGATGTCGAGACCTTGTACGCTGCCGAAGTTGGGCGTCACCGCCAATATTTGCGGGACCGTCTGGCGCGACAGCGCGAGTGTCGTCACTTTCATTTCCAGCACGGCCGCGACTTCGGCGACGCTGGTGACGCTGGCGCGCAGGCGCTCGCCGTCAGCCAGTTCCAGGCCGCGCGATCCGCGCTGCCGCGCCTCTCCTGCCTGTTCACTGCTCATCGCTGCTGCGCGCACCAGAACATTGCTTGTGCCCAGTTGCTCGATCTGCGCCAGGGTCTCGCGCTTGGCGCCTTCGCCGACGCAGATCATCGCGACAAAGGAGCTGACGCCGCAGACAATGCCCAGCACGCTGAGCAGCGCGCGCAGGCGATGCTGCCAGAGCGAGCGCGAGGCATAACGCAGATGGGCCTCAAGCTTGAGCAGCAACGGCGAAAGGCTATCGGGCAAAGCGGCCATCTTCAAGCCTCATCTGTCTGCTGGCGCGCGCGGCAACGCCGACATCGTGCGTCACGATCAGGATCGTGGCACCGTTGCGGTTCAGCTCATCGAGGATATCGAGTATCTGCCCGCCGCTAACCGAGTCGAGGTTGCCAGTCGGCTCGTCGGCAAGTATCAGACGCGGCAGCATGACGATGGCGCGGGCGATGGCCACCCGCTGCATTTCGCCGCCGGACAGTTCGCTCGGTTTGTGTTCTAGGCGCGCCGCCAGGCCGACGCGGCCCAGAGCATCGATGCAGCGTGCGCGCACGTCGGCGCAATAGTCCGGCGCATAGAGGAAGGGCAGCTCGACGTTCTCGAGCACGGAGAATTGCGAAACCAGATTGAATCCCTGAAAGATGAAGCCGACTTCGCGGCTGCGAAACAGCGACAAGGCCTCGTCGCCGAGACCGGACATGTCGCGGCCGGCGAAAAGGTAGCGCCCCGAGCTGTGGCGATCAAGGCAGCCGAGGATGTTGAGCAAGGTCGACTTGCCCGAGCCGGAGGCACCCATCAGGGCGACGAATTCGCCCTGTGCAACCCGAAAATCGAGATCGCGCAGAATCTCCAGTTCCTGCGCGCCACGGCGATAGGACTTGGCCAGTCGCTCGACCTCGATCAGCGCGGCCATGCTTCAGGGTTTCACCAGGCTGACGCGCTGGCCGGTCGCCAGGCCTTCGAGAATTTCCGCCCAGTCCTCGTTGCTGCGACCGACCTTGACCGGCAGCGCCTCCAGCTTGTCGCCGCTGAGCACGTAGCAGTAGCGTCGCTGGTCGTCCTGAAACAGCGCCGCCACAGGGATCCGCAGCGCATCTTTGACCTGCTCGGCGATGACGCTGATGCGTGCGGTCATGCCAGGGCGCAGGCGTTCGTCCGTGCCTTTCAGTTTCACCGAATATTGGAAGTGCTTGCCGACACTGTTCGATTCTGCGGTTCCGACGGCGAGAACGCCGATGTTGTCCACCTCGCCCTGGAAGCTGGCGTCGGGATAGGCGTCCACGCGCACGCTGGCCGGTTGGCCGGTCTTGATCTTGTGCAGATCCTCCTCGCGCAGCTGGCTCTTTACCAGCATCGAGGACAGGTCGGGCAGGTAGAGCAGAGGCTGCCCCTGGAATACCGTGTCGCCGGCGCGCGGCTTGCGCTTCTGGTTGCCCTGGAACAACTCGTGCAGCACGACGAAGCCAGCGCTGGGCGCGCGCACCTGCGTTCTGGCCAGATCCTGGCGCGCCTGCTCCAGCGTTTCGCGCGCGGTATTGGCCTCGCTCTGCGCCTTGTTCAGATCGGCCATGGCGTGCGCCACCTTGAATACCACTTCCTTTTCCTGGCGCGCCAGATCCGATTCCAGCTTCTGCACGGTGGTGAACATGTGCTCGGACTTGCGCTGCGCCTGGGCAATTTCGTTGTCGATGCGATGCCCTTGTTTTTTCAGACCCTCCAGGTCGGCGATGTAGGCGAGATAGCGTTGATAGTCCTGCTTCTCCAGCTTCAACTCGAACTGCGCGTGGGCGACGGTGTTTTCCGCCTGCGACTTTTCCACCTCAAGGCTCTGGCGCATCGACTCGACCACCGCCGTGCGGCTCTCCAGCTCCCCGGAAAGGCGCAGGATGTCAGCCTCGAAAGGCGAAGGTTCGAAGCGCAGCAGCATGTCGCCAGCCGCAACGCGCGCTCCGTCATCGACCAGTTGGATGATCTTGCCACGGTCGCCACGCACCTGCGATACCACCTGGAAGCCACGTCCGGCGTCGAGCTCGCCGACGGTGTCAACGCGAATCTCGAAGCTGCCTTTGCCCACCGTTACCAGATGCTGTTCGCCCGGCCGCTCCCGCTGATGCAGCATCACCCATGCGGCGATCAGCGCAAAGGCGGTGGCCAGGATAATAGCGATGCGCAACTTTTGACTAAACCTCATTTCATGAGCTCCGTCTGGCGGGCAGGCGTGAATCCGTCGAGCAGGCGTCCGGTGATTGCCTGCAGGTTGTAAACGCCCACCGCATAATCGGCTTCCGTCGCCAGCAGGTTCAAGCGCGAGCGCTGCAGCTCGGTCTCCGCTTCGAGCAGGGTAAAGTTGTCGGCCATGTCATGGCCGAAATTTACCTCGGCCAGCGCCAGTTTACTCTCGGCCTGTTTGATCTGCTCGCGGCGCAGGGCGATGCGTTGCCTCGCCTCACCCAGCAGCGCCAGCTGGCTTCGCACCTGACGGCGCAACTCCAGGCTTTTGTTTTCCAGCGACAGGCGCAGCGATTTGAGCCGCAGTTCGGCGCGGCGATAAGCAGTCTGTTGCCCGCTGCGGAAGATGTCCGATGAGGCCTGCAGATACACGCTCCATTGGCGTTGCGTGGTCGGCAGATAGCGGCTGAGAACCGGGTCGCTGAGCGTCGACTGGCCATAATCGACCTGCAGGTTGACATCGGGCAGCAGGTCGTTTCCGGCGATGCGCAACGCGCGCGCAGCATCATCGGCCTCAGCCTGCAACTGCAGCAGTTCGGCGCGGCCCTTCAGTGCCTCGACCTCATAATCGAGATCATCCAGCTGCGGTATCGGCGGGGCCGCCAGCTGCAGGCCGGTGTCGAGATCGAGATCGAGCAGCAGCTTGAGCCGGTCGCCGGAAGCGGCGGCGGCGTTGCGCGCCTGATTGGCGGCATCCTCGGCATCCTTCAGGCTGATCTCGGCGCGGTAGGTATCCATCGGGCTGGCCGTGCCGACGTGTTCCTTGCTCTGCGCCACCAGCGCCTGGCGGCGCAGGCGCTCAACCAGTGAGTCGGCCAGGCGCAGCGCTTCCTGATCGCGGATCAACTGGTAATAGGCGGCTATCGTATCCAGCGCGACATTGATCCTTGCCTGCTCGAAGCTGCGCTGCGAGGTGGCAAGAGAAAACTCGCCAGTGCGCACGCCGTTCAGCGTCACTTCCCGGTCGAAACCCTTGAACAGGGGTTGCTGGACACTCAGGTTGAGGGTGGTGTTGGCGCTGTCGCCCGAGCGGTTCCAGGACGGGCCGATGGAGGCGGTGGTGCCGGTCTCGAATTTCTTGCTCAATTGCGCGCCCAGCCTGTTGTTGGTGCCGATGGTGCCGGAGGATAACGTGTTGTCGCCGATCTTGCCCAGCCGCAGCGTCGGCATCAGCTTCAGGTCGAATTCGGCGCGGGCCGCTTCCAGCCCCTGCTGCTCGCCTTCCAGGCTCAGATGCGCGGCTACCAGCCTGAAGTTTCCGGCCAGCGCCGCATGCACCGCCTGCTCCAGCGTGAGCGTTCGCGGCGCACCGGCACGGGCTGGCGAAATAAAGAGCGCCACCACCAACAGGGCGGCGCAACGCAAGTAGATATTCAATTTCTTCACCACATAACGGGTCGCAAAGTCACCGTGGCGAGTGGCGGCGCGAGCCACTTCAAGCGCTACCAACCTGAGACATTTGTCACATGTCTGGTGTCCATACCCGTCGGTGCACTTTCCATTGCTCCAGCACGGAATCCGCGTGGGCACAAAACGGTGCCCACGCTTGGCTCAATCCAATATCAATCGAGTCTGACCCCATTGATCTTTCTTGATCTTTGGATCTCATTGATCTTTGATTTCGTGTCAGGGCAAGGAATAAGTTATTGGCCAAGTGCAAGAAACAGAAATCGGAGGCCGATATGTGCCGGTAATATTGCCGTGCCCTGTTCCGGTTGCCGCCCCGGTCTTGGTTAACGTGCCGGTCTCGACATAATCAATAATACTTAATCCATTACCAGGATCGGCGCTAAAAGTAATTCTTAATGCGCCACTAGTTGATATCGATCCCGAATATTGGGAAATTGTTGGCCCTGAGGTAGGTGAGGTAGGTTGTGGAATTGTACCTGTCGAAGAAATTACAAGTTTGCCACTCCCCCCGCTCACGCCCCCTGGATTTATGCCATTTATGCCAGTGCATGTCACTGTTCCCATGGTCTCAGTCCAGGTTCCAGCAAAAGGGCTAACACCATTACTGGTGGCTGTTGTACCACCCCCGGCAGCCGCTGGGGCGGCACTGGCACCCCCGCTGCCCCCTCCACCACCTGCAGCAGCACCGACACCAGCAACTGCGGCGGCGGCAACCGCAATGGTTGTCGTGCTTATTCCGGTGGTAGCCACCGAAGCCGTGCCTCCGTTAGTCGCTCCGGCTGGTGCTCCGAGCGCTGAGGCAGAGCCGGGGGTACTATACAGTTGGACGACCAGGCCGAAGCGCGCGCCCGATTCGGCCACGTTGAGCGACACCGAGTCGGAAAATGTTGCCGCCACCGAGGGCGCATTCGGCACTTCGGTGAACAACTTCATCGGCTCGTCGTCCTTGACCATTTGCCAGCTCGGCACGTCCTTTGAGTCCTTCGCCTTCACGACGAACGGTTCGGTCTTGACCACTTCATTGGCGCCATTGACCGCCAGAAACAGGTATTCGAGCGTCTCGTTCGACTTGGCCAGCGCCGGCAGGGTCGCCACATAGCTGTTCGGCACGGTCTGCTGCTGCTCCATCGGCACGAACACGTAGTCGGCCTGGGTCTTGCCCTTGAAATAGGCGCGCACCATCATCACGCTCTTCGGATCGACCACCGTCGCTTCGAGGCGGATGCGTTTTTCCGGGACGAAATACTTGATGGCATCGTGCGTCACCTTGGTGCCGCTCGCCGCAAACGCCGTGGACGGAACCTGCAGCAGCAGAAAGGACAGCAACGCAAAGAAATTCAGACTTCTGCCAATTATGCTATTTTTGATGCTGTTCACCATTGCTCCCCTTTATGATTGCTGTTGATAAAAATTATTCCACGAACTACGTGCTACATGCTGCCTTGCCTGCTGTTCGATGTTGCAAAAATCATTACCTCCGTTCACGCTGATATACCGACCCGGTTCTAAGCGAAGTCGAAGCCAGCCCTGAGTTTGTCGAAGGGCATCAGCCCGAACGGTGTGTGTTACGTGCTATGGAAACATCAATAACATGGGCACCCGCGAGTGCCCATGCATGTTCAAACGCTACGGCGCAATGATTGTCCAGCTATGATTTATGGTGCCACCGAAATCGGCAGAATAATTACCCGGGTTGGCGGTCAGCGTTAAACCCGTACCGCAGCACTGTGTTGATGTCAGTTTAAGCAATACCGCATTATTGCCGCTGTTCAGCGTGACGTTGTAGCACGTTCTGCCACCGGGTGCGTTATTGGCGGGTCCGATGCGCACATTGTTAACGTATACATCGTAAAAGTCGTCCTGGATAGTATTGCTGTCAACGACGCAGAGTGTTACGTTTTTCGAAGTGACGTTGCCGGTAGTGGCTGTGTTCGGAACAGCGGCAGGGGCGGGAGCACTGCCGCCACCGCCACCACCGGCGGCAGCGGCACCGCCGACTACTGCAGCGGCGGCAATCAGCATGGTCGTCGTGCTCACCGCAGCCGTGACCGTGACCACGCCAGCGCTGGTGGCACTTGCCGCCGCTCCGCTTGCGGCGGCTGAGCCGGAACTGCTATACAGTTGGGCGATCAGACCGAAGCGCGCGCTCGATTCGACAACGTCAACCGATACCGAGTCGGAAAACGACGCCGCTACATCGGGCGCATCGGGAATTTCGGTGAACAATTTCATCGGCTCATCGTCCTTGACCATTTGCCAGCTCGGCACGTCTTTCGAGTCCTTCGCCTTCACGACGAATGGCTCGGTCTTGACCACCTCGTTGGTGCCATTGACCGCCAGAAACAGGTATTCAAGTGTCTCGTTCGATTTGTCCAGCGCCGGCAGGGTCGCCACATAGCTGTTCGGCACGGTCTGTTGCTGCTCCATCGGCACGAACACGTAGTCGGCCTGGGTCTTGCCCTTGAAGTAGGCGCGTACCAGCGTCACGCCCTTCGGATCGACCACCGTCGCTTCGAGGCGGATGCGTTTTTCCGGGACGAAATACTTGATGGCATCGTGCGTCACTTTGGTGCCGCTCGCCGCAAACGCCGTAGCCGGAACCTGCAGCAGCAGGAAAGACAGCAACGCAAGAAAATTCAGACACCTGCCAATAAAGCTCTCTCTGATGTTGTTCATTTTCGCTCCTTCCGTTTGTTGTTTATGGGGACTTCCATGAACCACGCCCAACTTGCTGCACTTATTACATTTGGCGCTTGAAGCTGCCTGCTAATACTCGTCCTTGTGCAGCTTGTAATTGTCGACCAGTTTCTGCAATGCCATCTGGATCGCCTTGTTGAGCGCCTTGTCACCGGATTTCGGATCCCAGGTGCCGGTTTGGCCGCCGCTGAAATCGCCGCTGAATTCCTGCCTCTCGCTGGCTTCGCCGCTGGCTCCGCTGATATATTCGCCAGTTGCCGAATCCTGCATTTGCAGATCGACACGCACGTCGGTGATGTAGACCTTGCGCTTGGACATGGCGCTTACTTCAGACTTCTGGGCAACATCGTAGTGAGTGACGGCGCCGGACAGGAAGAACTCGGTAAGCAATATCTTGCGCGCCTTCTCGCGACTTTCCGGACTCTTCACCAAACTGTTGGTGGATAGCGCTTGCCAGTCGAAGAGTTGTTTCATCTTTTCCCACTCGACCAGGCGGAACACCCCCATTTCGAGCAGGTTCGACGTGAGTAGTTGGCCCGATGTGTCCCAAAGTTTGTCGGCACCGTAAGTGCTCTTGTTCTCGAAACCGGCGATGGCGACCAGTTTGCGCCGGTTTGAGGCGGAATTCGAAACGGAGTTCGAGGCGGACGATCTGTCCACACTCGGCACCGGATCCTTTAGGGCTAGCTTGAGCAGCCCTTCGATGCGCACCTTGGCCAGCGGAGTGAACTGGCCTTTGGGGTATTTATCAATGTAGGCCTGCAGATCCCGCGAGTCACGGCTGTCACGCACACTCTCCCAGAAGGCCACTTCGAGTGACAACGGATCGGCCGGAGCATGAGTCTTGCCCTCTCCGCCGGGGCCGCCACGGAAATAGAAATCACCTTCGATACTGCCTTCCATCCAGGGTTCTTGCTGGCCTTTCGAAGTTTTCTTTACGCCGCTTACCACGCTCTTCAGGGCCTGTTCGATCTGCAGGTTGGGCTCGTCGATTGCCTTCAGCAAGTATTCGGTATACAGGCCGTGCTGGCCTTCTCCATCCGCGGCGACGCTGCCGGGTCGCGTCGCAAACGAGATCAGGGTGCCAGAAGGCGCTTCCACTTTGGCCAAGCCGCCTGCGCCAGAACGGAAGCTGCGGGAGTAGGGATTGTTGCGGCAGGCATCAAGGAAGACCAAGTTGAGCCTGGTCTTGGCCTCTCCCAGCATGTCCAGCACTTTGTTCAACTCGATGCTGTTCATCGGCACGTCCTCTTCCGAGGTGATGTCCGCATCGACTGCCGGAAGGTAGTTGGAACCCTTGATCTGCAGGCCGTGGCCGGCGTAGAAGAACAGCGCCACCGAGCCAGGTTTCAGGCTGGCGCGAAATTCGCGCAACACAGGGGGTATCTGCTTGGCCTGCAGGTTCTCCCGCTCGATCACATAGAAGCCGAAGGTGCGCAGCTTGGCGGCAAAGGCGCGCGAGTCATTGACGGGATTGATCAACGGTGACGAGAGGTACTTGCTGTTGCCGATCACCAATGCGACTTTAAGGTCTTGTTGCCCAACCGTACCGGGGTCGCTCGTCGCGAACACCGTGCCAGAAATGAGAATGGCGGTGAGGCCAGCCAAAACACACACAGACAAGTATTGCCAGCAACTCCTGCCGCCCGGTTTCTGTTTTTCTCGCACTCTTTATCTCCTTCTCTCATTATTTTCGACGAGAATCATCAGATTCCAGGCAACACGTAACAAACGATTCAGCTAGAGGCTGTTTTTACCCACTGAGTATTGTGTTATTCGAGTATGTCTTAACGGTACCTGCAATCAAACTCAAATTGTTGTCAAACAATCAGTCATCCGCTTGAACTATATATGTTTGCTCCAACAATTCATATAAGCCGAAATAACTATATATTTCGGCCTAGTTTTCCAGTCTTAATCCCCCTGTCCGTATTCCAGATATTCAACCCGGTTGCGCCCGTGTTCTTTGGCAATATACAGGGCGATGTCCGCAGATTTCACCAGTTTTTCCATAGACAATTCGTCGCCGGGCACCACACTAGACACTCCGCAACTAATCGTTACATGGTTATGGCCGGACTCGCCGTGCGGGATATTAAGCGCACTCAGGTTCTGTCTGACCAGTTCAGCCACCCAGCAGGCACCTTCCTGGTCGGTTTCAGCGAGGATCAATACAAATTCTTCACCACCATAACGGGCCGCCAAGTCACCGGGACGAGGCGCGGTGCGCGCAACTTCTTTCGCTACCAGCTTGAGACATTCATCACCCGCCTGATGCCCATACTTGTCGTTGTACTTCTTGAAGAAGTCCACATCGAACAGGATGACAGATAATGATTTCTTGAGGCGGCTGCACCGCCGCCACTCACGATCCAGTGATTCATCAAACATGCGTCGATTGGCGATGCCGGTTAGCCCGTCTGTCGTTGAGAGTCGCTGCAACTCCCCGTTGGCTTCGTTTAATTGTCCGGTCAACTTGACCAGAGCGCGCTGCATCTGCACCAAGCGATACATCGCTCGAACCTTGGCTTGCAACACCACTCGCCCAACGGGCTTCATCAGATAATCGTCGCCCCCGGCTTCAATACCCCGCACCAGATCCTCATCCTTGGACATCACGCTCAAGAAAATGATCGCCGTCCAATCATCCTGATTTTGTAGTCTGCGTATTTCCTTCGCCACCTCGAAACCATCAGTATCAGGAAGAATGATGTCGAGCAAAATAATGTCCGGGCGTTCATTGCGGTACAGTTCGATAGCAGCTCTGCCGGTTTCAGCGATCTGCGGATAAACGCCAACATCTTCGAGGTAGCCGGTGATTGCCTTGATTGCAACCTTGCTGTCTTCGACCACCAACACTTTCAGCTTGTCTAGTTTTTTTGCCATGCAATCTCTTTCAACTTTCTTGCGAACGACAAGCTGCTATGTTTTTGATGAACATTTAAGCGTAATTGGGTTGCCGGGCAAGCGTAATGGGGGGTGCCCGGATGGGTGAGTCATGGCTATGTTCGGGTTTTAAGTTGCCGGGATTCGGTTCATCGAACCAAGTCTGTGGAACTGCCCGCTGTCCTCTATTCCCTGTCTGCTTGCTTCCATATGGGCATGTTCCATCCACTTCTTGATGCGGTTGGCATCGCCGATACGAGTGTGCTTCCCCCAGGAATCCAGCAACACGATGATCACCGGGCGTTGATTGATTGTCGCCCCCATCACCAGGCAGCGCCCAGCCTCGCTAATATAGCCGGTTTTGCTCACGCCGATATCCCAAGATGCATTCTTGACTAACGGGTTGGTGTTGACAAAACGCATCTCGCGTCCTCTCCATCCGTCTACAGAGTGTGACGCAGTAGTTGTGTATTGATGTATCAATGGGTAGTCGCGTGCCGCTGCAACCATCTTGACCAAATCATTTGCCGTCGAAACGTTGTTGCTGCTTAACCCGGTAGGATCAAGGAAGCGCGTACTTTGCATCCCCAGTTCGCGGGCCTTGGCATTCATCGCCATAATTGCAGCATCCGTCCCGCCGGGAAAAGTGCGCGTCAAGGCGGCGGCGGCGCGATTTTCCGAAGCCATCAGCGCCAGCTTGAGCAGCTCGCTGCGTGCAAGCGACATGCCTATGCGCAAACGCGAGTGCGTGCCCTTAAGAGTGTCGATATCTGCGACAGTAATGGTGATTTCTTCGTCTAACGGCAGTTGTGCATCCAGCACCACCATCGCCGTCATCAATTTGGTAATCGACGCTATCGGGGCAAGCGCGTCAGAGTTTTTGGTGTAAAGAGGACTTTGTGTTTGTTGGTCGTAAATCAGCGCGATTGAGGAATGCAGCCTGGGTGAAGATACGGCTTTAAGCACCGGTCCTGCCTGGTCGAATCCGGTCCTTAGCAGCTCCTGTCTCGAGTTCTGCCGAAGGATCGAACGAGTGGAATGATTCGCGACATGCTCTGCTGCGTGTGTTACCAGCATGTGTCCCATCAACAGACCGATCAGTAGCTTCTTTTTCACGTGCAACCCCATCTCATCCACACAATGCTGCGCAGCATACCTTAATACCGATATAAATCAATAGGCAGGATGAGTCTGCTCCTCTTGCTTCTGAAGGTTCCACATTTGCGCATAAAGTTTGTTCTGTGTCAGTAGTTCCCGATGCGAACCGCGTTCGACGATGCGCCCTTTATCCATTACCAGTATCTGATCGGCATCCACCACCGTGGATAAGCGATGCGCGATTATCAGCGTGGTGCGATTTTGCGAGATCGCCCGCAATTCTGACTGAATCGCCTTTTCCGATTTGGAATCGAGCGCGGAAGTTGCTTCATCGAAAATCAATATCGCCGGGTTCTTCAAAATGGCGCGCGCAATTGCCACGCGCTGTTTTTCGCCGCCGGATAACTTCAACCCACGCTCGCCCACCATGCTCTGATAACCCTGTGGCAGCGACTCGACAAAGTCGTGGATGTGCGCGGCCTGCGCTGCGGCAATGATTTCCTGGTGCGTCGCAGCGGGGCGGCCATAGGCAATGTTGTAATAAATCGTATCGTTAAACAGCACCGTGTCCTGCGGCACGATGCCGATCGCCGCACGCAGGCTGCTTTGCGTCACCGAGCGGATATCCTGGCCATTGATCAGGATGCGCCCCTGCTGCACATCGTAGAAGCGGAACAGCAAGCGCGATAACGTGGACTTGCCCGCGCCGCTTGACCCGACCACCGCTACAGTATGTCCTTCCGGGATCGCAAAACTCACCTCAAACAGGATTTGCCGGTCCGGCGCATAACTGAAACTGACTTGTTCGAAGCGCACCTCCGCCGCACCGTGTCGCGGCCGCACCTCCGACACGTTACTGGCGCAGCCAGCCGTTTGCGGGAGGAGGTGCGATGCGGCCACTCCCGCACCCGTCGGCTCCGCCGCACCGTGTCGTGGCCGCACGTCGGCCTTGCCCACCGACAAGGCTTGCGCATTCGGCGCGTCGGCGATTTCGCGATCCTCGCGCAGCAGGCTGAACATTTTCTCCATGTCCGCCAAGGCGTGGCGGATTTCGCGATACACGAAACCGAGAAAATGCAGCGGCATATATAGCTGGATCATGAACACGTTGACCAGCACCATATCCCCCAGCGTCATCGTTCCCTTTGCCACCCCGTCGGCGGCCAGCAGCATCAGTGCGGTGATACCGATGGCAACGATAAAGCTCTGCCCCGCATTCAGGTAGGCCAGCGAGGTAGTATTGCGCACCGCCGCGACTTCCCAGTGCTGCATGTTCTCGTCGTAACGCCGCGCTTCATATTGCTCGTTGCCGAAATATTTCACCGT
The DNA here is from genome assembly GCA_023259035.1 of Gallionella sp. GTDB lineage: Bacteria > Pseudomonadota > Gammaproteobacteria > Burkholderiales > Gallionellaceae > Gallionella. Next base: position 13,551 of record JAHFRA010000036.1, read on the forward strand.
TTCATAATTCAGCAGGCTGTCGATGGCGCGGCTATTCGCCTTGGAATCCAGATCGTTCATCGAGCGGCGCATCACCATGCGCCACTCGGTGACCAGCAGGGTAAACGCGATGTAAACCAGCAACGTGACAAACGTGATCACCGCGAACCACGCGTTGTATTTGCTGAATAAAATCACGGCCACCAGGCCGATTTCCAGCAACGTTGGCAGGATATTGAACAGCATGAAATTCAGCAAAAAACCGATGCCGCGCGTGCCGCGTTCAATGTCGCGCGACACCCCGCCGGTTTGCCGGTCGAGATGGAAACGCAAACTCAGGCTGTGCAAATGTTCGAATACTTGCAATGCCACACGCCGGATCGCACGTTGCGTTACCTTGGCAAACACCGCATCGCGCAATTCGCCGAACAGCGTGCTGAATAAACGCAGCAGCCCATAGCCGACAACCAGAAATACCGGCACCGCCAGTACCGCATGGGACTTGTCCATCGCGTCGATGATTTCCTTGAGCACCAGCGGGACAGATACATTGGCGAGCTTGGAAAGCACCAGCAAACCTAGCGCGATGAATACCCGCCACTTGAATTCCATAAGGTAAGGCAGCAAGGAACGGATAGTCTGCCAATCGGCACGATTTTCTTTGTTTGACGGAGACGCTTTATTTAACGGAGAGATATGGGAGGAACGCATATTGGACGGCTGCAATGACAGGCGAGAATTATATCCGTGTGCGCTGTTAAAAGTTAGCGCAAGGGGAGCGACGCGCCCCTCCGTCAACGGTTGATCCGGTCAAGTGAAGTTTGAAACCCATTCGCCCCGGGGTGGCAAACAGTGAATGGGCTTCGATATCTCAGCCCGAACGCAAAACTTCAAACATACTTGTGCCTAATCAATAATGGTTTTTTTGGATCAACCTCATTTAATCATTACTTAAGATTGACCGCATATTCTGCGCGCCTCGAAATTCAACTTTAAGGATGCAGAAACAATGTCTTATTTATATTATGCATCAGGTTTGGCGCTTATAACCCTTGCCGGGCTGGCGGCGCAACCGGCTTTTGCGGAAACGCCAAACGAGATACTGGCTTCCATTCAGAAGGAAGCGGCTGGCACACCCGGCTTCCAGGGATTTTCAGCTGCGCGCGGAGAAGGTTTTTTCAAGGCAAAGCACGGTAACGAATTGAGCTGCTCTTCCTGCCATACCGAAAATCCTGCTGCGCTGGGCAAGCATGCAAAGACCGGCAAAGTCATCCAGCCGATTGCGCCGCCTGCCAATGCGGAGCGATTCTCTGACGCTGGCAAGGTGGCAAAATGGTTCAAGCGCAACTGTAACGATGTGCTTGAACGTGCCTGCACCCCGCAGGAAAAGGGCGATGTGCTTGCCTACCTCCTCACTGTAAAAAAATAATCAAGGTGACCGAGATGTCTATTTCTTATAAAAACTTCCCCCGTGCAGTTGCGGTTGCCGTTTTGGCAATGAGTGTGACAATGTCCGTTGCGCAGGCTGATGATGATCGCGACGAAAGATACGGCGAGGAACATAGCGAAGGAGGCAGCGGAAAATACGGCGGTGAAAATCGCGGCAACCCACTGCAACCCGCGCAAATCAACGCCAAGTTTCAGCAGGAATGTTCCACCTGTCACATCGCCTATGCGCCAGGGTTGTTGCCCGCCGAATCTTGGCGCAAGATCATGGCCGGTCTGGGTAAACACTTCGGTTCAGATGCTTCGTTGACCGGCCAGGAGAACAAGGAGATCGCCGCCTTTCTGGTGAATAATGCGTCCAACCGCTGGAGCGCTTCGACAGCGCCGTTGCGGATCACCGAATCCGTATGGTTCAAGCGCAAGCATGATGGTCACGAAATTTCCCCGGCCGTTTGGAAAAATCCGCAGGTGAAGAGTCCGGCCAATTGCACGGCTTGCCACCCGCAGGCAGACCGGGGCAATTTTAACGAGCATGGAATAAGAATGCCCAGGTAATGTACTGAAAAGGGGATCATCATGATTCAACGTATCTTGGTTTGGGATGTGCCGACGCGGGTTTTCCACTGGCTGCTTGCGCTGTCATTTGGCGGGGCGTTTCTGACTGCGGAATCGGAGCGTTACCGTGATATTCATGTGGCGCTCGGCTACACCTTGTTGGGCCTGATCGCATTCAGATTGCTGTGGGGATTTTTCGGTACACGCTACGCGCAGTTCCGCTCGTTCCTGTTCAAGCCCGGCGAGGTCGTCGCTTATTTGCAAGCGTTGCTCAAATGCAAACCTGCACATTATATTGGCCACAATCCGGTGGGAAGCGTGGCGATCTGGATGTTATTGACGTTGGGCGTTTCAGTCGGGGTGAGCGGGGTGATGTTGTTTCAGGATATCGGCGGCGATGCGCTGGAGGAGTTGCATGAGTTCGCATCCAATGCCATGCTGGCCGTGGTATTAGTCCACATCGCTGGGGTGCTGGTGAGCAGCGTAATACATCGCGAGAATCTGGTGCGCTCCATGGTCACCGGTTATAAATCTGCCAAGCCGGATCAAGGCATCCGCAGCTCCCATGCATGGCTGGGTGCCATAATGTTAACTGCTGTTGTGGCATTCTGGACTGGTTATCCGGTTGCCGGGCCGACGATGCCAAGTGCAAATCCGGCGCATGCCGAGCAGCGCGGTGACGACTAAAATAGCTGCTGGCCCATCAGTGGCGTTGTCGTACCAAATGGAAAGGTAGGCCGAGTTGGCTTTGTATAACCGTTCGACTAAACTGGCAAACAATGGCAGCAAGTCGTCGGCTAAAGCCCGACCTACAAAATCGCAACCGTTCCGCTTTATGTTGGGGTGAAAAAATGCGCGTGTTGGTAGTCGAAGACGATGCCCTGTTGGGTGATGCGATTCAGGCTGGTTTGAAACAGTCCGGCTATGCCGTGGACTGGATGAAAGACGGTATTTCGGCAGATCAGGCGCTCACTACTGAACCCTATGTTGCGGTGGTGCTGGATTTGGGCTTGCCGCGGCTTTCCGGTCTGGATGTCCTGCGCCGCCTGCGTGGTCGCGGCACCCCCGTTCCCGTGCTGATTCTGACCGCCATGGATATGGTGGATGACCGCATCAAAGGGCTGGATGCCGGTGCGGACGACTATCTGGTCAAGCCGTTCGACATGGGCGAGTTGGCGGCGCGTTTGCGTGCCCTGATTCGCCGCGCCAGCGGGAAGACTGAGCCTTTGCTGCATGTTTCCGGAGTAAAACTCGACCCCTCCACCCATCGGGTGCTGTACCGGGATAAGCCGGTCGAGCTCTCGGTCAAGGAGTTTGAGGTGCTGCACGCATTTATGCTCAATGCGGGAAAAGTGCTTTCGCGTGCCAAGCTTGAAGAACAGCTTTATGCCTGGGGGGATGAGGTTGAAAGCAATGCCGTGGAAGTGCACATCCATCACTTGCGCCGCAAACTTTCCCCCGCTCTGATTGAAACTATTCGCGGCGTTGGATATTTGATGCCCGCTGATAAGGCGGCCTGATATGCCCGGCAATTTGTCACTAAAACGGAGGCTGCTTTTATTGGTATTGACAGCCACCGTTGTGGTGTGGATTGGGGCTGCCTTGCTGACTTATCGCAGCACGCGCAAAGAGGTTAATGATCTGTTGGACGCACACCTGGCGCAAGTCGCAAATTTGCTGGCGGCACAATCCTTGCACGAGCTTGACGAGGTCAGAACCGACGATGCCCCACTGCTGCTTGATGAATCGATGCATGTCGCCTTTCAGGTATGGGAGAACGGACGGAAATTGAGCCTGCACTCGGCCAATGTGCCGGAAACCCCGCTGACAAAACTCGATCATGGCTTCAGCGATGTCGTGATCGAGGGGAAAAAATGGCGTGTTTTCAGTGCGTGGGACAATTCCCACACGTTTTTGGTTCACGCTGCGGAGCTTGCGGACACGCGCAAAAGTGTGGCGAGCGCGATTGCATACAACCTGTTGCTGCCGCTGTTGTTTTCCTTTCCATTGCTGGCGTTCTTGTTGTGGATTGCAGTGACGCGCGGCCTGATTCCTTTAGTCAAGTTGACGCGCGAAGTGGCGCAACGCGAACCGGATAATCTTGCGTTGTTGAGCTCGGAAACAGCACCGCGCGAGGTTGCGCCGCTGATTGAACATCTCAATCACTTGTTCGTCCGGATTGATGCATCGATGCAGAATGAGCGGCGCTTTACCGCGGATGCAGCCCATGAATTGCGCACTCCGGTCGCCGCTATCAAGGCGCAGGCGCAAGTGGCGCGGGCTGCCTTATCCGAAGCAGAGCGCATCCATGCTCTGGACTATGCGATTCTGGGTTGCGACCGTGCAGCACATTTGATAGATCAATTGTTGACCATCGCCAGGGTAGATGCCTTGGGTGATGAGGTAACAGAGCTGTGCCAGCTGCGTGCGCTTTCGTCCGAAGTGATTGCAGAACTCGCGCCGACCGCGCTTGGAAAAGGCGTGCAACTCGAGTTATCGGAAGGCGATGAGGCAGTGGTACGGGGAGACAAAGGGCTGCTACGGGTGCTATTGCGCAACCTGATTGATAACGCCGTGCGCCACACGCTTGACGGAACCTCGGTTCGGGTCAAGATTGGCACAGAGCCGGGAGCAACTTATTTGTCCGTCAGCGATGATGGCCCCGGCATTCCGGAAGAAGAAATAAAAAAAGTGTCGGAACGTTTCTATCGCCCCTTGGGTACGCAGGCCAGCGGTAGCGGTTTGGGGCTCTCCATCGTCAAACGTATCGCCGAGATTCACGGTGCGACATTAAATCTCGCCCCATCCCGTGAAGGGAAAGGCTTGAATGTCCAAGTCGCATTCACAAATATTGGCCATTGAGGGCGTCTCTGAAAAATTCCGTCCGCAGGTTGGGCAAAACGACTTCCTGTTTCGGGTTCCGGCTTGGGTTGATTGTGAAATTGAATTACGGCGAGCCGTGTCTGCGACTTCCCAGCATGCCGATCAACAGGCGCACAACGCCATAACTGAACCGCGCGATCAAGCGATTCAACAAATTACGCGCCCCGCCCAGTTCATTCCCGATACGCGCCGCATCGTTGCTGATGGCGGCCTGCAAACTCGCGCGCAACCCTGCGGCAAACCCCGCATCCAGCACGGCCAGATTCGCCTCGCGTGCCAGCAATAAACTGAATGGGTCGATGTTGGAAGAGCCCACCGTTGCCCACTGCCCGTCCACCACGGCAACTTTGGCATGCAGGTGGCTGGCCTGATATTCATATATCTCGATACCAGCCGCCAGCAATTGATCATAAAGCGCATGCGTCGCATAGTGCTGCAGGCGATACTCCACCTTGCCTTGCAACAGCAGCACGACCCGCACGCCACGCTTCGCCGCCTGCACCAAAGTGCGGCGAAAAACCCGTCCGGGCAGGAAGTAGGCACTGGCGATGATAATTTCGTTTTGCGCGCCGCCAATCGCATTCAGGTAGGCGCGTTCAATATCGCGCCGATGGCGCAAATTATCGCGCAATAAAAAAGTGATGCTCGGCGTAACGGCACGCCTCGCCCGACCCGGAACGGACACCCCGATTTCTTTGCCGCGCTTGCGAAAGTTGGCCCACGACACCACTCCCCACAAATGCCGCATGGCTGCATGAATCTCACCGGCCACCGCGCCCTGCACACGCACCGCATAATCCAGCCGTGGTACGGCAAAATTGCTGTATTCAGGAATGTCGTCAACGATGTTGATGCCGCCGACGAAAGCGACTTCGCCATCCATTACCGCCAGCTTGCGATGCAGGCGGAGCAGGCGGCGCTTCCGATTGCGGCGCAATGTGAAAGGGGAGATTTCGCGTCTGAACCACTGCACTCCAATTCCCGTTTTGCGCAATCCCTCCACCCAATGCTGGGGCAATTCTGCGGAGCCGAAACCGTCCAGCAACACGCGTACTACCACACCGCGCGCCGCGGCACGCCGTAATGCGTCCGCAACCATCCGCCCGGTCGCATCGGCAGCGAAAAGGTAGGTTTCGAGATAGATAGCGTGTTGCGCCGCGTCAATATCAGCGCATAGTTGCGGGAAATATTCCGCACCGTTTTGCAGCAACGAGAGTTTGTTTCCGGAAACTTGAAAGCTGCCAGTCATGCCGGTTCATCCGTCTCATGCAGCTTCAATTGAGCCGAAAGCGCGGCATGGTCGGACAGCCGTTGCCAGGCGCCACCGACATGCACATGGTTCTGCAACACGGCGAAGCCGCGCACATAAATGCGGTCGAGACGAAGCAGCGGCAGTGCGGCAGGATAGCTGCGCGCGGGACTTCCGCTGTGCAGATGGAACACATCATGCATGCCCAGTTCGTCGGACATTTTCCGGCTCATCCGGTTGAGCCAATCGTTGAAGTCACCGGCAATGATCAGCGGGGCATCGGGAGGGATTTCGTTGTGCACATACTCGATCAGCGCTCTGGTTTGCGCGCGTTTGCCTTTGGCGAACAGGCCGAAATGCGCGCACACGCAATGCACGCGCTGCCGCCCGGCGACGTCGATCACGCAATGCAGCAGCCCGCGGCTTTCAAAGCGATGTGCGGAAACATCCGTGTTCAGCGAATGCAAAATCGGGAAGCGGCTGAGTATCGCGTTGCCATGATGCCCCGCCTCGTACACCGAATTCTTGCCATAGACGGTATGCGGCCAGATTTCTTCCGCGATAAATTCGTGCTGCGCACCTTTGGGGTAATTATGATAACGCCCGGCATGGCGCGTGTGCTCGCCCTGCACTTCCTGCAAAAATACGATGTCGGCATCCAGTTCGCGCAGACGGTCACGCAGCTCGTGTAGCACTACACGGCGGTTGAAATGCGAGAAGCCTTTGTGGATGTTATAGGTCGCGACGCTCAGTGTTTGCATGGTGCGATATTCTACCCATTATTCGGGGGTGGAAATGCGCTACCCCAAACCACCGTTAGTTGTTGCACTTCGAACTTGAATCCGCCCTGGTTTTTTAGGCGCCCCCTCAAACAAACGGGGACAAGCAATCGAAAAGGGGTTACTGGGAAGTTGAATTGGATTTTTTACGCAATTGCCAGAGCCACATCACGTAACCGGACAAGGCATAACACAGAAACAACACAAACAACACGCCGGGGGGATAGCTGGAAATCAGGATGAAGAATAGCGCGATCAGGAAGATCACTATAAACGGCACACTCTTGCGCATATTGAGATCCTTGAAACTGTAGAACGACAGGTTGCTGACCATGCTCAATCCGGCAAACACCGTCAGTGCCGCCGCATACCAGCGCACTGATTCGCCCCTGAAACCATAGTCCAGCATCACCCAGACAAACCCCGCCACCAAAGCCGCCGCAGCCGGACTGGGCAAGCCCTGAAAATAGTGTTTATCGACCACGTCGATGTTGGTGTTGAAGCGCGCCAAGCGCAATGCGGTGGCGGCGCAATAAATGAATGCGGCGAACCAGCCCCACTTGCCCAAACCCCTGAACGCCCATTCGTATACGACCAGCGCGGGCGCGACACCGAACGAAACCATATCGGACAGACTGTCATATTCGGCGCCGAATTCGCTTTGCGTATGGGTCAGGCGCGCCACACGCCCATCCAGCCCATCCAGCACCATGGCAATGAAAATCGCCACTGCGGCAAATTCAAACCGGTTGTTCATCGCCTGCACGATGGCGTAGAAGCCCGCAAACAGCGCGCCGGTCGTAAACAAATTGGGCAGCAGATAAATGCCGCGCCTGCGCAGATTCATCGTTTTGCGGCTATTGAATTCGTCCATGCGCCCATTATCCATTCTTTTGGGTTAACCGTTTTGCGGAAGCACTGCCAGGATAGTCGTGGTCGCAGATACCTTGTCGCCGATACTTACCTTCACCTGCGCATCCAATGGCAGATACACGTCCACACGTGAACCGAAGCGGATAAAACCGTAGCGCTGACCACGCGCCAGCGCGTCACCGGCTTTGACGTAGCACAGGATGCGCCGTGCGATCAGCCCGGCCACTTGCACCGAGGTAATGTCGGTGCCGTCGGCAGTTTTCAGCCACACCGCGTTGCGCTCGTTTTCCGTAGAGGCTTTGTCCAGATCGGCATTCACGAACTTGCCGGGGAAATACCAGACCTGCTGCACCGTGCCGTCCACCGGGCTGCGGTTGGAGTGCACGTTGAACACGTTCATGAACACGCTGACCTTGATCGCCTCGCGCTGCACATACGGATCATTGACGCGTTCCACCGCGACGATACGCCCATCGGCGGGCGACAGCACCGCACCGGCATCCTGCGGAATCGCGCGCGGCGGGTCGCGAAAGAATTGCAGCACGAACAGCGCGATGATCCACAACGGGATCGACCAAGTCGCACACCAAACGGTGCCTGCAATCGCCAATATTGTCGAGATAGCCAGGAACGGCCAGCCTTCGCGGGCGATGATGGGGTGGGGATAGCTGGTCATAGTTGTTAGTCGCCAGCCGCTAGCCGTTAGTTGGAAGCCAAGGTTTTGCCTTTAACTGACGACTAGCGGCTAACGTCCAACAACGGCCTTTAGTTTTTAGATTGATCAACCAGCTTGTTCTTGCTGATCCAGGGCATCATCGCGCGCAACTGGCCGCCAACTTTTTCGATCGGGTGCTCGGCGTTCAAACGGCGGCGCGCGGTCATTTCCGGGTAGTTGGTGCGGCCTTCCAGAATGAACTGTTTGGCGTAGGAGCCGTTCTGGATGTTCTTCAGGCACTCCTTCATCGCGGCGCGGGCTTCGTCGCCGATCACGCGCTGGCCGGTCACATATTCGCCGTATTCCGCGTTGTTGGAAATCGAGTAGTTCATGTTGGCGATGCCGCCTTCGTACATCAAGTCGACGATCAGCTTCAGTTCGTGCAGGCATTCGAAGTAGGCCATTTCCGGCGCGTACCCCGCTTCGGTCAGCGTCTCGAAACCGGCCTTCACCAATTCCACCGCGCCGCCGCACAACACGGCCTGTTCGCCGAACAAATCGGTCTCGGTTTCTTCGCGGAAATTGGTTTCGATCACGCCGCCCTTGGTGCCGCCGTTCGCCGCCGCGTAAGATAGCGCAATGTCCTTGGCCTTGCCGGACTTGTCCTGGTAAACCGCAATCAGCGTCGGCACGCCGCCGCCCTTCAGGTATTCGGAGCGCACGGTATGGCCGGGACCTTTCGGCGCGATCATGATCACGTCAACATCTGCCGGCGGAACAATCTGGTTGTAGTGAATGGTGAAGCCGTGTGCAAAAGCCAGCGCCGCGCCTTTCTTCAGGCCGGGCGCTATATGTTTGTTGTAGATGTCCGGTTGCTGCTCGTCCGGCAGCAGAACCATTACCACGTCGGCATTCTTCACCGCGTCTGCGATCTCCATCACCTGGTGCCCGGCACTAACGGCTTTTTTCCACGAGGAGCCGTCCTTGCGCAAACCGACCGTCACGTTGACGCCGGACTCTTTCAGATTCTGGGCATGGGCATGGCCCTGCGATCCGTAACCGATGATGGTTACCTGCCTGCCCTTGATCAGGGAAAGGTCAGCGTCTTTGTCGTAATAAACTTTCATGTTGCCCTCATTTAATAAAAAATATAGTTGGTTGTAAGTCGGCAGGGTGGGCACGTTCTTTGTGCCCACGCGGGAAAACGGTGGACACAGGAAACATGCTCACCCTACAGTTTCAATATCCTGTCGCTACGCCCGATGCCGGAAGCACCGGTGCGCACTGTTTCAAGAATCAAATCGCGGCCAATTGCCTTCAGAAAATTGTCCAGCTCGGCACATGAGCCGGTCAACTCGATAGTGTAGATATGGTCAGTCACGTCAATGATGCGCCCGCGAAAATTATCTGCCATACGTTTCAGCTCTTCGCGCGCAGCACCTTCGGCGCGCACCTTGACCAACATCAACTCGCGCTCGAGATGTTCGCCGTCGCTCAAGTCCATCACCGCCGCGACATCCACCAGCTTGTTGAGCTGCTTGTTGATCTGTTCGATGATCGCATCCGAACCGCTGGTGACGATGGTCATGCGCGACAGGGTCGGGTCTTCGGTCGGCGCAACCGACAGCGACTCGATGTTGTAGCCGCGCGCCGAAAACAAACCCGCCACGCGCGACAATGCACCCGCTTCGTTTTCCATCAGCAGAGAAATAATGTGTCGCATTACAATTCCTCCGCCAGGATTATCTGCGACAAGCCCTTGCCGCCGGGAACCATCGGATAAACGTTTTCTGTCGGATCGGTCTTGAAATCCATGAATACCAGATCGTTCTTGCGCGCGAACGCTTCTTTCAACGCCGGTTCGACATCCGCAGGTTTTACAATGCGCATTCCGACATGCCCATACGCCTCGGCCAACTTGACAAAATCGGGCAGCGCGTTCATATAAGTCTCGGAATAACGGTTGCCATGGAAAAACTCCTGCCATTGCCGCACCATGCCCAGATAGCCGTTGTTGAGCGAGAGAATCTTGATCGGCAGGTGAAATTGTTTGCAGGTGGACAGCTCCTGAATATTCATCTGGATGCTGCCTTCGCCGGTCACGCAGGCGACCGTTGCGCCGGGGTTGACCATTTGCACTCCCATTGCCGCCGGCAGGCCGAAGCCCATCGTGCCCAGGCCGCCGGAAGTGACCCAGCGGCGCGGCTTGTCGAACTTGTAATATTGGGCCGTCCACATCTGGTGCTGCCCGACGTCGGATGTGATAAACGCATCGCCGCCGGTAATTTCATGCAGCGTCTCGATGACGAATTGCGGCTTGATGATTTCGGCGGAATTCTTGTAGCGCAGCCCGCCACCGACGGCGCGCCACTCGTTCACTTGCTTCCACCATGCAGCCGTATCCGCCGCGTTGGGCGCCCGCTGACTACCGCGCAATACACCCAGCAATTCATCCAGCACCGGCTTCAATTCGCCGACGATGGGTACATCCACCTTGACGCGCTTGGCAATTGAAGAGGGATCAATGTCGATGTGAATGATCTTGCGCGGCACTTCGGCAAAGTGTTCGACGTTACCGATCACGCGATCGTCGAAGCGCGCGCCGACTGCCAGCAACACATCGCAATGCTGCATCGCCATATTCGCTTCATAGGTGCCGTGCATCCCGAGCATCCCGACAAAGTGTTTGTCGCTGGCCGGAAAACCGCCCAACCCCATCAGTGTGTTGGTGCACGGAAAGCCCAGCAAACGCACCAGATCGGTCAATTGCGCGGATGCGCCGGACAGCACCACGCCGCCGCCCGCATAGATCATCGGCCGCTTGGCTTCCAGCAACATCTGCGCGGCTTGCCTGATCTGCCCGCTGTCACCTTTGCCGGCCGGATGATAGGAACGGATCGTTACGCTGGACGGGTATTCAAAAGTGGTTTTATGGTTGGACACGTCCTTGGGGATATCCACCAATACCGGACCGGGCCGACCCGATTTGGCCAGGTAAAACGCTTTCTTGATGGTCGAGGCAATGTCCTTCACGTCCTTGACCAGGAAATTGTGCTTCACGCAGGGGCGGGTAATACCCACCGCATCGACCTCCTGAAAAGCATCTTCGCCGATAGCAAAGGTTGGAACCTGACCGCTGAGGATGACCATCGGAATGGAGTCCATATAAGCGGTGGCAATGCCGGTCACCGCATTGGTCAGCCCCGGGCCGGAGGTAACCAATGCCACGCCCACCTTGTCGGAAGAGCGCGCATAACCGTCGGCGGCGTGTACCGCAGCCTGTTCATGGCGCACCAATATGTGCTTGACCTTATCCTGTTGAAACAACGCGTCGTAAATGAACAGCACTGCCCCTCCGGGATAGCCGAACACATACTCCACCTGTTCTTCCTGCAAACAGCGGATAGCTATCTCCGCACCAGTCAGCTCCATCGCAAACACCCTGATTTAAGTCAATGAAAGAACCGCGTAAGATAAAGGTTGGCGGCATTTTGGTCAACCTTTGCCGCAATTTTGCACAGCCTCATGCGGCACGAGCGTCTATTTGTTACTATTCCACTTCGAAATAAAGGAGTAATCCCACTGGCCAGTTCCGCCGAATTATCGCAGTTTCTCAGCAGCGTAGAGCGCCGCGCTTACAAACAGGCCATGTATGCCATGCATAATGAACATACCGCGCTGGATATCGTGCAGGATGCGATGATGAAGCTCGCCGAAAAATATGGGGGCAATCCAGCCGCCGAATTGCCGCTATTGTTCCAGCGCATCTTGCAGAACACCATCCGTGATTATTACCGCAGGCAAAAAGTCAAAAGCGCCTGGACGACCTTGTTTTCGTCACTGGGTCCCAAAAATACAGACGAAGAATACGATCCGCTCGAAACTTTGGTAGATGACGAAAATCAAACCTCCCCTGCGGCCCCGGATAAAGCCTTTCAACAAAGCCAAACTATCGCGCTAATCGAGCAGGCGCTTGGCAAACTCCCGGCTCGTCAACGCGAAGCCTTCCTGCTGCGTTACTGGGAAGGTATGGACACAAACGAAGCTGCTGTAGCAATGGGGTGTACTGAAGGCAGCGTAAAAACCCATTGCTCTCGTGCCGCACACGCACTTGCCGTATCTCTTAAAGCAAAAGGAGTGGAACTGCCATGAATGCAAACACCAATACCCCTGAGGCTATTGCAAAGCTGCTCACAAGCGCCGCACAGCGGCTTGATGGCCGTACCGTAGCCGCATTGCGCCAAGCGCGCAACGTTGCGTTGCAGAGGCAGTCGCTGAGCAGATCGGTTTCGTTAAGCACCGGGCACGGCATGCACTGGCTGATGCCGCATTCTGCCAATCAATGGGCTGCTACGGCCATTCTGCTCGTGGCAACTGTTGTCGGTGGGTTAAACTACTGGCAGCACACTCAAGAACACGAGCTGGTTCATCTGGACATCGCGATTCTGACCGATGATTTGCCGTTGGAAGTTTTCGTCGATTAATTCTCATATTTGCCCTGATTAATATTTAATGCGAAATTCAGTCATCGTTGTATTTTTATTGCTGGGCCTGACCTGTATATCTGCCGATGCTGCAACAACATCCTGGCGTTCACTCGACCCCGCGCAGCAGGAAGCTCTTGCTCCCTTGTCGCGGCAGTGGGATAAACTGCCCGAACTACAACAACACCGCCTGCTCAAAACGGCTAATCGCTACCCGAATCTTACCCCCGAACAAAAACAACGTTTTCATAACCGCCTGGAAGCATGGAGCAAGCTCACCCCCGAGCAACGCAAGGCCGCCCGTGAAAAATACCACGCCTTCAGCAAAGTACCCGCAGAAAAACGTGAGCAAGTGAAACAAATGGTCAGACAGAACCAGACTAAAAAAGCTCACCAGCCAGCCAGCGGGGTTCCTGCTGCTCCATTGTCGCCTCAACCGTGATTGGCGGTTACCTGGTAGAGCGTTCCAGAAAAATCGTTCGCGGTGAGCTGGTCGAACCGCTAGTCCCGCGCCAATACTGGCCTTCGACAAGCTCAGGCCGAACGGTTTATTTGTACCCATTTTGACGGAACGCACCCAATGCTGTTCACTTAACCGTTCGTGGTGAGATTCTATGATTTTCGTCAAGCATTTTTTGTAATCCTTTCCGGATTAAAGACTGACTTGTAATGATGGATAGACCAAGCGGCTCGGGCAATTTTGCGTGCGATGATCA
>JAHFRA010000011.1 GCA_023259035.1 Gallionella sp.
GCGACTTTCTTTGCTGCCGGCTTCTTGGCTACCGCTTTTTTGGCTGCTGGTTTTTTAGCGGCGACTTTCTTTGCTGCCGGCTTCTTGGCTACCGCTTTTTTGGCCGCTGGCTTTTTAGCGGCGACTTTCTTTGCTGCTGGTTTGGCTTTCTTTGCTGCTACCATTTCAAACTCCTTTATAATAGTTAAAGTTAATAAAAAACACCTGCCTCTACTACACCCCCAGCCCGCACCTAGATTCAAGTACGGCCTAAAGTCTGTTAACAATGCCCCGACTTGTAGGCCAACAGCATTCTGTCGACCATAGCGCAACGGTTGTTGCCAGTATTTTTGCGCACCACATAAATTCTGCCCCCCGAAAAACCAGGTACCTGATATTCATATCACGTACCCCACTCACGCTAATAGCTTGATTCGCCGAAAGCGGCATTGGGAATCGATGTTGAGTTCCTTGTGAGATAAACCCGTTGCGTGTGGATGCTCTACGGAGCAACGGATTACGCGCCAACTTCATGATGGCGGTATCGTTCACCGGAGTTTCCATCTCTCAAATATGCAATAAACCATATATTTACTGGCGCTCATTGCAATAAGCACTTTGGTTGCTACGAACAATAGGTTGGCCAAATCAAGAGCAACCATCACAGCATTTCGGCTGATTGCCTCGTATTGATCAGATAAGCTTGGGGAGGGTGAAACGGGGTCGGGAATACTGCTGGTAAGCATTAAGGGGGTTAAAGCACTATCGGTGACAGCGTGCAAAATGTACGTACTCCCTGAAAATTTCGACTAACCCTGAAATCAAGAAACCACTACATCTAGTAATTTTTCTTACCTATTTGGCTAATTGTAGTGGTAAATAAAAATATTGCAAGCTAAAAAATGGCCTATATATTTTCACTGCTTCGCGGGGGGCTTTCAAGTTCCACATAATTCTGTGAGATAACGCGTCCAGTTAAAGCAGGGGCCTGGATCGGTTTTGCGCTGTGGTGCAATGTCGTTGTGTCCGGCAATACCAAGGCCCGGATAAACTGCACGCAATGCCACGGTCAAATGGATAAGCGCAATATATTGCGCATCGTTAAACGGTACTGTATCGCTGCCCTCAAGCTCGATGCCGAGCGAAAAATCGTTGCAGGACTGCCTCCCCTGCCAGCAAGATGTTCCCGCATGCCATGCCCGTTTCGAGCAGGAAACAAACTGTACAATGCGCCCATCGCGGCGCACAAAAAAATGTGCCGAAACCTTCAGGCCGCCAATAGTCTGGTAGTGGGGGTGTGAGGCCACATTCAATGTATTGGTAAATAGCTGTTGCACGCCAATACCGCCAAACTCGCCAGGCGGCAGGCTGATACTATGTATTACCAATAATTCAATGGCACCTGCAGGGCGATCATCACAATTTGGCGACGGAATATATTCGCCTCCAACCAGCAAGCCCTGTGCGTCAATCTGCACGATCTTCACCACTTGGTTCTTTGATGCCCAATCGCTCCATCCGGTAGCGCATGGTTCGGAACGTTAATCCCAACAACTTGGCTGCCGCAGTGCGATTGAACCCCGTCTGCTCCAGTGCTTCCAGCAGGGCTTTTTTCTCGACACGATCCAAATATTCCGGCAGAGGATATTTGCTGCTGATGGCCACACTATCAAGCTGGGTGCGCTCTACCGGTACCAGCAATAAATCTTGTTTGTTGATGACACCATCCAGGCAGAGTGCCAATGCTCTTTCAATGGCGTTTTCCAATTCGCGCACATTGCCCGGAAAGGTATAGTTTTGCAGCGCATGCACGGCAGCATCGGAAAAACGCACATCCGCATCGCCGCGTAAACGCCTCAGGATTTGCTGCGCAATTTCCGGTATATCATCGCGCAATTCGCGTAGCGCAGGCATCTGGATCGGAATCACATTCAAACGGTAATAGAGATCCTGGCGAAATCCACCTTGCCGCACGCGCTCGGCCAAATCATGGTGTGTCGCGCTGATGATGCGTACATCTACCGCCTCCTCACCGGTGGCTCCGATTTTGCGCACACGCTTTTCCTGCATCACGCGCAATAACTTGACCTGCATAATCAACGGTAGATCTGCGACTTCATCCAGAAACAGGGTTCCGCCGTGGGCTGCCTGAAAAAAACCTTCCCGGTCTTTGTCCGCTCCGGTGAACGCGCCTTTTTTGTAACCAAAAAATTCACTTTCCATCAGATCGCCTGGAATTGCACCGCAGTTTACCGCGATGAACGGCTGATCATGGCGTGCGCCCCTTTCCACGATGAGGCGTGCCGCCAATTCCTTGCCGCTGCCCGATTCACCGCTGATATGCACCGGTGCCTGGCTGCGCGCCACGCGCTCGATCAAGTCGCGCACCTTTTGCATGACTGGAGAGGTGCCCAACAAAGTTTTGCCGGATGGGGATGTGACGCGAGGAAGATTCAATGCGGACTTCACCAAAGTGCGCAGTTGATCCAGAGAAACCGGCTTGGTCAGATAATCAAACGCACCAGCCTTGAGCGCGGTAATGGCATTTTCCATATTGCCGTGCGCAGTAATCACGGCTACCGGCAAATCCAGATTGCTTTGTACGATGTGCTGTACTACCTGCAAGCCATCACCGTCCGGCATCCGCATGTCGGTCAGACACAAGTCATAGTGACGCGCCGCCAACTTTGTTAGCGCTTCACGCACATTGCCGGCACGGTCCACATCCAAACCCATCTTGTGCAGTGTCAGTTCCAGCAACTCTAAAATATCCGGTTCATCGTCCACCAGCAGCACAGTGGGATTTTTTGCCCGGTGGTTATCTGTCATGTTCACATCCCCATGTCATTATTTGGCTTGCCAAATGTTATGCAAAAGCGCGCTCCCGCCTGTCCTTTCTTCGCATGATATTCCAGTAGCGCCCCATTCGCCTCACACAACTCTTTGGCGATATACAAGCCCAAGCCAGTACCGTCTATTGCAGTGGTAAAAAATGGCTCAAACAGCTTGCCTTGGTGTTCGACGGAAATACCCGGACCGTCATCTTGCACGATGAGCGTTGCACGCCCATCATCTACGCCCGCCACTAACGCTATGCTTCCCGGCAACTTGCTGCCATAGCGCAGCGCGTTACGGCACAAATTCCACAACACTTGACGCAGCTGCCCTCGATCAAAGGAAACCTCGGCCCCCCGCATCCCAGCGATCACCATTACCCCCGGATCGAGCCGTTCTGCCAAGTTGAACTCTTCAACAAAAACACGCAATATGGCGTCCAGCTCAAACACCTCGGATTGCGCCCTATCGCGCCGATTCAACTGCATCACATCCTGTACGATTTGATTGATTCGTTGCGTATTATCCAGCACGATTTGCAATAACCGCTGCGGCTTGGCGTCGCCCCGCTCCTCGCGCAGCAATTCCGTTGCGTAGCTGATTGCCGACAAAGGGTTGCGGATTTCGTGAGCAATATTGGCGGTCAAGCGTCCGAGCGCTGCCAGTTTTATCTGTTGCGCTTCGGCCCGGACACGCTGCATATCTTCCAGAAATACTACTGTACCGTGCGCCGTATCGCGCTCTATTGAAACAAAACGCAACTTGGCTTGCACACCGACATCCAATTGCAGCGTACCCCGGATTGCGGCTCCGGTTCGTTTCCACATCGCATACTGCCCGAACAGCATCGGGAAGGTTTCTGCCAAAGAACTTCCCGATGCCGCGGGGTGGCGCAACAAACGCACCGCGCTCGGATTCATCTGCATAATCACGCCATGCTCGTCCACCACCAGCACACCATCCTGCATATCGCGCATCACCAGACGATTCGCTTCGGACATACTGGCTAAATCGTGACCGCGGCGTTGCGCCAGCTGTTGGCTGTCCACGGCATATTTCGCCAGCGTGTGTGCCAGCCAAGCCACTGCAAAATAGGAAATACACAGCAATCCGACCTGAACATACTGCGCCACCGCAGCATCCTCATACAACACTTCGTATGAATGCTCCAACAACGCAGCGATACTCGCCAGCGCGGCAAAGAACAAGGTGACTTTGCCGCGGCTGATCATTCCCGCCGCCGCCAATGAAATCAAAAGCAGCATGCCAATACTGCTTTGTATCCCGCCGCTGGCATATGAGAGCACCGACAAGCCGACAATGTCGCCAGCAACTTGACCAGCCAGTTGTAAAACGAAGCGCGGCCAGCGCAGTCTGAGCGTGATAAAGGAAACCATCACCACCCCGGCATATATCACGCTCGAAACGAAAAATATCGTCCAGTTTCGCGCACCCAGCGATAACGAAGTGCCGAACGTCCCGGCGATAAACACAAAGAAGCTGACCAGCAGCATCCGGTACAGATTGAAATAACGCAGGGAACGCCAGAAATCGACGGTTGGAAACTCTGTAATGAGCTTGTCGGTCATCTCACTTAATACAAGCCTGTTGGCTATCGTGTTGCTTGCTTAAGATGGTTATCACGATGTCCCGTACTGCAAAAGAATAGCCCGTCAGATTGAACGCTTTCGCCTTTTGGTAAATGCACACCGCAATGCGCGCAGCGCACCATATCTTCTTCGAT
This sequence comes from Gallionella sp., assembly GCA_023259035.1. Classification (GTDB taxonomy): domain Bacteria; phylum Pseudomonadota; class Gammaproteobacteria; order Burkholderiales; family Gallionellaceae; genus Gallionella. Next base: position 4,559 of record JAHFRA010000011.1, read on the forward strand.
CGTCTTGTTCTGCTGAGTTGAATTTTTGCGATAAGCACTGATCAACAGGTAAACCACTGCCGCAATGCCTATAAGAAACAGTAAGCGATTCATTCGATATCAACTCCACGTGACAAAATTCAACAGCCAACTGGGACAAAAGAACTTATCGACTTTGTCTCTTCGTCCCGCGCGCGCATCATTAAAAATCTTGCTTGGTATAATTCGGCTATTCTAAAGCGTGTCGCTTACCAGCGGTAACGTGCGCACTAAGTTTTTGCAACTACGTCAAAACGCATAATGCGATAAAAACGCGCAAAGCAGTACTCAATACCATGCACTTCATTTAACACCTTGCCTTTGCGTTTAAAGGCATCGATTAATTTAGCGGCAATATCTTCCTGCCAGAATCCGTGCAGAAACGGCTCAAGATAGCCGAGCAACCAGCGCAACAACACAATCCGATATAACCAGTGGTTATGCGGGGTTTCCGCATATTCAGCGATCAGCACCGAGCCGCCCGGACGCACCACGCGGGCGATTTCGGCATAGGTATTTTGCCGTGCTTCAGCAGGCATTTCGTGGAACAGAAAGAATACGATCACCTGATCGAACGCGTCGTTGCGGTAGCCGAGACACTCCGCATTCATGCGTGCCAGATGACAACGGTTCGCAACATGCCGGGTTTTGCGCCGCGTCAAATGCAATTGCCCGGTTGCGGCATCGCACAGGTGAACTTCATTGCCCGTGCTGGACAGCAGCGAAGGCGTAAGCTTGCCGTATACACAGGTCAGTTGCAATATCTTCGCGGCAGGTTTGGTCTCGATTTGCGCCAGCGACTTTTTCAGCAGCTTGTCATATTGACCGAACAGGATGGCATTAATGACAGACTGGTGGTCGAAGAACCAGATGCCCCAGCGCCACAGGTATGCCCACCAGTAATAACGCGCCAGATACTCCGGCACGCCGTCGAGAAATTTCTGGTACAGGCGCATGCCTAGCTTGGTTTACGCGGTTTGTGCGGCGCCTTGGCAAACAGCCGGTCATATAGCCAGCGCGGCAACAGCTTGAGCACGCGTCCGGCCAAGCCCATTTGCCACGGGATCACCGTGAATGCGGTTTGCCTTTCAATGGCGCGCACCATGCGTCGTGCCGCTTCATCCGCCTCCAGCAGGAAGGGCATCGGGTAGGGGTTGACGGCGGTCATCGGCGTCCTGATGTAGCCCGGGCAGATCGTGACGACCTTCACACCGCTGCCATGCAGTTCGACGCGCAGGGATTCCAGATAGGAAATTGCGGCGGCCTTGGAGGCCGCATAGGCACCCACCCCCGGCAGGCCGCGAAATCCCGCCACGCTGGCGATGCCAACCAGTGTACCTTGCCGCGCCGCGCGCATTGCCGCGATGAACGGCTGGAAGGTTTGCACCATGCCCAGCACATTGGTGTCCATTACTTGCCGGAACATATTCAGGTCTTCGGCATATTCAGTGAGCGTACCGACACTCACGCCGGCATTGGCGATCACCACGTCCGGGCATCCGGCACGCCTGATGAAATCGCTGGCAGCATCCTGTACGGCAGCCGCATCGCGCACATCCAGCGTGTAGCAAAAAACCTGCTTGGGAAATTCTGCAGCGAGGGTTTGCAGCAACTCGCCGCGTCTGGCAAAAACGGCAACGGTAGCGCCGCGCTTAAGGTAATGCCGCGCAAGAGCCAAACCCAAACCGCTCGACGCGCCGCTGATGACCACGGCGCACTCCTTGCGGGTGGGCTTAACATGCGTCTTTTGCATGTTTATAACCAATCACTTGGCAACCGTCTTGTGGTTGCTTAGTGAGATGGCTAGTCGTTTCATCAGTCGAATGGCCATGCAAAGCCCGCCGCCCTCAGCGGCATTATTGCTTGGCTTTTTCCTTGGCTGTCTGCTTGCTTTCAGCGGGGTGATCCTTGCGTGCCATTGCAATCACTTCGTTCAACACGCGGATAGTGTCTGCCAGTTGCAAGCCGCTGATCAAATATTTGCCGTCTACCACCAACGCCGGTGTGCCGGTAATCCCATAGCTGCGAATCATTAGCTTGGCGCGGGCCACTTTGCTTTGTACCGAGAACGAGTTGTAAGCCGCTGAAAATTTTGCCCGGTCAATACCGCGAGACGCAACGAAATCAAGTATTTTCGCCTCATCGCTCAAATCCACTTTATCCACGTTCCATGCCTGATAGAGCGGCTCGTGCAATTGGTGCTGCTGCCCCATCGACTCGAGTGCATAGAAAGTGTGTGCCATCGGCTCCCACGAATCACGAAATATAGTCGGCACGTAAGTCAGTTCCACATCTTTGGGCATGCTTTTTTCCCATGCGCTCATTCCCGGATGCAAATCAAAGCAGTGCGGACAACCGTAAAAGAAAAATTCCAATACTTCGATTTTCTTGGTGCTGGTTGGCTGGGACGGGTTCAATAATTTGTAGTCTTTGGACAACTCCGCTGCAGCAAGCGTCGTGCTGGCAATTAATAACGAAGTTGCAACGACCAGATTTTTAATCAAATTTTTCACTTGCCACTCCTTGTATATTTAGTAATGTTGAACGCTGTGTAAGAGTAAAACGTAACCCTTTGTGATCCGTCGACCCCTTAAAGGTGCCTATTGCCCGCGCATTGGAGTGGCCTCCACCCCATTTTGTTTCAACAAACTGCGCGCACTGCCCATCTCATCCGTATTTTTGTACGGCCCCATACGCACCCGGTGCCACACGCCCTTATCGGGAATGGTTGCTGTTTGAATGACGGCTTCGATGCCTAGCAATGCAAGCCTGGCCTTAAGTTTCTCTGCATCATCCGCATTGGAAAAAGACCCTGCCTGCAAGAACTGCGGCTCATCGGCGGTAACCGGTTTTTTGTCCGCTGGCTGATGCTTGTCGGTATGTTTGTCTGTCACAACAATGTTTGTATCTTGCTTGGCCGGTGCAACAATGCTCGTATCCTGCTTGTCGGTCAGCACCTTATAGAACTCAAAGCGCGGCTTGCCTTCACTTGCGCCGGAAGCGGCCATTGCCGGTTGAGTATCGGATACTGTTGCTTCAGCAGGCATTAACGGTTTTGCAACTGCTACTGGTGACTTGGTTACCACCTGCTCTTTTTGCACAAAGGGGCTGGGTGACTTCATGATGTACCATGCCAACCCGGCGGCCATGCCAACACCGATTACCATACCGACAAGTACACCCGTCAGTAACGGGTTGCCTTTTTTGTGCGGTGCAGCGGGTTTGTTGCCTATGTTTCTGCTCATTTCTGTTTCCTTTACATTTTGTCCGGCGCGCCGACACCCAGCAGCGCCAAGCCATTGCGCATCACTTGTGCTATCGCGCAGATCAACGCCAGACGCGCCAGTTTGACCGCTTCATCTTCGACCAGAAAACGTGACGCATTATAGTAGCTATGGAAATCCGCCGCCAAATCCTTCAGATAGAACGCGATCAGGTGCGGCGCGAGTTCCGTCGCGGCATTCTCGATCACCTGCGGATAGTCGATCAACTGTTGCAGCAGCGCGGTCTCGTATTCGCTGTCCAGCAGGCTGACATCCGCGTGCAGCAAGGCTTGCCGGTCGCCGCCCCACTGCGCCAGCACCGCGCTGATGCGCGCATGCGCATACTGGATGTAGTACACCGGGTTGTCGTTGCTCTTCGATTTCGCCAGATCGATGTCGAACACCAGTTGCGAATCGGGATGGCGCGCGGCGAGAAAATAGCGCGTCGCGTCGCAACCCACTTCGTCGATCAGATCGCGCAGCGTGACATAGCTGCCGGCGCGCTTGGATATTTTCACCTCCTGGCCGTTGCGCAGCACCGCCACCATCTGGTGCAGCACATAATCCGGCCAGCCCTGCGGAATGCCGGCGTCCAGCGCCTGCAACCCCGCCCTTACCCGCGTGATCGTGCTGTGGTGATCCGCGCCCTGCTCGTTGATGACGCGCGTAAAGCCGCGCCGCCACTTGTCCAGATGGTAGGCCACGTCCGGCACGAAATAGGTGTAAGTGCCATCGGATTTGCGCATCACCCGATCCTTGTCGTCGCCAAAAGCGGTAGTACGCAGCCACAGCGCGTCGTCCTGCTCGTAGGTGTGGCCGCTGGCGATCAGCCGTTCGACTGCCTCCTTCACCTTGCCGTCGGTATACAGCGCGGACTCCAGCGAGAACACATCGAAGTTCACACCGAACGCGCGCAGGTCGAGATCCTGCTCGCGGCGCAGATAGGCCACCGCGAAATGGCGGATCGCCTCGGCATCGTTCACATCGCTGCAGGCATGCACATGCTGGTCGTCCGCTTCCACGGTCTCTTTCGCCAAGTAGGCCTGCGCGACATCCGCGATGTAATCGCCGCGATAGCCCGCTTCCGGCCAGGCAGGATCGTCCGGCGTGATGCCCTTGCAGCGCAACTGCACGGACAGCGTCAGGTTGTCGATCTGCACGCCCGCATCGTTGTAGTAAAACTCGCGCGTCACAATCCAGCCCGCCGCATGCAGCACATTGCACAGGCAATCGCCGACCGCCGCGCCGCGTCCGTGACCCACATGCAGCGGCCCGGTCGGGTTCGCGGAAACGAACTCCACCCCCACCTTGCGCCCCGCGCCGATATGCACATGGCCGTAGCCCGCACCGGCCTGCAACACGCCACGCACCACCCCCTGTTTCGCGGCAGTGGTGATGAATATGTTGATGAATCCCGCCCCGGCGATCTCCAGCTTCTCCACAACATTGGATTCCGGCAACGCCGCGATCAGCGCCTTGGCAATGTCGCGCGGCGGCTTGCGCAGCAGCTTGGCCAACTGCATCGCCAGATTGCACGCGTAATCGCCATGCGCAGCCAGCTTGGGGCGCTCAATCAGAATCTCGGTTTCTGCTGCATCGGGAGCAACCTCGCGCAACGCCTGCGCGAACAATTCGGAAAGATGGGATTTGAAATTCAATGCGACAGACATGAAACGGCACCATTAACGTGAAACTCGCGAAGCGATTCGTTTACCCCCTCTCCCTCCGGAGGGGGTTGGGGTGGTGAAAACGGGCAGCGAGCTTTATTATCAGGGGCGGCGACATCGCCATCCCCGTTTAAAGAGGCGCGGATTATAGCATTTGAGGATTATTCGGTCGCTTATGACTTACCAAGAGGTCAAATTGAAAATTTGTTTAACGATCGGTTTCGACCCGCCGCTGTCGAATAGATTTGCAATTACGCTGCCCTAAACCTGCTTTTCACCAGGTTCAGCAACCAACACCCAAACCTTTCCATAAGGACTGCCCCGTCAAGCTCAATCGGAGTATGACCAGCATTTGCCGATAGCCGCGTCTGGACCTTGGCTCTGGTAAAACCCACCGCACTGGCTTTACGCGAGACAAGCTTGATCACAAAGGCTGATGAAATTTCGGGGGAGTTGCGCCATGATTGCGTCCTATCTCATTGCTATCAAATGCTTTTCTCTAATGCAATCCATTGGAAACGTAAGGGAATTCAGTTCGCACGGCATACATCCATTCGTTTAATGGATTATCTGGGATAATAAGGCAACATTTGTCTGGCTCAATATATTCGCCATGTCCAATTTCAGACAAGACTTTATCCACTTTGCCGTGCGGCAAAATGTGTTGTGCTTTGGCCAATTTCAAACCAAGGCAGGGCGTTTGTCGCCGTATTTTTTCAATGCCGGGCTGTTTAACGATGGTGCTGCATTAAGAAGTCTGTCACAGTTTTACGCACAGGCAATTCTCGCCTCAGAATTGCCCTTTGACATGTTATTCGGACCGGCATACAAGGGCATTCCGCTGGTTGCCGGAACTGCAATTGCGCTGGCCGAGCAGGGTCGCAATGTGCCATATTGCTACAATCGCAAGGAGGCCAAAGACCACGGCGAAGGCGGCGCAACAGTGGGTGCAAGGTTGGAAGGTCGCGTGCTGATTATTGATGATGTAATTTCGGCTGGCACCTCGGTGCGTGAATCAATCGAGATGATCCGCGCGGCCGGGGCGCAACCTTGCGGCGTGGTGATCGCGCTGGATCGCATGGAGCGCGGGCAAGGCGAGCTTTCCGCCGCGCAGGAGGTGCGGCGCAACTATGGCATTCCGGTGGTGTCTATCGCCACGCTGGATGACCTGCTCGGCTATTTGCAGGGGAAGGCGGATATGGTGCAAAATCTGGTCGCCGCACAATCTTACCGTGATTATTATGGAGTAAAAAATGACTAAGTTTAAATTGCTTGCAGCATTTATCGTTGGCATTGCTTTCAGTTTTCCAGTTGCGGCGAAAATGTTTAAGTGGGTGGATGACAATGGCACCACCCACTATGGCGAGACGATCCCGCCTGAATACGCCAACAAGGATCGCAGCCAGCTGGAAAAGGGTCGCGTAATCAAAAAAGACGAGGTGCTCACCCCCGAAGAGCGCCGCGCCAAAGAGGCCGCCGATGACAAGAAGCGTGTGGATGATGGGTTGGCTCTCGATCAAAAGCGCCGCGACAAGGCGCTGGTAAACACCTACAGCAGTGAGAAAGAAATCGATCTGGCGCGCAATCGCAACCTGCAACAGGTAGATACTCGTGTTAGCGGCATCAGCTCACAACTTAAGATGGTTAATGACAGCTTGCTTGCCTTGCAAAAAGAAGCCGAAGGGCTGAACAAGGAAGGTAAAAAAGTTCCGCCTTCCTTGCAGGAGGATATTCTGGAAACCAAGGCACGCATAAACAAATTACAGCAAGACCTGGAAAAATCCAACGCCGAAAAAGCTGCGATGAATGCGCGTTACGATGCCGACAAGGCACGTTACAAGGAGTTGACCGGAAAATAATTATTGCAGTTTTGTAAATTGGCGCGTGGATGTGTCGTAACCCAGCAACTGCCCGTTTTCGATATCGAAATACCAGCCATGCAACGTCAGCGTGCCCTGTTCGACACGCTCGCGTATCCATGAGAAAGTCATCAAATTATTCAGCGAAACCAGTATCGCCTGCTGCTCGCAGGCGCGATGGCGCACTTGGTTGTCGGCACCCGCCAGTTCCCGTTCTACCTGCTCACGTGCGGCATCGACTATCCCCATCCATTCGGCAATGAATGAATCGTCTCTGGTCACGCCGCCTTCCAACAGGGCGTGAATGCCGCCGCACTGCGCGTGTCCGAGCACGATGATGTTCCCCACCCCCAAATTACGCACGCCAAATTCCAGTGCGGCACTGGTACCGTGATAATGGCCCTGGTTTTCGGCGGGCGGAACCAGATTGGCGACATTGCGAATGACAAACAGGTCGCCCGGCGCGCAATCCAGTATCAATGCCGGATCGACGCGCGCATCGCAACAGGCAACCACCAGGGTTCTGGGCGTTTGGCCCTGCTCGATCAATTCACGGAACAGCGCATCGTCCTTGGCGAAATGCTTTTCGCGGAAACGTGAAAATCCTTCGATAAGCTGCTTGGGCGAACTCATGTCCCTATCAGGTGTTGCGCTGCTTCGCGATATTTATCAGCGGTTTTTTGCAGCACCTCTTGCGGAATATGCGGCGCGGGCGGTTGTTTGTTCCAGCCCGATGATTCCAGCCAGTCGCGCACAAACTGCTTGTCGAAGCTGGGCGGGTTGCTGCCGACGCGATATTGATCGGCCGGCCAGAAACGCGAAGAATCCGGCGTAAGCGCCTCGTCGATCAAATACAGCTTGCCCGCTTCGTCCACACCGAATTCGAATTTGGTGTCGGCGATGATGATGCCTTTGCCTGCCGCATAATTCGCCGCTTCGGTATAGAGCGCCAACGTCGCATCGCGCACTTCATTCGCGCGCGATTTTCCGAGCAATTCAACAGCTTGCGCGAAGGAAATATTTTCATCGTGATCGCCCACCGCAGCCTTGGTGGACGGCGTGAACAGCGGCTGCGGCAACTTCTGCGCCTCCTGCAATCCGGCGGGCAATTTAATCCCGCACACCGCCCCGGTCTTTTGATAATCCTTCCAGCCGGAACCGACCAGATAGCCGCGCACAATCGCCTCGATCGGCAATGGCTTGAGCTTCATCGTAACGAAAGCGCGACCCTTCACCTGGGCTTGTTCCTGCTCACCCTTGACCACCGACTCGGGCGCGATGCCGGTCAGGTGATTCGGAATAACATGCCGCAGTTTGTTGAACCAGAAATTTGACACTCGGGTCAGCACTTCGCCCTTGCCCGGAATCGGGTCTGGCAAAATCACATCGAACGCCGACAGCCTGTCAGTCTGCACAATCAGTAAATGTTGGTCGCCTACCGCATAGAGGTCGCGCACCTTGCCGCGATGCAGCAGCGGCAAGCTGGTCAGATTGGATTGATGTAATACAGTCATTGGGTTTCCCTGGTCGGTAGCGGCACGGCGCGCCGCTACGATAAAACCGGCAACGTGGTTGCCGCAATCTGCGCCGCCTGTTGCTTGCGATAATCGCTCAAACGTTGTGCCAGTTGCGCATCGTGCAACGCCAGCATCGCAACAGCGAACAATCCCGCATTTGCCGCGCCCGCCTCGCCAATCGCGAATGTCGCCACCGGCACGCCTTTGGGCATTTGCACGGTGGACAACAGCGAGTCCATTCCCTTCAGATATTTGGAAGGAATTGGCACACCCAGCACCGGCAGCGTGGTTTTGCCGGCAACTACTCCGGCCAGATGCGCGGCTCCACCGGCGCCGGCGATGAAACACTGCACGCCTTGCGCGCTGACTTCCTTGATATAGTCGAGCAACAGATCAGGTGAGCGGTGCGCGGAAATTACCCGCGCATCAAACGCCACGCCGAAATCCTGCAGCTGCCGCGCGGCCTGCTGCATGATTTCCCAGTCATTTGCGCTACCCATGATGATGGAAACCAACGGCTTGCTCATGAAAACCTCCAATAACCTACTGCGCGTCCGATCTGCGGCGTTGCGTACTCGCTCGCCGCATCGCCTACCTTGATGGTATGTCTCGTTGCTCGCCGCGCCGCGCCTTGCAGCTCGACCTGCTCGCTACGGTTTTTGGAGGTTTTCAAAACTTATATCTCCTTGTGGTAGCGGACAATACGCTCAACTTCATTCTTCGAGCCGAGAATCACCGGCACACGTTGGTGCAGGCCGGAGGGCTTGATATCCATGATGCGCTCATATCCGGTGGAAGACATGCCGCCCGCCTGCTCGACGATGAATGACATCGGATTGGCTTCGTACAGCAAACGCAGCTTGCCCGCTTTGGAGGGGTCTTTAGTGTCCTTGGGATACATGAATACGCCGCCACGGATCAAAATACGATGTACTTCCGCAACCATCGAGGCGACCCAGCGCATATTAAATGCTGTGCCGCGCGGGCCGTTCTTGCCGGCGACACATTCCTCGACATAGCGTTGTACGGGCTTTTCCCAGAACTGCTCATTGGATGAGTTAATGGCAAACTCGCGCGTGTCTTCGGAAATTCTCATGTCCGGATGAGTCAGTATGAATTCGCCAATATCGTTGTCCAGTGTAAAGCCGTTCACGCCATGCCCGGAAGTAATCACCAGCATGGTTGCCGGGCCATACAGCGCGTAGCCCGCGCAAACCTGCGTGGTACCCGGCTGCAGAAAGTCTGCCGCAACCGGATTCTCGACCCCCTGCGGCGCACGCAGAATTGAGAAAATCGTACCCACCGAAATATTCACATCGATGTTGGAAGATCCATCCAGCGGATCAAACACCACAAGATATTTACCCTTGGGGTATCTGGCCGGAATAGGGTATATATCCTCCATTTCTTCGGAGGCCATCGCGGCTAGGTGGCCCGCCCACTCGGTAGCCTTGATAAAAATCTCGTTGGTAATGATGTCCAGTTTTTTCTGCGTCTCACCCTGTACATTTTCGCTGCCCGCGCTACCCAATACGCCAATCAGCGCACCTTTGTTCACGTCGTGAGAAATCTGCTTGCAGGCGATCACGATGTCACTAACCAAACCGGTGAAATCGCCCGTTGCGCCGGGGATTGCGCGTTGCTCTTCAATAATAAATTGAATCAAGCTCTTGCTCATACTTATTCCTCACATTAAATTCTTCAGTTGCGCGATTTTACCGCTTTCCCGCCCTGTTCTCTACGACTATTTAGTCCAATAAGCGAAGGAGGATTTTTGAACGATCATGTCCAGACGCCCACGTACAAAATCATGACCGTTCCTTATGGGTCGTTTTCAGCCTCCGGCATCAGGCGATATCGCCATCCACATAGAACCACCGCTTCGCCTCGCACACAAAGCTGCTGATTTCATGCAAGCGATGTGCGCGGCCACTCACTTTGTAGCGTGCCACGAATTCCACTACAGCATGATCTTGATTTGGCTGTTCATGGCGCACCACTTCCAAGCCCAGCCATTTGCTGCGCGGTTCGCTCGCCAGTTCAAGGGAAGCAGGACGTGTGCTGCGATGCCATGTCGCCAGCAGATAATCTTCACGACCGAGTGTGTAGGCGGTGTAGCGCGAACGCATCAGGGTTTCGGCGGTGGGAGCAGCTTCGCCGCCGTGCAGATAACGACCGCAGCAGTCGGTGTATTTTTCGTTGCTGCCGCATGGGCAAAGAATGGTCTGTTTATCCATCAGTTGTCGCCTTAAAATCCGGGCCGCCAAAATCCAGTCAAATTAAATCGCCGGGTGTTGGACACAGGTCTTGTCCGGGGTAATGTAGCCCGGCATGACGATCACGCCATCCACAGCGGTGGCTCATCCATCAGCGCGATCTGTTCGCGCAGTTCGAGGATGCGATCCTGCCAATAGCGTTGGGTGTTGAACCACGGGAACGCTCGCTTGAAAGCAGGATCGTCCCAGCGCTGCGCGAGCCACGCCGCATAATGGATCAGGCGCAGGGTGCGTAGCGCCTCGACCAGGTGCAATTCGCGTTCGTCAAAGTCGTAAAAATCTTCATAGCCCGCCAGCACGTCAGCCATCTGCCGCACCATGTCGGCGCGTTCGCCCGACAGTAACATCCACAAGTCCTGCACCGCCGGCCCCATGCGGCTGTCGTCAAAATCCACGAAGTGCGGGCCGTCGTCCGTCCACAGTACGTTGCCTGCGTGACAGTCGCCGTGCAGGCGCAACGACCGCACATCACCCGCGCGCGCGAAGCAATGACGCGCACCATCCAGCGCCTGCTCCGCCACGCTGCGATAGGCTGCATCAAGATCAGCCGGAATGAAATCATTGGCTAACAAATAATCGCGTGGCGTGACGCCAAATGTTTCGGTATTCAGTTCGGGACGATGCTGAAACGGCTTGAGTGCGCTGACGGCGTGGATGCGCCCGAGAAAGCGCCCCATCCATTCCAGCGTGTGGCGATCTTCCAGTTCTGGCGCACGGCCGCCGTGTTTGGTGAAAACCGCGAAGCGGAATCCCTCAAAACTATGCAGCGTTTTCCCATCCAGCACCAGCGCGGGCACGACAGGAATTTCGCGCTCGCCCAGCTCCTGCACGAAGGCGTGTTCTTCGAGTATCGCGGCATCCGTCCAACGTCCGGGACGATAGAATTTCGCCACCAGCGGCGCGCCCTCCTCCATGCTGATTTGGTAGACGCGGTTCTCGTAGCTGTTGAGGGCCAGCAGGCGGCCATCGCTGCGGAAGCCCACGCTTTCCAGCGCATTCAACACGCAATCCGGGGTGAGCGTAGAAAAATCTTGCGGGGATGTTGTGCTATCCGTTTTTAACACTGCCAATTACTCAAAATAAGATTCCCTCCGGTTTTCGTCTTCCAACGAGTGGATTTCATGCTACCAGTTTTTCATCTTGTTTGGCGTCGACCCAGTCCCGCATTGCCTCGGCTCGCCAGAAACGCAAAAATCGCGGCGCGCCTCATGTTAGAATGCGCCGCATATTTTCAATAAATTTTAGAGAAATTGATGAACCAGGCACCCTCAACACCACCAACACAATCCTCAGCTTTCCCGGCGCGTTTGGTGATTGCTTCGCGCGAAAGCGCGTTGGCCATGTGGCAAGCCGAACATGTCCGCGACAGGCTGCGCGCTTTATATCCGCAAACCTCCGTCAGCATCTTGGGCATGACCACCCAGGGCGACCAGATTCTTGACGTGACGCTGTCGAAAATCGGCGGCAAAGGCCTGTTTGTAAAAGAGCTGGAAACCGCGCTGGAAGATGGCCGCGCCGACCTTGCCGTGCATTCGCTGAAGGATGTGCCGATGAACATGCCGGAAGGTTTTGTGCTGGCCGCCATCGGGGAACGCGAAGATCCGCATGATGCGTTCGTCTCAAACCAATATGACAATCTGGCCGCATTGCCAGCAGGCAGTGTGGTGGGCACCTCCAGCCTGCGCCGCGAAAGCCAGTTGCGCGCGCGCTTCCCGCACCTGAAGATCGAGCCGCTGCGCGGCAATGTGCAGACCCGTTTGCGCAAGCTGGACGAGGGTCAGTATGCCGCCATCATTCTCGCCGCTGCCGGGCTGAAACGGCTGGGACTGGGCGGGCGCATCCGTGCGCTGATCACCAGCGACGATAGCCTGCCCGCAGTCGGCCAGGGCGCGCTGGGTATCGAATGCCGCGCCGACCGCGCCGAGGTAATCGCCCTGCTGCAACCGCTTCATCATGCCGATACCGCCGCCTGCGTATTGGCGGAGCGCGCCATGAGCCGCGCCTTGGCGGGCAGTTGCCAAGTGCCGCTGGGCGGTTTTGCCGAGGTGATAAACGGCAAACTGCGGATGCGCGGCTTTGTTGCCAGCCCGGATGGGCAGCGCATGGTGCGCGACGAATTGTTCGGCAATATCGCCGAACCGGAAGCGCTGGGCAATCGGGTGGCCGACGCGTTACGCGCGCAGGGCGCAGATGAGATTCTCGCTGCCCTGAATGGCTGATCAACCGCTTACCGGATTAAAAATCGCCGTCACGCGGCCGCGTGAGCAGGCTGCGCAACTGGCGCGGCATATTGAGCAGGCAGGCGGTATTCCGCTGCTGTTCCCGCTGCTGGACATCGCGGCGGCGCAGGATACCCAAACGCTGTACGAACAAATTTCCCGCCTCACCCAATTTAATCTTGCCGTCTTCATCAGCCCGAATGCCGTGCAATACGGCATGGCGGCGATCCGCGCTGCGGGTGCTTTGCCGCCTGCACTGAAAATTGCCACGATCGGACAGGGCAGCGCGAAAACGTTGCGTGAGTTGGGCGTCGCCAATATCATCGCACCCGCCAAACGATTCGACAGCGAAGGCCTGCTGGCCTTGCCGGAATTGCAAAATGTCAGCGGATGGCGCGTAATGATTTTTCGCGGCGATGGCGGGCGCGAACTGCTGGGTGACACGCTCAAGGCACGCGGAGCGACGGTGGAATACGCCGCTTGCTACCAACGCAGCAAGCCGCAGCTGGATGCGAGCCTGTTGGCGGCGTCTGCACCGGATGCGATTACCGTTACCAGCAGCGAGGCATTAAGTCATTTGTGGCAAATGCTCGGCGAAAGCGCCCGAACCGTATTGCGCGACACGCCGTTGTTCGTGCCACATGGGCGCATCGCTGAGCTGGCGCGCCAACAAGGCTGGCGGTCAGTGCAATTGACTGGCGCGGGAGATGACGGATTGCTGTCGGCTTTGATAGCATGGGCGGGCCAGGATTTTTGTGTGCCGCATGGCGGCCCAACTCAAATATAAATCGCGGCTACGCCGCGCTACATTCTGCCCCCTGTCTTCTGTTGCCTGAAAGGTATTGAATGAACGACAAAACTCCACAGCCAGAAAACGTCGAGCCGGATATCTCGACATTTCGGCACACGCCGCGTCCGGCGCATAAAACTTCAGTTGCCGCGGTACTCGCGCGCATCAGCATTACACAGTTGACACTGGCCGTGCTGGTGGTGATTTTTCTTTGGCAATGGCTGGACGGGCACCGCGCTATTGATGATATGCAGCAGCAACTGGCGAAAAAGATTGCCGAGATGGACGGCACAAGCAAAGCCTATCAGATATTGCTGGCCCAAGACCAGGATCAAGTGCGCGAACTTTCCGTCAAAGTGGCAACACTGGAAACACGTTATGCCGAAGCACAAAATCAGCGCGCCGCGCTGGAGGCTTTATACAACGATCTGTCCGTGAGCCGGGACGAAACCGCGCTGGCGGAGGTCGAGCAGTTGCTGTTGAGCGCCGGGCAACAATTGCAATTGTCGGCCAATGTAAAAGCCGCGCTGATTGCCATGCAGAGCGCCGATGCGCGTTTGCAGCGCATGGACAGGCCTGCGTTTAACGGGCTTCGCAAGGCCATTAGCCAGGACATGGACAAGTTGCGCGCATTGCCCAGCGTGGATATTGTTGGCATTAATCTTCAACTCGACAATCTGATCGCCGTTGTGGACGAGTTGCCTCTGGTCTATCAGCAGCGCGCGACGAAGAGGAAGGAGGCCATGCAAGCTGCCGCGCCCAAAGATGAGACGGCATGGCAAAGATTATTGCGGGAAATGTGGCATGAGGCGAAACAGTTGATACGCATTGAGGATACCGGCAAGGCCGAAATTCCGCTGTTGCCGCCCGATCAGGAATATTTCCTGCGCGAAAATCTCAAGCTGCGTTTATTGTCGGCGCGCCTTGCATTGCTGTCGCGCGACGAAGATAGTTTCAAGCAGGAACTAAAAACCGCGCAACAGTGGACAGCGCATTATTTCGACAACAAATCGAATGAGGGCGCGCGGATGCTGTCCAGTTTAAAAAAGTTGGCGGCTTCCAGTATCAGCATTGAGTTGGCGGACATCAGCCCCAGCCTGCAGGCGGTGCGCAATTACCGCCTGACCCACGAAGGCGCGATAGATCGCAACCTGCCCAAGAAGACGGCGCGATGAAATATTTACTCTGGATATTGCTGCTGTTTACCGCCGCCGCAGCGCTGACTACAGCATCGCACAATCCGGCCTACCTGCTATTGGTGTATCCGCCTTATCGGATCGAATTATCGTTTACGTTATTTATTGTCTTGCTGCTGTTCATGTTTGTCTTTGGTTACGGATTGGTTCGTCTGGTGTTTGCCGCGATGCAGCTACCGGCATACGTGCGTAAATTTCGATTGGAGCGCACGCAAGCCAAGGCGCGCAAGCTATTGGACGAGTCGCTTGGCGCGTTCTTTGAAGGTCGCTATGCAGTAGCGGAAAAAGCGTCGGCACATGCGATGGAATTGGGTGAATCATCCGCTTTGTATCCCATTATCGCGGCGCGTTCGGCACACGAATTGCGCGAATATGCAAAACGTGACGCTTATCTTTCCGCTGCCGATGACAAGTCGATGGGCGACTCCACCATGCGCCTTATGGCAACCACTAAATTCATGCTTGATCAGCACGACCCGCGCGCCGCATTGAATGCCTTGCAGAAATTACGCGACAGCGGGGTCAAAGGGCACATTGGCGCGCTGTCGCTGGAACTGAAAGCACAGCAACAGGCGGGTAATTGGGACGCGGTATTGAAAGTGCTCGAACAGCTGGAAAAACGCGAATCAATCGATGCGACGCTGGCCGAACAAATGCGCCAGCAGGCTTGGCTGGAAAAAATACGCGCGCAGAAAAACCTTGCGGGGCTGACTGCCTGCCTGAAAAATATGCCGGCAAACCTCAAGCGTCGCGGCAGGATTGCTGCCGCTGCAGCACGCGCATTGAGCCAGTACGGTAGTTGCTCGCCCGCGCAACAGCTCCTCTCCGATAGCCTGAACGCGCAATGGGACAGCGAACTGGTCACGCTGTACGGTGATTGCCCATCCGAAAATGCGGTGGCACAAATCGAACAAGCCGAGAAGTGGCTTAATCAACATAAGGACGATGCCGGCCTGCTGCTCGCGCTCGGAAAGCTCTGCCTATATCAAAAATTGTGGGGCAAAGCACGGAGTTATCTGGATGCCAGCGCCAGCGTATCTCCCAGCCATGGTGCCTACACAGCGTTGGGTCAACTTGCGGAACAATTAGGCAACCCGGAAGAGGGTGCCAGGTATTACCAGAAAGCGATTGAACTCGCGCAGAAGATTGACTGAGTTTTGACTGCGACGATCTTCTGGCGTATTGGGATAGGTAGTAGCTTTACTGCTGCCGAACGAACAGAAATCAAGCGGACAGAAATTTATCAGGGCTTTTGCAGAGGTTCCCCAATGCGGGTTGATGCCTTTGTGCCGGGTCAACCATTGCCCACCAACGGGCGTAAAGAGATTCCGGATGCAACATTTACGCATTTTGCGCCGCTGATTGCAGGGGCAGCATGGATTAACCCTGCTCCCAGGGTAACCCGGCAACGCGCCAACCGCCCAGCGTATTGCGGTGTCCGTCCGCGTTTTTCTCGCCTTCGAAGCCTTCCAGCACATTGTAACAGCCGCTGAAGCCCGTATTGGTGGCGGCGGCGGCGGCATGGTGCGAGCGCACCCCGCTGCGGCAGATGAATAGCACTAGCGCTTCCTTGTCCACCTGCTGCTCGAGCTGGGCGATGAAATGCGGGTTGAGCTTCATGCCAGGATAGGTCGCCCATTCGATTTCTGCGGCATTGGGCAAACGCCCAACCCAGTCCAATTCGGCACGGCTGCGCACATCGACCAGCTTGGCGCCGGGTGCGGATTGCAAAATTTCATAAGCCTCATCGGGATACAGCGCGCCCTTGTAGAGTAAATTCAGTTCCTTGGCGCGTTGTTGCGCGGCTTGCAGAATGGCGGTAATTTTCCCCATGTCGATTCTTTCTTCTATTTGTGATTGTTTAACGAATCTGGCGCAAGTGCTATGCTGCGCGATGCAGATGCAATACTAGCGCAACCGACATGAAAAATCACACCCATTTACATCAACCCCAGCCTGCTATCGGGGCTTTCGAGCCGCTGCATCCGGAGCGTTTTGCCGCCGCGCAAAAAAGCACTTGGGTGAGTATCGCCATCAATTTGCTACTGACGTTCTTCCAGGTCGCGGGCGGATTTTTCGCGCATTCGCAAGCCTTGATGGCCGATGGTCTGCACTCGCTGTCGGATTTGCTTTCCGATGTACTGGTGCTGTACGCGAACCGTCACGGCAACCGCCACGCCGACGCCAACCATCCTTACGGGCATGCACGGGTAGAAACCGCCGCAACATTTATCTTGGGAATTTTCCTTGCTGCGCTCGGTGTAGGATTGCTGGTGGCTGCCGCAATGCGTTTGCAGCAGCCCAGCACATTGCAGGCGGTAAATCCGCTGGCGCTGGCCATCGCGATGGCCGCATTGGTTGCCAAGGAAGGCATGTTTCGCTACATGCTGGCGGTGGCCAAGCGGGTACGCTCGCAGATGTTGGTAGCTAATGCATGGCATGCGCGTTCGGATGCGGCATCTTCATTAGTCGTCGTCGTCGGCGTGATCGGCAATCTGTTCGGCTACACCTTTCTCGATCTGGTTGCCGCCGCGGTGGTGGGGGTGATGATTGCACACATGGGCGGCAAACTGGCCTTGGAAGCAATGGCGGAACTGATCGATACCGGTTTGGATGAGGAGGAGGTCGAGGCCATCCGGCAAACCTTGCTCAATACCCATGGGGTGCGGGCACTGCATGATTTGCGCACCCGCAAGATGGCCGACAATGCGCTGGTTGACGCGCACATCGTGGTCGATCCCAAGATTAGTGTTTCGGAGGGGCATTTCATTGCCGAATCGGCACGTTATGCCGTGCTTCAAAACCACCATGTGTTGGATGTGATGGTGCACATTGATCCTGAAGATGACCTGCAAGCCAAACCCAACGCGCATTTGCCCGGTCGCCCCGGGTTGCTGGCGCATCTTGCCGAGCGTCTGGGGGATTCGAGCCTGACGGGTAATCGCGTGGTGTTCCACTATCTGGATGGCAAGGTGGATGCCGAGATATATTTGCCTGCCGATCAAGCACATGGAAAACAAGCTGATGCCTTGCAGACACGTTGCGACGAACTGGTCGGCGATGACGAGTTATTTCGTGCCATTCATGTCCATCGCAGCCACGCACAGAATTAGTGCGCAAACGATCATGTCACGTTCAATTTTGGTGCGAATATTTTATGTGCTGCGTTGCTGGCTTATGGCACAATGCCGCTTGTTCATGCGGGAAGAGTTGGCACGCTTCCTGCGGCTAGTCTAGTGCCGCGTATCACGTATTTTGGTTCACTGATTATTTGATTTTAATTTGTTACATTTTTTTGTTGTATTTCTTGTGAGGAGAGAGTTATGTCGATGTCGGCAAATGATGTGTTGAAAATGATCAAGGACCGCGATATCAAATTCGTGGATTTCCGTTTTACCGATACGCGCGGCAAGGAGCAGCACGTTGGTGTGCCTGCCAAATACGTGGGTATGGACAAATTTGAGGACGGCCATGCGTTCGACGGCTCTTCAATTTCCGGCTGGAAAGGTATTCAAGCATCGGATATGTTGCTGATGCCTGACCCTGAAACCGCCTACCTTGACCCGTTCATGGATGAAAACACTCTGGTGATTACCTGCGATGTGGTCGAGCCGACCGATGGCAAAGGCTATGACCGCGATCCGCGTTCCATCGCGAAGCGTGCGGAAGCCTATTTGCAGTCCAGCGGTATCGGCGACACGGCTTACTTTGGGCCCGAGCCGGAGTTTTTCATTTTTGATTCCGTAAACTGGCATGTCGACATGTCCGGCTGTTCGCTGAAGATCAATTCCGAAGAGGCTGCATGGTCAACCGGCGAGAAATTCGATGGCGGCAATACCGGACATCGGCCCATGGTCAAAGGTGGCTACTTCCCGGTTCCGCCGGTCGACAGCCTGAACGATATCCGCGCCGCGATGTGCCTGGCGCTGGAAGACATCGGCATCGAAGTCGAAGTGCATCACCATGAAGTGGCAACCGCCGGGCAGTGCGAAATCGGCACCAAGTTCAACACGCTGGTGCGGCGTGCCGACCAGACTCAAGCCTTGAAATATGTGGTGCATAACGTTGCGCACCAATATGGCAAAACGGCGACCTTCATGCCCAAGCCCATCGTCGGCGACAACGGTTCCGGCATGCACGTGCACCAATCCATCTGGAAAAACGGCAAGAATTTGTTTGCCGGCAACGGCTATGCGGGGCTGTCCGAAACCGCGCTGTTTTACATTGGCGGCATCATCAAGCACGCCAAGGCGCTGAACGCGATCACCAATCCTGGCACCAACTCCTACAAGCGCCTGGTTCCGCATTACGAAGCGCCGGTCAAGCTGGCTTATTCGGCAAAGAATCGTTCCGCTTCGATCCGTATCCCGCACGTAGCCAGCGACAAGGCGCGCCGCATCGAAACCCGTTTCCCGGATCCGACCGCGAACCCGTATCTGTGTTTTGCAGCCTTGATGATGGCCGGTTTGGATGGCATTCAAAACAAGATTCACCCTGGCGATCCGGCTGACAAAAACCTGTATGACCTGCCCCCCGAAGAGGATGCAAAAATCCCGACAGTGTGCAGTTCACTGGACGAAGCGTTGGCAAACCTGGACAAGGATCGCGAGTTCTTGACCCGCGGCGGAGTCTTCTCCAACGACTTCATAGATGCATTCATCACGCTAAAAATGGAAGAGGTCAACCGCATCCGCATGACCACACACCCGGTTGAATTCGACATGTATTACAGTATTTAGCGGCAAGATTCAGGCACACGATGCAGGACAACAAACGGGGCGCAAGCCTCGTTTTGTTTTTGCTGCGAGATGAACCTTGAATGGTTTGAACAGCAAACGGTTTGTCTGTGTCTGAGGCTTGCCCTATACTTGCCCATGCCACCCGCAGGAGATCCATCATGAAACCTCGATATTTGCTTGTTGCCATAATGTGTTCTTGTCCGATATTAGGACAGGCTGAAATCTACAAGGCTATTGATGCCGATGGGCATGTAACTTACTCGAGCACGCCGATCAAAGGAGGAAGAAGAATTATTCTGGAGCCGTTGCCGACCATGGCACCATCTGCGCGCGTGCGATCCGCCGCTTCACCGGAAGGCTTTCCAAGAGTGGACGGCGAAACCCAAAAAGGGCGTGACGATACACGCCGGAAGATTCTGGAAGATGAGTTAAACACTGAAGAAAGATTGCTCGAAGAAGCCAAACGCAGCTTGAAGGAAGGCGAGGAAAACCCTGAAGTCCATCGCGGACAAGACGGCAAGACTTATCGCAACGTGGCGAAATATGAAGAAAAAGTCAAATCGCTGAGCGAGCAAGTTGATTTGCACCAGAAGAACATCGATGCGCTAAAAACCGAGCTGTCCAAACTCAAATAGCTCTTTCATCTGGCATGTTTTCTGCTTCGTTAAGGACGTATGCCTGACTTTCCCTTCCTCACGCTGGAGTTCTTGGCGACCGCTGTCATCCTGCTGGATGATGAAACGCGTGTCGTTTATCTCAATCCAGCAGCGGAACACCTGTTCGATGTGAGCGGCAAAAATCTGCTCGGGCATCCGGCGCGGCAGGCGTTCACGGATACAGAACAATTGATGAACGCCTTGCAACATGCAACCCAGGACAATGCCAGCTATATCGAGCACGACCTGACGCTCGGCACACCTGCGCACGGCAAGCTGCATTTACGCTGCGCGGTAACACCGATGCAGCTGGACAACGGGCATGGCCAGGATGCCGCACCCGACGATGATCTCCGTCATGCCCGGTCCCCTCTCCCGCAAGCGGACGAGAAAGCGAACGAATCGCTGCGCGAGCTTCACTATAGCCGCTATTTGCTGCTGGAATTTCACCCGATAGGCAGGCCGCTGAAGCTGGCGCGCGAAGAACAGATGCTGGATCAGACACAAGCAAATCGCCTGTTGTTGCGCAACCTCGCGCATGAGATCAAGAATCCGCTTGGCGGCATACGCGGCGCGGCGCAATTGCTCGAGCAGGAACTGGATAATCCGGCGTTGCGCGAATACACCCAGGTCATCGTGCAAGAGGCGGACCGGCTGCGTTCGCTGATGGAGAAATTGCTCTCCCCGCAAAACGCCTCTCACTACAGCGCGCTCAACATCCATGAAGTGCTGGAGCGGGTACGCAGCGTGGTGCTGGCGGAAATACCGGAAGGATTAACGATGCAGCGCGACTATGACATCAGCTTGCCGGCGCTGGTCGGCGATAAGGAACAGTTAATACAGGCGATGCTCAACATCGTGCGCAATGCCGCACAGGCCATGCAAGGCAAAGGATCGATTGTATTGCGCACCCGCATTGCGCGGCAGGTGACGCTGATCAAACGTCGCCATCGCCTGGCGGTGATCGTGCAGGTTATCGATAATGGGCCGGGTATTCCGCCGGAACTGCAGGACAAGATTTTTTATCCGCTGGTGTCGGGACGAGCCGATGGCCACGGGCTGGGGCTGACTTTGGCGCAGGATTTCGTCAGCCAGCATCACGGCACGATAGAATTTGACAGTGAACCTGGGCGCACATGTTTCACCGTGCTGCTGCCGCTCGGCATAGCCGAAACCAAATAGGTAGCACGGATGAAGCGCAGCGGAATCCGGGAAAGCATCCCGCAAGCGCCCTACAAAAGTAACCAAAGGTGAGTGAAATGAAATCAGTCTGGATTATAGACGACGACCGCTCGATTCGCTGGGTGCTGGAAAAATCGCTGGCCCGCGAAAACATCGAGTTCAAAAGTTTTGCCACAGCGGATGAGGCGTTGCGGGCATTGGCTCATGATGTGCCGCAAGTGGTAGTCAGCGATATTCGCATGCCCGGCAGCTCGGGGCTGGATTTTTTGCAGGCCCTGCATCAACACCATCCGCTCGTTCCGGTCATTATCATGACCGCTTACTCCGATCTGGAAAGTGCCGTTTCGGCATTTCAGGGGGGCGCCTTTGAATACTTGCCCAAACCGTTCGACATCAACCACGCAATTGAACTGGTTCGGCGCGCATTGGAACAAAGTCGGCGCAAATCTGGCGAAGCTGTAGATGTCGATGTGTCTGCCAATATTCTCGGCCACGCTCCGGCGATGCAGGAGGTGTTCCGCGCCATCGGCAAGCTGGCACAATCGCAGGCGACCGTGCTGATCAATGGCGAGTCCGGTACCGGCAAAGAACTGATTGCGCGCGCGCTGCACCGCCACAGCATACGGGCCAGCAAGCCGTTCATTGCCATCAACACTGCCGCAATTCCCAAGGATCTGCTCGAGTCGGAATTGTTCGGCCATGAACGGGGCGCGTTTACCGGCGCGGTTACAACGCGGCATGGGCGCTTCGAACAGGCGGAAGGCGGCACACTGTTTCTCGACGAGATCGGCGACATGCCCGCCGACTTGCAAACCCGTTTGCTGCGCGTGCTGTCGGATGGCAACTTCTATCGTGTTGGCGGGCACCAGCCGATCAAGGCTAATGTGCGCATCATTACCGCCACCCATCAGGATCTTGACGAGCGCGTCAGACAGAAACTATTCCGCGAAGACTTGTTTCATCGCCTGAATGTGATCCGGCTGCGCCTGCCGCCATTGCGTGAACGGCGCGAAGATATCCCCTTGCTGGCAAAATATTTCCTGCAAAAAAGCGCGCGTGAGCTATCTGTCGAGCCAAAGCAATTCAGCGATACCACGTTGCGGCACCTCGCCACACAGGATTTCCCCGGCAACGTGCGGCAACTGGAAAACCTCTGCCACTGGCTGACCGTGATGACGCCTTCACAGATGATCGAGATCGCCGACCTGCCGCCGGAGTGGCGCGACAAGAGCACAGCCGCTGTTGACGGCGGCGATTGGAGTGCCGCGCTGGCGCGGCAAGCCGCAACCGCATTGCAGCGCGGCGATGCGCGCATCATGGACACGCTCACCGCGCAGTTCGAGCGCACCCTGATTCTGCAAGCGCTGCACCATACCGGCGGGCGCCGCATCGAAGCTGCCACCCTCCTCGGCATCGGGCGTAATACCCTGACGCGCAAGGTGCAGGAATTGGGGTTGGACAATCAGGAAGGGTAGGGGGCGTATGCCATACGCCCGCTGCTTGGTCTTTATCGATTACGGCGCAGTGGATAGGTAATATTTCGAGGGCGCTATTTCAAAGATTCACGCGCAACCCTGTCTCATTTGCGGAGACTGTCGTATGGCCGCTTGCGGGCAATAGAAAAATCTGTGGCTGAATCAAATTTGAAACGCACGAAAGTAGAACTTAATCAGTATCCGCTAACGATACCGAAGGCGAACTTCTGCTCTACCCAAGCGGTCGATCAAATTGCCAAATCAATTCGGCGCGCACATTACCACACCTTCGTTGCTCCAACCGCGAGACACCACTTCCTGTATGGCGGCCAGGCTGCTGGTGATGCGGTGGTTTGAATCGATACCTTGGGCAAAACCGTTATTGTAGGCGCGATAAACCGGCACTGTCCCGGTTGGGCAAGCTCCATCCAATCCCCCCGTGGTCGGCTGTGACGAGACGAAATCCAGGCTCTCGAAATTCCAGCGCTTCTGTGTAGCTGGCGTACTTTGCTGCAACTGCTTGAGAAAATCACACTCGATGGGATCGACCGTATAGAAATGCGAGTTAGGGCCGGGCGACTGGCTGCCGTAGAAGCGACAGACGGTCGTGCTGCCGCCTGATTTGAAGCTATTGCCAGTGCGAATCCATCCGGGGCCAGCGCTGCCACCGTCAATCTGCGTAGCTTCGTTTGCATCGGCAGTAATAAAGTAGTGGTCGAGAGTGGTGTTATAGAACTCGACGACATCGAGCAAAGGAGCCTGAACAGGGGAAATCGAACCGGTTATGCCAGCGAAATTTGTCGGCGCATTGACTACGCTGTTACCGTTCCGGTTCAACGCATGTATGCCGTCAGTCGGCAATGCACTATAGGTTATGCTATCGACGTCGGCAAAGTTCACGTTTCCATTGTTCTGAAACAGGAATCCGTTGGGTACAATATAGTCGGGAGTGACGATGCCGAGGTTCGCGAATCCCTGGGTGCCAATCAGAAACTTATGTCCAGCCGTGCCGCCCGATAGATCCGTCGGAAAGTTGAAGGTGTGAATGCTGGCGCCCTGCGATGTGGTAATCGTGTGGCCGCCGACGAATTCCTGGCCGCCATCGAAGGTGCTCAGCTCTATGTATTGCACCGTACCGCTTGCATCGCTGTAGAGCTCGCTCAAATCCCATAAATGAAATGTGGCGCTTGCGCTCTGTGCAAACAGTGCGCCGCCAAGCAGAATCAAAATACGTAAAATGCGAGTGGCAAATTCTGGCAACATATCCATTCCTCCTCAATGACTGTTACGACGAAGAAATAAACAACTTGGTGCGGGGGTGCCGAATTCAACTGCACCGGTGGTTCCAAGTTTGGTGACCGTGCAAAAATGATATTCCACTGTACCCGGATTGGGTATCGGTGTTTGACTGATTGTGGTGTAGGGGATTGAGAAATTTTATGTCAGTATCTGTCTGGCAGGGCGCAAGGAGGTGCGTTGGGTTACATCGAATAATCGACAGGATTGTCTCGCGAACTGGCGGCAGGAGTAGAAAGCCATTGAATATCCGGTCCGCACTAACCCGAACTTTATCGCAGTTATTGCACCGCCCAAAAGCCGCCGTTTAGCCCACTTGTTTGGCCTGCAATACGTCCCTACGCCAATCTTTTTAGCAGCTTCTCGTGTATCCCGCCAAAGCCGCCGTTGCTCATCACCAGCAGATGGTCACCGGAGCGTGCGGCGGCGGCGATGGCTTCGATCAATTCATCGAGATCATCCTTCACCACGGCCTTGCCGCCCAGCGGCGCGAGTGCGACGCGCGCATCCCAGCCGAGGTTGCCGGCGTAGCAGAACACCAGGTCGGCCTCTTTCAGGCTGCCGGGCAACGCATCCTTCATCACGCCCAGTTTCATCGTGTTGGAGCGCGGCTCCAGCACCGCGAGGATGCGCGATTTGCCGAGCTTGCAACGTAAACCGGCGACAGTGGTGTCGATCGCGGTGGGATGGTGCGCGAAGTCGTCGTACACGGTGATGCCGTTGACTGTGCCGCGCACTTCCATGCGCCGCTTCACGTTCTTGAATTCGCTCAAGGCTGCCAAGCCTTGCGCCACCGGCACGCCGACATGACGCGCGGCGGCAAGCGCGGCAAGCGCGTTCATGCGGTTATGTTCGCCGAGCAAATCCCAGTGCAGCGTGCCTTGCACTGCGCTGTTGAGCGTCACACGATTATCAGCATCAATCTGCCAGCCCTCATCGCTGCCGAACTTCTCTACCGGTGTCCAGCAACCGCGTTGGAGCACGCGCTGCAATGCTTCCTCGCGTCCGTTGCACACCACCAACCCGTTGCCGGGAACGGTGCGCACCAAGTGGTGAAACTGCGTCTCGATGGCTGCGAGATCGGCAAAGATGTCGGCGTGGTCGAATTCGAGATTGTTCAGGATCGCGGTGCGCGGACGGTAGTGCACAAATTTGGAACGCTTGTCGAAGAAGGCGGTATCGTATTCGTCGGCCTCGATGACAAAGAACGGCGAAATCCCCCCTAGCCCCCCTTTTTCAAAGTGGGGAACGGTTGTGCCGGTGTCATTGGTGTTACCCCCCTTTGAAAAAGGGGGGCAGGGGGGATTTTGGTTTAACCGCGCCGAGACGCCGAAATTCTGCGGCACGCCGCCGATCAGGAAACCGGGGTTCAGCCCGGCGTATTCCAGTATCCACGCCAGCATCGAAGCGGTGCTCGTCTTGCCGTGCGTGCCTGCCACGCCCAGCACCCATTTGTCGCGCAGCAGTGTATCCGCCAGCCATTGCGGGCCGGAGGCATAGGGCAGGTTGCGGTTGAGAATTTCCTCCATCAGCGGGTTGCCACGCGACACCACATTGCCGATGACGAAAATATCAGGCTTGAGGTTAAGCTGTTCCACACCAAAGCCTTCGATCAGCTCGATGCCTTGTGCTTCCAGTTGCGTGCTCATCGGCGGATAGACATTGGCATCGCAGCCGGTGACGCGGTAGCCCGCCTGTTTGGCGATGGCCGCGATGCCGCCCATGAACGTGCCGCAGATGCCGAGAATGTGAATGTGCATGTTAGTTCTACTTCTTTACGAAGCAGCAATCTCCAACTTAAGTTCCGTTCGTGCCGAGCCTGTCGAAGCATGTGCGGCGCACAGCTATTTCACCCTTCGGCAAAGCCTTTAATCCTGAGCGCGGTCGAAGGGTCAGGGCGAACGGTTTTCTTCTAGACCCGAAAAATAAAATATACCGCGCCCATCAGGCACAGCGCCGCATACAGATAATCCCACTTCAGCGGCTGGCTCATGTACAGCACCGCGAACGGCACGAACACCAACAGCGTGATGACCTCCTGCAATATCTTCAGCTGCCCGAGGCTGAGCGCAGTGTAGCCGATGCGATTGGCGGGCACCTGCAACAGGTACTCGAACAGCGCGATACCCCAGCTAATCAGCGCCGCGATATACCACGGCGAGGCCGCCAGATTCTTCAGATGCCCGTACCAGGCAAACGTCATGAACAGGTTGGAGACGGCAAGCATCAGCGCCGTGACCAGCAATGGATGTGAGATTAGTCCCATCTGTTGTTTTCTCTTCCGCAGACTGTCGGACAGCGTAGTAGCTTTGCAATACGCTGTTAACGGACGCCCATCAACTCCACATCGAACATCAGCGTCGCATTCGGCGGGATTGCACCCGGTGCGCCGCGTGCGCCATAACCGAGATGCGGCGGGATAATCAGCGTGCGTTGCCCGCCCACCTTCATGCCTTCAATGCCCTGTTCCCATCCGTCGATAACCATCCCGGCGCCGAGCTTAAATTCGATCGGTGCGCCACGGTCGCGCGAGCTGTCGAACTTTTTGCCCTTGTTTTCTTTAGCGGAGGCGTCATACAGCCAGCCGGTGTAATGCACGGCCACTTCGCGCCCCGCCGTGGCTTTGTCGCCCGAGCCCAGCTTATGGTCGGTTTTTACCAGCTTGGTTATATCAATGGCTTCTTTCTTGGTTACGGCTTTTTCGGCATAGGCGGTGGTTGAAAAAACACCGGCAACCAGCAGCAATGCCAGAGGGAAAAACAAGATACGTTTCATCATTTGTAATGCTCCTTTGAAATAAATTTTAGTCTTTGCGAGGCGCCCTGCGCAGGCAGGAATCAATTCACACCCAGCAATTCGACATCAAACACCAGCGTCGCATTCGGCGGAATTACCCCGCCCGCGCCGCGTGCGCCATAGCCGAGATTGGCTGGAATAACCAGCGTGCGTTGCCCGCCCACCTTCATACCTTCGACGCCCTGGTCCCAGCCCTTAATCACATGCCCTGCGCCGAGCGGGAAATCGAACGGTTCATTGCGGTCGCGCGAGCTGTCGAATTTTGCGCCTTTATTTTCAGGCGCGGCCTCGTCGTACAGCCAGCCGGTGTAATGCACCACCACCCTTTTGCCGTTGGTCGCCAGATCGCCTTCGCCCAGCTTGCTATCGGTTTTAATCAGTTCAGTCATGTTGCCTGTTTCCTTCTGTGTTGTGGCTTGTTCAGGGCAAGCCGTGGTTAAAAAATGCCGGCCGACAACAGTACGGCCAGCGGTAAAAAAGCAAGGCTTATCGTTCGTTTCCAATTATTCTTTTGTGAGGTGGACAACTTTTCCCACTATCAAACAGGGCAGCGTGGGCACGTTGTACACACGCTGCTTGACTGCCTTATTCTTCAAGCGACCCTTCCCGCTCTTTCTTGTATTTGTCGTAGCTTGGTGTGGGAAAGATAGCGCGTTCGTTCGGCGTTCTCTTCGCCTCGTTGTTATTCTTTATGCCTTCATACACGCCTTGATACGGATCGTTGGTGCAAGCCACAAGCAGAATTGCGGTCAGCAAAAAGAGGCTAGCCTTCATCACTTTTTCCATTTAGTTTCGTAAACTGGATTCGGCCAAAAGTATTCTCGGATGAGGGTTTCCATCCTAATAGCTCAACACTGGCGCCAGCCAGCGTTCCGCCTCTTCAACACTCCAGCCTTTGCGCTTGGCGTAGTCCGCCACCTGATCCCTGTCCAGCTTGCCGGTGGCGAAATATTGCGCCTGCGGATGCGCAAAGTAAAAGCCGCTCACGGCTGCTGTAGGCAGCATCGCGTAGCTTTCGGTGAGTGTGATACCTGCGTTTTCCGGTGCCATCAAGAGTTCAAACAGCGCGCCTTTCTCGGTATGTTCAGGGCAGGCCGGATAGCCGGGCGCGGGGCGGATGCCGCGATATTGCTCGGCAATCAGCGCATCGTTATCCAGCGTCTCGTCCGCCGCATAGCCCCAGAATTCGCGGCGCGCGCGCGCGTGCAGCAACTCGGCGAAGGCTTCGGCGAGACGGTCGGCCAGCGACTTGAGCAGGATCGCGTTGTAGTCGTCGTGGCGCTTCTCGAATTCGGCCACTCGCGCGTCGATGCCGATGCCGGTGGTGACGGCGAACGCGCCGATGTAATCCGCGACCCCTGTTTCCTTCGGCGCGATGAAATCGGCCAGGCAATAGTTCGGGATGTTGTCCGGTTTTTTTGATTGCTGGCGCAGGTTGTGCCAAGTCATCGCCACCTTGCTGCGTGTTTCATCGGAGTAGATTTCGATGTCGTCGCTATTGACGCTGTTCGCCGGGAACAGGCCGAACACGGCATTCGCGGTAAGCCATTTTTCGCCGATGATCTTTTTCAGCATCGCCTGCGCGTCGGCGAACAGCTTGCGCGCTTCTTCGCCCACTGCTGCGTCCTGCAATATTCTCGGATAACGCCCGGATAGTTCCCATGCCTGAAAGAACGGCGACCAGTCGATATGTTCGGCGATCTTGTCCAGCGGGTAATTCTCGAATTTGTGTACGCCCATCAGCCACGGTTTCGGTGGAACGTAAATCCCCCTCAATCCCCCTTTTTGCGAGTTGGGCGAAAAACCGCCCATCCCTGCCGACTCCGATTCAAAGGGGGAGGCAGATGCCGTGGGAGCGGTGGTCTCCTCCCTTTGCAAAAGGGGGTTGGGATAACCAGCGACTTGGCTATCGTCTTTTGATAGCCTAGTCGAATGGCTAGTTGTTTTATCAGGGATTTGCTTTGCCCAGTTTGTTTTCAGCCCATGCGCCCGCGCCTCGGCCAGCGTGACATACACAGCCTTGCTCTTCTTGCCTTCGTGCTGCTCGCGCGCCGCAGCATAGTCCGCCTTGATGCCCGCGATGTATTCGTCGCGCAATGTGCCGGAGAGCAGGTTGCTGCACACGCCCACCGCGCGCGACGCATCGGTGACATATACCGTCGCGCCGCTTGGGTAGTTCGGTTCGATCTTCACGGCGGTATGTACGCGCGACGTGGTCGCGCCGCCGATCATCAGCGGAATGGTGAAGCCCTGGCGCTGCATCTCTTTCGCCACATGCGCCATTTCTTCCAGCGACGGCGTGATCAGCCCGGACAGGCCGATGATGTCTGCCTTGTGCTCGCGCGCGGTGTCGAGTATCTGCTGGCATGGCACCATTACGCCCATGTTCACCACCTCGAAATTGTTGCACTGCAACACCACGGTGACGATGTTCTTGCCGATGTCGTGCACATCGCCCTTGACCGTCGCCATCACGATCTTGCCCTTGGCGCTGGTGTTGCCGGTGCGCAGTTTTTCCGCTTCGATATACGGCACCAGATGCGCCACCGCCTGCTTCATCACGCGCGCCGATTTCACCACCTGCGGCAGGAACATCTTGCCCGCGCCGAACAGGTCGCCGACCACGTTCATGCCGGTCATCAGCGGGCCTTCGATCACCTCGACCGGGAATTCCGCCTGGCGGCGCGCTTCTTCGGTGTCTTCGACAATGTAAGTGGTGATGCCACGCACCAGCGCGTGAGTCAGGCGCTCCTGCACCGTGCCCTTGCGCCATTCCAGATCCTCGACTTGCGCCTTGCCGCCGCCCTTCACCGTCTCGGCCAGCATCACCAGACGCTCACCCGCATCGGGCCGGTGGTTCAGCACCACATCTTCCACCGCGTCGCGCAATGCGATTGGAATTTCCTCGTACACGCCGAGTTGCCCGGCGTTGACGATGCCCATGGTCAGGCCAGCCTTGATTGTGTGGTACAGGAACACGGTATGGATTGCCTCGCGCACCATCTCGTTGCCACGAAAGCTGAACGACACGTTCGAAACGCCGCCGCTGATCTTGGCGTAGGGCAGATGCTGCTTGATCCAGCGCGTGGCCTCGATGAAAATCACCGCGTAGTTGTTGTGTTCTTCGATGCCGGTGGCAATCGCAAAAATATTCGGGTCGAAAATAATGTCTTCTGGCGGGAAGCCGACGCGATTCACCAGAATGCCATAGCAACGCTGGCATATCTCCGTCTTGCGTTTATAGGTGTCGGCCTGGCCCTGCTCGTCGAACGCCATCACCACCGCCGCCGCGCCATAGCGGCGCACCAGTGTGGCGTATTTGATGAAATTTGCTTCGCCCTCTTTCAGCGAAATCGAATTGACGATGGCCTTGCCCTGCACGCACTTCAGCCCTGCCTCGATCACTTCCCACTTGGACGAATCGATCATCAGCGGCACTTTGGAGATGTCCGGCTCGGAGGCGATCAGGTTGAGGAACTTCACCATCGCGGCCTGCGAATCGAGCATCGCCTCGTCCATGTTGATGTCGATGATCTGCGCGCCGTTCTCCACCTGGTTGCGCGCCACGTCCAGCGCTTGCGCGTAATCGCCGCTCAGGATCAGACGCGCAAACATCTTCGAGCCGGTGACATTGGTGCGCTCGCCGACATTGACGAACAGCGAGTCATCGCCGACATTGAACGGTTCCAGCCCGGACAGGCGCAGTTTCTTTTCGATGTCGGGAATGCGGCGCGGCGGCACATCTTTCAGCGCCTCGGCGATGGCTTTAATATGTGCGGGCGACGTGCCGCAACAGCCTCCGGCGATGTTGAGAAAGCCGCTGGTGGCAAATTCTTTTACCAGTCGCGCAGTTTTTTCCGGCAGCTCATCGTAGCCGGTTTCGGACAACGGATTGGGCAACCCAGCGTTGGGATGCGCGCTGATATAACAGCTCGCGACGCGCGACAGTTCTTCCACATACGGGCGCATCAGTTCAGCGCCCAGCGCGCAGTTCAGGCCGATCGACAATGGCTTCGCGTGCGACAGGGAATTCCAGAACGCCTCGGTAGTCTGGCCGGACAGCGTGCGTCCCGAAGCATCGGTGATCGTTCCTGAAATCATGATCGGCACGCGCACCTTATGTTGCTCGAAATATCGCTCGATTGCAAACAGCGCGGCCTTGGCGTTGAGCGTGTCGAAAATGGTTTCGACCATCAAAATATCCGCGCCGCCGTCGAGCAGGCCGCGTATCGCTTCGGTGTAGCTTTCCACCAGTTCGTCGAAGGTGACGTTGCGCGCGCCGGGGTCGTTCACGTCCGGCGAGATCGACGCGGTGCGCCCGGTCGGCCCGAGCACGCCCGCGACGAAGCGCGGCTTGTCCCTGGTGGAAAATTCATCGCACAGCCCGCGCGCCAGCTGCGCACCGGCCATGTTCAACTCGTACACCAGATGCTGCATCTGGTAATCCGCCATCGAGACGGAGTTGGAGTTGAACGTGCAGGTCTCCAGAATATCCGCGCCCGCTTCGAGATACTGGCGGTGGATGCCGCCGATAACGTGCGGCTGGGTCAGCAGCAGCAGATCGTTGTTGCCTTTCACATCAATCGTGTGGTCGGCAAAGGTTTTGCGCGCACCGTTGTAATCGCCGTATAACTCCGTGCCGCGATAATGCGCCTCGGTCAGCTTGTGGCGCTGGATCATCGTGCCCATTGCGCCATCCAGAATCAGAATGCGTTTTTGCAGCTGCTGCTCAAGCGGGTGGGTGTTGCCGGTCATGATGTGTAGCCTGAAAAATGAGCGCGAATTTTACCATGTAACGACACTAACGCTGCTCCCCTGCCCGCAAGTTACCTTGTAGGTTGCTGCCAAATTAAAGTGCACTTGAATTTAATAAATGTTTTATGATTGCCGCGTTTTATTCTGCACTTGAGCAAAGGAGGAACCATGTTTTGCTTCACACGTATTGCTGCAACTTCACTGATAGTTTTCTTGCTCGCAGCTTGCGGCACTGTCCAAGTGGGGCGGAATTTTGACATGCGCGCGTTCGAAACGAAGATTGAGCGCGGTGTTTCTACACAAAGCCAGATTCGCGCATGGCTCGGTGCGCCGACGGGCACAGGGATTAATGTGGATACGGGCGGCGAACGCTTTGACGAATGGACGTATTATTTTGCTTTAGGGAAGCTGTCCGATATGTCCGGCGCAAACGTGAAAATGTTGCAAATCAAATTTGACAAGCAGGGAATCGTACGCGGCTACAACTGGTCAACTTCGGAGTAAAAGCAGAAGTTGAATCAGCCGCTGCCCGTCAAATCAAATCTGGATTATTGAGCCTTACATAAATGAAGGCAGCGTGCAAAACCAGCAAGTCCGTCATTCTGGCCCTCGCCGGAATGACGGCTGCTATATCTGCCTCTGTCATGAATCAAGTAGAGGGCGATAATACGCTTTAAACAATCATCCCCGCCGCGACCGTGTTGTTGGTCGCTTCATCAATCACAATAAAGCTGCCGGTAAAGCGGTTCTTGCCGTAGTGGTCGAGCGCCAGCGGCTGTTGCACTTTCATCGCGACGCGGGCGATGTCGTTCATGTTCAGCTTGTCGGTTGCATGGTGCGCCAGGGTGTTCACGTCGACGCGGTATTCGAGGCGCGAGAACAGGCACTTCACCATGCGCGTGGTGTGCTTGATGATGTATTTGCGGTTCAGGTCGAGCGGCGCCTCGGACAACCAGCACAACATGGACTCGAATTCCTTTTCTACCTTGGGCGGGTTGACACCGCTCTTGACGAACATGTCGCCACGCGAAATGTCGATCTCATCCTCCAGCGTCAGCGTGACTGATTGCGGTGCGTAGGCGCGCTGCAACTTGCCGTCGTAGGTGACGATCTCTTTTACCTTGCTGGTGCGGCCCGAGGGCAGCACGGTGATCTCGTCGCCGACCGCGATCTCGCCCGATTCGATGCGCCCCATGTAACCGCGAAAGTCGTGGTACTCATTGGTCTGCGGGCGGCATACCCATTGCACCGGATAACGGAAGTCGGCGGTATTTACGTCGTAATCGATCACGACGTTTTCCAGAAAATCCAGCAGCGGCGCGCCCTTGTACCAGCTCAGGTTGTCGCCGTGCTCCACTACCATATCGCCGTTCAGCGCGGACATCGGGATGCAGGTCACGTCATGGATGCCGAGCTGCGCGGCAAAGGCGCGGTACTCGGCGACGATGGCATTGAAGGTGTCTTCGGAATATCCCACCATGTCCATCTTGTTCACGGCCAGCACGATGTGCGGCACGCCGACCAGGCTGGCCAGGTAGGTATGGCGGCGCGTCTGCGTCAGCACGCCCTTGCGCGCGTCGATCAGGATGACCACCAGATTCGCGGTGCTCGCGGCGGTCACCATGTTGCGCGTGTACTGCTCATGCCCCGGCGTGTCGCCGATAATGAACTTGCGCTTGGGTGTGGCGAAGTAGCGATAAGCCACGTCGATAGTGATGCCCTGCTCGCGCTCGGCCTGCAGGCCGTCGGTGAGCAGAGACAGGTCGACGGCGGCCATGCCGCGCTTTTCGCTGGTCTTTGAAATCGCCGAGAGCTGATCTTCGAAGATCGATTTCGAATCGTGCAGCAGACGCCCGATCAGCGTGCTCTTGCCGTCGTCTACGCTACCGGCGGTGATGAAACGTAATAGTTGTGTTGCGTTACTCATATAAATACCTTGTTTTTTGTCCGCAGATTACGCAGATTAGATGGATTAAAACCAAAACAAAAATCTGCGTAATCTGCGGAAGAAAAGATTTTTCTAGAAATAGCCTTCTTTCTTGCGCAGTTCCATCGAAGCCTCCGAGGTCTGGTCGTCCATGCGCGTCGCGCCGCGTTCGGTGATGCGCGTGGTTGATGTTTCCTCGATGATTTCCTGTGCGTTGCTTGCGCAGGATTCCACCGGCGCGGTGCAGGTCATGTCGCCGACGGTGCGGAAACGCACCGAAAGCACTTCCACTTTTTCACCCGGCTTGGGCTGCACCAGATGCGATACCGGAATCACCGAATTGCCGCGACGGATCACTTCGCGTTTGTGCGCATAGTAAATTTCCGGGATATATAGCTTCTCGCGTGCGATGTATTCCCAGATATCCATCTCGGTCCAGTTGCTGATCGGGAATACGCGAATGTTTTCGCCGGCGTGCACGCGCGTGTTGTAGATGTCCCACAGCTCCGGGCGCTGGTTCTTCGGATCCCACTGGCCGAACTCGTCGCGGAACGAGAAGATGCGCTCCTTGGCGCGCGCTTTTTCCTCGTCGCGCCGCGCACCGCCCATGCAGGCATCGAAGCCGAACTCGGCGATGGTCTCCAGCAGCGTCACAGACTGGTACGGGTTGCGCGGTTTGTCCGGGTCTTTAATAACGATGCTGCCGCGCTTGATCGAGTCTTCCAGCGAGCGCACGATCAACCGCTCGCCGAGATCGGCGGCCAGCTTGTCGCGCGTCGCGATCACCTCGGGGAAGTTGTGCTCGGTGTCGATGTGCACCAGCGGAAACGGGAATTTCGCCGGACGGAACGCCTTCTCCGCGAGGCGCAGCATCACGATGGAATCCTTGCCGCCGGAAAACAGCAGCGCCGGGTTTTTGCACTCCGCCGCAACCTCGCGCATGATGTGGATGGATTCGCTTTCCAGCGCGTCCAGATGGGTAAAGGTGTGTGCGGTCATCTTTAATTTTCTTTCACTTCTTCAAACATCAATATCGGTTTTCGTAAGGTGCGCTATACGCACCATGGTGCGTGGAACGCACCCTACAGGTGCTAGCCAGTTTCAAAAGAACGGGTTTGGTTACGCGCAAATCGCACTCTTTGTCTTCCGGGTTTTGGTTCCGACTAACGCCGTGTGCTCCACACGGCATAAGTCTTCACCGAAATCCAGAGGACTACATATTACGCACGTTTCAAGAGAACTGGTTTCGCCACATGCAAGCCGCATTCCTTGTCCTCTGGATTTTCCCACCACCACCTGCCGGCGCGGATATCTTCGCCCGGCGTGATGGAACGGGTGCATGGCGCGCAGCCGAGGCTGGGGTAGAACTGGTCATGCAGTTTGTTGTAGGGTACATCATGCTGCCTGATGTAGGCCCACACATCCTTGTTCGACCATTCCAGCAGCGGGTTGAATTTCTGCAAGCCGAAATCGGCATCAAACGACGCTACCTCCAAGCTGCCGCGCGTGACCGCCTGGTCGCGGCGTAAGCCGGTTATCCACGCCTTCTTGCCCCGCAGCGCGCGGCGCAACGGTTCGACCTTGCGCGCAAAACAGCAGCTCTTGCGCAATTCCACGCTGCCGTAAAAACCATTCACTCCGTTTTGTGCGACATATTTTTCTACCGCAGCACTGTCCGGAAAATACACCTTCAATGGTAAGCCATAGCGGTCGGCTACCTCCTGCATCAAGTCGTAGGTTGCTTGCGGCAGGCGCCCGGTATCCAGGCTGAATATTTCAATGTTCAGTTGGTGTTTGGCAATCAGGTCGGTCAGCACCATGTCTTCCGCACCCAGGCTGTTGGCAAAACAAACCGGCGAAAAATCGCTTTCCGCTTGTTGCAGTACAGCAACCGCTTGGTCAACTTTTTGTTGCATGTCCTTCTCCTATACCAGCAAGCCTGCAGATGCTTCAGTTAAATCAAGGTGTGCGTCTTTTTCCATCACAAATGCCCCCACCTTCACCGTCCAGCTATCCACCGCCGCACTGAGCGGCGCAAGCTCTTCGTTGCTGAGCTCGTGCGCATTCGCCAAAGCAGTAACCACCGTTGCAAACTCGTCGGCAATCTCGCCGGGTACCATTTGCTTTAACTGGCTGGCAAGTTTGCCCAAATCATCCTGACGAATCCCGTCCAACAACTGCGCCACACCCGAGCCAAGCAGCCGCAGGATCGCCTCATTGCACTGCGCCGCCTCGTCGTACTTGCGCTGAAACACCAATGCGTTGCGATATTCGCGTTCATGAGCGGCCTCGAAAAAATTCGCGCCGATCAATACTTGCGACGCACCCGCACATTCACCGCCACCCAGATTCAGCACACGGAAATCGCCGGTATCGCCGTGGTCGCGCATTACCTCTTCGACATCCCTGGCTTTCACTTCGATGATATCCGCCAGCAACTGCTTGAAAGAATCCGGCTGTTGCAACCGCGCCCAGGCAAAGAAACTTTCTGCGCCGCTATCCTGATAGGCCTGTTCCACCTGCGCAATCGCCCGTTCTGCACGCGCCGCTGGCACCGCCGGGCCTTTCAGCGCCAGCGCACCGCCTGCCATGCCGCTACCGCCAAAATACATCTGGTAATGCGGCACCAGCTTGCCGTGCACGCGCTTGCCCTCACCGTAAATGCCGATATCGCCAGTTTCCGGTTGCGCGCAACCGTTGTGGCAGCCCGACACGCGAATGCGCAAATCGCTTACGCCACCAGACAGTTTGGGCGCCAGCACAGTGCTGGAAGTAATCCCCAGGCGGCAAGTCGAAGCACCAGGGCAAGCCGTTACATTGTCGCCTGCGCCGGGTTCGCGCAGGTTCAATGCCGCCAATCCCGCCCGCAACGCGGTAATCTGCCCTTGCGCCACGTTCAGGATGGCAAAGTTCTGATCCTGCGAGGTATGCACCTCATTCAAGCCATGTGCCTGCAACAATCGCGCAACACCGCGCATTTGCGCCACGCTCAAATCGCCCAGGGGCACCGCGACCGGCAGCACGAACAATCCCGGCTGATATTGCGCAAACAGCTTGCGCGGTGTGCCGGGGCCAGGAATCTCGCTGACAACTTGTTTGCGCCACTCGCCTTTGGGATACGGTTGATCGGCAAGAGCTTCTCTGGTGCGGGTAAATTCTTCGCGGTATTTCTCCACAAATCCTTCTGCGCCGAAACGCTCGACCAGAAACTTGATGCGCGATTTGGCGCGCTTGGTGCGATCAGAATACTTGTTATGCAAGGTCACCAGAGCTTCCAGCGAAAACAGCAATTCCTGTTCGGGAATGAATTCTTCCACCACGATGGCCTCGCGCGGCTTGTGTCCCAAGCCGCCGCCCGCCTTTACCATGAAACCGTGCTGCCCGTCCTTCTTGACCGCCACCACGCCGCAGTCTTGCAACAACGATTGCGCGCAATCTGCCTCGCAAGCGGAGAAGCTGATCTTGAACTTGCGCGGCATCTGCTGGTTGAGCGGGTTGCGCAGAAAATGGCGCGTCGCGCCATCCACATGCGCATTGACATCCACGTGCCCGCGCGGGCACACGCCCGAAAGCGCGCAAGCAGACATATTGCGCACCGCATTGCCGCACGCCTCGCGCGAGGTCAGTCCGGCCTGGGCCAAGCGGCGCATCGCCTCGGGTATCTCGGCCAATGGAATGAAATGGATCTGGATCGACTGGCGTGTAGTGATATGCGCAACATCCCGCTGCGCGTACGCTTCCGTCACATCCGCCAATGCGTCCAGTTGCGTGGCGGTCAACCGTCCGCCGGGCACCTTGATGCGCAGCATGTTCACGCCTACCTGGCGTTGGCCATACACGCCCTGTTGCAGGCGGACGGCGGTAAAGCGGTCAGCATCTATGTGGCCGTTAAAAAAGGTCTGCACCGCTTGTTCGAAGCGGTCAATTTCCTCGAAGTCAGACAGGTTTTGTGTATTTTCGCTCACAACTTTTCTCCTTTGCACTTACTTGTAAAACACCATCTTGAGACCGATGATGAGCAACATTACTGCCAGAATCGGACGCAATGTTTTTTCCGGTACTCTGGCGCTCAAATGGCTGCCAGCGTAGATGCCGGGCAACGAGCCAAGCAGCAAGCTGCCCAGTAACACCAAGTCCACCGTACCCAATGCCAAATGCCCCATCCCAGCCAGCGCGGTCAGCGGCACGGCATGCACAATGTCCGTGCCCACCACCTTCACCGCCGGCATGCGCGGGTACAAAAACAACAATGCGACCGTACCTAACACGCCTGCGCCAATCGAAGAAACGGTCACCAATGCGCCAACCACCACGCCCGTCGCAATAGTGGCCGCCGGCAAATAACGATGATGCAATTCGTACACCGTACCATCCTCGCGCCGCGCAATTTTCTTGATCCAGTCTTTCAACAACAGCGCTGTAGCCGTCAGTAACAGCGCCGCGCTCAACACGCCGGTCACCAAGCCGCGCAAGGTCTTTTCATCCAGCGCCAAGTATTTCAGCAGGGCTACCGTAGCCACGGATGCCGGCAAACTACCCAAACCGAGCAACCCCACCACTTTCCAGTCCACCGAACCGCGCCGCCCGTGCACCCAGCCACCCAGAGTCTTGGTCAACGAGGCATACAGCAGATCGGTACCCACTGCGGTTGCCGGAGACACGCCAAACACCAGCACCAGTAACGGGGTCATTAGCGACCCGCCGCCAACCCCCGTGACACCGACAATCAGCCCCACCAGGAAGCCGGACAACGTGTACATCCAATCCATGCGCAACCGCCTTTTCAAATTCAGGCGCGCATTGTAGTCGAGCACCGTTATACTTCTAAATACTTTATTGTTAGAATGTTATAACTATTGGTAATATAGGAGTATAGCCATGAACCTGCAACAACTGCGCTACCTCAACGAAATCGTGCGCCAAGGGCTGAAAATTTCCGATGCGGCAAGTGCGCTGTACACCTCGCAGCCCGGCATCAGCAAGCAGATAAAATTACTCGAGGAAGAGTTGGGCATCGAGATTTTTGTGCGTAACGGCAAGCGCATCGCCGCCGTCACGGAACCCGGCAAAGCCGTTCTGGCGATCGCACAGCGCATGCTCCACGATGCGGAAAACTTGAGGGAGGTTGCCCAGGAATTTCATTCGCAGGATAGCGGCCACCTGACCATCGCTACCACCCACACCCAGGCACGGTACGCCCTTCCTCCCGTGGTCAAGCAATTCATCAAACGTTATCCTGGCGTGAAACTGGGACTTCACCAAGGCAACCCGACCCAGATCGCCGAACAAGTGTTGAGCGGTGAAGCCGACATTGGTATCGCAACCGAAAGCCTGTCGCTCTACGATGATCTCGTCACGCTGCCATGCTACGAGTGGAACCATTGCGTTATTACCCCGCTACGGCACCCCTTGCTCAATGAGAAAAAACTGACGCTGGCTAAAATTGCGCAATATCCCATCATCACTTACGACTTTGCATTTAGCGGGCGCGGCAAAATCAATGCCGCGTTCGAAGCGGCAAACATTCAACCGAACATCGCGTTGACCGCGATTGATGCGGACGTGATCAAAACCTACGTGGAATTGGGATTGGGTATTGGCATACTTGCGAAAATGGCTTTCATACCAGAACGCGACAAGCACTTGCGTATGATAGATGCCGGGCATCTGTTCAAATCCAGCACCACGCGTATCGCAATCCGCAAGAACGAATACCTACGCGGCTATGCTTACGAATTTATCGAGCTATTCGCCCCGCATTTGACCCGCGAGGTCGTAGCCAAGGCTATGCACCTGTTCATGTTACCGGAGAAACAACCCTAAACTGGAGGGATTTGTTTGTCCGTTTGGCGAATCCCAAAGTGGTCACCCGCACGATCAAGGTGTTCAAACTTTGGAGCCAGCAACGCTTCAATCTGAGTCCATGGCAATCGGGTTGCCAGCGCCGCGAGCGGATCGTTCAGGTTGATCATGGTGTCAATGCGGCTGCGGAAAAAATCGGGTGTGTGCATCTTCAAATTCCTCAGGAATCATTTGACGAAATAACGTTTCTTGAGGGAATCGGTGCACATGCTTCAGCATAAAATCTCTGTATTCATGCAGGTTGCGCGCGTTTTGCAAGGCAGACTATTGACATCCAGATTTGGCGTAAATTTGTCTACCTGTTTGCGATACTAGACCAGATGCAGAGTATTGACCTAAAAGCATTCCAACACGCTGATGACCGTTATTCCAATTTAGATAGAAGCTCCATTTAACTGGTGGCTTTTCAATCTAGAAAGGTATTACACATCCAAATTTTTGGCGCCCAGCGCATTTTTTTCAATGAACGCGCGGCGCGGTTCGACCACGTCACCCATTAGCGTAGTGAAAATCTCGTCCGCGCTGATCGCGTCCTCGATCTGCACCTTGAGCAAGATGCGGTTGGTTACATCCATGGTAGTTTCCCACAACTGGCTCGGGTTCATCTCGCCCAGTCCCTTGTAGCGCTGGATGCTGACGCCTTTTTTGGCTTCTTCGAGCAGCCATTCGATGGCTTGCTTGAAGCTGGTCACGGCGCGTTTCTGCTCGCCCCTGGCGATGTACGCACCCGGCATAATCAGGCCGTTCAGGATATCCGCCGCTTGGCGAATCTGCACGTAGTCGCTGCCCCGCAGGAAGTCGCGATCCATGTAGCTGACCGAGTAGTTGCCGTGAAAGAGTTTCTCCAGGCGCAGGCGGTGCTCGCCCGCTTCGTCGGTTTCCACCACGACCTTGATGCTGCTGCCGCAAGCCTTTTCCAGCAGTTGCGCGCTGGTTTGCGCCTGCTTGGCATCCTCCAGCGACAGGGTGGGCAGAACCAACAGGGCGTGGCTGGCCTCCGGTGCGGTGAAGCGCGACAGGCGGTCGATCACCGCTTCGGCGAGGAAATATTGCTTGGCGATCAGCTCCAGCGCGTCGGCCTGAATCGGCGCGGCGTCGGCGGACGGGTGCAGCACGGCGTTGTTCAGCGCGGACTTGAGCATGTAGATTTTCATCTCCTGGTCGTCCTTGAGATAGCGCTCGTCCTTGCCCTGCTTGATCTTGTACAGCGGCGGCTGGGCGATGTAGATGTGGCCGCGCTCGACCAGCTCGGGCATCTGCCGGTAGAAGAAAGTGAGCAGTAGGGTGCGGATATGCGAGCCATCCACGTCCGCGTCGGTCATGATGATGATGCGGTGGT
Organism: Gallionella sp.; assembly: GCA_023259035.1. Taxonomy (GTDB): domain Bacteria; phylum Pseudomonadota; class Gammaproteobacteria; order Burkholderiales; family Gallionellaceae; genus Gallionella. Next base: position 45,391 of record JAHFRA010000011.1, read on the forward strand.
AGCGCAGTTTGTCGGCGTTGTATTCGTCCTTGCCGATGCCGGTGCCGAGCACGGTAATCAGCGTGGCGATTTCCTGCGACGCGATGAGCTTCTCGAAGCGCGCCTTCTCGACGTTCAGGATCTTGCCCTTGAGCGGCAGGATCGCCTGGAACTTGCGGTCGCGGCCCTGCTTGGCCGAGCCGCCCGCGGAATCTCCCTCGACCAGGTACAGTTCGGACAGCGCCGGGTCTTTTTCCTGACAGTCGGCCAGCTTGCCGGGCAAGCCCATGCCATCCAGCACGCCCTTGCGCCGCGTCAGGTCGCGCGCCTTGCGCGCCGCTTCGCGGGCGCGTGCCGCCTCAATGATCTTGTTGACGATGATCTTCGCGTCGTTGGGTTTTTCCAGCAGGAATGCGCTCATCTGCTGCGCGATCAGGTCTTCGATCACCGGACGCACCTCGGAAGATACCAGCTTGTCCTTGGTCTGCGACGAAAATTTAGGGTCGGGCAATTTCACCGATAGCACCGCGGTCAAGCCTTCGCGCATGTCGTCGCCGGTGGTCTCCACCTTGGCCTTTTTTGCCATCTGCTCGGCTTCGATGTACTGGTTCAGGGTACGCGTCATCGCGGCGCGCAGCGCGGTCAAGTGGGTTCCGCCGTCGCGCTGCGGGATGTTGTTGGTGAAGCATTGCACCGTTTCCTGATAGGAGTCGTTCCACTGCATCGCGATCTCGGCGGTGATACCGTCTTTTTCGCCGATCGCGTAGAACACCGTGGGATGCAGCGGCGACTTGTTGCGGTTCATGTATTCGACAAAGCCCTTGATGCCGCCGCTGAACGCAAAGTTTTCTTCCTTGCCGGTGCGGTGGTCGATCAGCGCGATTTTTACGCCATTGTTGAGAAACGATAACTCGCGCAGGCGTTTCGCCAGGATGTCGAAATGGAATTCGACCAAGCCAAAAGTTTCTTTGGCTGCCAGAAATTGGACGGTGGTGCCTTTTTTGCCGGAGTTGCCCACCGCTTTGAGCGGGGCGACCGGCTCGCCGTGGCGGAATTCCATGAAGTGTTCCTTGCCGTCGCGGTAGATGGTCAGCTTCAGCCACTCGGACAGCGCGTTGACCACCGAGACGCCCACACCGTGCAAACCGCCGGATACCTTGTAGGAATTGCCGTCGAATTTTCCGCCCGCGTGCAGCACCGTCATGATGACTTCGGCGGCGGAGCGATTTTCTTCCTTATGGATGTCGGTCGGGATGCCGCGCCCGTTGTCGGACACGCTGATCGAATTGTCTGCGTGAATAGTAACGTTGATCTCATTGCAGTGCCCGGCCAGAGCCTCGTCAACCGCATTGTCCACCGCCTCGAACACCATGTGGTGCAGGCCGGTGCCGTCATTGGTATCGCCGATATACATGCCGGGGCGCTTGCGCACGGCTTCCAGCCCTTTCAGAACCTGGATGTTATCGGAGGTATATTCGCTCATTGGTTATTTCCTAGTGGTATATTTGTTTCACGTGAAACACCAAAATTACTTTTAAATGCGCATTGGCATAACAACATAGCGGAACTCTTGGTTTTCTTCCGTCGTTATTAACACACTGCTATTTGGATCGCCAAATGAAAATGTTGCGTTTTCCCCGCTTATATTATTTAGCCCATCGATTAAATAATTAACATTGAAACCAACATCAATAGCTTCGCCATGATAATTAGTTTCAATCTCTTCTTGCGCTTCTTCCTGTTCGCTGTTGCTGCTAATAATACTAAGATTTTTTTCGGTCATAACAAAGCGTACACCCCTGAATTTCTCATTAGATAATATCGCTGCACGTTGTAACGCCTGTTGAATGAGAATGCGGTTTAAATTAAGGTGGGTATCATATTTTGGAATAACGCGTTCATAATCTGGAAATTTTCCATCTATCACTTTTGTAACTAATGTAATGTCTGAAAAAGTGGCTTTTGCTTGTTGTTGTGAAAATTCTAACTCGATATTTTCATCAGTGTCCGTTAAAAGTTTTGATAGTTCAATTATAGCTTTGCGGGGAAGAATAATTTCCTGTTTTTCAAAATTATCCTTTATTGACTTGGCATTATATGCTAGCCGATGTCCGTCGGTAGCCACTGCTTTAAGTTTGTTGCCTTCGGCAATTAATAAAACGCCATTTAAATAATAACGAACATCTTGCTGTGCCATTGCATATTGAACGGAAAGTAACAGCGATTTTAATTCTTTTTGAGCCAATACTATTTTTCTTGTATTTTCTAACTGACTATTTAGTTTTGGAAAATCTTGAGAAGGTAGTGTTTGCAAACTAAACCTGCTTTTGTTTGCATTAATTTGTACTTTATTATCTTTAAGTTCAATAGATACTTTGCTTTGATCAGGAAGAATACGAAGAATTTCCTGTAATTTTTTTCCACTAACTGTGATGGCTTCGTTTTGCCTATTTTCAGGATCTATATCAATAGTTGTCGTAATTTGAATTTCAAGATCGGTTGCAGTAAAACGTAATTTCCCATTTAAATTTTCGATTAAGACATTAGATAAAATTGGCAAGGTTTGTTTTTTTTCAACGATCCCAATCACAATTTGTAATGGTTTGAGTAAGATTTCTTTATCTAAATTTTTAATAAACATATATATAAATCCTTAATAACAACTAATAAAGCGGCTTTGATTAGTATAAACATAAATTAATACTATTACTTCCATGCAGATACCCTACGAAATTATAAGCACTGTTGTTGTTGATAGAACATACTATTTATATGAATAACTTTTAGCTTTACACCGAAACTGTGCATTACTAACATTTTGTGCACACAAAGTTTGTAGTTTTATCTACGTAAGATTTGAAGAAGAATTTTGTAGTCCGCATCAATTGTAGAATCTGATGCTCTAAGATTGGTTACTATTTTACAAGCATGAATAACAGTCGAGTGGTCTTTTCCGCCAAAAGCATTGCCAATTTCGGGCAAGCTTAAAGAAGTTAATTCGCGTGCCAGAGACATGGCAGTTTGGCGCGGTCGTGTCAGATTACGAGGTCTTTTTTTGGAAAGCAAATCTACAAGCTTAATATGGTAGTAATCGGCAACCGTCTTTTGTATATTTTCGATGGAAATTTGACGACTTTGGGCAATTAGGATGTCTTTAAGTGCTTCTTTCGCTGTTTCAATAGATATTGTACGTTGGTGAAATTTAGCATACGCTTCGACACGTTTTAGAGCCCCCTCTAGTTCCCTGACGTTGGAATTTACATGTTTTGCAACAAAAAAAGCTACTGCTTCATCTAGACTTAAACCGCAAAAACTCGCTTTTTTAAGCAAAATGGCAACACGCATTTCTAATTCAGGTGGTTCAATGGCAACAGTAAGTCCCCAACCAAAACGCGAAACTAAGCGACTATCAAGCCCAGAAATTTCTTTTGGAAATGTGTCGCTGGTCATAATAACTTGTTTGTGTGAATCAAGTAGTGTGTTAAAGGCGTAAAAAAATTCTTCTTGAGTTTTAGCCTTGCCTGCAAAAAATTGAATATCATCAATTAGCAAAATATCAAGAGAATGGTAGAACTGCTTAAATTCTTCAAATTTATTGGATTGATAAGCTCTAACCACATCGGAAACATACCTCTCGGCATGCATATAACAGATTTTGGTTTGCGGTTTATTAATTTTAACTTGATTACCAATAGCTTGAATTAAATGGGTTTTTCCTAAACCAACGCCACCATAAACAAAGAGCGGATTGTAGGATGCACCTGGTAGCTCGGCAACTTGTGTTGCGGCAGCAAAAGCTAGTTGATTGGCTTTTCCGGTAACAAAGTTTTCAAAAGTTAAATTAGGGTTAAGTTTTCCATAGCTGCGGAATGAAGTTTCGAATTTGGGTTTGTTATCAGAAATAAGGGGGGAGGTTTTTGGAGATATGTCAACTTTACGCGGCTTATCATCTAATGTGGCTTCAAAAACACGAAACACAAAATGTGGAACTTGTGAATTAGCAAGAACAGCTTGTCGACTGATTTCAGGCAAAAATCGTTCCTGAACAAGTTTTAAGGTAAATGAATTAGGGGCAGTAAGAACTAATGAACCATTTTCACTTTGTAATTTAAGTGGCTTTATCCAAGAGTTAAATTGTTGCTGTGGCAGGCTCTTTTCAAATGAGCGAAGGCATAAATCCCAAAAAGAAATGTCTTGCATGTTTGTGTGAGAGAAAATGATTCGGAAGCAGAAAAAGATGACGCATTCTACAACCCAAGCTGAAACTTATCCACAGGCAAAAAGCAAATTAGACTTGACATGTGTGCTGTTACGCTTTGTAATGCCGCGTTTTACAATTGAACAAGGAATTAAGACATGAAACGGTCATATCAACCATCTGTAACAAGAAGAAAGCGCACCCACGGTTTTTTAATACGAATGAAAACCAGAGGCGGTCGCGCAGTTATTAATGCACGACGAGCCAAAGGCCGAACAAGACTTGCAGTCTGATGCATTAACCAAATTTACCGCTGCTTACCGATTGTTGCGTGAGAACGGGTTTTCTCATGTTGTTCGTTGCGAAAGTGTAGCGGATAAACACTTCAAGGTTTTTTTTGCTTCCAATAATATGGGAAATGCTAGGCTTGGAATAATCGCTAGTAAAAAAAACCTACCTAACGCCGTAGACAGAAATCTAATAAAAAGAGTTATTCGGGAGGTGTTCCGCCAACATAAAATCAAAACCCGGAAACTGGATTTGGTGGTAATAGTGCGGCGGGCTCCACTTTTTGATGATAGAACACATAGTTTGGAGACGCTGTTTAGTAAAGTAGAAAACAGATGCGTAGAATTGTGATCAAGACGGTGTGTGGTTACCAGTATTTAATTAGCCCGCTGTATCCCCCCACTTGTAGATTTATTCCTAGTTGTTCCAGTTATGCCTGTGAATCCTTATCAAAGCACGGTGTAATAAAAGGGGGTTGGCTCAGCATAAAACGATTGCTGCGGTGCAACCCTTGGAATCCCGGCGGATACGACCCCGCGCCTTAATATCAAACCCATCATGGATCTACAAAGACTGTTTTTGTTCATAATTTTTACATTTTCGCTAGTGATGGTTTGGGATGGATGGCAACGCTACCAACATCCGGAACGGCACATTCAGCAGAATGTTCAGACAGACAAGGAATTGCCAAAATCAAAGGAAATACTTCCCGTGGGCACTGGGCAAGCAGCTATAGCTCAACAACCCGTCCGGCAGATCACTGAAAAAACAATACACGTCAGAACTGATATATTTGATGCAGAAATTAGCACCATTGGTGGAGATATTAGCCGTCTGGCATTGTTAAATCATCCTGATGGGTTGGACAAAAACAAATCGCTTGTGCTTTTTCATCGTGGTTCAGGAACCCATAATTATGTCGCGCAAAGCGGCTTACTTGGGGTGGGGCTGCCAAACCATAACAGCCAATTTATTTCGGAACAGGATCAGTACGTGCTTTCAGGGGGTGCTGAACAGGTTCAGGTACGGCTGAGTTCCGAGAGTAGTCCCGCGTTCAAAGTGACCAAGGTAATTACCTTCCACAAAGGGAGTTATTTGATTGATGTTGCTTATGAATTGGAAAATACCGGGCAACAGATAATAACAGCGAGCAGCTATTTCCAATTAGTTCGCGATAGTGTTGCGCCAATAGGCAGTTCGCGTTTTTTACCTACTTTCACTGGCGTGGCGGCTTATACCGACAAGGAAAAATTTAAAAAAGTAAAATTCTTGGATATAGAAAAGGGAAAGGCGGATTACCCCAAGCAATCTGATGATGGCTGGATTGGAATGTTGCAGCATTATTTTATTGCGGCGTGGTTACCCAAAGAAAAGACCAACCGTGAATATTTCATGCGCAAACTTGAGGGTGACGTATATTCGGCAGGGATAATTTTGCCCGAGCCGGTTATTAACCCTGGGCAGAAAACGGTTGTGAGTACTACCCTTTATGCTGGCCCTGCTCAGACTGGTTTAGACAACGTTGCCCCAGGTTTGGGATTGACTGTGGATTATGGCTGGCTGACCATTATTGCCAAACCGCTGTTCTGGGTCATGACGCTGTTTAATGATTGGACGCATAACTGGGGTGTCGCCATTATTTTGCTTACCGTGCTGATCAAACTGTTGTTTTTTCCGCTTTCGGCGGCAAGTTACCGTTCTATGGCAAAGATGCGCTTGGTAGCGCCTAAGCTGGAAAAGATAAAGCAACAATGTGGTAGCGATCGTGAACAATTAAACCGCGCCATGATGGAGTTGTACAAAACAGAGAGAATTAATCCATTGGGTGGATGTTTGCCAGTGGTGGTACAAATCCCAGTCTTCATTGCTTTATATTGGTCTATTTTGTCAAGCGTGGAGATGCGTTATGCACCATTTTTTGGCTGGATAACCGACTTGTCAGCGGCGGATCCGTATTACATTTTGCCGTTGATTATGGGAACGAGCATGATTATTCAGGCGCGCCTTAATCCGAAACCACCCGACCCCATACAGGCTAAAGTAATGCAAATTATGCCTATCGCGTTCAGCGTAATATTCTTCTTTTTTCCCGCTGGACTTGTGCTGTATTCTATTGTGAATAATATGCTTTCAATCGGCCAGCAGTGGTATATCACTCGGGTTGCCGAGGGCGAGAGTAAAGGTGTCGTTGCCAAACGCTGATTCTATTGCCGCCATTGCCACTGCACAGGGGCGCGGTGGAATTGGGGTGGTGAGAATATCCGGACGGCATATCGAAACCTTGGTATGCGGGATTTTGGGTAAGTTGCCTGTCAAGCGGCATGCCACTTGCGGCAATTTTCTGGATGAAAACGGCGATACCCTGGATCAGGGTATCGCCTTGTTTTTTCCTGCTCCGCATTCCTATACCGGCGAAGATGTGCTCGAACTACAAGGGCACGGCGGCCCCGCAGTGTTGCAACTGGTGTTACAGCGTTGCCTTGATTTGGGCGCACGGCTGGCGCAACCCGGAGAATTTACTCGACGCGCCTTTTTGAACAATAAGCTTGACTTGGTGCAGGCGGAAAGTGTCGCTGATCTGATTGATGCCAATACCGCCGAAGCCGCACGCAGCGCGATGCGTTCTTTGCACGGGGAGTTTTCCGTTGCCATCCACGGCATGGTTGACGAGTTGACCAATCTGCGCATGCTGATTGAGGCGATGCTGGATTTTCCGGAAGAGGACGTTGAAGCCATCGATCTGGAGCACCGCGATGTTTTTCTGAGCAATGTCCGGTCGCGATTACAGAATACGTTGAACACCGCAAATCAGGGAAGCTTGCTGCGCGAGGGCGCGCATGTGGTTATTGCCGGTCAGCCGAACGTCGGCAAGTCCAGCCTGCTGAACCGTTTGGCTGGCGAAGAGGTGGCGCTGGTCAGCGATGTTCCAGGCACCACCCGCGATGTGATTCGCCAAGCGATTCAGATTCGCGGGGTGCCGTTGCACATTATGGACACGGCTGGGTTGCGCGAATCCGTAGATACGGTAGAAAACATGGGCATCGCGCGCGCGCATCAGACAATGCACCGCGCCGACCTGATTCTGCTGCTGATAGACGCGAGCAATGGGTTGTCGGCGCAGGATGAAGCAATACTTGCCGAATTGCCGGCGAGCATTCCGCGGCTGCTGGTGTTCAACAAGGCCGACCTGCTGGATAGCAGCACGGTCGTGTCCGCCAGTACACCGTTTATTTTGGTGTCCGCAAAAACAGGCGAGGGGATAGAAGAGTTGCGTGGCCAGATGCTGGCGGCAGTGGGTTGGCGCGATCAGGAAAGCGGCACCTTCATGGCGCGGGAGCGACACGTGCGTGCCTTGATATTGGCGCAGACCCACTTGATTCAGGCGCAGGAAGTACTGGCCAGCGCGGAGTTATTTGCCGAGGAGCTGCGCCTAGCGCAACTCGCGCTGAACGAGATTACCGGGGAATTTACCGCAGATGACCTGCTTGGCGAGATTTTCAGTCGGTTCTGTATTGGGAAATAGCTTGAATTGTTTCACGTGAAACAATGCGTTTTGGATTCCGGGCGTGCTGTTGTATGATGCGCGTCCTTTCCAAAACAGTTGCAACACGGGAACCTCTAAAACTCTAGAGTTCGCCAAAATGCAAGGCGCGAGAAAATTTTGTAGCGCCGCATATGGATTATATGTAAGCATGAAATTTTTCCGCAATGCAGCATCTGGATGAAATTGTGGATTTTTAGAGGTTTCCCTATGAATTTCCCCGAAATATTCGATGTAATCGTGGTGGGTGGCGGCCATGCCGGCACGGAGGCCGCTTTGGCCAGCGCGCGTGCGGGCTGCAAGACCTTGTTGCTCAGCCACAACATTGAAACGCTCGGGCAGATGTCCTGCAATCCATCGATTGGCGGGATCGGCAAGGGTCATCTGGTCAGGGAGGTGGATGCGCTGGGTGGCGCGATGGCGGCGGTAACCGACGAGAGCGGTATCCAGTTCCGCATCCTGAATTCAAGTAAAGGCCCGGCGGTGCGCGCGACGCGCGCACAGACCGACCGCCTGCTTTACAAACAGGCAATCCGATCAAGGCTGGAGAATCAGCCCAACCTGTGGTTGTTCCAGCAGGCGGTGGATGATTTGCTGGTCGAGTCATCAGCTGGGCAGGACAGGGTGCGCGGGGTGATCACGCAACTGGGCTTGCGCTTCAGTGCTAAAACCGTGGTGTTGACGGCGGGCACTTTCTTGTCCGGATTGGTTCATGTCGGGCAGGCCAATTACCCGGCGGGTCGCGCGGGTGATCCGCCCTCCATCAGCTTGGCGCACCGTTTGCGCGAACTGAACCTTCCGGCGGGGCGGCTAAAGACCGGCACACCGCCGCGCATCGATGGGCGAACTATCGATTATTCGGTGCTGCAGATGCAGCAGGGCGACGACCCGGTGCCGGTGTTCTCATTCATGGGAAATGCCGCGCAGCACCCGCAACAGCTGCCGTGCTGGATCACTGAAACTAACCGGCGCACCCATGACATCATTCGTGGCGGGCTGGATCGTTCGCCGCTGTTCACTGGAGTGATCGAGGGAGTGGGGCCGCGCTATTGCCCGTCCATCGAGGACAAAATAACGCGCTTTGCCGGCAAGGACTCGCACCAGATTTTCCTCGAGCCGGAAGGGTTGACTACCCATGAGGTGTATCCCAATGGCATTTCCACCAGCCTGCCCTTCGATGTGCAACAGGCTTTGGTGCGTTCCATTAAGGGCTTGGAAAACGCGCATATCATGCGCCCCGGTTATGCGATCGAATATGACTATTTCAATCCGTGTGGACTGAAAAGCTCTTTGGAAACCAAGGCGATACAAGGGCTGTTCTTTGCCGGGCAGATCAACGGCACGACCGGCTACGAAGAGGCCGCCGCACAGGGCTTGCTGGCCGGACTCAATGCCGCGCTGCAAGTGCGCGAACAAGATGCTTGGTGTCCGCGCCGCGACGAGGCATATTTGGGTGTGCTGGTGGATGATTTGATCACGCAGGGTGTTTCTGAACCGTATCGCATGTTCACCAGTCGCGCCGAGTATCGTTTGCAGTTGCGCGAGGACAATGCGGATTTAAGGCTGACGGAGATTGGGCGCAAGCTGGGCATCGTGGATGATGTGCGCTGGCAGGCGTTTGAACAAAAACGCGAATCCATCGCACGCGAGCAGGAGCGGTTGCGCAACACTTGGGTGAATCCGCGCAACCTGCCTGCAGAGGATGCAGTACGCGTGCTGGGCAAACCGATTGAGCGTGAGTACTCGCTACATGAGCTGTTGCGCCGCCCGGACGTGAATTATGCCAGCCTGTTGACCTTGCCTGGCGCGGGGGCGGGGGTGGACGATGGAAAGGTCGCGGAACAAGTGGAAACACAAGCGAAATACCACGGTTATATTGAGCGGCAACGCGACGAGATCGGCCGAAGCGAACAATATGAAACGCTGGGATTGCCGGATGACTTGGATTATCGCGAGGTGCGCGGGCTGTCCATCGAGGTGCAGCAAAAGCTCAATCAGCATAAACCCGAAACCGTCGGGCAGGCGGCACGCATTTCCGGGATTACTCCGGCGGCAATTTCGCTGCTGTTGGTGCATATCAAGCGCGGTTTTCGCGATGGGCAACCAGCACAAAAATGCGCATGAATTTGGCTGAGGAATTACAGCGCGGCATTGCACAATTGGGGATTACGCTGGGCGTGGACGCGCAAGACAAGCTGCTGGATTATTTGGTGTTGCTGCACAAATGGAATAAAGTTTATAACCTGACGGGAATTCGGGACCCGCAGCAGATGGTGAGTAATCACTTGCTAGACAGCCTTGCAGTAATACCGCATCTATGGGCAGGGCGGTGGCTGGATGTAGGGTGCGGCGCCGGTTTGCCGGGGCTGGTATTGGCGGTCGCGCAGCCGGACTGGCGGCTCAGCTTGTTGGACAGCAACAGCAAAAAAACCGGTTTTGTGCAACATGCGGTCATTGAGCTGGGTTTGCATAACGTGAGTGTTTACTGTGCGCGTGTAGAGGAATGGCGGCCAGTGGAGCGGTTTGATGGGATTATTTCGCGGGCCTTCAGCGAATTGGGCGATTTCTTGCACGTCACCCGCCACCTTATGGCATCGCAGGGGCGCTGGGTGGCGATGAAGGGTGTGCCGCAGCAGGAATTGGCGGGCGTGCCGGACGGATGCCGAGTAGAGCAGGTTGTGCGGTTGCAGGTGCCGGGGTTGTCGGCGGCGCGCAGCTTGGTGATTGCAACATGCGATAACGGTAAAACAATATGACGAAAATACTAGTAGTTACCAATCAAAAGGGCGGCGTAGGGAAAACCACAACCACCGTGAATTTGGCAGCCAGCCTTTCGGCCGCCAAACAGCGCGTGTTGCTAATCGACCTCGATCCGCAGGGCAATGCCACGATGGGCAGCGGCATTGACAAGCGCGATTTGCAGGCCAGCATCTATGATGTGCTACTGGGCGGCAAGACGATAGCCGAAGCGCGGATACGCTCGGAAGCCGGAAAATATGACCTGTTGCCCGCCAACCGGGATTTGGCCGGTGCCGAGGTTGAGTTGGTCGATCTGCCATATCGAGAAACGCGTTTGCGCGATGCGCTGCACAGTGTCGCGGCAGAATATGACTATGTGTTGATCGATTGTCCGCCAGCGCTGAATTTGCTGACTCTGAACGGACTGTGTGCGGCCAAGTCGGTGTTGATCCCGATGCAATGTGAATACTACGCGCTGGAAGGGCTGAGCGACCTGGTGAATACCATTCGCAAAGTGCGCACTAACCTGAATCCGGAATTGGAAATTGAAGGCCTGTTGCGCACCATGTTCGATCCACGCAATACGTTGGCTCAACAAGTCTCAGATCAGTTGCAGGAACATTTCGGCAGCAAAGTGTACCGTACTGTAATTCCGCGCAATGTGCGGTTGGCGGAGGCACCCAGCTATGGTGTGCCGGTGCTGTATCACGACAAATTATCCAAGGGAACGCAGGCATATCTGGCTTTGGCTGGAGAGTTATTGAATAACGCAGCGCAACCTGCTGCAACGGCATAAAGGAAATGGATATGGCAACAAAGCAGAATAAGGGATTGGGGCGCGGACTGGATGCGTTACTGTCCGGCGGCAAAAACGAAAAAGACGAGGCGATGCGCGATTTGAATGTCGCGTTGCTCAAGCCGGGCAAGTACCAGCCACGTTCGCATATGGACGAGGCTTCGTTGAATGACCTGGCGGCTTCAATCAAAGCGCAAGGAATCATGCAGCCGATACTGGTGCGGCAACTTGCCGATAACGGCTACGAAATTATTGCCGGCGAGAGACGTTGGCGGGCCGCTCAGCTTGCGGGGTTGACCCATGTTCCGGTGTTGATACGTAGCGTTCCGGACAATGCTGCATTAGCGATGGCGTTAATTGAAAACATTCAGCGTGAAGATCTCAATCCCTTGGAACAGGCAGTGGGCATCCAGCGGTTAATAGATGAATTCAAGATGACGCACCAGACAGCTGCCGATGCGGTAGGGCGATCGAGGAGTGCGGCCAGTAACTTGCTGAGACTGCTTAAACTGTCGCAGGTTGTGCAGGACATGCTGATGGAAAAGAAACTGGATATGGGGCATGCGCGCGCCCTGTTGTCAGTGGAGAGTGCACAGCAGATATTGTTGGCCAATAAAATTATGGCGGGCGGACTGTCGGTGCGAGAAGCCGAGAAGTTGGTTCAGAGCTTGTTGAATCCCGCGCTTAAACACAAGAAAGTAAAACCAAGCCGCGATATTATCCGGTTGCAGGAAAAAGTTGCTGATCGGCTTGGCGCAACAGTTGAAATACGGCATGGCGCGAAAGGCGCAGGCAAGTTGGTAATAGAATATAAAACGCTCGATCAACTTGACGGCATTTTGGCAAAAATAGGCATAAAAGGTAATGAATAACCGTAAGAACACTTCTAAGCGCTTTGTTGCCTTTATACAACAACGCTCGACAGCATTTTTGGCGTAATTGCGCTTGACTTGACGTAAAGGAATGGTAGAGAATGCGCGGGCTTTTTGTTGTCCTTGGCCAAAAAGTAACATCCAAGGGCGCATGATGGACAAAGTAACAAACAAAAAAATAAGCCGCGAATTCATTAAAGCGGTGCGCTGGCAAATCATCATAACGGTGTTTATCTCGGGTGTTTTCCTGCTTGCTGCGGGTGTGAATGCAGCAGTTTCAGCTATTGCGGGAGGCGCATTCGTTATTGTGGGCGGGTTTGCCGGATTGATGATGGCGCGCAGACCAAATGGCGGAACGGCGGGAACTATCCTGTTTGCATTGCTGAAAGCTGAAGTGATCAAGGTGCTGGTGATAATAATATTATTGCTGGTGGCCTTTAGGTGTTTCCAGGGGCTGGTTCCTTTGCCCCTGATAGGGGGGTTGGTAGGTTCTGTGCTGGCATTTGGCGCGGGCTTGCTGACTGTAAATAACGAGAACGATGAGTAGGGTCTGTGATGTCCATTGAACACGAGCTGACACCATCCAGTTATATCGGGCATCATTTAAGTTTTAATGTTAAACAGGTAGCCGAGGGCGGATTCTGGTCTGTGAATTTCGACTCGCTAGCCGTGTCTGTTTTTCTCGGTTTGGTCATCTTCGGGTTTCTTTGGTGGGTTGTGCGTGGCGCAACATCGGGTGTTCCCGGCAAGCGCCAGGCTTTCATTGAGCTTCTGTTCGAATTCATTGACAATCAGGTCAAAGGCACTTTCCACGGCGGCGATCGACATAAATTCGTATCTCCGGCAGCTCTGACCGTTTTCGTATTTGTGTTCGCGATGAACGCGATGGACTTCTTGCCCATCGATATCATGGCGTGGATATTTCACCATGTGTTCGGCCAAGAAAAGTTTCGTGCCGTTCCCACCTCTGACATCAATGTCACGTTCGCCCTTGCGCTATCTGTATGGGTGTTGATGATCTCCTTTAGCGTCAAGGTTAAAGGACTGGGTGGATTTATACATGAATTGTTCTGCGCGCCTTTTGGTGCCAATCCCTTGGTCTGGCCATTTAACCTTCTGTTCAATCTGGTCGAATACGTCTCCAAACCGCTGTCCCATTCGATGCGCTTGTTCGGCAACATGTACGCTGGCGAAGTCATCTTCCTGTTGATTGGAATGTGGGCTGCGACCGGTTTGGCTGGAACGATCTTTGGAGCGTTGCTTGGCGGGGTTTGGGCAATATTCCATATTCTGATTGTGACGTTGCAAGCGTACATCTTCATGATGCTGACGATTGTTTACATCGGGATGGCGCACGAAAGCCACTAATTTTTTGTCACTATTAACTTTAATTAACTTGTAAATCGAAAGGAAACAAAAATGGGAAACACAGTTCAATATCTCGCGATGGTTCAATCTTACACCATCATTGGAATCAGTTTGATTATTGGCTTGGGCGCTGTAGCCGCTTGTATAGGGATCAGTCTTATGTGCTGTAGCTTTTTGAATGGTGCGGCGCGCCAACCCGAGTTGATTCCTACGTTGCAAGGTAAAGTGTTCCTGTTGATGGGTCTGATCGACGCACCTTTTATTATCGGCGTTGGTCTGGCAATGATGTTCGCGTTCGCTAACCCGCTGCTCGCCGTGATCAAATAATTATCCATTGCAGGAAGCATAATCCAGCGTAAGGAATTGAAATGAACATTAACCTGACACTGTTCTCGCAGGCGCTGACGTTCGCCATTTTGATATGGTTCACCGTGAAGTTTGTCTGGCCACCTTTGTTGGCGGCGGTCGAGGCGCGTCAAAAAACTATCGCCGATGGCTTGGCTTTTGCTGAGCGTGCCAAGCACGACCTCGAGTTGGCTGCCAAACGTTCTGCTGACGTTTTGCGGGAAGCAAAAGAAAAGGCTGGTGAAATTATTAGCCATGGCGAGAAGCGCGCCAGTGAAATTGTCGAAGAAGCCAAGGTGCAGGCCAAGATTGAAGGTGATCGTATCATCACAGGCGCCAAGGCTGAACTTGATCGGGAGGTGTTTCAAGCCAGAGAGCAATTGCGTACCCACGTGTCAGCAATTGCGCTTGCCGGCGCGGGCAAAATCCTTGGTCGGGAAATTGATGCCAAGGCGCACAACGATCTGCTCGACAAGCTGGTTGCGGAAATTTAAACGTCATGTCTGAAGCCATCACCATTGCTCGGCCATACGCACAGGCAGCATTTGAAGAAGCGCAAATATTGTCGGACCTGAAAGGCTGGGCGGAGGTGTTGACCTCTCTTGCCGAGGCGGTCTGCTATCCAGAAGTCCGCGCGGTAGTCGCCAGCCAACAGGTTGCCAAACCGCAACTCGAAAGTTTGATGGTGGATTTACTGGGCAGCCAGGCAAACGTACAGCAGCGTAATTTCGTTCGCATACTGGTGAAGAATCAACGTCTGCTGGTGCTCCCGGAAATTGCCGCAATCTTTGAAAATCTGCGGGCGGAGGCGGAAAAAACAGTAAATGTGGTAGTGGATTCCGCGTTTGAGTTGTCTGCCGTTCAACAAGAAAAAATTGTCAAGTCACTGAAAGCGCGCATGGGCCGGGAAATCAAGCTGGTCTGTAAAATCAATAAAGAATTACTAGGCGGTATAGTGATCCGTGCCGGCGACAAGGTGATCGACGGTTCAGCGCGCACCCGCCTTGGCGAAATGGCAAAAGCTTTTGCCTGAAAATAGGTTTATCAAGATAAGGAAATCCAGATGAAGCTCAACCCTTCTGAAATCAGCAGTTTGATTCGCAGTCGCATCGATAATTTCGAGGCGCTAACACAAGAGCGCACCGAAGGAACAGTAGTCAGCGTAACTGACGGCATCGTTCGCGTGCATGGGCTCTCCGATGTGATGCAAGGTGAAATGCTGGAATTTCCCGGCAACACTTTCGGTTTGGCGCTGAATCTGGAGCGCGATTCTGTCGGTGCGGTGGTGCTGGGTGAATATGAGCACATCACCGAAGGAGACACGGTTAAATGCACGGGCCGCATTCTGGAAGTACCGGTTGGACCGGAATTGTGCGGCCGTGTGGTGAACGCGTTGGGCCAGCCGATTGACGGCAAGGGCCCGATCAACGCTAAAATGACCGATAAGCTTGAAAAAGTTGCACCAGGCGTAATTTCGCGTAAATCGGTTGACCAGCCGGTGCAAACCGGCCTGAAGTCGATCGACTCGATGGTTCCGATAGGACGCGGCCAACGCGAGTTGATCATTGGCGACCGCCAAACAGGCAAGACCGCCGTTGCGGTAGACACCATCATCAATCAGAAAGGTCAGAATATGACCTGCGTATACGTGGCTATTGGTCAAAAGGCTTCGACCATCGCCAACGTGGTGCGCAAACTGGAAGAACATGGCGCGCTGGGTTACACCATCGTGGTCGCTGCTTCTGCCTCTGATTCCGCTGCGATGCAGTTCTTGGCGCCCTACGCCGGTTGTACGATGGGCGAATACTTCCGCGACCGCGGACAGGATGCACTGATTGTTTACGACGACCTGACCAAGCAAGCTTGGGCATACCGTCAAATTTCCCTGCTGTTGCGCCGTCCACCAGGCCGCGAAGCCTACCCCGGTGACGTGTTCTATCTGCACTCCCGTCTGCTGGAACGCGCTGCCCGTGTGAATGCCGATTATGTGGAAGCGTTTACCAAGGGCGAGGTTAAGGGCAGGACTGGCTCGCTGACCGCATTGCCGATTATTGAGACGCAAGCGGGAGACGTGTCTGCTTTCGTGCCAACCAACGTGATTTCCATCACCGACGGCCAGATATTTCTGGAAACCGACCTGTTTAACGCGGGTATCCGACCTGCAATTAACGCCGGCGTCTCGGTGTCTCGCGTGGGCGGCGCGGCGCAAACCAAGGTGATCAAGAAGCTGGGTGGGGGTGTGCGTCTGGCACTGGCGCAGTATCGCGAACTGGCAGCTTTTGCGCAGTTCGCATCCGATCTGGACGAGGCCACACGCAAGCAGTTGGAGCGCGGACGACTGGTGACAGAATTGATGAAACAGTTGCAGTACTGCCCGCTGTCGGTTGCTGAAATGGCCGTATCGCTATTTGCAGTTAACAAAGGCTACTTCGATGATGTATCGGTGCCAAAAGCTCTGGCATTTGAGTCTGCACTTCATTCCTACCTGAAATCCAGCAGCAAAAGTTTGTTGGACGCGATCGAGTCCAGCAAGGATTTGAATCCCGAGAATGAAAAACTATTGTCCGCAGCCATTGAAACATTCAAGGCAACGGCTGCTTATTAGGGCGGGGTAAAAAATGGCTGGCGGAAAAGAGATACGCGCAAAAATCAAGAGCGTGGAAAACACGCGCAAGATCACGCGCGCCATGGAAATGGTTGCAGCGGCCAAGATGCGCAAAGCACAGGAACGTATGCGTGCCTCACGCCCCTATGCCGAAAAAATTCGCAATGTCGCGGCGCACCTGTCTCGCGCCAACCCGGAATACGAACACTCGTTTCTGGAAAAACGCGAAAATATTAATAACGTTGGGTTGATTATAGTAACTTCCGATAAAGGCTTGTGCGGTGGGTTGAACACAAACATTCTGCGTCTCGCAGTAAACCGGATGAAGACATGGGAAGCCGAAGGAAAAGGTATTTCAATTTGCGCGATTGGCAACAAGGGTCTGGGTTTTATGTCGCGCATCGGTGCCAAGGTCAAATCCAACATGACTGGCTTGGGCGATACGCCGCATATTGAAAAACTGATTGGCGTTGTGAAAGTGATGCTGGATGCTTATGCAGTAGGGGAAATAGACGCCATCTATCTGTGCTACAACGACTTCGTTAACACCATGAAGCAAGAGCCGCGTGTGGATCAATTGCTGCCGCTGAGCGGCGAGCAATTGGGGACTGCCAAGGGTAATTGGGACTATATCTACGAGCCGGATGCCAAGCAGGTGATTGATGAGTTGCTGGTGCGTTATATCGAGTCGCTGGTTTATCAGGCCGTCGTGGAGAACATGGCTTCCGAACAGAGCGCGCGGATGGTGGCGATGAAAGCCGCCTCGGATAATGCAAAGAGTGTAATTGGTGAGCTCAAGCTGGTATACAACAAAGCGCGCCAAGCAGCTATCACACGCGAAATTTCGGAAATCGTCAGCGGCGCAGCGGCAGTTGGCTAATTGATAGCTGGTAGCTTGAGTGCTACAGCGAATTACAAAATTAATTTAGACGGGGAATCTTAAAAATGAGTCAAGGAAAGATTGTTCAGTGTATCGGTGCGGTGGTTGACATCGAGTTTCCGCGCGATCAGATGCCCAAGGTGTATGAAGCTTTGCAATTGGCAGACGTGGGGTCTTCGACTGCCGAGGCGGGTTTGACATTCGAAGTGGAGCAGCAGCTCGGTGATGGTGTAGTGCGCACCATCGCGATGGGTTCTTCCGACGGCCTGCGCCGCGGTATGCTTGTGAACGCCAGCGGCAAGGGAATTTCTGTACCGGTCGGTAGCGGTACACTGGGCCGCATCATGGATGTGCTGGGCCGACCGATCGACGATGCCGGTGACATTCAATGCAAAGAACGCCGCGAGATTCACCAGAAGGCACCGAGGTTTGACGAGTTGTCGCCGTCGATTGATTTGCTGGAAACCGGCATCAAGGTGATCGATCTGGTTTGCCCGTTCGCCAAAGGTGGTAAGGTAGGGCTGTTCGGCGGCGCGGGTGTGGGCAAGACCGTGAACATGCTGGAGCTAATCAACAACATCGCCAGACAGCATAGCGGCCTGTCGGTGTTCGCCGGCGTGGGTGAACGCACCCGTGAAGGCAACGACTTCTACCATGAAATGTCTGACGCAGGCGTTATCAAGCTGGATAATCTGCCTGAGTCCAAAGTTGCCATGGTGTTCGGCCAGATGAATGAACCACCCGGCAACCGTCTGCGCGTGGCATTGTCCGGCCTGACCATGGCCGAGTATTTCCGCGATGAAGGCCGCGACATCCTGTTTTTTGTCGACAACATCTATCGTTTTACCTTGGCCGGAACCGAAGTGTCCGCGCTGCTGGGTCGTATGCCTTCAGCTGTGGGGTACCAACCTACACTGGCTGAAGAAATGGGCCGCTTGCAAGAGCGGATTACCTCCACCAAAGTAGGCTCGATTACATCCATTCAAGCTGTGTATGTGCCGGCGGATGACTTGACGGATCCGTCTCCCGCGACCACCTTCCTGCACCTTGACTCCACTGTGGTGTTGTCTCGCGACATTGCTTCGCTGGGTATTTACCCTGCGGTTGATCCGCTGGATTCCACCTCCCGTCAACTTGATCCACTGGTGGTAGGCGAAGAGCATTACAACGTGGCGCGCGGTGTGCAGCAAACCTTGCAACGCTATAAGGAATTGCGCGACATTATCGCGATTTTGGGCATGGACGAACTGGCGCAGGAAGACAAGCTGGCTGTGGCACGTGCGCGCAAAATCCAGCGTTTCCTGTCGCAGCCGTTCCATGTGGCAGAAGTGTTCACCGGTAGCCCGGGCAAATATGTCACCTTGAAAGATACCATCAAGGGCTTCAAGGGCATCGTAGAGGGCGAGTACGATCATCTGCCGGAGCAGGCGTTCTACATGGTCGGCGGTATCGAAGAAGCAGTCGAAAAAGCCAAAACGCTGTAGCGGTAAAGGGGAACAAGCATGGTAACGAACGTACCTGTCGATGTGGTTAGCAAGAAGGAAGCGCTCTTCCCAGGGACTGTGCATGTTGATGTGGTTAGTGCGGAAGAAGCCATTTTTTCCGGGCTGGCAGAAATGGTAGTCGTTCCCGGGGAAATGGGCGAGTTGGGCATCTGTCCCCGCCACACCCCGTTGATGACACGTATTAAACCGGGCTCAGTCAGAATCAAGCGACCGGACCAAGGTCAGGAAGAACTCATCTATGTTTCAGGCGGCATGCTTGAAGTGCAGCCGGGTGTGGTGACTATTCTGGCGGACACCGCGATCCGCGGTGGTGATCTGGACGAAGCGCGTGCGCAGGAAGCGAAGAGATCTGCGGAAGATATGATTAAAAATCGTGCCTCCGATATCGACTATGCTCAAGCGCAAGCTGAGTTGGCCGAGGCGATCGCTCAGCTACAAGCAATTAAGAAGTTGCGCAAGCAAGCGGGGCACTAGCCGTATAGGCAGCGGAAATAAAAAAGCAGCTTTGGCTGCTTTTTTATTGGGCGAAGAAATGCGCTGCAAAGTTTGGCCGCACATAGCGGAGTTGGAGCAGGGAAGCGGGCTGGTCTGGTGTCGCATCATCGATGCGACGATTCCAGTGTGTTTCAATGAACCGCACGCCCGTTGGGGTGGAAGGACGGCAGGGGTGCTCTCCTGCCCCCTATCCGATCCTGCCGTGATAGTGCTGTGATTTACTTGACGATTGCCTTTAATTCTCCCTTGGCATAGCGGTTTACCATCGCGTCCAGCGAGATCGGCTTGATCTTGCCAGCTTGACCTGCGGCGCCAAAAGCTTCATAGCGTGTCTTGCAGATTTCCTTCATTGCCTTGGTGGTGGCGGCGAGAAACTTGCGCGGATCGAAGTCCTTGGGGTTTTGCGCCAGATAGCGACGTGTTGCCCCGGTGGAAGCCATGCGCAGGTCAGTATCAATGTTGACTTTACGTACGCCATGCTTAATTCCTTCGACGATTTCTTCCACCGGCACGCCGTAGGTTTGGCCCATCGCGCCGCCAAATTCGTTGATGATTTTGAGCCATTCCTGCGGTACGCTGGAAGAGCCGTGCATCACCAGGTGGGTGTTGGGAATGCGCGCATTGATTTCCTTGATGCGGTCGATGCGCAGCACCGCGCCGGTGGGTGGGCGGGTAAATTTGTATGCGCCGTGTGAAGTGCCGATCGCAATTGCCAGAGCATCTACGCCGGTGGCCTTGACGAATTCGGCGGCTTCGTTAGGGTCGGTCAACAGCTGGTCGTGGCTCAACGCGCCTTCCGCGCCATGGCCGTCTTCCTTTTCGCCATGGCCGGATTCCAGTGAACCCAGACAACCCAGCTCGCCTTCGACGGAAACACCGACCGCATGTGATATTTCTACCACGCTACGAGTGGTATTAACGTTGTATTCAAAACTGGATGGCGTCTTGCCATCGGTCATCAACGAACCATCCATCATCACGCTGGAAAAGCCCGAACGGATGGCCTGAATGCATACGGCGGGTGAGGCGCCGTGATCTTGGTGCATTGCCACCGGAATGTGCGGATAAGCCTCTACGGCAGCTTCGATGAGGTGACGCAAAAATGCTTCACCGGCATATTTACGCGCACCGGCGGAACCTTGCATAATCACAGGGCTGTTGGTTTCGTCGGCCGCCTCCATGATCGCCTTGATCTGTTCCAGATTGTTGACGTTGAAGGCGGGCAGGCCGTAGCTGTTTTCTGCCGCGTGATCGAGAAGTTGACGTAGTGATACGAGAGCCATTTGTTCCTCCTGATAAATTGATACGAGTTAAATGGCCTCCGGCAAAGCCGGAGGCTTATAGGGTGAGCACCTCAACGGGGCCGACAAACCGTGAGCCGCCCAAGGCGGCTGATTTCTCCTCACATTTCAGGGTGAGGGAATTGCAACCTTCACCAATTTCGCATGACCGCCGCATAGTTCAAACCATCGTGAGTCTTCCGGTAGAGCCGGGGGCTGGCCTCGCTGAATTAGTATGTTTTCCTTACGCCTTACGAATTCAGATTTGAGTCTTGCGATGATCACCAACGCGCATGATCTTCATCGTGTTGGTATGTCCGGCTTTACCCATTGCTTCGCCAATAGTCATCACCACCATGTCGCCATCCGCTACCAAGCCCAGCGCTACGAGTGTAGCCTCGACCTGGTGCCATTCTTCCGACTGCCCCCTTGCCTTTGAATGAAATTCAATGGGATGCACGCCGCTAAATAAAGTTACTTTGCTTAGTGTTTCTCGCAACGGTGTCAGTGCGAAAATTGGCACGTCGACACTGATGCGCGACATCCACAACGGAGTCGAGCCGGATTGAGTCAATGCGATGATGGCCTTCACCTTAAAATGAGACGCGGCAAACAACGCGGACATGGCAATGGATTGATCAATACGCGTAAATTTTTGTTGCAAAATGCGGCGGTCAAACACATTCTCTTCTACTTCTTGTTCGGCCTCAAGGCAGATGCGTACCATGGCTTCGATGGTTTCCACAGGGTAGTCGCCAACCGCCGTTTCTGCCGATAACATCACGGCATCGGTGCCGTCCAGCACGGCGTTGGCCACATCGGAAACCTCAGCACGGGTTGGGATCGGGCTACTAATCATCGACTCCATCATTTGCGTGGCGGTGATTACCAGGCGGTTTTTCGCGCGCGCCATTTTGATCATGCGTTTTTGTAAACCAGGTACGGCTGCGTCGCCGACTTCAACGCTCAAGTCGCCGCGCGCCACCATGATGGCATCGGACGCATCGATGATTTCGCCAAGAGCCGGTATCGCTTCCGCACGTTCGATCTTGGCCATCAGCAAACTTTTTCCGCCAGCAGCGTGCATCAGCTCTCGCGCCAGTTTCATGTCGTCACCGTTGCGCGGGAACGATACCGCCAGATAGTCCGCCTTGATCAGCGCGGCGGTCTTGATGTCTTCCTTGTCCTTGTCGGTCAACGCTGGCGCGGTCAGCCCGCCGCCCTTGCGGTTGATGCCCTTGTTGTTGGACAACACGCCGCCGCGCACCACCTTGCAGATCACCTCGCTGCCCTTGACCACGACAACCTCGAATTCCAGTAAGCCGTCATTGAGCAGCAGCACCGTACCCTTGCTGACATCCCTGGGCAAGTCTTTGTAATCCAAACCAACGCGCTGTACATTACCTAGCCCCTCCAGCGCAGCATCGAGAATAAATAGATCGCCATTGTGCAGGACGATTTTTTCGTTCTCAAACTTGCCCACGCGGATTTTAGGGCCTTGCAGGTCGGCCAGAATGCCCACGGTGCGCCCCACAATTGCCGCTGCCGCACGCACCGTTTCGGCACGTTTCACATGATCCTGTACCGAACCATGCGAGAAATTCATCCGCACCAGATCGACCCCGGCGCGTATCATTTGCTCCAGTACTTTTGAATCGTTGGAAGCGGGACCCAGTGTTGCGACTATTTTAGTTCTACGTAACATATGTTCCTTGGGTAGTCTGCAGCTGGTAGTTGGTAGCAAGTCTGGTTTGGCTACTCGCTACCAGCTATAGATCCGCACGCTGCTCCAGAATTTCCACTGCGGGCAATTTCTTGCCTTCGAGGAATTCCAGAAATGCACCGCCTGCGGTGGAGATGTAAGACACCTTGTCATAGATGCCGTACTTCTGAATCGCGGCGATGGTGTCGCCGCCGCCCGCCAGGGTGAATGCATTGGTGTTGGCGATGGCCATGGCGATAGTCCTGGTGCCTGCGCCGAACTGGTCAAACTCGAACACCCCGACCGGGCCGTTCCAGACCACCGTGCCGGCCTTCATGATGATGTCGGCTATTTCCTGCGCCGATCTGGGGCCGATATCGAAAATCATGTCGTCGTCGGCCACATCGGCGGCATCCTTCAGCACGGCCGGTTCGCCGGCATCGAACCGCTTGCCGACCACCACATCTACCGCGATGGGGATGCTTGCCCCGCGCGCCTGCATTTTCTGCATCAGGCTCTGTGCGGTCGGTACCAGCTCGTTTTCGCACAGTGATTTACCGACGTTTTTGCCCGCAGCCTTGAGGAAGGTGTTGGCGATGCCGCCGCCGACCACCAGTTGCTCGCACTTCTCGGACAGCGATTCCAGCACGGTCAGTTTCGTCGATACCTTGCTGCCGCCGACGATAGCCACCATCGGGCGCGCCGGGTTGAGCAGCGCCTTGGACAACGCGTCCAGCTCTTCCATCAGCAGCATGCCCGCCGCCGCAACCGGCGCGTACTTCGCCACGCCGTGCGTCGAGGCTTCGGCGCGGTGTGCCGTGCCGAAAGCATCCATCACGAATACGTCGCACAGCGCGGCATATTTTTTCGCGGTCTCTTCGACGTTCTTCTTCTCGCCCTTGTTGAAGCGGCAGTTTTCCAGCAGCACCAGTTCGCCTTCGGCAACATCGAAACCGCCGTTGATCCAGTCCTTGATCAGGCGCACCGGTTTGCCCAGCTTGTTGGCGATGACATGCGCAACCGGCTTGAGCGAATTTTCTTCGGAATAAACGCCCTCCTCCGGGCGACCCAGATGCGAAGTCACCATCACGCGCGCGCCGGCTTTCAGCGCGGCATTGATCGTCGCCATCGATGCGGTGATGCGCGCATCGGAAGTTACCTTGCCGTCTTTAACCGGGACATTGAGATCGGAGCGGATCAGGACGCGTTTGCCTTTGAGATCCAGATCAGTCATTTTGATAATGGACATAGATTTTCCTTTGAACAGACTTGCAGGGGCGATTCATGAATCGCCCCAATTTTTCTATTTGGACATCACGCGAACCATCTCCAGCACCTTGCAGGAGTAGCCCCACTCGTTGTCATACCATGACACAACTTTGACGAAAGTGCCGTCCAGCGCCATGCCCGCGTCGGCATCGAACACCGAGGTGCAGCTCTCGCCGCGGAAGTCGGTGGCAACCACCTTCTCGTCGGTGTAACCGAGCACACCCTTCATCGCGCCCTGCGACGCAGCCTTCATCGCGGCACAGATATCGGCATAAGTGGTTTCCTTGTTCAACTCGACCGTCAGGTCAACCACGGACACATCCGAGGTCGGCACGCGGAAAGCCATGCCGGTGAGCTTCTTGTTCAGCTCGGGGATCACCTTGCCGACGGCCTTGGCGGCGCCGGTCGAGGACGGGATGATGTTCTCGAGGATGCCGCGCCCGCCGCGCCAGTCCTTGTTGGAAGGGCCGTCGACTGTCTTCTGTGTGGCGGTGGCGGCATGCACCGTGGTCATCAGACCGCGCTTGATACCCCAGTTATCGTGCAGTACCTTGGCGACCGGCGCGAGGCAATTGGTGGTGCAGGAAGCGTTGGAAATAATGGTTTGCCCGGCGTAGGTCTTGTCATTCACGCCATACACAAACATCGGCGTGTCGTCCTTGGATGGCGCCGACATGATGACCTTCTTCGCGCCTGCGGCGATGTGTTTCTCGGCGGTTTCCTTGGTGAGAAACAGGCCGGTAGACTCGATGACGATATCGGCTTTGACTTCGCCCCACTTCAGCTCGGCGGGGTCCTTGACGGCGGTCAGGCGAACCTTCTTGCCGTTGATGATCAGCGTATTACCCTCGACGGAAACCTCGCCCTTGAAGCGGCCATGCACCGAATCGTAGCGCAGCATATAGGCCAGATAGTCAGGCTCAAGCAGATCGTTGATGCCGACGATCTCGATGTCGGAAAAGTCTCTCACTGCCGCGCGCAACACCATGCGCCCAATACGTCCAAACCCGTTAATACCAACACGAATTGTCATTTTTTCTCTCCTGTTTAGTAATTAAAATTCTTTTTGCCGCGATAGGCTCACGTTTATGCGCCAATGACTTTCTTCACCGCCGCAACCACGTTGGCTGCGGTAATGCCGAAGTGCTTGAACAATTCCGGCGCCGGGGCGGATTCGCCGAAGCAATCCATGCCGACCACTGCGCCGTCCAGGCCGACATATTTGTACCAGCCGCCGGTCACACCCGCTTCGACTGCCACGCGCTTCGCGCCTTTCGGCAAGACGCTGTCACGGTAGGCCTGATCCTGTTTGTCGAACACATTGGTGGACGGCATCGACACGACGCGCACGTTGACGCCTTCGGCTGCCAGCGTTTTTTGCGCCTCCAAAGCCAGCGACACTTCCGAACCCGTCGCGATGATGATGGCCTGCGCCTTGCCGCCTGCGGCTTCGGACAGCACGTAAGCGCCCTTGCGGATAGCGGCGATCTGCGCCGCATCGCGCTTCTGGAACGCCAGGTTCTGGCGGCTGAACACCAGACTGCTCGGCCCGTCTTTGCGCTCCACGGCGGCAACCCACGCGGCAACGGATTCGACCGTGTCGCACGGGCGCCACACTTCCATGTTGGGGATATAGCGCAGCGTCGCGGTCTGCTCGACCGGCTGGTGCGTCGGGCCATCCTCGCCCAACCCGATCGAGTCGTGGGTGAACACGTAGATGATGCGTTGCTTCATCAGCGCGGACATGCGCAGCGCATTGCGCGCATATTCCGAGAACATCAGGAACGTGCCGCCGAACGGGATAAAACCGCCGTGCAGCGCCATGCCGTTCATGATGTGCGCCATGCCGAACTCGCGCACGCCGTAGCTAATGTAGTTGCCGGTGCTGTTGCCGCGAATATGTTTGCAGCCCGTCCAGTTGGTCAGGTTGGAGCCGGTCAGATCGGCCGAGCCGCCGAGGAACTCGGGCAATGCCGGAGCCAGTGCGTTGATCGCGTTCTGTGAAGCTTTGCGCGTGGCGATGGTCTCGGCTTTTTCGTTGGTCTTGGCAATCGCCCCGGCAGCATGCGCAACCCAGTTGGTCGGCAACTCGCCCTTGATGCGGCGCTCGAATTCGGCAGCCTCTTTCGGGAACGCGGCCTTGTATTCGGCGAACTTGTTGCTCCACAGTTTCTCCATGCCCTCGCCCTTGGTGCGCGCATCCCAGGCTTCGTACACATGCTGCGGAATTTCGAACGGCGGGTATTTCCAGCCGATGTGCTCACGCGTGGCGGCCACTTCGGCATCACCCAGCGCCGCGCCGTGCACGTCATGGGTGCCGGCCTTGTTCGGGGAACCCGCGCCGATGACGGTCTTGCAGCAGATCAGTGTGGGCTTGTCGGTGACCGCCTTGGCGGCGTTGATCGCGGCATTGATCGCGGCGGGATCATGCCCCTGCACCGAGAGAACATGCCAGCCATAAGCCTCGAAGCGCTTCGGAGTATCGTCGGTGAACCAGCCGTCCACATGCCCGTCGATCGAGATGTCGTTGTCGTCCCAGAACGCGGTCAGCTTGCCCAGTCCCCAGGTGCCGGCCAGCGCGCAGGCTTCGTGCGAGATGCCCTCCATCATGCAGCCGTCGCCCATGAACACATAGGTGCGATGATTGACGATCTCGTGGCCGGGTTTGTTGAATTCCGCCGCCAGCAATTTTTCCGCCATCGCCATGCCCACCGCATTGGTGATGCCCTGGCCGAGCGGGCCACCGGTGGTTTCCACGCCGGGCGTGTAACCGTATTCGGGATGGCCGGGAGTCTTGGAATGCATCTGGCGGAAGCGTTTCAGCTCTTCGATAGGCAGGTCATAACCGGACAAATGCAGCAGCGCGTAAACCAGCATCGAGCCGTGCCCGTTGGACAGCACGAAACGGTCGCGGTCGGGCCACTTCGGGTTGGCCGGATTGTGGCGCAGATGGTGGTTCCACAACACCTCGGCAATTTCCGCCATGCCCATCGGCGCGCCGGGATGGCCGGAGTTGGCCTTTTGTACGGCATCCACCGCCAGCATACGCACCGCGCCGGTTATATCGTTGAACTTGGGTGGGGTGACGTTGCGTATCGTAGCCATTTATTTTTGCCTCCTGAATATCCTCGCGGATACTTTCATTATGTAAATTCGTTTGGGATAACGATTATGCCGTAGCGCACCGATTAGGACAACCGCCGAACCATTGTCTGCGACAGCGAACAGCTTTCTACTGGGAGTCGTTTTCGCAGCTTTTTTTGGCAAATTTGACGCCTAATTGTTTGAGCTTGCGATAAAGATGAGTGCGCTCCAAGCCGACCTTTTCAGCTACCCGTGAAACATTGCCGGCTTCTTTCTTTAAGTGGTAGTCGAAGTAGAGCACATCAAAATACTCGCGCGCTTCGCGCAACGGCAAATCCAGCGGTAAAGAAAACTGTTGCATTTGCCCTCTTATGTCCAGGGTTATCCTTTGGGCTTGTATCTCATCGGCCAGTATTTGCGGCTTGGGCGCGCCATCTTTGAGCGCTTTTTCAATAGTGTTGAGCAATTTTTGCAAGGAGATAGGCTTCTCAAGAAAATCCACCGCACCGATACGGGTCGCCTCGACGGCTGTCTCTATGGTACCGTGACCTGACATCATCACGACAGGCATGGTTAGCAAATCCTGCTCAACCCACTCTTTGAGTAAAGTCACGCCATCGGTATCCGGCATCCAGATGTCGAGCAACACCAAGTCCGGCTCGTGTTCATTGCGGTGTACGCGTGCCTGTTCGGCATTTTCGGCTAAATGTACTTGATAGCCCTCGTCAAACAGAATTTCTGATAACAATTCGCGAATGCCAATTTCATCATCCACCACCAAAATTTGTTTGTTCGCCATTATGCCTCCTCGATCAGCGGTAGCCGAATATTGATACACGCCCCACCGCTTACTTTATTTTCAATAGTAATATGACCGCCATGTTCCTCGACGATTTTTTTTACAATGGCCAGACCTAGCCCGGTTCCTTTGGTTTTGGTCGTCACATATGGTTCAAAGGCACGCGATAGTACGCTTTCTGGGAAGCCGGCACCGTTGTCCTCAACGCACAGATAAATTTCCTCGCCTTGCATTTTGGTGCTCAGCATTATTTGCGGCTGCGTGACACCCTGTAATGCGTCTTGAGCATTCTGCAGCAGGTTGTGGAATACCTGCCGCAAACGGGTCGGATCACAGTTGATTTCGCTCCGCAAGGCTTCCAGCTTAGGCACAACAATAATGGCGTTTGCTTCATACAAGCCCAATACTTCCGCGATCAGTTTATGGATATCCAAGTGTGACATTTTAGATGTCGGCCCGCGCGCGTAATTGGCAAAATCGTTCACCATGTTTTTCATTGCTGTAACCTGGCTAACAATAGTTTGCGTAGCGCGCTGCAGCAGTTGCGCGTTGTCCTTGTCCAACTTATCACTGAGTTTGTGCTGCAGGCGTTCCGCAGAAAGTTGTATTGGCGTAAGCGGGTTTTTAATTTCGTGCGCGAGGCGCCGCGCCACCTCGCCCCATGTCGCTTGACGTTCTGCTTGCAATAAATGGCTGATGTCATCGAATACCACTACATAGCCTGACTCTCCGCCACGTGGCAGGCGCGTTCCGCGCATCAATAAAATCTGGTTACCGTTCTTGCTCAGGCGCTCTATTTGCCGCTGCCATTCGCCGTTGGTTGTTTCACTAAAAGCCTCGATGACGGTGTTGCAGAACGATTTGAGTAAATTGTGCTTTTCGGCAATTTGGCTCAGCGACAGGCGACGCATTTCCTGCAGTGGCGCAACCAGGATTTGCTCCGCGCTGGTATTCGCCGAGCGCAGACGCAATTCATCGTCGAGACCCAGCACGCCGGAAGAAAGGTGGGTCAATACACTTTCAAGATATTCCTTGGTTCGCTCTACCTGGCGCTGCTGCAATTCGCTGGCATTCTTGGCGTCCGACAATTGCTGCGTCATCTGATTAAACAAGCCGGTCAACGCACCTAACTCGTCGCTGCTTTGTATCGGGTATTGTCCGGTAAAGTCGCCTTGCGCCACCGCACGCGTGCCTTCCGCAAGAGCTTCCAGCGACGAACCCAGTCGCCCGCTGATAAAAAATGCTGCTGACACCGCGGTCAACAATACCACCAGTAACGACAGCGTTAAGGTAATGGCATAGAGCCGTTTCAATCCGAGGCGTGAAAGGGTCAGCTCTTGATAATCGCGATACACCGCCTGTACGGTCTCGGCATCGGTCTCGACCTGTTTGGGCACCGGTTGAGTGAATTGCAATATATACCGCTTCCCCACCTGCGTATTGGAATTTACAGTTACCAATACTCGCAGCATTAGCCCTTTTTTAGGCAAAGAATCAATTACCGAGTGCTCGCCCTTGCTCAATGCCAGTTGCAACAAGGCGCCATCGGGCATGTCTGGCACCCGGACATTGTCCCCCGAGGAAAAGGCAATTAAATTCCCTTTAGTGGAGAATAATGCCGCTTCCTGCGCCACTTTTTCGTCCACCAGTTGGGTCAAAGTGCGCTGATATTGTTCGGGGAGTTTTTCGGCTAGCAATAATGCAATGAATTGAGTTTTTTTGGAAAGCTCACTCAAGCTATTGTCCAGGCTGCTTCTGCCAAGGTTAAGCCCACCCTCAAGAGCCTTTTCGACGCGTACATCGAACCACGATTCGATACTCTTGCCCAAAAAGTTTATTGATACTACATACACCAGCACTCCGGGAAGAATGGCAATCAAAGTGAAAAAAACCAGCAAGCGCAGCGTAAGCTTGGCGCCAAAAATTTTGTTTTTTAACTTGTTGCGCAAGCGAATGAGTTGATAAACCACAAACCCCGTCAAGCTCAGCGCAAATAAACCGGTTAACCCAAGCAATGCATAATAGCTGGTGGAAAACACCTCGGTGTTTGCGCTGCTGCTGGATAGCAGGTACAGCAATGCACCGCAGAGCACAGCGCTAATGATAATCAGGTTTTTCATATACCATCATTCTGTTTTGTCCTCGCCGCGCGCGGCAATCTCTGCAGGACGGATTACCCAGCGATACCAATCCGAGTTGAGATCCCAATCCTTGCCAGCCAGTGCATTCACCTGCAGCAGCTTGGGCAACTGCGAGGTGTCAAGACGCAGGCGCACTGAGGCGACATAGTTGCCGTCTTTTTTGATCAACTTTGCGGGAATGGCTGCAGAACTCTGCCTGGCCAGAATGTTTAACATATCTTCGAAATTGGCAAAATTCTGGAATAACGCGCCGCGTGAAATACGGTACTGCCGCGTCAGCACATTGTAGGAAAGCTTGACGGTCTGCTCACCCTGAAAGATTGCTTCATCCAGCCAATACCAGCGTGAACGCGTCAGTGAAAATTCGCCTACAAAATACAGCGGGATACCGCGCGTCAATGCCTGTTGCGCCGTGAAAGTCAGATTGATGTCATAGCTGGCGGAGAGTTGGTAACCATCCTCGCTCAAGCGAGCTTCCGCCTTGTTGATGGAAATACCTTCCGCTGTCGCTGCCAGAGGACAGATGACAGAGGACAGAAAACAGAGGATGGCCAGGATGCTGCGCATGCAACGGGCAAGGCCCAGTCGCACCACTTTATCAGGGCGCAGTGGCAGGGCAGGGGGTTTTCTGTCCTCTGTCATCTGTCCTCTGTCATCTGTTTGTGCAGCAATGCATAAAAGAATCCGTTGTGCTGGTCATTGGGCAATATTTGCCCATTGCTACTATCCGGCAAGGCTATCTGCAAACGTCGCGCATCCGGCTGTTGTGCCAGAAACGCAACAATAACCTGTTCGTTTTCCTGCCGGAAAACCGAGCAGGTGGCGTAAAGCAATTTACCATCTTGCGCCAGCAGCCGCCACAGCGCGCGCAGGATGTTGAGTTGTTGTGCGGCGAAACCGGCAATATCAGTGCTGCGGCGCAGCCACTTGATATCGGGGTGGCGGCACACTACACCGGAAGCTGAGCAGGGCACATCGGCGAGAATACGCTGGAAGGCTTTGCCGTCCCACCACTTGTCCGGCTCGGCGGCATCACCGGTCAGCAGTTGTGCGGATAATCCCAAGCGCTGCAAATTTTCCGCGACGCGCTGCAAGCGTTTCCCGTCTTTATCTATCGCCACTATTTCCGCTTGTGCGCATTCCAGAATATGCGCGGTCTTGCCGCCCGGTGCGGCGCAGGCATCCAGCACGCGCATGCCGTCATGAACATCCAGCAGGCGCGCGGCATATTGCGCGCCAGCATCCTGCACCGAAACCAGTCCGGCAAAGAATCCCGGCAGCTTGTCTACCGGAACCGGCTTATCCAGTTGCAGCGCATCCGGTTCGATCAGCCGGGCGTTGATACCCTGCTCTTCAAGCAGTGCCAGATAATCCGCTGTCGTGCCGCGCCGCCGATTCACGCGCAACGTCATCGGCGGATGCAGATTGCCCGCTGTCAGTATCGCCGCGCTACGTTCGCCATACTGCGCTTGCAGTTCATCGATCCACCATTGCGGATAACTGTACCTCCCTTCCGCATGCTGCGCGGCTTGCTCCAGCAATGCGTCCCGGCCGCGCAAGAAATTGCGCAGAATCGCGTTCACCAGACCGCTCACTTTCGCATTCAGCATTTGAGCGGAGCGCACCGCATGATCGACCACGGCGTGCGGTGCGGCTTTGCTGTATTGCAATTGGTATAGCGCCACCAGCAGGACATAGTAGATACGCTGATCCAGCATCGGCTTATGCAGCAACAGGCCTAACAGCGCGCGCAATTGGCCGTAAAAACGCAACGTGCCATAGCTCAGATCCTGCAGGGCCGCGCGCTGCGCCGGAGTCCATACCGCTTTTTTGCGCAGCGACTCATCCAGCACCTGATTGAGATTGCGCCCGTCTGCAAGCACCTGTTGAACGATTTGGCCGGCGGCGAGTTGTATGTTGTGCATTTAGTTAATCGAGAAATTATCGCCAGCCTTGACCGGCACAGCCTGTAAAAACTGTGCAGCCGGTTGCGACTTGCCGCCGGGGCGCTGCAATACTTCCAGACGCAGCGCGCCCTTGCCGCAAGCGACGGTGATACCGTATTTGTCCACTGCCAGCACCTTGCCCGGTTCACCGTGCATGTCGTTATTTAAACCGGACTGCCAGACTTTTAACGCCACCCCCTTAATGTCTGCGTGGCAAACCGGAAAAGGGTTAAATGCGCGCACCGCGCGTTCGAGCTGCCGCGCATCCTGCCGCCAGTTGATCTGCGCCTCGCTTTTGAGCAGTTTGGCGGCGTAAGTTGCCGCCGTATCGTCCTGCCGAACCGGCGTCAGGCGGTTTGCCTGCAACAGGCGCAATGCTTCGAGAATACAGCTCGCGCCGATCACGGCCAGCTTGTCATGCAAGGTTTGCGCGGTGTCGTTTTGCGCAATCGGGCAAGCCCGGCGCAACAGCATGTCGCCGGTATCCAGACCTTCATCCATCTGCATGATGGTGATACCGGTCTCGCTGTCACCCGCCAGAATCGCGCGTGGTATTGGCGCCGCGCCGCGCCAGCGCGGTAACAGCGAAGCGTGGATGTTCAAGCAACCGTAGCGCGGCAGTTGCAGCACTGCCTTCGGCAAAATTAAACCGTAAGCGGCGACTACCATCGTGTCGGCATCAAGCTCGGCAATTGAACGCTGCGCCTCTTCGGTTTTTAATGTGGTTGGCTGCAATACCGGCACACCCTGTTGCAGAGCGAGCAGCTTTACCGGGCTGGCGGTGAGTTGCATACCCCGACCGGCGGGGCGGTCCGGCTGTGTTAGCACCGCAACAACCCGATGCTCTCTGAGCAGAGAAGCCAGCGCGCTGACAGCGAATTGCGGCGTTCCGGCAAAGATGATTTTCATAATGGTTTTGGCCCGGCAAAAACCTCTGCACAACGCAGCGAGCGAAGCTGAGACAAGGCAAAAAATGGCGAAAAAATAGCCGCCCTGACACGGTGGTGTGGAACACTTTGGTGCGGGAAGAGCGGCCTGCATCTTCTCCCGCAATCGGCTGGCTTCGCCAGTAACGTGTCGCAGATGCGGTGTACATTTGGTACATGAGGATTTTGAGCCATTTTTTAACGCAGTACCAGCGAGCGCAGTAGTTGTGCAGAGGTTTTTACATGGTTTCGCGCAAGCGTTTCTTCAGCTTGGCGCGAATTCTGGTTTGCTTGAGTTGCGACAGATATTCGACAAATACCTTCCCGTGCAAGTGATCAATCTCGTGCTGTATGCAGACCGCCAGAAAACCTTCCGCCTCCAGCGTAAATGAATCACCTTTTTCGTTGAGCGCACACACGGTTACCTTTGCTGCGCGGCGCACCATTTCATAAATACCCGGCACCGACAAACAGCCTTCCTCGCATTCTTCCGCGCCGCTGCTGGCAATGATTTCCGGATTGATGAAAACTTTTAACTGATTGCGTGCCTCGGAAACGTCTATCACGATAACCTGCTCATGCACATCCACCTGCGTTGCCGCCAAGCCCACTCCGGGCGCGGCATACATGGTTTCCGCCATGTTGCGCACCAGCTTGCGGGTGACTTCATTGACCCGTTCAACTTTCTTGGCGGCTTTGTGCAACCGCTCATCGGGATATTGCAAAATCTTAAGGATTGCCATGTTTGATTAACAAATAAATTATCGGTACCGAATTATTGAGTTGTTCTTCCGCAAAATTTTCCGGCCACAGCCGGACAGTATGGATTACGGCAAGAATCTTCGACAGCGGATGGAGTGACCTGATAGGCGACCAGGAAGAGGTGCTTGTCCATGGCTGGTCCGCGGGTGTTTCCAACACGCCCCAGCCTGCTTGCCAAGGGGAGGCCGAGCTCCACGGCTTCCTTGCGAATGGCTAGTTGTTCCATCAGAAACGACGCGTTTGGCAGCTTGCGGATTCTCTTGTCGGATACGGGCATCCATCTCGGCCAAATCTAATCGGGCATTTATGCGCCAGCGGATTTTCACGGTACCGTGCCGCTCCGGGCTGCAAAAAAGTTTCCAACTCATCCACCGACACCAAGGCTGATTGATATGCGGCATCAAATATTTCTCGTTACCAAGTTTGACGCTTGATGTAGTGCTCGACCGTTACAGCGGCCACACAGTACTTTGAACGATGAGCGTCCCCGGCAATTCTCTCAAGAGCATCCTCAGCCCCGCGAGCCAGGCGGACGATCAGAGCAGCAGTATCAGGCATGATGTCTCTACAAAATTAGGCATAATAGTAATGATAGCACGATGAATTGTAGCCGGACTGCAACAGTCAGCGTGGGACGCGTCAAACCGGTGCCGAGATTTACTGGGCGACGAGACGGCGGCGGTGAACACCGGCGTGCGTGGTCTTGGCTACTCAATGGGTTATCATGCGCCAATTCTCGAATCTCCGGACACTACTGTTTGCGCATATAAATACGGCGGGAAAACGCGATGGCGATTTATGCGGTGGGCGATGTGCAGGGTTGTTATGCCGAACTGGCGCGGCTGCTGGAGGATATGCGTTTCGATGCGGCGGCGGATCGGCTCTGGCTGGTCGGCGACCTGGTGAACCGCGGGCCGGAATCCCTGGCGGTGTTGCAACTGGTCAAGTCGCTGGGCGACAGCGCGATCACCGTGCTCGGCAACCACGACCTGCATCTGCTCGCCGTTGCGGAAGGCGTGGGAGAACTGCATCGTAGCGACACGCTGGATGAGATTCTCAACGCGCCGGATCGCGACGAACTGCTACATTGGCTGCGTCATCAGCGCATGCTGTATGCGCAAGACGGCTATGTGCTGGTTCACGCCGGGCTGCTGCCGCAATGGAGTGTGGCACAGGCCGAGAGCCTTGCGCGCGAAGTCGAAGCCGCACTGCGCGGTGACGACTGCGGCGCCTTTCTCGCGCGCATGTACGGTAACTCTCCTGGGTGGGACGACAGCCTTTCCGGCTACAAGCGCCTGCGCGTCATCGTCAACGCTTTCACCCGTATGCGCATCTGCACGAAAGAGGGTGAAATGGAATTCAAATTCAAGGGGGAAGTACAAAATATCCCGGCGGATTACCTGCCGTGGTTCGATATTCCCAATCGCGCCAGCCGCGACGCCACGGTTATCTTCGGTCACTGGTCGGCGCTGGGCTTAAAGATCGAGCCGCGCATCATCGCTCTCGACACCGGCTGCCTGTGGGGCGGCCCAATGAGCGCCATCCGTCTGGATGACCGCCAGCTATTTCAGGTGGCCTGCCACAACCCGGTGGCGAAGCATTGGTGATGGCTGTTACAGCTTTTGCAGCAGCCCAAAGAGCTTCGCTGGAATACGCGGTTCGCGCAGTACATCAAAGGCTACATCCCCACTATCGCAGAGTCCGGAGGCAAGGCGGTGTTGCGGTCAATCGCCAATGCGATAACTTGGCCGCGAGAGCGCGTGGGGCACGCTCAGGGCCATAGTGTCATGTGTACGGGCTATGCGAGGGATGATGCCCAGGGTAGGGCGAACGGCTGTGCTTTACCGTTGCGGTGTTACACAGGCAGTTCATGTCAGTTTACCGGTCGACAATTCACGGCCTGTAACGTCACCTTCATTCAGGTAGTTCGCCACTTTCGCGAAGTCTGCCACGCTCAAGTTCTCCGCGCGTAATTGGGCATCTATGCCGAGCAGCATAAAGTCACTTTCGTTTAGATAGTCGCGCAAGGTATTGCGCAGCGTCTTGCGGCGCTGCCCGAACGCTGTTTTAACAATTGCGGCAAACAGTTCTTTATTGCGCACTGAAATTTCATCGGTGGGCAGCGGGATCATGCGCACAATGGCGGAATTTACCTTGGGAGAGGGGCGAAAAGATTCGGGTGGCACGTCAAGCAGCTTTTCCATGTGGAAGCGGGATTGCAGCATCACCGACAGCCGTCCGTATTCAGGCGTTGATGGCTCGGCAACCATGCGCTCAACCACTTCGTTTTGCAGCATGAAGTGCATGTCTTGGATGCGTTCGGCATAGGCGGCAAAATGAAACAGCAGCGGTGAGGATATGTTGTAAGGCAGATTGCCGACGATGCGTAACGGAACGGGAAGTGTTGCGAGATCAAATTCCAAGGCGTCCCCGGCATGGATGGTCAATTTCGATTTAGGATTGCCCCGAGGATAATCATTCTCCAGCTGCGCGATGATGTCGCGGTCGATTTCCACCACATGCAGATGGTTTAATTTCCTCAGTAGCGGGCGCGTCAGCGCGCCAAGGCCTGGGCCGATCTCAACCAGGTTGTCGGCCGGTTCGGGACGAATCGCGCTGATGATATCGGCGATGATCTGTTCATCGACAAGGAAGTTCTGGCCGAACTTTTTCTTGGCTTTATGCACGATTTGTTCCGTGAGGGGTTGTGGTGTTGGAATAAGAAACAAGGGCGCGATAAA
>JAHFRA010000012.1 GCA_023259035.1 Gallionella sp.
CGCGCCGCCTTGTTTGGGAATCGGCTCCGGGCTACGCCCTACACCGCTTCCCAAACAAGGCAGAAAAAGCGGACAATTCATGTGCTACAGAACCGGACAATTCTAAAAACCCGCGACACTCACAAAAGTTGCACTTCAGAGTTGAATCCGCCACGTAATAGAACTCTGATCCCGGCAAGAACCAATAACGACACTACAGCGGTAAAAATAATTTGCACGATGAAAGCCGTGTAGTGTGCTTTTACAAGAATCCTGCTCTCCAGCAACCATGTTCCCTCAATGCCATAAGACTTTTTCCTACAAAATAATTATCCATTCTCTGATTTTTTCTACACATTTTCTCGCGCACAATGCAATCGTCGAACAAGACAAAACATTGAACACTTGGAGACTAACATAACCGCAAGGAGCGTCGGATATGAGCGAAAAATTCAGATTTGAAGGGCATGTATATTATTCCTCCCCAGAGCGTTTTTTTAGAGATGCTATCGAGATATCACGGGGAGAGTTCTACAAAACCCTTTTTCGACGGTTAAAACAATTGAAGGTACTTGCCTAAATATTTTTACAGGATAAACGAGACATTCAATCGCACAAGGTAACCGCCTAAGGCTTTGTCGTTTATTGCCGATATCCACTGCAAGCACTAGATGCAAGGAGAGCTAACATGAACCAACATGACTTTGCTGTTTGGTACTACACAGTTGGCGCAAGTGCAGCTGTTTCTGCCGCCATGTTTTATGGTTTAACCCGCGCTCAAGTAGACTTGTGGTTGCGATCAGCCCGCGCCGAGATGCCCAAGTATTGGACATGAAGCAAATGCAGCCCGCAAGGATAATGGGGGATCAAATGAAATATTTGTTTGCCTTCTTGATCGTTTCAACAGCACAAGTCCTGTTCATTATTGTGATCGTGCTTGGTGCACTGTACTTTGGCATGGAGAACCTGCTGAATCGGATGAAGAAGGAAAAAATATCCGACTAAATTCAAAACCCACTATGTTGCAAGAATGCACAGAAGCTCAGTAGCACCATCGACACAAGCCGGAGATTGGCAAATGGCTGGCTTCGATCCATATGTTTGAGGCTCACTCGGCGCCTTTGGATTCCATTTCTGCTTTTCAAGACTTTGAGATAAAGCTGTGGCCACGCGGGAATAACGGGCATTTAACAGCGCCTGTCAAAATCATTTCAGTTTTATTTCAGTCCATATGCGCGACAGCACGCGGCGCTGGTGGCGGTTCAGATCGCGCAGCATTTCCAGATGCATCTGATGCTGGGGGTCGGGAAAGATCGCCGGGTTCTGCGCGATTTCCGGATGGATATATTGCAGTGCGTCCCGGTTAGGGTTGCCGGAGCCGATCAGGTTGGTCAGCTCGGCGGAGTTGCTGCCATCGAGCATGAAGTTGATAAATTGGTGCGCCAGATCGGGGCGAGGCCCGGTCTTGTGCAGCACCATGGAATCGAGCGCCAGCACGGCGCCTTCCTTTGGAATGCCGGAGGCGATGCTGAATTTTCTGCCGGCCTTTTGCGCGTCGAGGTTGGCCTGGAAAATATCGTTGGAATAACCGTGTACCAGCCAGATGTCGCCGACGGTGAGTTCCTTGATGTAGCTCGATGCGTTGAACGCCGCCCAATAGGGCTTGGCGCGGATGATCAGGTCGCGCGCCTGTTTCCAGTGCAATTCATCGGTGTCGTTGGCCGAATAGCCGAGGTATTTCAGTGCCGCCGCCATCAGCTCGCGTTGCGAATCGAGCACGGTGATGCGGCCCTTCACTTTCTCCAGATATTTCGGCTCGAAGATCACCGCCCAGGTGTCGGTGGGCAACCCCTGTTCGCGCATTTTCTCGGCGTTGTAGCCGAGCAGCGAGAGGGTGTAGGCATAGGGTACGGAAAACCGGTTGCCGGGATCGAAGGCGGTGTTGAGATAGGCGGGATTGATATTTCTTAAATTGGGCAGCCTGGATTTATCGAGCGGGCGCAACGCTTTTTGCCGGATCAGCGATTCCATCGCGTTGCCGGTCGGCACGATGATGTCGTAGCCGCTCGCGCCCGCTGCGAGCTTGGCCAGCATCTCCTCGTTGTCGGAGTAATAGTCCTGCATCACGCGGCACGCACACTGCTTTTCGAAGCGCGCAACCGTTTCGTCCGAGATGTAGTTGTTCCAGTTGTAGAGGTACAGTACGTTTTCGGCCCGAGCATTTCCAATCAGCAGCATTATGCATAAGAGCAAGCTGCGCATCATGCTCTCCAGCGCAGCACATTCGGCGCAATCCGCGAAACCAGCACGATCATGGTCAGCGTGAGCAGCATCAGCAGCGTGGATACCGCATTCACTTCGGGCGTGACGGCAATCTTTATCATCGAATAAATGCGCAGCGGCAGCGTGCTCACGCCGACCCCGGCGGTGAAGAAGGTGATGACAAAGTCATCCAGCGACAGGGTGAATGCCATCAATCCACCGGCAATCACGCTGGGCAGGATCAGCGGGAAAGTGATATGGCGGAATGTTTCCCAAGGCGAGGCGCCGCAGTCGCGCGCCGCCTCGAACAGGCTCTCGTCCAGGCCGGCCAGGCTGGTGCGCACGACGATGGCGACGAAGCCAATGGAGAAGGTAATGTGCGCGAGAACGATGGAAAGCATACCCAGCGTGAGGTTGAGCACCTGAATGAAAAACAGCAGCAGCGACACGCCGAGCAGAATTTCCGGCATCGCTACCGGCGTCATCACCATGAAGGTCAGCACTCTCATTTTGTAGCGGTACATGGCGATGCCCGCCATGGTGCCGATGAGGGTGGCGATGAGGCTGGATGCCAGGGCGATCAGGAGCGAATTGCCCGCCGCCGCAAGCATGTCCTTATCGTGCAGCAACACGTTGTACCAGTGCCAGGTGAAACCTACCCATTCGGCATTAAGGCGTGAATCGTTGAAGGAATAGATGATGACGATGAGCAGTGGCAGGTAAAGAAAGGCATACGCCGCGAGTGCGGCCACCCACAGCCAAAACCCTCTACGCATGACGCCTCCCCATGCCGCCGAGCCTTGCGGCAAGCCACACACAGGCCAGCACCGTGATGGTGAGCATGATCGACAGCGTGGAACCGAACGGCCAGTCGCGTGTGCCGAGAAACTGTTCCTTGATCAGGTTGCCGATCAGCATGTCGCCGGTGCCGCCGAGAATGTCGGGAATGGCAAACATGCCCAGCACCGGAATGAACACCAGGGTAGCGCCGGAAAAAATGCCTGGCAGAGACAGCGGAAAAGTCACGCGCCAGAAGCGCTGCCATGCATTTGCGCCAAGATCCCGCGCCGCATCGAGCAGCACCGGATCGTGCTTTTCCAGGTTGGTGTACAGCGGCAGCACCATGAACGGCAGGTGCACATACACCAGCGCGACCAGCACGGCAAAAGGCGAAAAGAGCAGATGCACCGGCGCCATGCCTAACGTGCCGAGCAGGCCGTTTACCAGCAGGCTGGGCACCGCCTGCGGCCCGAGCAAAATCATCCATGCATAAATGCGGATCAGGAAATTGCTGGCAAATGGCAGGATGACCAACAGCACCATAGGGTCGCGGCTTTTCTTCGGGCTGCGCGCAATCAGCAGCGCCAGCGGATAGGCCATGACCAGGCAGGTCAGGGTAGCGGCGAGCGCAACCAGAAAAGACTTGGCGAAAATTTCCGCGTAAATGAGGTCGCTGAAAAAGAAACCATAGGTCTCCAGCGTGAGTCCGTGCAAGGCGTTGGGGTCAACGGAGATGACCGGCGCCAGCCCGCCGAATTCGCCGGGGTAACGGAATGAGGCGAGCACCATGATGAGGCCGGGTGCGACGAAAAACAGCAGCAGAAATATAAATGGCGGGCCGCTCACCAGCCACTTCACAGGCAGTCGAAAAACTGCTGCGCTTGCCGATCCGGCGTTGGCAACCGGCTCAGAATGCTCATTTCCTAAATGTAAATTCCGCTTCTCCGCCGCTTGCCGCCTTGCCCTGGCTGCGCTCGCGACATTTTTCAACCACCTGCTGAGACGAGCAGCGGGCGATAACCGGGTAGGATTTTCACTCATGCAAAAACACTCCCGCATCATGGCGCCAGCCGACCTTGACCGTATCGCCCACCTTGAACAACTCGGCGCGCCCCGGTGCTGAATTGGGCAGTAGCGCCTCGATCATCGCGCCGTTGGCGAGTAGAACTTTATAGGTGGTGACGTCGCCGCAATACAGGAGATTGCGCACTTCGCCCGGAAAGTGATTTTTCAGTTCCGCCACTTCACCGCGGATGCCGATGCGCACCTGTTCCGGACGGATGGCGAACACGCCCCCGACACCGGAAGTCAGCCCATCCACCGCGACCCCGGCAACCGGCGGCGCGGTGATTTCACCCAGCCCGTGAATATTAAGGCGGGTGTGTCCATGCGCCGCTTCGAGCACTTGCGCATCCAGCATGTTGATGTGGCCGATGAAATCGGCGACAAAACGGCTCTTTGGAAAACCGTAAAGTTTCGATGGCTCATCCACCTGTTCCACCCGCCCACGGTTCATCACTGCGATGTGGTGCGACAAGGCCAGTGCCTCGTCCTGCGCATGGGTGACAAACACGAAAGTGATGCCCACATCGCGTTGCAGGTTGATCAGTTCGATCTGCATTTCCTCGCGCAGCTTGGCATCCAGCGCGGCCAGCGGTTCATCCAGCAACAGCAGGCGAGGGCGGCTGATGAGCGCGCGCCCCAGCGCCACGCGCTGTTGCTGCCCCCCGGACAATTCGCGCGGATAATGGTCTGCCTTGTCGGCGAGGCGCATGTGTTTCAGCGTCTCTTGCGTGCGCTGGCGGATTTCGTTTTGCGGGAGACGCGCCATCACAAGAGGGAAGGCGATATTCTGCGCCACGGTCATATGCGGGAACAGCGCGTAGCTCTGGAACACGGTGCGCACCGGACGCTGTTCCGGCGGCGTGTCGGCGAGGTCTTTGCCGTCGAGCAGAATCTGCCCGGCATCGGGCAAATCGAAACCCGCGATCATGCGCAGGATGGTGGTCTTGCCGCAGCCGGACGGGCCGAGCAGGGTAAAAAACTCGCCCGCTTCGATATTCAGGCTGATGTTGTCCACTGCGACAAAATCACCGAAACGGCGCGTGACATTCCTGATTTCGAGTTGAGCCATGTTCGAACTACCCGCAACAGCCTGCACAGGTATTACTGTAACCGATATTGCCCTGCAAGATTGGGGAATGGCGCCTGGAATCAGTGAAGCAAACAGTCAGCTCCGGATAAAATGCTGAAGCAGTCATGCAACGCCACCCACTCCCGTGAATAGCTCACCAAAATTCATTATGCGAATCCCCTCAAGGCGGCACAAGCCATGCCGTAAATCAGAATAGCCAGCAGGATCACCGC
Source organism: Gallionella sp. (assembly GCA_023259035.1). Lineage (GTDB taxonomy): Bacteria > Pseudomonadota > Gammaproteobacteria > Burkholderiales > Gallionellaceae > Gallionella. Next base: position 5,389 of record JAHFRA010000012.1, read on the forward strand.
GGCGAAACCCAGATGGATAGCCAGCAGTGTGGCGAGGACGGCACCCACCACCGAAGCGAAACCGTTGAGCGCCCATGCCCAGGGAACAGCTTCCTCTGACGCGCCTGCCAGCCGCATCAGACCTGTGGAAAATGGTACTCCCATGCATATCGCCAACGGCGCAATCAGCGCCACGGAAATAATTATTTTTTCTGCATCGGGCAAATGGATCAGCGCCCGAAACAGGCTGGGCAGAATGGCGAGATAGAGCAACGCCAAGGCGCCCATCGCGATCACCGCCAAGGCGACTTTGTTCTCCGCCTGCCAGCGCCCGGCCATCCAGCTTCCTGCGGCGGCGAACACCAGGAATGCGCACAGCACGACCGCAACGGCGTACAGAGGGTGTGCAAGAAACAGCACGAATTTCTGGATAAAAGCGATTTCCATAAACATGAAGGCCAAGCCGATGGCGAGAAAATACAGCGCCACCGGCGCGCTGGGCAATGTGCGCCGACAGCGCGACAGCGCCAGCGGTGCGAGGATCAGCAGAATGCTTGCCGCAATCGCCTGCACCAGGGTTGCCACCAGCAACGGGTAACTCCAGTCGAGCAACGGCATGCCGCCCTGTTCGCGCAGCGCGAATAGTTCCGCGGCTGAATTCCATTTGAAGAAGCGGAAAAAATGTGGCCGGTCATCGGTCGCCGGTTCGATATAGAATTTGTACTGGTCTATAAAACCTTGCCGCTGCGGACTCAGCAGCGCAACAGCTCCCTCGAAAAAGTAAGGCTGCAACAGAATGTTGTAACGGTTCGCCTCCTCGGCGCGCATCCCCGGAAAATAAGCCGGATCGAAAGAACGCGCGCGGCAAAACTCCTTGATCGACGCGACTTCCCGCACGTCAAAATCGCTATTCTTCACCAGCAGCGTGACGGTCTTCCAGCCCCGTATCATTACCAGCCGTGCGGCAGGGTTGACCACGCCATCCCGCTCCAGCGCAGTCACCGCCGTGGCAAACAATTTCAGCGCATCGCGCGGCGGCAGCGTGAGCCAGCGGGTGACGGCCAGCATGCCGCCCGGCGCGAGGCGGTTCAGGTAGGCCTGAAGCGCCTCCACCGTATACAGATAATTTTCGCTCAGGCCATACAGACCCGCCGAAGCGGTGCCAAATGAATCCAGCAGCGCCACCTGGACCAGGTCATAGCGCTCGTGGCTGGTATTGACGAAACCGCGCGCCTCCGCCTCATACACGCGCACGTTTGGCAGGGCGTAAAGGTTACCGGCATAGCCACTAAAACGCTGGCTGACCAGATTGGCAATGTTGTGATCTAGTTCCACCGCATCGACCGCGACGCTGCCGTGGTATAGCGCCTGCAACACATCGCTGCCCGCACCGGCACCCAATACCAGCACATGGGGCCGTTCGAGCAGATGATAGGGTAGCGCCGAAGTGAGCTGGTCGAGATAAGCCAGCTGCGTGAGATCGCCATCGAATCTTGTCAGCGCCGACGGCCCGTCACCATCCACGAACACGCCCAACTGGGGCGGCGGCTCGCTCGTGGCGTTAAGGCTCATCCCCGGTGCATGGCGCAATGGCACGCGGGTATTCTCTACTACCGTGATCTGCCCCAATGGGCTGCTGCGTTCCTCGACCGCCCGCGCCCCGGCAATGTTCATGGCCTGGCTCAAATCCTTGTAAGCGGATGGATGCGCCCGTATGCCGGGTAGCAAGACTGCCGCCAGCACAGCCAGCCCGATGAATAATTCCATCAGCCATTTCGGCCGCATCTTCAGTTCAGCGACGGCGGCCGCAGTAGCCAGCAAGGCCAATGCTGTAAGGGCAGTTAGTGCCTGTGGCGGTTGGATGAAAAACAGCACGCCGATGACGCCCAGGCTGCCCACTCCCGCTCCGAAAATGTCGCAGGCATAGATACGCGATGCCTGCTTGCCGAAATGCGACATGACGAGGCCGATACCCAGCCCGCCGCAAAAGAACGGCAACATCATCAGCAGATATACGGCGAGCAGTTTGGCAAGCTGGGTCTTGTCCCACAGCAGTTCGAGCGGGTTGAAGGGAATCTGTTGCGCTAACAGGAACGCCGCTGGCATCAGCAAAGCCAATGCCGTTGCGGCCATGACGTACACCACGCCGAAGTGCGCGGCGACTTTTTCTTTCAGCAGGGTCAGCAGCGTGCCGCTCGCCCCGTAGCCCAACATCGCCGCGCTGATAATCATGTAGGCGAAGTGATGCCACAACACGATGCTGAACAGGCGCGTCAGCAGCACCTCGTACGCCAGCACGCAGGCAGCGAGCAGCCCGATGGCAATGAGCGGCGGGCGGTTCACGTTAATGACCGCCGGTAAGCGGAACAAAACGCACCGGCAATATCTGGCGGCTGGTCACCGAGCCGTCCTGCTGTTTTTCCACCAGCATCAAATACTGGGTCATGAATTGCGTGCCGAGTGGAATCACCATGCGGCCACCCGGTTTTAGCTGCTGGAGCAGAGGAGGAGGCACATGGCTTGCGGCAGCCGTCACGATGATCGCGTCGAACGGCGCGGCTTCCGGCCAACCGTAGTAACCGTCGCCCACCCGCGTTTGCACATTGCGATAACCGAGAGATTTCAGCCGCTCGCCCGCCTGTTTTCCCAGCGGCTCGATGATTTCGATGCTGTAAACCGACCCGGCTATTTCCGCCAGAATTGCCGCCTGATAGCCGGAGCCGGTGCCGATTTCAAGCACCCTGTCGCCCGCCTTGACCCGCATCAAATCGGTCATCAGCGCCACGATGAAAGGCTGCGAAATCGTCTGCCCGTAGCCGATGGGAAGGGGGCGATTGTGATAGGCAACAGCGGTCAGCTCAGACGGCACGAAATGATGGCGCTCCACTTTTTTCATCGCCGCGATGACATCATGGCTGAACGCGGAACTGCCACTGTATGAAGATGTGGCAGCGGTGTCGGCCAACACTTCCTCCACCATTCTGTGGCGCTCCGCATCGAACCCACCGCCCTGCGACGGAAAAGCAAAACAGAAAAAGAGGAGTGCGCCCGAAGCGAAGCGGCGTTTCATGATTTCATCATTGAGCCAGCCATCAAGAAGTGTCGCATCCGCTTTTGGTCGAATTTAAGCGAAAAATTATTTTATCTTCAACGTGAGATAATTATTGGTGTTATTAATGCGGGCGCGCATAAGGATAACAATGCCGTTATTAGTGCAGTCATTGCCGTTGGTACAATCCAATCAGATCGGATTGGGCAAGCACGTGGCCTTGCATCGCCTTTTCCAGAGTGGCCTTGGCCGGGTATTTCAGATCCGGCAGCACGCTATCCAGCGCATAAAGTTTGAAAAAATAGCGGTGTTTGCCAACCGGCGGGCAGGGTCCGCCGTAGCCGGCACGCTTCCAGTCGTTAACCCCATGCAGTGTTCCGGAAGGCAGGTCTTTCACTGCAACACCTTCCGCCAAACCGTTTGCATTGGAAGGAATGTTGTATAGCACCCAGTGAACCCAGGTCATTTTGGGCGCAGCCGGATCGGGCGCATCCGGGTCATCGGCGATCAGAGCCAGGCTTTTCGCTCCAGCCGGCACACCACTCCAGGCAAGCGGAGGGGAAACATTCGCACCATCGCAGGTATGGCGCGGGGGAATCACGCCCTTATGGATAAATGATGACGACGTGATGATCAGGGCCATAACGATTTTCTCCTTTTCACCCGTTAGCAAACCGGTTTTTGCTGCGCCAAATGAAATGCAAGCGAGGGCAATCCCCATAACAGCAGCCCATATCAAACGAGTGCGCCGCGATATTGTTTTCATGCTTCATGACACAGGAATAGTCTTGCCGCTTTCACCGGCTACCTTGGGCAGGCGGATGCTCAACACCCCGTTTTTGTAACTCGCCTCCGCCTTGCCCGCATCGACATTGCGCGGCAATGGGATGGTACGCTGAAATGCGCCATAGGCGCGCTCCATGACATGGTAGGTGCTGTCGCCGGTTTCGCGCTCAAAGCGTTTTTCCCCGCTCAGATAGAGCAAGTTGTCCTCGATGGTGATGCGGCAGTCTTCCTTCTCCATGCCGGGCACTTCCACGCGCACCACGATCTCCTTGTCCGTCTCCTCCACCTCTCCGGCCAGCAAGCTCCAGCGCGGAAATGTGGCGAGAGAGCCGCTCTCCTGCTGAACCTCATGCTTGCTGTTGCGGGAAAAATGAGTGAGCGCGTCGCTGCTGCGGCTGAGCAATTCGCGCCAGCCTTCCGACAGGTTTTCCCATGTGCGGCCGAGTTCGCGCCCGATATTTTTTCCTGCCTGTTTCAATGAGTCCAGCATGGTCACGCTCCTTAAGGTTTGTGGTCAAAACGATGTGCCGAACGCGCTTCATTGCGCCTTAATCACCCGGCAGCTATGTCATCACTTGCACTCGGGCGCTTTGGTTTGTGCGCCTTTACGTTACCGTGAAGCTTGCGAGCGTAGTTCTCAAGCTGGCGTTTGGCCGCATCAAAGGCATCGTGCAAGGCCACATAAACATCTTCGGCATGGTCGCGATTGACCACAATCTCGCTGCCCGGCACACCGATGTCGATGCGCACATTGAATTGCTTGCCCTGATGGTGGCGCTTGTGCGGCACCTCGACCACTATCCGGCAGGACATGATGTGATCGAAGAATTCATCGAGCTTTTTCGCCTTGTCGCGAATGTGCGTTGCCAGCGCCTCCGAATGGTCAACATCACGGATGGTAATTTGCAATGGGAGCTGCATAAATTTCTCCTTGGAACGCGAACCGTATTAACGGCGGCTCATAGTTTCTTTTTTCTGCTCGTGCGCCACCAGCTTGGAGAGCGCCAGTAATTCTTCCGCCAGTAATTTCAGCAGGTCATCCAGGGTAAGAATGCCAACCAGCCCGCCGTTTTCATCCACCACCGGCAAGCGCCGTACTCCTTTGGCGCGCATATGCTGGATAGCCTCGAACAGACCGATATTTTCCTTTACCGTGACAAGCCCTGACGCCATGATGTCGCCTACCGTGATGACCGTCTGATCGAGTTCCGGTGCCATGATTTCCACCACGAGATCGCGATCGGTGACGATGCCGACCGGAACCCGCACACCGTCGCGATCATCGACCACCAACACATCGCCGATGTGGTGCTGGCGCATGAGCCTGGCCGCTTCCAGGGTGGTGTCATCGCGCTGCACAACGATGACTTCGCGGTTACAAATCTCACTGATGGGCATGAGAAATTCCTTTTTATTTTGTTAAATATCGCGGGTTTCAATCGAAATACTGGCGCAATACCTGAATGGGTCTTTTTTCCTGCGACAATCCTTTCTCGTCAGTGATTGGAAAACCGTAATGGATTACGTTCAAATAATCTGCGGCATCCGTTATTTCCTCATCGGTCCAACTCAGCCCGATGCTGGCTTGCCAGCGGCGCACCTGGACTTTAAGGCTGTTCCAGTCTGTCGCCTGTTTCCGCTCGCGCCAATGAATTTTCAAGGTGTGGCATGCGCTGCAGTGTGTCTCGTAAAGCAGCTTGCCCCGTGGTTCTTCAAGTTTTGGCTGGGCGAGCGCCAAATCATGCATGCCGCAGAACAAGCACAGCGCAAAAACCAGTTGTTTTGATCCGTCCATGTCATGCTCCTGCCGATAAAGGCACTGCTGGAGACAACTCAATATTTCTATTTGGCAGGCACATGTCTTTGTGACTCAACGGTGACACGACGGTCAGGTTGTAAGCACGCAATGAGCTTATTGCCTCTCGCGCCTTTACAGGCCTGCCTGGTATTGGCATCCGGATTTGGCTCTGATTCACCTTTGCCTGACGCCGTCATGCGTTCAGCGGCAATGCCCTGTTTTACCAGATAGGCCTTGACCGCGTTGGCGCGACGCGTTGACAAATCCTGGTTATATTTTTCAGTGCCGATGCGGTCTGCATGCCCTGTGATTATCAGCAGATCCACTTCCGGATGCACTTTTACGCTGGTGACAATTTTTTCGTCCAGAATATTCCGGCCTTCAGGTTTGACCACGGCTTTGTCGAAGTCGAACAACGTCTCCGCATTAAAGTAGGCTTCTACTGCCGATTTCTCCGGAGCGTCCGCTACCACTGCGGGTTTCTCTTGAACAGTGGCTGGCGTTGTTTCACTTGATACAACGGGAGCGGGTGCGGGCAATAATGGTACAGCTTCTTTGGGAGTTTCCTTTTTCACCAAATCGGGGTCACATTCCTCGATGGCCATTGCCGAAGTCCAATAGCCGGTACGCCAGCATTCTCCGTAGGAGTTTTTGACGACATTGCCACGGCTGTCGATCAGATAGCCGGTTTTTTCCGGAAAACTCTCGGCAATAGCCGCGCTGTAGAAGATTACAAGCGCAATGGCACCAAGCATGCCAGGAATCAGTTTTGATGTTTTCATGATGCCCCCTTAGAATATTAAACATACATCCTTACGTACTGGCAGGAATGCCAACTCACTCATCCGGAAACTTCAGCGGGATAAAAATCATATTGCCCTCGCGCTGTACCAGCACGGCGGCATGCTTGCCGACTTTGACCAACTCTGCACGAAGCTGCCTGATGCTGGAGATGCGCTGGCTGTTGATGGCAATGATGATATCCCCCGTCTGAATACCAGATTCCGCCGCCACGCCCGTAACCTCCTCGACCACCAGAAACCCGTCTGTATGCAACGCACGCTGCTCATCGTGTGTAAGTTCACGCACAGCGAGGCCAAGATGGCCCGACTCGGACGCCTTGTTCCGTGGCTCATGCTTCTGCGCCGCGCGCTCGCTTTCCGCTTCGCTCAGCCTGGCCGCCACTTCCTTGGAGGCACCGTGACGCCACACCTGAAGTTTTGCACTTGATCCTGGCGCGGCATCAGAAACTTCGCGCACCAGTTCATCTGTACTGGCTATATCCTTGCCGTTGAACTTCAGGACGATGTCACCGATCTCAATGCCGGCCAGATCCGCCGGGCCACCCTTCTCCACCGAAGTAATCAACGCACCGCTGGCCTTCGACAGTTCGAATGATTTGGCATGCTCTGCTCCCACGCTCTGGACGGTGATACCAAGCCTGCCGCGCCTGACCTTGCCATGTTTCAACAACTCGCCCTTCACCTTCATTGCGAGATCGATCGGAATTGCGAAAGACAAGCCCATGTACCCGCCGCTACGGCTATAGATCTGGGAGTTGACACCAACCACTTCGCCATTCATGTTGAATAGTGGACCGCCGGAATTACCCGGATTGATCGGAACATCGGTCTGAATGAACGGAACAATATCCTCGCCCGGAAGGCTGCGCCCCTTGGCGCTCACGATGCCCTGAGAAACCGAGTTGGTGAAGCCGAACGGCGAACCGATTGCAGCGACCCATTCCCCCACTTCGAGTTTTGATGAATCGCCAATGTTGACCACCGGAAGATCCTTGGCGGGAATCTTAAGCAGCGCAATATCGCTGCGTTTATCCGTGCCGATTACTTTCGCCATGAATTCGCGCTGGTCTGTCAATCGCACCGTTACCTCGTCCGCGTCTTCGACAACGTGGGCATTGGTGAGAACATAGCCGTCAGAGCTGACAATAAAACCGGAGCCGAGCGATTTGGTGCGAAAATCACGCGGAGACTCGTCGCCAGGCGCGAACCGGCGGAAGAATTCGTTGAAAGGGTCGTCCGGGGTAAGTCCGGGGACGGTCGGAAATGAAAGCATCTCGCGAACCTTTTTGGTGGTGCTGATATTGATTACTGCAGGGCCTTCCTTCTTTACCAGCGCAGTGAAATTTGGCAATGCGACAGATACCGCTACGGCGCTGCTGACGGAACTGATAGCGGCATTGGCAGTCGTTGGCAATACAGTTGACTGTTTATCGCAACTGACGAATGTCAACACAATCATCGTCAGGGAAATTGCCAGTGCAGGCATGCTCATCGGGCGCATCGCTTATCCTCCGCTAACGTGAACATCGCGAAGCGATTCGATTGCCCCCTCGCACGCTTGCGGGATAACCAGAGATTTGACTGCGATCGTTTGCAGCCTGGTCGAATGGCTAGTTGTTTCAACCGGAGGGTTGGGGAGAGGGAAGCAGGCATGGCGGGCTTTACCATAAAAAGCGGCATATTTGCCATGTCCGTTAGTGTGCCCAACTCACGCGCAACAGGTTTTGTTCAGGATTGTAGTGAAACTCCAACTCACCCTGATAGGCATGATGCAACGCGTCACCGATGCCGCGGGCAAGATGGATATCAGTGGTGGTCACCAGTGTTGCACCATCTTTTTCTTCCACTGCCATGATGCGCTGGAGCGGGTGTTCTGTCCGTTCGCGTTGTTCATGGTTGCGCACCAGATGCATAATTTCGTCGCGGTGAGATTGGAAGAACTCCCCCTTCAGGGTAAGGAAACCGGCGGGATAATGATCGTGGATACGATGGCAGGCAGGACAGACTAGCGGATTTGCGCCTTCTGGAGCTTTGCGCCACTGCCAATGCCCGGCATGAAAGACTGCACCGCATTGCGAACAGAATGCCGGCTCCTGCGGCTTGCCCTTTTCTTTGTAGGCATCATGCACATGCTCCTGAAAGATGCCGTCATGACGCTGGATTTGGCGGAAACCGCCGGAAAAAGTTGTGTGGCTCATGATAAAGTCTCCTTTGTTTGATTACATGGCTGCCTGAATTTATTACTCAAATTTCACCGCCGCCCCCGCTACATTTCCATCTCACCCATCACATCAGGCTTCTCCATATCCTTAGGTAGCTCAGCCACCATAGCGTCTGTGGTAAGTATCAGGCTGGCTATCGAAGCGGCATTCTGCAACGCGCAGCGCGTCACCTTGGCCGGATCGAGAATACCCATTTCGAGCAGGTCGCCGTACGCTTCGGTGGCTGCGTTGTAACCGAAGCTGCCCCCGCCCTCCAGAACCTTGTTCAGCACCACCGACGGTTCGCCGCCGGCATTGGCGACGATTTGGCGCAGCGGCTCTTCCAATGCGCGCAGCAAGATCTGGATACCGGCCTCCTGCTCGCTGTTGTCACCGTGCAGCGCGACCATTGCCGCCCTGGCACGCAGCAACGCCACTCCACCGCCGGGCAGGATGCCCTCTTCAACTGCCGCACGGGTCGCATGCAGCGCGTCTTCAATGCGGGTTTTCTTCTCTTTCATACCGGTTTCGGTGACAGCGCCGACCCTGATTACCGCGACACCGCCGGACAGCTTGGCGACGCGCTCCTGCAATTTCTCCTTGTCATATTTGCTGGTCGCCTCATCGGCCTGTTTGCGGATTAGCCTGATGCGGTTCTGAATTATTTCCCGATCCCCTGCGCCGTCGATCAGCGTAGTCTCGTCCTTGCCCACTTCCACGCGCTTGGCTTGGCCGAGGTTTCTCAACGTAATCTTCTCCAGCGTAAGACCGAACTCATCGGCAATCACCTCGCCGCCGGTAAGGATGGCGATGTCATCCAATATGGCGCGGCGGCGCTCGCCAAAACCCGGAGTCTTGACGGCCACGGTCTTCAAGATGCCGCTGATGTTGTTAATCACCAGTGTCGCCAGCGCCTCGCCCTCGATATCCTCGGCGATAATGACGAGTGGCCGTCCGGCCTTGGTGATCTGTTCCAGCAGCGGCAGCAAATGGTGAATGTTGCTGATCTTCTTGTCATGCAGCAGGATGTAAGGCTCATCCAGCGCGACGACCTGCCGGTCGGGATTGTTGATGAAGTAAGGCGACAGATAGCCGCGGTCGAACTGCATTCCTTCGACAATTTCCAGCTCGTTTTGCAGGCTTTTGCCATCTTCGATCGTGATCGCACCTTCCTTGCCGACCTTCTCCATCGCCTGCGCAATGATGTCGCCGACGGCGCTATCGGCGTTGGCAGAGATCGCGCCGACTTGGGATATTTCCTTGTTGGTCGTGCATGGCCGGGAAATCTTGCGCAGTTCGTCAACGGTCGCGGCAACCGCCTTGTCGATGCCGCGTTTCAAGTCCATCGGGTTCATCCCGGCCGCAACGTACTTCATGCCCTCGCGCACGATCGCCTGCGCCAGCACCGTGGCGGTAGTTGTGCCATCACCCGCCACATTGGAGGTTTTGCTGGCAACCTCCCTGACCATCTGCGCGCCCATGTTCTCGAACCGGCTCTTGAGTTCGATCTCCTTCGCGACAACGACCCCGGAATTGGCTACCAGCGGTGGCCCATAGCTGCGATTCAGAATCACATTGCGGCCGCGCGGGCCGAGCGTCACCTTGACCGCATCCGCCAGAACATTCACACCGTCAATGATCCTGGCGCGGGCGGCATCCTTGAACAAAACCTGTTTTGCCGACATGGGACTCTCCTGTCCATAATGCCAGCCAGTTCTTTAGGCTGGGCAGTTTGGCGTTTTTGTTTTACCACTCCTGCGGCAACTGGTATTTCTCTGGCAGCAAACTGGTGATTTCCCGTTGCACCATAATGTTGTGCTCTTCGTAGAGTGCGTTGCCACATAATGACAATACTTCGTCGAGGTTTTCCAGAGTTTTTTCGCCCTGCCACACCCATTCGACAGGCAGGCAAATGCCCGGATTGCTTTCAGCCGGATAATCGGACAACACAATGCCCACAGCTTTTATGTACAGACTGGATTGCGACGTGCAGTGTTTGATGAAAACGACGTCTTCGTTCTTGATGGCGGAAACGATACTATGTAAATCCGATTTGCCATCTGGCAAGTGCGGGTAACATACAATGCTCTTGTCCAGAAAGCCTTGCGCATCGCGTTCCTCAATTCCGAAAAATGCAGTCATCGTTTCCTCCATTTCTGTAACGGTTTTTACCGATCCCGCATAGGATTGACTTGGTGCATCAACCTAATTTAGAGCCTATTTCAGCATGCTCCATACCTCGCACCGCTTGCCTGCGGTACGCAGTGCAAGGCGTGGGAATAATAGAGCCATTCTCCGCAAGCAGACCGCAACACTGCAATGTTCACGCAAGTCTTGTACACAGCAACTGATGGCGGGCAGGCGATACCCACCATACAGACCTGTCGAGAAAGGCTCAGCATAAGTCGAAGGTCATGCAGTTAACTTTGTTTTTGACCATCCCGACCTGAATACTTTCCGCCATGCACTCGAGGTCATTGTTAAACTTGCAGCCGGCGGTCTTGCAGGCGCCGATACCTGCCGTCTGGTTGACCGACTTGGCATGACGCGATCCCGCCATAAAGGTGTCACAGCCAGGTTGGAGGGAGTCGCCGATGGTAATGGCGCGGGCATGGCAACTACTGCTGGCGTTATAGACGCACTCGCTTACCATGCACCTTGTGACAATAGGCATTTCAAGGCAAATTTTTTTCATGGATAGCTCCTTTCAAGCCGTTGGACAGACCATTGAAGCAGATGCGTGACCGGCGGTGCACTGTTTCATGAAATGGAGATTTCCTTGCGCATTGATCCGGGCTTCTTGGGCAACGTGAGTTCGAGCACCCCGTTGTTGTATTTGGCCTGAACCTGATCCTGGTCAACTTCGTCCGCAAGGGTGAAGCTGCGCGAGGCCATGCCGTAACTGCGCTCGGAACGAATCACCCGCTCGCCGTCTTTTGTTTCCTTCTCCTGTTTGACTTCGGCGCTGATGGAAACCCGGTTGCCGTCGACGGTCACATGGATGTCATCCTTGTTCACGCCGGGGATTTCCGCGTTAACCAGATACTTTCCATCCGCCTCCTTCACATCCATTCTGATCTGCGGTTCGATCTCCACTCTTTCGCGAGAAAGCGAGAACGGGCGCATCATGAATTTGTTGAACATATCGTCAATATCCCAAAGTGGGTCGAGGCGTGTGAGTTCGCTACCGAGTGGATTAAACCGAGTGATTCCGTTCATGATTTTTCTCCTTGGTAAGGTTGGTAATAGTGCTGCGTGAAACGCCAAAAAATGCCGGCAAGCTTTATTTCATTCCTGCCCGGTAACCAATCAGGAATACTGGACGTTGGAGGCTTGCTTGCCCTTGGGGCCTTGTGTCACTTCAAAGCTAACCTTTTGCCCTTCCTTGAGTGACTTGAAACCGCTCATATTGATTGCGGAAAAGTGCGCGAACAAATCTTCGCTGCCATCATCGGGAGAAATAAAACCAAAACCCTTTGCGTCGTTAAACCATTTAACTATACCGGTTGCCATCTGACTAACTCCTTGCTAATAAAACAGGAAAAACCCTGCGGTTCATTTACGAAACAGAAACATTGATTGCCTTGGTCTTGGCCTTTTCGGACTTGGGTAGCGTGATATTGATCATGCCGTCCTTGAACTCAGCCTTTACCTTGTTTTCGTTTGCATCATCCGGCACCCGGAAACTGCGCACGAAGCTGCCATATGAGCACTCAACACGATGAAGTTTTTTACCCTTCTCTTCCTTCTCCTGCTTGCGTTCGCCCTGAATCGTGAGCATGCCGTCCTGAATGGTGACCTTGACATCCTCTTTTTTTACCCCGGGAATTTCACCCTTAATCAGGTACGCGGCATCTGTCTCGCTGATGTCGACGGAAGGCGCCCAGTCCGCCATAGCCATCATTTCATGGCCTGATCCGGTGCGTGCCGGAGATTGCCCGAAGATACGATTCAAGCGGTCAGAAACGTCCTCCAACTCCCGGAACGGATCCCATTTAATCAGGTTCACGATGGCTCTCCTTGTTGGGCAGCTTCAAAACAATCCTCGCGCCAACAGCAGTCAAATTGATCGCAAACGCCGTCATAGGCTGTGGCAAAACAATCAAAGCTACCCTCATCAGTCTGGATAGATTTAATCAACTCGGTTTTTGAAAGTTTATTGGGCTTGATGCCGTGCGACTTGGCAATAGTTCGTATTTCTTCGAGTCTCATGATGGTTCTCCTGGTTGATTGCAGTTACGGTTAAATTCGGGTTTTACATTAGCCGATGCAGCACTAATAAAATCTGATGAACAACCTGTCGCATCCTCTTTATTATCCTGCCCCAGCATTTCTAGCAGAATGCGGTCGATCTCCTCAGGTTGGGTAAGGTTCTGGCTCATAACGCTTCCTTTAACATGTGGAAAAACGTACGGATACACTCACTCCTGCTTTCGTTTGCAGAACCCGCGAGAAAATTATGTTCCCTTGTACGGGGGTGAGGGTATCGGTGTTTGTCTGATTCTGGCGTAAGGGGCTGAGAAATTTTGCTGTCAGTGTTTGCCTGACAGGACGGCAAATGCGACGGAAGAAGCGGCTGGTATCTTATTGTTCTTTATCTATATTCTATAAAGGCACTAAATTATGCATCTATAAAATATGCCAGAATATCCAAATATTTTATATGGCTAAATTCTCAGGGAAGCTCCGTTGCCCACGCAACAGCCGGGAGGAATTTGCGAAGTGCAGCTCGTGTTAAGGGTTGTCAGATGCCTGCAAGCCTTGTTGCTGATGGCACACATCGCACAATTTGCGTTACGCTTGATTGGCCCGTGCGCCACTGCGCAGCAGTTGCAACTACAATCGGCAAGTACCAACCGCACCGACCGTGCGGAAATTTCGGTAATGACTTTGTCCGAGACAAGTGATAGATCATCCCGCTCTGTTGGCTGCTTTGATGAACCCAGGGCTTGTATCAAACAGCTACGACGGCAGGCTACCAAGACCATCGAACTGCAACCTGGTGTGGCTTGGTTCGAGATGAAACATCAGCTCCCAACCCCACTCGCCAAATCCTTCACTACTTGCATAAATGCATCACCATACCGTGCGAGTTTAGCCTGCCCAACACCGCTGACCAGCCCCAATTCATCAACGCTGCTGGGGCGTCGTTTTAAAATTTCCAGCAGCGTGCTGTCGTGAAAGATAATGTATGGCGGCACGCCTTGCTCACGGGCGAGTTCCAGGCGTTTTGCTTTAAGGGCGAGCCACAATAGATCGTCATTCGCACCGGCAAAAGGTTCGCGCGCCTTGGCGTTACGTTCGGCGCGTTGGGTTTTGCGTTTGACGGGATCGGCATCGCGACGCAGCCATATTGCTTGTTCGCCGCGCAGTACCGAACGTGCGGCTTCGGTAAGTTTCAGCCCACCGTAGGCTTCAATATCCGATTCCAGCAGTCCGCCCGCCACGAGTTGACGATAAACGCTGCTCCATTGCGCTTGCGCTAATTCCTTGCCGATGCCAAAGGTAGAAAGTTGCTGGTGACAAAATTGTTCGACTTTTGCGGTGGCTTTGCCCAGCAGGACATCGATTAGATGGGCGACGCCAAAGCGTTGCCCGGTCCGGTATACACAAGACAGCGCCATCCGAGCGGCTTGGGTCGCATCCCATGTGTCCACGGGTGAAAGGCAGTTGTCGCATTCTTTGCAATCTCCAGGGTGTTCTTCGCCAAAATAGCGCAGCATGGTTTGATGGCGACAGGCGGTGGATTCGCAGAAGCCGAGCAGCGCGTCAAGTTTTTTCAGTTCGACACGCTTGCGCTCTTCGGGGGCATCGCCGGACATCAGCATCTGGCGCATCGACACGACATCCCCCAAGCCGTAGGCCATCCACGCATTAGCGGGCAGACCGTCGCGTCCGGCACGTCCGGTTTCTTGATAGTAGCCTTCCATGCTCTTGGGCAGATCGAGATGCGCGACAAAGCGCACGTTGGGTTTGTCGATGCCCATGCCGAATGCGACGGTGGCAACCATGATGACACCCTCCTCGCGCAAAAATCTTTTCTGATTGGTGTTGCGCGTGGCAGAGTCCAGCCCCGCGTGATAGGGCAATGCATCCCACCCCTGCTCATTGAGCCACGCGGCGGTCTCATCGACCTTCTTGCGCGACAAGCAATACACGATGCCCGTGTTGTTGGGATGTTCGGTTTCGAGAAAGGCCTGCAACTGCTGCCGCGCATTGTTCTTCTGCATGACACGATAGCGAATGTTGGGGCGGTCGAAGCTGGAGACGAACTGCTCTGCATGTTCCAGCGCCAGCCGCTCGACGATCTCGCGCCGCGTAGGCGCATCTGCCGTGGCCGTCAACGCGATACGCGGCACATTGGGGAAACGTTCGTGCAACACGGTCAGCGCGCGGTACTCGGGACGGAAGTCGTGTCCCCATTGCGAGACGCAGTGGGCTTCGTCGATGGCAAAGAGAGCGATGGCGGATGTGTTAACTTTTCCGCCCCCTCCCCTGCCCTCCCCTTGGATGGGGAAGGAAGTTTGGGTGTTCAAGCGCTCCAAGAGATTCAAGAAGCTATCCGTCATCAGGCGCTCAGGGGCGACATACAGCAGCTTCAACTCGCCGCGCTGCAATTGCTGCGACACTTCGCGCGCAGCTTCAGCATCCAGGCTGGAATTAAGGAAGGCGGCCTGCACGCCGAGCTGTTTGAGAGCATCGACCTGATCCTGCATCAGCGCGATCAGCGGCGACACCACGATACCGACGCCATCGCGCAACAAAGCGGGTATCTGGTAGCACAGCGATTTTCCGCCGCCGGTGGGCATCAGCACCAGCGCATCGCCTCCCGCCGTGACGTGTTCGACGATGGATTGCTGCGCGCCGCGAAAGTCCGCATAACCAAATACGTCACGGAGAATCTGCTGGGGAGAGGAAATGGGCATGAATGCCACGCTGGCAGGGATCAGCGCTTAACGGGCGTTACAGGCTTGGTAGCGGCCACTGCCGAAGCTGCTTCTGGCGACTGACTTTCGATTATCTGGAAGAACACTTCATCGCGCCTGATCATGCCCAGCTCGCTACGCACGCGTTCCTCGACAGCTTCGGTGCCTTGCTTGAGGTCGCGCACTTCAGCATCCAGTAAGGCGTTGCGTGCCCGTGTCTGCTGATTAGCCAATTGCTGCGACTCAACCTGACGATTCATATCCCACACCTTTAACCAGCCGCCCTTACCCAGCCACAACGGATACTGCAACAGCAGCAGCAGGACAACCAGTATCAGTGTGACTGCACGACGCATTAGCCCAGCTGGTAATACGCGTCACGCCCGGGGTAAGACGCGCTATCGCCGAGGTCTTCTTCGATGCGCAGCAGCTGGTTGTATTTTGCCATGCGGTCGGAGCGCGACAGCGAGCC
The DNA here is from genome assembly GCA_023259035.1 of Gallionella sp. GTDB lineage: Bacteria > Pseudomonadota > Gammaproteobacteria > Burkholderiales > Gallionellaceae > Gallionella. Next base: position 21,403 of record JAHFRA010000012.1, read on the forward strand.
GGTCTTGATTTGCATCGCGTTGGTGGCCACCGCGAGGTCGGCAATGAAGGAATCCTCGGTTTCGCCGGAGCGGTGCGAGATCACTGCGGTATAACCGGCGCGTTTGGCCATCTCGATGGCGGCAAATGTTTCGGTAAGGGTGCCGATCTGGTTCACCTTAATCAGGATGGAGTTGGCGATACCGCGCTTGATGCCTTCGCGCAGGATTTTGGTATTGGTCACAAAGATGTCGTCACCCACCAACTGAATATTTTTGCCGAGGCGGTCGGTCAGCATTTTCCAGCCGTCCCAGTCGAGTTCGCTCATGCCGTCTTCGATAGAAATAATCGGGTACTTGTCCACCCAGGTCGCATACAGATCGACCATCTGTGCGGAATTCAAGACCAGCCCGTCCGCTTTCAAGTGATACTTTCCATCCTTGTAAAATTCGGAAGCGGCAGGATCCATCGCAATCGCCACATCCGCACCGGGTACATAGCCGGCGGCCTCGATGGCCTCCACGATGACTTTCAACGCGCCTTCGTTGGAGCCGAGCGCAGGCGCGAAACCGCCCTCGTCGCCAACGGTGGTGGGCAGACCGCGATGATGCAGCACCTTCTTCAGGTTGTGGAACACTTCCGCGCCGCAACGCAGCGCCTCGCGGAAATTCTGCGCGCCAACCGGCACAATCATGAATTCCTGCATATCCGCACCGCCGGTGGCATGCGCGCCGCCGTTGATGACGTTCATCATCGGCACCGGCATCTCCATGCGCGCCGCGCCGCCGAGGTAGCGGTACAACGGCAGGCCGCTTTCTTCCGCAGCGGCGCGCGCCACCGCCATCGACACCGCCAGGATCGCGTTTGCGCCGAGGCGCCCTTTGTTTTCCGTACCGTCCAGATCGATCATGGTGCGGTCGATGAAGGCTTGCTCGGCGGCATCCAACCCGATGATCGCTTCGGCGATTTCGGTATTCACATATTCCACCGCCTTCAACACGCCCTTGCCGAGATAGCGCTGCTTGTCGTCATCGCGCAACTCCACCGCCTCCTTGGTGCCGGTCGACGCGCCGGACGGCACGGCGGCGCGCCCCATCACGCCGGACTCCAGCAATACATCCGCTTCCACGGTAGGATTGCCGCGCGAATCCAGAATTTCGCGGGCGATTACATCAACGATTGCGCTCATAATATTTTCCTTTCGTGATCAGACATTTTTCAAATCAAGTTTTTCTTCGATCAACCCTTGCCGCTTGACTGCTTCGTCCAGCACCTTCAACGTTTGCAGCAACGCCTTGAGATGCTTGAGCGGGAAGGCGTTCGGCCCGTCCGACAAGGCCTGCGACGGATTCGGATGCGTCTCCATGAACAGGCCGGAAATCCCCGCCGCCACCGCGGCGCGCGCCAGCACCGGCACGAATTCGCGCTGCCCGCCGCTGGCTGTCCCTTGCCCGCCCGGCAGTTGCACCGAATGCGTCGCGTCGAACACCACCGGGCAACCGGTGCCGCGCATCACCGCCAGCGAGCGCATGTCCGACACCAGATTATTGTAACCGAACGACGCGCCGCGCTCACACACCATGATGTTGTCCTGCCCGCTGGCCTCACGCGCTTTCTGCACCACGTTCTGCATATCCCACGGCGACAGGAATTGCCCCTTTTTGATATTCACCGGCTTGCCCGCACTGGCCACGGCATGGATGAAATCGGTCTGGCGGCAAAGAAACGCGGGCGTTTGCAGCACATCTACCACAGCCGCAACCGGCGCGATTTCCTCGATGCTATGCACGTCGGTCAACACCGGCACACCCAGTTGCACTTTCACTTCAGCGAGGATTTTTAGTCCGGCATCCAGGCCGAAGCCGCGAAATGATTTTCCGGAACTGCGGTTGGCCTTGTCGTAGGAAGACTTGTAGATGAACGGGATATCCAGTTCGCAACAGATTTCCTGCAACTGCCCGGCGGTATCCAAAGCCATCTGTTGCGATTCGATCACACAAGGCCCGGCGATCAGGAACAGCGGGCGATTCAAACCGACATCAAAATTACATAGCTTCATGTTGCCACCGCTCCTGTTGCCAATGTAGCGTGCGCTGTGCGCACGACACCGCCCGGAATCGTGCGCATAGCGCACGCTACATCTGCCGTGTTCATGCCGTCGCCTCATTGCCGCTATACGAAACACCACGCATGGCAACTTCGGCGGCTGGCGGCATTACCCGCACCGCCGCTACGCGCACCGTGTTCATGCCGCCACCGTTTCTGTTTTATGTGTTGCTTGGCGCTGCAAAGCCGCTTCGACAAAGGCCTTGAACAAGGGATGTCCGGTGCGCGGCGTGGAGGTGAATTCGGGGTGAAACTGCACGCCGACGAACCACGGGTGCATGGCTTGCGGCAACTCCATTATCTCCGGCAAATTTTCGGAAGGGGTGCGCGCGGAAATGACCAGCCCGGCCTTTTCCAGCGCGGGCACGTAATGGTTATTTACCTCATAGCGATGGCGATGCCGTTCGTTCACTTCGCCACCGTAAATACGCTGCGCCAACGTACCGGGTTTGACCGGACAGCGTTGCGAACCGAGGCGCATCGTGCCGCCCAGATCGGAATCGCTGCTGCGCGTCTCCACCCTGCCATCGCGGTCCAGCCACTCGGTGATCAGCGCCACCACCGGATGATTGGATTCCAGGTTGAACTCGGTGCTGTTTGCGTCAGCCATGCCCGCAACATGGCGCGCATACTCGATCACCGCGAGCTGCATGCCGAGGCAGATGCCCAGATACGGTATCTTGTTTTCGCGCGCAAAACGGATTGCGGCGATCTTTCCCTCCGTGCCGCGTTTGCCGAAACCGCCCGGCACAAGGATCGCGTCGAAATGCGCCAGCCCTTGCGTGCCAGAAGTCTCGATATCTTCCGAATCGATGTACTCGATATTAACTTTAGTCTCGGTATGTATCCCGGCATGGCGCAATGCCTCGATCAGCGACTTGTAGGATTCGGTCAGATCGACATATTTGCCGACCATGCCGATGGTGACCTGATGCTGAGGATTTTCCAGCGCGTGTACCAGATTTTCCCATACTGACAAATCGGCAGGCGGCAAGTCCCATCCCAGCTCTTCGCAGACAATGCGGTCCAGACCTTGCCGATTAAGCATTTGCGGAACCTTGTAGATACTGTCCACATCCCACATCGAGATCACGCCCTCTTCGCGCACATTGGCGAACAGCGAAATCTTGGCGCGCTCGTCGTCGGGAATCGGCCGGTCCGCGCGGCACACCAGCGCGGTGGGAAAAATACCGATCTCGCGCAACTTCTGCACACTGTGCTGCGTCGGCTTGGTCTTCAATTCGCCGGCCGTGGCGATGTAGGGAACCAGCGTCAGGTGCACATACGCGACCTGGTTGCGGCTCTTGCGCAAGCCCATTTGCCGCGCGGCTTCGAGGAACGGCAGCGACTCGATGTCGCCGACCGTGCCGCCGATCTCGACGATCGCCACATCGGCCTTGCCGTCAAGCGAAGCCGCAGCGCCGCGTTCGATGAATGCCTGTATCTCATTGGTGATATGCGGGATCACCTGCACCGTCTTGCCCAGGTATTCGCCGCGCCGCTCCTTGCGGATCACGCTGTCGTAAATCTGCCCGGTGGTGAAGTTGTTGGCCTTGCGCATCTTGGCGGAAATGAACCGCTCGTAATGCCCCAGATCCAGATCGGTTTCCGCGCCGTCCTCGGTGACAAATACTTCACCGTGCTGAAACGGGCTCATCGTGCCCGGATCGACGTTGATGTAGGGATCCAGCTTGAGCATCGTGACCTTGAGACCGCGTGATTCGAGGATGGCTGCGAGAGAAGCGGCGGCGATGCCCTTCCCCAGAGAAGAAACAACGCCGCCGGTAATAAAGATGTACTTTGTCATAGGGAGCGATGATACCGTAAAATCACTCCCCATCAAAATACAGGAAAGCAGAATTTGCCCTCCATGCACGGGCATATCTTGCTATATTGTTGACAGCACGAGGAGAAAAAATTTACATTCGCTTCGCACCGAATTTTGTCTTCGCAGGCCCGGCTGCAATCACCACTCAGGAGATCACATGTCCAACATTCAATCCATCTTGCATGAAACCCGTGTTTTCAGCCCTTCTGATGAATTTGTCAGACAGGCAAATGTTTCCGGTATGGCAAGTTATCAAGCCTTGTGCAACGCGGCGGAGCGGGACTACGAGGGCTTTTGGGCCAAGCTGGCGCGCGAAACTCTGCAATGGAAAAAGCCTTTCACCAAGGTGCTGGACGAGAGCAATACCCCCTTCTTCAAGTGGTTTGAAGATGGCGAGTTGAATGTTTCCTACAACTGTCTCGACAAACACCTCACCAGCCAACCGGAAAAGACCGCGATCATTTTCGAGGCCGACGACGGCACGGTGACGAAAATCAATTACCGCGACCTGCATGCGCGCGTTTGCCAATTCGCCAACGCCCTGAAGTCGCGCGGCATCAAAAAAGGCGACCGCGTCGTCGTCTACATGCCGATGAGCATCGAGGCGGTGGTTGCGATGCAGGCCTGTGCACGTATCGGCGCGATCCATTCGGTGGTGTTCGCCGGTTTTTCCTCGAAGAGCCTGCACGAGCGCATCACCGATGCGCAGGCGTGTGCGGTGATTACCGCCGACGCGCAGATGCGCGGCGGCAAGGTGATGCCGCTGAAGCCGGCGGTGGATGAAGCGCTGGCGATGGGCGATTGTGAGATGGTGCACAGCGTCATCGTCTACCGGCGCGCCGCCTGCGAAACCGCGTGGAACGCGCGGCACGACATCTGGTGGCACGACCTGGTGGCGGGGCAAAGCGCCGCCTGCGAACCGGAATGGGTCGGTGCGGAACATCCTCTGTTCATCCTCTACACCTCCGGTTCCACCGGAAAACCCAAGGGTGTTCAGCACTCCAGCGGTGGCTATTTGCTTGGCACAATGGTCTCGATGCAGTGGGTGTTCGATTACAAGGCCAGCGACATTTTCTGGTGTACCGCAGACGTGGGCTGGATCACCGGCCACAGCTACGTTGCCTACGGCCCGCTGGCGATGGGTGCCACACAGGTGGTGTTCGAGGGCATCCCCACTTATCCCAACGCCGGACGTTTCTGGAAAATGATCCAGGATCACAAGGTGACGATCTTCTACACCGCGCCGACGGCGATCCGTTCGCTGATCAAGCTTGGCGGCGATTTGCCAAAACAATATGACCTGTCCAGCCTGCGCCTGCTCGGCACGGTCGGAGAACCGATCAATCCGGAAGCGTGGATGTGGTACTACAACACCGTGGGCCAGACACGCTGCCCGATTGTGGACACCTGGTGGCAGACCGAAACCGGCTGCCACATGATCGCCCCGCTGCCCGGCGCGATGCCTCTCAAGCCGGGCACCTGCACGCTGCCGCTGCCCGGCATCATGGCAACCATCGTCAACGAGGCAGGCGACGAAGTACATGACCAGCACGGCGGTTTCCTGGTCATCAAACGACCTTTCCCGTCGCAGATCCGCACTATCTGGGGCGACCCGCAACGCTACCGGAAAGGCTATTTCCCCGAGGAAATGCGCGGCTCCTACTTGGCGGGAGATTCCGCACACCGCGATGAAGACGGCTATTTCTGGATCATGGGGCGGATCGACGATGTGCTGAATGTATCAGGCCACCGTCTGGGCACGATGGAAATCGAATCGGCGCTGGCTGCCAACCCGCTGGTCGCGGAGGCCGCTGTGGTCGGCAAGCCGCATGAAATCAAGGGTGAAGCGGTAGTAGCGTTTGTCGTGCTGAAAGGTGTGCGCCCCGACAACCCGGCAAAAGCAAAAGAAATCGCCGAAATACTGCGCAACTGGGTGAGCAAGGAAATCGGCCCGATCGCCAAGCCCGACGAAATCCGCTTCGGCGAAAACCTGCCCAAGACCCGTTCCGGAAAAATCATGCGGCGCCTGCTGCGCGCCATCGCCAAGGGCGAGGAAATAACCCAGGATGTTTCGACGCTGGAAAATCCGGCCATACTGGAACAGTTGAAAAATGCGGTGCGCTAGTCAGCTGGATTTCGGTGGAGACTGAGCTAGCGTAGCGTGCGCTGTGCGCACGACATAATTCGATTCAGGAATCGTGCGCACAGCGCGCGCCGCATTGGCATTATTGAGGCCAGTAACCCCTCTGATTCCGATTGACCTGCCCGCAACACCTCGGCTACTATCGCGCCAACTTCAAGCCTATAGGGCTCGCCTGTGCCACTGATCAGACTCGTTTTTTTTGCACTCTTTGCCTTTATTGCGCTTGCCACAATGCCATTGGCCCATGCCGAAGAAACGCTGGCGCTGAACACCCCACAGACAGATTCTCTCCAGCCCGAATCACTTTCCCGGCCCGAATCACTTTCATCGGCACGCAATATTGAGTTAGAGCTGGTTCCAGACAATATCCTGTCGATGAGCAATGATCCGCCCATAAGCGATCTCTGGGTGCGCATACGCGTCGGTTTCGCCATGCGCGACCTGAACAGCCCTTTGATCGCCAAACATGAGCAATGGTACGCTAACCGCCCCGACTACGTCGCGCGCATGACCGAGCGGGCGCGCCGCTATCTCTACTACATCACATGCGAAGTCGAACGGCGCGGCATGCCCACCGAAATCGCCCTGTTGCCGATGATAGAAAGCGCCTTCAATCCGGGCGCATACTCAACCAGCCGCGCTTCCGGTATCTGGCAATTCATTCCCTCCACCGGCAAGAATTTCGGCATGCAGCAAAACTGGTGGTATGACGGTCGCCGCGATGTCATCAGCGCGACCAATGGCGCCCTTGACTACCTGCAGAAACTGCACGACATGTTCGGCGATTGGGAGTTGGCTCTGGCCGCCTACAATTGGGGCGAAGGCGCGGTACAACGCGCACAGGAACGCAATCGCAAGCGCGGATTGCCGGTGGACTACTCGAGCCTGAAACTGCCGAATGAAACACGCAGCTACGTACCCAAGCTGCTGGCTGTAAAAAACATCGTCGCAAATCCGGCCAATTTTGGTCTGGCGTTGCAAGACATCCCCAATGAGCCTTATTTCGCTGCTGTTTCCACCACCAAACACATTGACGTAAAACTTGCCGCGCAACTGGCCGACATCCCGATGGAAGAATTTATGGCGCTCAATCCGGGCCATAACCGCCCGGTAATCTTGCAAGGCAGCAATGATCTGATCCTGCTGCCAATGGACAAGATGGAAACTTTTCGCGCGAACCTGGAAAACTACGACAAACCACTGGTCAACTGGCAATCCTACCAGCCCAAGAAAGGTGAACGCCTCGATAAACTCGCGCCGCGTTTCGGCTTATCCGTCGAGAAGCTTAAGTCGGTAAACAGCCTGGGGCGCAGCAGCGTGAGCACCGGACAAACCTTGCTGGTGCCGATCAATGGTGAAGACAGCGAAACCGATGGCGAATTTGCAGCATTCAACATGCACCTTGCGCCAACCGGTGACGGCGGTACGCGCACCATCAAACATACCGTACGCCAGGGCGAGACATTGGCGAGTGTGGCACGGCGCTACCATGTCAGCGTTGCCAGCCTGCAAAGTTCAAATATCTCATTAAAACAACTCAAACCGGGTAAAACCATCACTGTTGTGCAACTGGTATCCCGCAAACACGCCAGGCGCCTGGCCAAATCCGCCCGCCGCTCACCCGCACTGGCACAAACCGGTACAACCCGAAAACCAGTCCTGAACAAGACACAAAAGCGTGTGCATGTCGCTTACAACAGCACGGCTAGCCCCGCGATGTAAGCCTTGCAGAAAAAGCCGCGACCGCGCGGTAGCTCTTCCACACGCGCCACGCGCCTGCCATCAAGCCAACCACCCCGCGTCGTCGAATCACGAATATCGCAACCACACCAGCAACCAGCACAGGATTCGAACCCAGGAAACGCACGGCAACCAGCCCTTGATCGGCAAATGCCAGCGGCGCACGCCAACGCGCTCCCATTCCGGCCACCTGCTCGCGCTGCGAGGCGATTCTCGCCAGCAACTCTGCGCGATGCTGCATCACACCGAGCGTCTGTTTATTCATGATCAACATTCAGATGCTGCCTATCTTTGGCCAATTCAGCGAGACTGGCAGAAAACAGTTTGGATTTCACCTGCATTCTGCCGCGCACCAGCAGCGTCATGACCACACCCAGTGCAAAGAAAATGGTACACAGCATGCCGAGCACAGCAATACGATGATCATCCCAAAACAGCACCACGATAAAAACGGTAAGCAACAGCAAGCCCATACCGAAACAAAACAGCGCGAACAATGTAAAAAGGAACATCTGCGTTAAACGCAAACGTTCCTCTTGCAACTCGTTCGCCAGCAATTCAAGCCGCGTTGAAACGATGGAGGTCAGTGTAGACAGCAACTGCCTGATCGACCCCATCAGGCCCGAACTTGCTTCCGCCATCGCTCAGCGTCCACGCGAAATAAGCATACCTATAATCAACCCCGCCCCCGCAGCGATTCCCACCGCCTTCCACGGATTCTCATGCACGTATTCGTCGGTTACTTTTGCCGCTTGTTTAGTCCTGGCGACCACCGCATCCTGCGCAGCGGCAAGACGCTCCTTGGCGGCTGCCAGATTTTCCTGGATGCGCTCACGCACTGCGGACACTTTTTCGCCGGCTTGACCAGCCGTTGCACGCAACAACTCCTCCGCATCGGCCACCACTACGCGCAAATCCTGCATGAGTTTTTCCTTGCTGACTTCGCCCTCTACGCCTGCTAATCTTGTGCTCATGATTATCTCCTTCAAACGATAAAATAACCGCCATTCGGCGTACTTGACCACGATACCTCCGAGAGGTACTTCCAATGTGAACCGGAGCCTCTGCTGCCTTTTTAATCCTAAAACACCCGAGCGTCAACCCAATTCGCCGCCATACAAATAGCAGTGCACGATGTGCGTTGCGCTGATGCCCGTCGCATCCGGATAAGCTGCGCGGCATACCGCCATTGCATGAGCGCAACGCGGCGCAAAATGACAACCCTGCGGCGGATGAGCCGCAGAGGGTAAGTCGCCTGACAGCTTGACGAGCACTCTTCTTTCCCCATCAATGCGTGGCACGGCGGACAGCAACGCACGGGTGTAAGGATGCTTCGGCGAGCGCAGCACTTCTTCTGCCGTGCCGCGCTCGACGATGCGTCCCAGATACATCACACAGACTTCATGCGCGAGATATTCCACCACCGCAAGGTTGTGGGTGATAAACAGGTAACTCAGATTCAATTCCTGCTGCAGCGATTTCAGCAAATTCAGAATCTGCGCCTGCACCGACACATCCAGCGCGCTGGTCGGTTCGTCGCAGATCAACAGTTGCGGCGACACCGCCAGCGCGCGCGCGATCGCGATGCGCTGCCGCTGCCCGCCGGAAAACTCATGCGGGTAACGCCACTTGGCAGCGCGCGGGAGACCGACTTGATCGAGCAAAATATCGAGCTGTGCCTGACGCACTGCGCTGTTGTCACCGATGTTCAGTGCCGCCATGCCCTCTTCAAGAATTTCCGCGACGCGCATCTTCGGGTTCAGCGAGGCATAGGGGTCCTGGAACACCATCTGCATCGCCGCGCGCCGCGTGCGCAATTCGCGCGCCGCGAGCCCGGTCAGTTGGCGCCCGGCAAATTGCACGCTGCCCGCCGTGGGCGTAATCAATTGCAGCAGCGCCTTGCCCAGCGTGGTCTTGCCGCAACCGGATTCGCCCACCAGCGCCAGCGTGCGTCCCTGCGGAATTTCCAGCGACACACCGTCTACCGCCTTTACCTGCCCTGCCACGCGCTGCAATATGCCTTTGCGAATCGGGAAATGGACTTGCAGGTTTTTAACTTGCAAGAGGGCTGCGGACTGAGAACTCAGGACTGAGGACTGGGAACTGAGGACTGTGGGCTGCGGGCTGCGAGCTAAGCCCTCAGTCCTCAGTCCTGGATTTTCATAGAGATGACACCTCACCCCTCGCCCATCTTCCAACGCCGTCCAGCCCGGCGTCTGTTCGCCGCACAACGCCCAAGCCCGGTCGCAGCGCGGCGTAAAGCGGCAACCCTGCGCGATGCTGCCCGGCGACGGCACATTGCCGGGAATCGCGGCCAGCGGCTGACCGCGCCGCACCGCGCCGGGCAACGCGGCAAATAATTTCTGCGTATAGGGATGCAGCGGTTCGGCGAACAACCGCGCCCGACTGGCCTGCTCGACGATCTGTCCGGCATACATCACACCGACCTGATGCGCCATTTCCGCCACCACGCCAAGATCGTGGGTAATCAACAACAGCGACATACCTCCGGCTTCCTGCATGTCGCGCAACAATTGCAATACTTGCGCCTGGATTGTCACATCCAGCGCGGTGGTCGGCTCGTCGGCAATCAACAGCTTGGGCTGCCCGGCTAGCGCCATCGCAATCATCACGCGCTGCTTCATTCCGCCGGAAAGCTGGAACGGATATTCCGTCACGCGCCGCACTGCATCCGAAATACCGACTTGATCGAGCAGCTCGATGCAGCGTTGCTCAATTTCATTTTTTCCGTTCGCCCTGAGCCCTTCGACATTGCTCAGGAGAGCCTTGTCGAAGGGTTCAGCCCGAACAGCATTTTTCTGCCCACCATGCAATGCCAGCACCTCGGCGATCTGCTGCCCGACCGTCAACACCGGATTCAAACTCAGCGCCGGTTCCTGAAAAATCATCGCCGCAATGCCGCCGCGCACGTCGCGCATTTCGCGCTCGCGCAAGTCGAACAAATCCACACCATCCAGTCGCGCCGTGCCGCCCGCATGCACCACGCCGTCCGGCAACAGGCGCAGCAGCGACAGCGCGGTCATCGACTTGCCGCAACCCGATTCGCCGAGCAACGCGAAAGTCTCGCCCTGTTCGATACCGAACGAAATGCCATCGACAATGGCAACACCGTTGCGCAATGAAGCGGTTAAAGAATCGACGGAGAGTATTGCGCTCATCCCAAACAATCCATTAGGCCGTCATACCGGCGCAGGCCGGTATCCAGCAATGAAAAATACACCGGGAAGCGGACAAAACCAAGCTGTTGTCACACTTGCGTGAGGATTTTTTAATCATCTGGATTCCGGCCTGCGCCGGAATGACGCAATTTTTTTCTAACGAACTATCTTGGCTCATTGCTTCACCTGTCCAGCGGGCTGATCACGCCCTTGCCGCCCTTGTTCAGCACATGCGTGTAAATCATCGTAGTGGAAACGTCGGAATGGCCGAGCAGCTCCTGCACGGTGCGGATGTCGTAACCGCTTTGCAACAGATGCGTCGCAAAGGAATGGCGCAACGTGTGCGGCGTGACCGGCTTGTGTATCTCCGCCAGCTTCGCCGCCTCGCGCACCGCGCGCTGTACGCTGGCTTCGTACAGATGATGGCGCCGCTCGATGCCGGTGCGCGGATCGGTCGAGCGCACGACCGAAGGAAACACGAACTGCCAGCCCCATGCCTTGCCCGCTTTCGGATATTTTCTCGCCAGCGCATCCGGCAAATACACCTCGCCGAAACCGGCTTCCAGATCGCGCTCGTGCAGCGCCTTCACCTTGGCCAGATGCGCCTTCAACGGCAGGAGCAAATTCTCCGGCAACACCGTCACCCGATCCTTGTTGCCCTTGCCCTCGCGCACGATGATCTCGCGGCGCTCGAACTCCACATCCTTCACGCGCAGCCGCAAGCCCTCCAGCAAGCGCATTCCCGTGCCATACAACAGACTCGCCACCAGCCCCATCGTGCCGGACATCGAATCCAACAAGCGGCGCACTTCCGTCTGGGTCAGCACCACCGGCAAACGCTTGGGTGACTTGGCCGCGATCACCTCATCCAGCCACGGCAGTTCGATATGCAACACCTCGCGGTACAAAAACAACAGCGCCGACTTCGCCTGATTCTGCGTCGAAGCCGCCACATTGCGCTCCACGGCGAGATGGCTCAAGAAATCCCGCACCTCCCCCGCGCCCATCTCCTTCGGATGGCGCTTGTCGTGAAACAGGATAAACCGGCGCGCCCAATCGACATAGACCTCCTCGGTACGGATGCTGTAATGGCGCAAGCGAATCTCGGCGCGCACCTGATCGAGCAGCCTAGGGGGATTTTGAGAAACTGCTTTAGCTTCCATCCGCAGAATTTTAGGTTGCCCTAAAATGAAAGTCCAGCGAAAAAAACAGCCAAGGCAATGAAAAATCGGGCTTACAACTTGCGCTTGACAGCATTGCCATGAATAGGCAGCATCCTGAGACTATGAATTTGTTTTCTATATTACGTTGGGCACGTCCGCGCCGAGCATTGCAAGAATGCGCTGGGTCAATTCGTGCTGGTGCGCATTACTGGTATACCTGTAGTCATAATTAATCTGCACAATGCTGAATGCTTCTAGCCCTTCATGCTGCAACTTTATATTCACAGTTCCGAACATATCTTTTTCCGCCCATATCTTCGTGGGTAACACTTTGACCAATTCAACAGCTTCCATCTTCGTCTCCAGTAAAGTCAGCCCAACCATTTATTCGAGCAGACGGCGAAATAAGTGCTTCGCTTCGTTGCTCAGTTATTTATCGCCGCTGCTCAATGCGTCCGTTGTGCGTCACTACCGGCCATTGCTTAATCTCCGCGCCATTAAAAACACAGCCGCCCGCGTCCGATGATGTGCCGCCCCATTGCTTGAAATATGCGCTCACGCTCTGCTCTCGGCATTGCGCCAACACCCGCGCAGCCCAAGCGTGTTCCATCGCCCTGTATCCATGCCCTGACTCACCGCCGACGATCACCCACTGAATCCCGCTCAGGTCTATTTCGCCCAAATCCTCAAGCAGTGGTTCTACACTCAAAAACCTCACCCGCGCCGGAATGCCGCGCAACTGCTCAAGCCTGCGCAGGCCGCTACGCTTGTTTTCCACCGTCACACCGAGCCAAACATTTTCGTACCCGTCGCCCCAGTCATACGGCAACATCGCCAGGATGTTGCTTGGCCGCTTCGTCAGCAATTGCCAATCAAGTGCGGTGGTTTCTTTGATCTTCGCCCAAAGCGGTTCCCGCGCTCCCGCCGGGGCGTTCTTGTCGAAGAAGTCCATCATCGAGCCGCAAAACACTTTGGCGCGCATCCCTGCCGCTTCCGCTTCGCGGTTCCAGCGGTAAGGTTTGTTGCGGTTCTGTTCTTTGGTTAGGCGCGGCGCAGTGCCGATCCCAAAGTGCTTGCCGCCTGTTCTCTTATCCAGTTGCGCGGCATAGCAATGGTCACAGCCTGCGCCCGCTGGTGCGCTACACCCCCACCATTCATTATGAGTGTGGTCGGTCCAACTTATTCCTGTTTCATCTGCCATTGCTTTTTCTCCGTAGTCCGTGACGCACAATTTAAGTTGTGCGTCAATGCGGCTTCCATCCTCGCCCGCAGTTCGTGAGGGATTATCATGTACTGATCCACGTCCCAAGCCTTTATGTCTGCCAAGAGCTTTAGTAACTCTACCGCTCCATGTTCTTTGTGCGCAAAGAGTGGCATTGCACCGGAAAATGGAGATGTCCTAAACTTGCCAATCTCCCCTTGTTTATCAACTCCAAGCCATCCGACAGGGATTGTGCAATCTGGATGGTGGTCGAGCCACGTACAATGGCTGTCACAAAACTTTTCCGCGTCTTCGTTGAAAGTTCCGCACAACCCTGCATTCAACGAGGACAGGCCGATACATTCTTCGATTTTGGTTTCTGGCGTATTCATGGTTTATTTCTCCGTGGGCAGAGCGTCGGCCTGCCTGTTAATTTGAACGTTAGCCCTCTACAACATGCCAAATGCTCTTCGCCTCCGATTCTCGCCCGACACAGACGGTACGGGCGAGTTGTTAGCCGAAATCCATTCCAACGGCTATGCCGGCTCCGGGTCCGCTTGGTTTGGGGAAGCAGAACTCGTCGAGTTGGCGAAGAAACTCGCCGTTGCATTCCCATTGCCTGCCGATTCACGGCTTGGAATCCGTGGTGGTTTCTGGAGTAAGTCCGGTGGTGGCATCGAACAGGAGCATGTAGGCCTTACGTTCTACCCTGTCGGTTCCCTTGGTCGAGTCGGTTGCCGTGTCGTGCTTAGCACTCCGGTTCATGAGCACGACCGCCCGGATGGGCAGTCGTCCTTGGCGGTCGAGTTGCTCACCACATATGAAAGGCTTGGCGCTTTTGCTCGGTCTCTTGAGTTACTTGTAACCGGAGGTGTTGATGAAGCAGCTCTCGAAGCAGAGGGCTCTTAAGAAACACATCCCAACTCTCTGATTGTAAAAAGCGGAATTAAACGGGTTGCTCATTGACGACGAGTTTCATTCCCATTTTTTCAGCACGCTGGGCCAGTTGCCGCAACACTCTTTCACGGTAACGTTCTTCGTAGTAGTCCTGTCCTTGATCGGTGTATTCCTCGCCCTTGGTGAGCATGGTGTAGATCAGGCGCGCCAGTTTGTGTGCGGCGGCGGTCACGGCTTTGGGCTTATCCATGCGCCCACACATCCTGCGGAAATACGCGCCCAGCGCAGACTGGCTGCTGCGCAATGCCGCTGCGGCTAACCTCAGGGCTTGGGCGGCGCGGTTGGCAACGCGCCTGGTCTTGCCGCTCATAACGACGCCCCCGGTAATCTTGGTGCCCGGACACAGCCCCAGCCAGCTCGCGAAATGCCCTGCCGTGGGGAAGCGCGACATGTCAGTTCCCGTCTCCGAGATCACCGCGAGCGCGGTGGTGACGTCGATGCGCGTCAGGTCAACCCCGCACATCTTGAACATCTGTGTGCGCAGGTCAAACTTCGGCGCGTTGCGGGCGCGGCCGCGCTTCTTTCCTTTCGCCGGTTCGCCGCCATGAACTTGCAGGCTCTGCAATTGCCCCTCGATCTCCCGGTCGCACTCGGCCAACTGCGTGCCGATGAAGTCGAACATGTCCAGCGCCTGCTTGAGCGCAAACAGATGCTCGGCGCGCCAGTTGCCTTGCAGGCTTTTTGCTATCTCGCCAGTGGTAGCGCGAATGCGCACGTTCTTCATCGCGGCCAGAACTTGCCCGTCTCGCTCGCCCGCAACAACGGCGCGCAGAATCTTCTGCCCCGTCTCGCCAACCACGTCCGAGATGACGTTGGCCAGCTGGACGTTCATTTGCGCCAGCGCCTTTTGCATGTGCTGCACTTGCCTGCCTTGGCCTCTCAAAAGCATCCCGCGCTGACGCCACAGCGCGCGAAGCACACAAACGTCTTCGCTCGGACGAAACGCGCCCCTGAGCAAACCGTAGGTCATGAGCTGCTGCAACCACTGGCAGTCCAACACATCGGATTTGCGGCCAGAAACATTCTTGACGTGGCGCGCGTTGACCAGAAATACTTTGAAGCCGCGCGATTCCAGAAGCTCGAAAAGGGATCCAGTACACGCCCGTGGATTCCATCGCGACCGTGTCGACCCCGCAAGCGTCGAGCCAGTCGACCATCGCATTGAGGTCGACCGTAAAGCTTGGAAACTCCCGGACAGGCTCATCATCCCGGTCCGGCGGCACTGATACATAATGGGACGAACTGCCGATATCGACTCCAGCCGCATTGGGATGTGTGATCGTTAAAGGCTCTCTGGATTTGCCGGGTTTGATACTGATTTTTTGCTTGCGTTGCACCATGATTATCTCCATCATCCATTTTTGGAATGTGGCGCCACATCAGGTACGTCGTCTAGCTCACTCTCTTAAACGGGATACCTGCCAAGCGTCCTCATAGCGCCTGGCCGATTCACCAATGTCGATGACGTCACCCATGACCACGCTAACCCTCGGGCAATATGCACCATTGCTATTCCGGTCTTCCGTGGCACCGCATTCCACTTTGCCACATTCTGAGAGCGGCGTGTTTCTTCGGCGCGATTTGCGGCACGGGGCCGATTACTACGCTAACCTGACAGTCAAGCGGGACTGCGCAAAAGCGCGCAGCCCCTTACTTTTACGTTGGGCATCACAGACCAAGCACAGTTGTGACCTCCACTCGCTGTGATAAAATGTGAATCGTCAGCATCTACCGCATTGGAGGTCAGCGTGAGTACGAACCTAGAAGTCCTAGAAGCCGAAGTCATGCAGTTAGCTCCTGTCGAACGATCGCACCTGCTTGAGCGATTGATCTCTAGCCTTGATTCAGACCCAGAAGTCGAGGAAGCTTGGGAGCTAGAAGCAGATCGAAGGGAAGCCGAACTAGAATCCGGTTCGATCTCGGCAGTTTCAGGGCAGGAAGCCATCGCCCGGCTTCGAGCAAGACTTCAGCGATGACCTTCTCGCTCCACCCCGGAGCGGAGCATGATATTGCCAACGCTCTGGATTTTTACAGCGAACAAGCTGGCCCTGTGGTCGCTGAGCGTTTTCTCGAAGAATTTGAACGCGTCGTAAAGCTCTTGGTTGAACACCCCGACCTCGGAGCGCCAACGACGAGAGGACGAAGAACATTCCCGCTGAAGGTTTTTCCATACTCGGTCGTATATCGAAATCTTGAAAGCAGCATTCGAATCCTGATCGTGCGCCATCAGCATAGGAAACCCGGCTACGCTGGTGGTAGGCGGTAGATATAAAACCATCATGCACAGCCCAGTGATGCCCAACCCTGCGTTCAACCAGACCGCCCAACAGTGGGGCGGCTGGTTAACTCAACGTTCGGCGTCAGGCTGGTCTGGTTGCACCCTCTACTAGCAGTGGAGTAGTATCACGATATGCAAATTGCTTCAGGAACCATAGTTGGCGGCAAGGTCGTCGTGGACGGTCTCTCTCTACCGCCCCAGCAGGAAGCAGAGCTACTTGATGCGCTTGAGGAAGCTGACCGCGAGGAGGGCATTTCTGCCGAAGAGTTATTCACCCGGCTTAGACGATTCGGTTGATCTTGGCCTTTGTCGCTCAAATCAAGCCCCGCGCACAACGGGAGATCGAACGAGCGGCAGAATGGTGGGCTGAAAATCGGCCTGCCGCTCTTGGAGCCATTCGCAAAGACTTGGAGGCTGCCTTGGCCTTAGGAGGTTATATCTGTCACGCTTGGGCCCTTGATAGATGCGTGGTATCCCGAAGGCCGTGCCGCACTCTAATCGCTGATTGGTATTACTGGCTTATACGTGGCCATGAACTCTGAGCCTAACACGACCTTCAGGCGAGGCGAACTAAAGCGCACTCCTTGAAACTTAAAATGTTGAAGTAATCCTGATTCAATTTACAGTCAACCTTGAGCTGGTTTACGCGTTTGCTTCCATGCGATTCAAACGCGGATCGAACGCATCGCGCACCGCATCGGCGAACAGGTTGGCCGCCAGCACCAGCGCCAGCATGAAGCCGAACGCCGCCGTCAATGCCCACCACACCATCGGCTCGCGCCCCATCTCCAGCCGCGCGGCATTGATCATGGTGCCGAAGCTGATCGTGGAAGGATCGACGCCGACGCCGACATAGGACAGCACCGCTTCGGCCAGCACCAGCGCGCTGAAGTCCATCACCAGTGCGATCAAAATAATGTGCATCACGTTCGGCACAATGTGGCGCGTCAGGATGCGGAACGACGACACGCCGAACGCCTGCGCCGCCTGGATGTATTCCAGCTCGCGCAGCTTGAGCGTCTCGCCGCGCAGCAGGCGGCACAGCCCGGTCCAGCTGGTCATGCCGAGGATCAGGCACAGGAACACCAGGCGCAGGTCGGCGCGTGATGCGGAAGTGTCGAACCACTGCGGGTGTGTCTCGATGGTGACCTGCATCATCAGCACCGCCGCCGCGATCAGCAGCACGCTGGGTATCGAACTCAGCACGGTGTAGACATACTGGATCACGTCGTCCACCCAGCCGCGCAGATAACCCGCCGCGATGCCGAGCAGCAACGCCAGCGGCAGCGTCACCAGCGTCGTCACGGTACCGATAATCAGCCCGGTGCGGATGCTTTTCAGCGACAGGTACAGCACGTCCTGCCCGACCTTGTCGGTACCGAGCACGTGGTAGGCGGTGGCGAGATTGAAGGTGATGCCGGTTAGCGCGGCAATGATGAGCGTGGCGACCAGCATGGGGCGTAGCGTGTAGGGTGGGCATGTAACATGCCCACCATCTGCCTTCGATCCTGCCCGCGTGGGCATGCTACGCTTTGCCCACCCTACGAGCATGACAAAAAAAATGGCGGCTATCACACCAACAACCGCACCTTTTAACCCGCGCCACAGCACATCGCCGTCGCGCTGCGATTCATCGGTCAAATGTGCGCCGCCAAATTTCAAACGCGGATAATCGCGCAGCACCCTGCCCTGCGCATCGCCGATGCTTTCCTTGGCGTACAGCGTCACAGCCAGCGGTGCGGAATAGGTTTTTTCGCTCTGCGTGCGCAGCGGCCCGGCCAGTTTGTCGAACACGCTCAATACTTCCGGCGAATACACCCTCTCACCGCCGTTACGTTCCGGCAGGGCGGCGCGGTAATGTAGCGTGTCCAGCAACCCGACTACAAGAAACAAAGCCAGCACCAGCAGCGACACCATCGCCGTCGCGTTCTGCGCCACGCGCCGCCACGGCAACAGCAGATGCTCGTGCTGCCGGATGTACCAGGCACCGACGAGGCACGCCGCCAGCAGCAGGAACACCAGCGCGTCGCTCCATAAAATGACGGGGGTGAAATTCATATAATCGATTCCCTCCATCCCGTTCGTGGTGAGTTTGTCGAACCATGCACGTGATGACAACACCGCCCTTCGACAAGGCTCTCCTGAGCAATGTCGAAGTGCTCAGGGCGAACGGTGATCAGGCTTATCAAATACCTCATTGCAACCTCACCCTCGGGTCAACCATCGTGTAGGAAATATCGGTCAGGATCAGCCCGACGATGTACAGCAGCGAGCCGAGAAACACCATCGCGCGCACCACGCTGAAGTCCTGCGCGTTGATCGCGTCGATGGTGTAGCTGCCCAGGCCGGGAATGCCGAAGAACGATTCGGTCAGCAGGCTGCCCATGAACAGCAGCGGAATCACCACGACCACGCCAGTCAGGATCGGGATCATCGCGTTCTTCAGCACATGGCGGAACAGCACGCGCAATTCCGACAAACCCTTGGCGCGCGCGGTGCGCACATAGTCCTTGCCGATCTCTTCGAGGAAGATGGTGCGGTACCAGCGGCTGCTGGAGCCGACGCTGCCGATCACGCCGATCACGATGGGCAGCGCCACGAATTTGAAACCGCCGAGGCCGCCGTCATAACCTGAAATCGGCACCAGGTGCCACAGTTTGCTCACGACGAATTGCCCGCCGATGATGTAGAACAGGCCGGACACCGACATCAGCAACACACACAGCGCCACCCCCGCGATGTCCAGCGCGGTGGCGCGGAACAGCGTCATCAGCAGCGCGAAGCTGACATACACGACCAGACCGACCACAAAGGTCGGCAGCGCGATCGCCAGGCTCGGCCCCATGCGCGTCTGTATTTCCCGTGAAATGTTGCGCCCGTCGTCCGAGTAGCCGAAGTCGAGCACGAACATGCTGGCGGATTTCTGCCAGAAAATCGTGTCGGTGAGTTTGCCCGTGCCGCTGGCTGCGCCGTTGACCAACAGTGGCTTGTCGTAACCGTGCTGCTGCTTCCATTTCCCGATAGCTTCCGGCGTGACGCGCTTGATGCCGAGCTGCATGCGCGCCATATCATCGGGTGTATTCACCACGAAGAACAGCGCGAAGGTAAGCAGGTTTACCCCGATCAGGATCGGCACGGCGTAAAAAATGCGGCGCAGCAAATAAGCAAGCATCGGGTGTCTGTCGTGTGCAAGTAACGGTTGCGCGGATTATAGGGCAATATTCCGGAACAATCGGCTTGGAGAGTTGTTTGATTCGCACGCCTGACAACAATCCAGTTATTTTTTCAATATTGACCACAAGCATAAATGCTGAAACACTGTCACACTTGGCGATCATTGAGAGGGGGCATTAAATCTCCCGATTACCTACGTCCATACCATATACGCGAGGAATCTTAAATAAATTCGCCCACGAAAAATGATCTGACGCCTGCCGAGATACGCGACCTTTTCGCCAACGGCAATCCGGAAGAGGTTTGGCCAAAAGCGGCTGACATCGTCAAACGTATTAGCCCTGCATATGACTTTCGCCTTGCCCGAACGGTCTTCGATGACATAGTGCGCTTGTTTCGCGGTGAATATCCCGGATATGGCTCCATCAGAATGCCATACCACGATTTATCCCACACACTAGATGTTTTTCTATGTGCCGTGAGACTGATGCATGGGGTGCATATTTCGGGTGCCCGGTTGGCTGACAACGAAATGACCCTGATCATGATGGCCGCACTGATGCACGATATCGGTTTCGTGCAGTTGCTCGGCAAAGAAAAAGGCACTGGCGCCCAGTACACAGCAACCCATGTCAAACGGGGTATTGAATTTATGCAGCGCTATATCGTTGACCAGCGCTTCCCGCCTGATTTGGCAACTGCTCTGGAGTTCGTGATCCAGAGTACCAACTACATGCAACCGTTCTCCGCAATTAATTTTCCAGACGAACATACCCGCCTGCTCGGGCAAATTGTCGCAACTGCCGATCTAGTCGGACAAATGTCCGATCGCGAATATCTGGAAAAACTGCTGCTACTGTATTTGGAGTTCAAGGAAGCACATTTTGGAAACTACCAGAACGTCCACGATCTGCTGTCAAAAACCCAAAAATTTTATGGGGTCACCCGACAAAAACTTGACGGGGATTTTGGCGGCATCTACGCCAAGTTAACACTCTACTTCAAGAACTGGTTTGGCATTGAGAGAAATTATTACATGGAGTCGATCGAGAAAAATATCGATTACTTGGCGAAGGTAACCTCTCTCAGCGAGGAAAAACATCTTTCCATGCTGAAGCGTGCAGGAATCGTAAAAAAAGCAGAGACTCTAATTGCGCCGGAAAGCCTTGAGTAAATATGGGGTGGCTCATCGTTAACTGGCAATTCGCTCTTAGCGCTTCCCTGTAGACCAAGACTACTTGGCATCTTCGCGACGACGCAACGCACGCCACATCCAGACACCAAACAGCAGCAGCGTCGTCGCACCTAGCCATAACGGCCAGCAAGACGGTTGGTTCCAGTCGCGGCGCAGTGAATCACGCCGCGTGGTATCCACGCGCCAGTATTTGAGCTTGTTGTTGGCCATCACGTTGGACTTCACGTTATGCAGCCAGCCGTGCTGCAACACGTAATTCTTCGGGTGAAAGCCCCACAACCACGGCGAATCGCGGCGCAATATTTCCAGCATCTTGTCGATGATGGTCTGGCGCGCCGGGCTGTTTTCCATGTTTTTCATCTGCGCAAATAACTGGTCATATTCCGTGTTGCTGTAGTTCGCCGCATTCTCGCCGTCCTTGCCCACCTTGGCCTGCGCGCCGTGCAGCAGGAATAAAAAATTCTCCGGGTCGGGGTAGTCGGCGTTCCAGCCGAAATAGAACATCTGCGTATCGCCTTTGCGGATCTTGTCCTGAAAACGGTTGTAGTCGGTGCTGCGCACCACCAGTTGCACGCTGATCTTGTCGAACTGTTTGCGCAGCCAGTCGAGGCGCGCCTTGTTACCCACGCCGGTAGCGGTGGTATCCAGGTTGATCACCAGCGGCTGGCGGGTTTGCGCATCCACCCCATTGGGGTAACCCGCTTCGACGAGCAGCCTTTTCGCTTCCTCGACGGATTTACGCTTCGGCGCGCCGCTTACCCAGTCATACACAATGCGGTTGATGCCCGCCTCGCCGTCACGATAGCCGAAGATGCCGGGTGGAATCGGCGACTGTGCGGCGATGCCGCGCCCGTTGGCAAATATGGAAACGAACTCCTCGAAGTCCACCGCGATTGCGATCGCCTGACGCAGCTTGCGCGAACGGTCAGGGTCACATGATGCATTTTTTCGTTCGCCCCCTCTCCCGCCATCGGGAGAGGGTTGGGGAGAGGGAGCACTCTTTAAATTTTCACATACTCCGCCCACCACGGGATCCAGCCAGTTGAAACCGGTGTACATCGTGGAAGTCGCAACTGCCGTCGAAAGCGTGATGCCCTGCACCTTCATCTCGTCGGTCACGTTGGTTTCGCCGCCGACGCTCACCTGCACCGCTTGGTCGAAGCTGTCCGAACTGATGCCGGAAGCGTCGTAATAGCCTTGCAGGAACTTGTTCCAGTAGGGGATGGTTTCCTTTTCCAGGCTGAACACTACCTTGTCGATCAGCGGCAGCGGCTTGCCTGCATCCGCCAGCAATCCGGCCTGCGCGTCGCCCGCCTCGCCTTCGGGCGGATAACGTTCGCTGTCGTAATACGGGTTGCGGCTCAGCACCATGCGCTGGTTGGGGTTGTTCTCGGACAGGTAATACGGCCCGCTGCCCACCGGCCACCAGTCCAGCGTCAGGTTGCGTTCGCGCATCCCCGGCTGCGCGTAGAAGCGCTCCGCCTCGTGCGGCATCGGCGCGAAGAACGGCATCGCCAGCCAGTAGGCGAATTGCGGATACTTGCCATGCACCTCGATGCGGTAAGTGTGCTCGTCCACCACCTGCACGCCGGGCAGCGGGTAAGCATTGAGGTCGAGAAATGCATCGGGATTTTTTTTCAGTTCCTGCTGCAAGGTCGCGGCGTAGTCTTTCAGCCCGACGATGTATTCGCTCATCACCCCGAAAATCGGCAAATGCAATTGCGGGTGCGCGAGGCGTTTGATCTGGTAAACGTAATCCGCCGCCGTGACGGTGCGCGTGCCGCTGTGCGGGAAATCGCCCAGCGCATGAATGTCGCGCAAATCCTGCGGCGTTAAATGGTCGTACTCCGGCTTGCCTTGGCCATTCAGGGCAAACACCGGATGCGGCTGATAGCGCATGTTCGGCTTGATGCGGATTTCATACACGCTGAAACCGATCTTTTCCGCCGGCGCATTGTCCGGCAGCGGACGGCGGTTCTTGTCCAGGTAATGCACCGCAGGCATCCCGCTGGCGGCCAGCGGGATCAACTCGTAAGGGCGCTTCAGGTAATGGTATTGCAGCGGTGGCGCATAAATCTGCGCGAGAAACTCGTATTCGTTTTCGCTGTACGCCTGCGCCGGATCGAGGTGTTTGGGACGCTCGGTAAACGCGGTGTAGAGAATCGGCTTGCCCTCGTCCGCCGCCGGATAAGGATTGTTCCACAACTCGCCGTTACAAGCGGAAAGCAGCACAGCCAGCAGGAAACAAACGGGGCGTTTCATGGTGCGGGAGTGTAGCTGAATGCCCCAAAGTCAGGCAATTATTTGAACTCGGGCTTGAATTACAACATGTGCGCAAACGCCATAAGAATGGCGGATACGACTATCCCGCGTGCCTGCCGATCCTTGCAATTTCGCGAAAAACCGAGTAGTGTTTGCAGCGTAAACCCTACTCGAGGAGCCGATCATGAATGTTAGCAATTCAACTTCTGTCAACACCGTTGCCAACACTCCACCGGCTGCAGCCAGCACTTCACAGCAACAGCTGGTAGCCCCCAGCGATACCCAGCAAAAACAGGATTCGGCAGTAGTGAAAATATCCGAGCAGGCGCAGCAGGCGAGCCGTGCCGAAAGCCAAAAAAATGCTGAGCGCAATGAGGTAAAAAATAGAGAGTCGAAGGCTTCGAATGATGCTGCTGCAGCCAGATCCGCAGCGGACGCCAAGGCTCAGGCTGCCCAGGCAGCGGCTAGCAAGCGTGTCAACACTTTTGCTTAAGTTGCAACTGAACAGGCTTTGCGCGGACGAACACCCTGAACCGAAGATGTGACGTGAGGAGAAGATCATGAATATATCCGGCGCCAGCCCAGTCAGCCCCAGCCTGAACAATTTACTCAGCCCGCTAGTCAATGGGGTGAGGCAGGGTGCGGATCGTCAGGCATCCTCCGTCGTCAGCCTATCCTCCCAGGGACAGGCGTTAAGTCAGAATGGTTCGACTGGTGAACAATTTGAAACAGGTGCGAAAGAAGTCGTCGAGCCTCCTGGCATCCAGTTCATGGAAGGTGAAAACAAAGGCGGACGCGTCAACACCTTCGCCTGAAGTTCGACATAATTCGTTCAACCGCGCCGTTCCGGTAAATTGCCGGAACGGCGCTTCTGACATCACCACGCTATGAATCCAGACTGGCAGCAATTTCTTACCCAACAAGGCGCAATTTTTAACGCAGATTTGGTGCAGCATTTTGGCGATGCTAGCGCCGAACTGAATGCAGCGGCGCAGGGGGCGGCGCTGTGCGACCTGGGCCAATTCGGCACGCTACGCGCTTCAGGCGAGGGCGCGCAATCTTTCCTGCAAAATATGCTGAGCAGCGATATCAACGAAGTCAGCGCCAGCCGCGCGCAACTCAGCAGCCTGAACAGCCCGAAAGGGCGCATGCTGGCGACTATGCTGATCTGGCGCAATGGCGACGATTACCTGCTGCAACTGCCGCGCGCCCTGTGCGAGCCGATGCGCAAAAAACTCGGCATGTACGTGCTGCGCGCCAAGGTGAAAATTTCCGATGCAAGCAACGAAATCGTTTCGCTCGGACTGTCGGGCGAGAACGCGCGGGAAATTCTGGGGAAACAGTTCGGCGAACTGCCGCAACTGCCGTTCGGCTGCACCGATACCGGACCGGCGGGCGTGCTGAAATTCAGCGATACGCGCTTTCAGGTCAGCACTTCTGCGCAACTCGCACCAGCGCTCTGGCAATCGTTCAGCCAGCATATGCAACAGGTCGGCAGCGTGTGCTGGGACTGGCTCAATATACGCGCCGGCCTCCCCGTTATCCTGCCGCAAACACAGGAGCAATTCGTGCCGCAGATGGTGAACTTCGAACTTCTCGGCGGTGTAAATTTCAAGAAGGGCTGCTATCCCGGCCAGGAAATTGTGGCGCGCATGCAGTACCTCGGCAAACTGAAACGGCGCATGTATCTGGCTCATATTGATGTGGACAGCGGCGAAGCGCCCCAGCCGGGCGATGAATTATTCAGCGCAGAAATGGACGGCCAGGCCAGCGGCATGATCGCTAATGCCTCGCCCGCACCGGGCGGAGGATACGACATGCTGGCGGTGATGCAAACTTCCAGCCGCGAGTCGCAAACGGTGCATTGGAAATCCCTGCGGGGTGAGGCATTGCAGTTTCTGCCGCCGCCCTATCCGCTGCCGCAAGGTTAATTCAGCGCTGATCAGTCAGCACACAACAAGTTTGGCTTGCCAGGCAAAGTTAAATAAGCCGGAGGCTTATTGGGTGAGCTACTCACGAACCGTGAGCCGCCCAAGGCGGCTGATTTCCCCTTGCCTTTGACGCGGCGGAGGGGTTGTTGCAGCGTATCCGCTAGCAACATTTCAAGCACAGTTGAACCGAAGTGGCCAGCGTTGACAACAAAAAAAGCCGCACGATTTTCATCGTGCGGCTTTTGTTTTTTGCCTGACCGGAACTATGCTTGCGGACGTTGCGTCTCGATTTGCACCAGAGGTTCATTTTCCACAAACACCTCATGCTGACGCGTACGGCGGCGTGGCGACTGCTGCTCTGAATTGTCAGGAGTAATATTTGCTGTAGCGCTGAACCTGCTCGGGTCGGTTTCGATTTGAACCAGGGTTTCACTGCTCCTTGCAATGACCGCCACAGGCACATGGGCTTCGCTTGTCACTAATGATGTTGCACTCGACTGCATTCCTGTCGTCGGCATCGCGATGTATTCGGTCGGATAAACAAATCCATCGGGAATAGCAACATATTCCGTTGGCTTGACGGTGGCTGGCGAGACAATCGCCTGTTCATCCGCTTTGTTAACGGCGACAGCTTCGCCATTCGCTGTCGGCATCTCGGTATTTTGCGCAACGTTGCTACGGTGCTCACGCTCACGGCGACCGCCGCGTCGGCCGCGACGTCGGGCGCCTTCGCGTATGCTGCCATTTTCGGCTTGTTCTGCAGAAACTGCGATGGCGGCAACCGGGGCTTCTAATGCTGGCCTTTCTTCTGCAGCTACACGCGGTGGACGTGGTGGCCTGGGTTGGCGTGGCTCACGTGGTTCGCGCGTCTCATGTGGTTTTGCTGCGGCTTCAGCTTGTGCCGGTTTATTGCGCGGTTCGTTGCGGTCACGACCATTGCCGCCTTCGCCATGTTCACCACGCCCCCCGCGTTCACGGCGTTTGTTGCCTCCTTCATTACGTTCACCGCGTTCAGGACGCGTTGCGTTGCGCGACCTGCTCGCAACCGGTTTCGCCTTGGGTTGTTCTTCAGCACCCAAAGCTTTGACCCAGCCGAAGAATTTACCGAGAATCGAAGGTTTGGCTGCTTCGGCCTTCATGGGTGCGGGCTGCATCGGGGTGATGCCCTGTACTACGGCTTGCGCGCGAGTGTTTTTCTGCTGTTCTTGCACGGAGGTCAGCGGCTTTTCTTCAGTTGGTTTTTCCACCAACTTGTAGCTGGCCTGCAATACTTCGCCAGTCATGTCGTCAAGACGCAAGCGGTTGATGCTGTAGTTGGGCGTCTCCAGATGCGGGTTGGGAATCAAGGTAACAGCAACTTTCAGACGCGATTCGATGCGATGGATGTCGGAACGTTTTTCGTTGAGCAGGAAAGTGGCGACATCCACCGGCACTTGTACGTGGATAGCCGTGCTGCTTTCCTTCATCGCTTCTTCCTGAATGATGCGCAGGATGTGCAGGGCGGAAGACTCCGTGCCGCGTATGTGACCGATGCCGCTGCAACGCGGGCAGGCCATGTAATTGCTCTCGCCCAAACTGGGTTGTAAACGCTGGCGCGACAGTTCCAGCAGGCCGAAGCGCGAAATCTTGGCGGTCTGCACGCGGGCACGGTCATAGTGCAGCGAGTCGCGCAGACGGTTTTCCACGTCGCGCTGGTTGCGGCTGCTTTCCATGTCGATGAAGTCGATCACGATCAGCCCGCCCAAGTCGCGCAAGCGCAGTTGGCGGGCGATTTCTTCCGCCGCCTCGAGGTTGGTATTGAGCGCGGTGGCCTCGATGTCCGAGCCTTTGGTGGCGCGCGCCGAGTTGATGTCGATGGCGGTCAGCGCTTCGGTATGGTCGATCACGATCGCGCCGCCAGACGGCAGGCGTACTTCACGCGCGTGTGCCGATTCGATCTGGTGTTCGATCTGGAAACGCGAGAACAGCGGCACGTCATCCACGTAGCGCTTGATGCGATCCACGTTGTTCGGCATCACCGTGCTCATGAACGCCAGGGCTTGCTGGTAGACATCTTCGGTGTCGATCAGGATTTCGCCGATTTCCGGGTTGAAGTAGTCGCGGATGGCGCGAACTACCAGGCTGCTTTCCAGATAAATCAGCGACGGGGCTTTTTCAGACTTTGCCGCGCCTTCAATTGCATCCCACAATTGCTTGAGATAGTTCAGGTCCCATTGCAACTCCTCCTCGTTGCGCCCGATGCCGGCGGTGCGCGCGATGATGCTCATGCCTTGCGGCACTTCGACATTTGACAGCACTTCGCGCAACTCGTCGCGTTCTTCACCTTCGATGCGGCGCGATACGCCACCACCGCTCGGATTGTTCGGCATCAGCACAATATAGCGGCCAGCCAAGCTGATGTAGGTGGTCAGTGCCGCGCCCTTGTTACCGCGTTCGTCTTTTTCAACTTGCACCAGTAATTCCTGGCCTTCGCGCATGGCTTCCTTGATTGAGGGGCGACCGCCGCTGCCGTGCTGGTAATACTGGGGAGCTATTTCCTTGAACGGCAAAAAGCCGTGCCGGTTGCCGCCGTATTCGACGAAGCAGGCTTCGAGGCTGGGTTCGAGGCGGGTGATAACGGCCTTGTAGATATTGCTTTTGCGTTGTTCCTTGCCGGCGGTTTCAATGTCGAGGTCGATGAGTTTCTGACCGTCAACAATGGCGACGCGGAGTTCTTCCGGCTGCGTCGCATTGAATAGCATGCGTTTCATTATGTTGCCTCCCGCGCTCTGACACGGGCGAGACCAAGCTACACGCGGTTAGGCGTGAGAGAGGAGCAATCGTGCAAACAGATGTAGTTTGTGCAAACGGTTGGTCAAATCAGTTCTCTATCAGTAGCCGGTCTTAGAAATATTGTTCTCCAGAACTTCTGCCGCAGTGGTTGCAGGGTGCATTGCTGCACTTGCCTTTCTGACTGCTCCAGAAGTTCCTCGGGGTGTGAGGCAGCAGTGGCTGTCTCACTAAAAATCCACAGGTGCTTTGAGCGCATAAATCAATTACTATCGCTACTGGTTCCGGTGAGCGATATTAACCGGGCTGCGGCTGGGAGGGTGGCGGCACATTGCGCCGTCGCTTGCGCCAAAATTACTCTTGGCGGCCAGTTTTTATGGCGAGGGAATAAAATTACATCCCAAACTTACCCAATCCCAAAACGCGCGAGCGGCGAAGTATAAGCAAAATGAATGGTTTAAGCAAAGAATCGGTTTCTTTTCTTACGGTTGATGAAAGTGGCGACGCTCAGCGCATCGATAATTTCCTGTTCCGTCTTCTGAAGGGCGTGCCCAAAAGCCACGTTTATCAGATTCTGCGCGGTGGTGAGGTGCGTGTGAACAAGAAGCGCGTCAAGCAGACCTACCGGCTGCAGCTGGGTGACCTGTTGCGCATCCCGCCGATCCGTGTGGCGGAAAAGCATGAGGCAGAACAGGCGCACATCCCGGCGGTGGAATTCCCGGTCATTTATGAGGACGACGCGCTGGTGGTAGTGAACAAACCTTCCGGCGTGGCGGTGCATGGCGGTAGCGGAGTCAGCTTCGGCGTCATCGAACAAATGCGCCACGCACGCCCGCAGGCCAAATTTCTGGAATTGGTGCACCGCCTCGACCGTGAAACCTCCGGCGTGCTGCTGCTGGCGAAAAAGCGTTCCGCCCTCACCGCGATGCACGAGATCATGCGCGAGGGCAACAGTGACAAGCGTTATTACACGCTGGTGTTGGGGCAATGGAAGAACGCCAAACAGCACGTCAAACTGCCGCTACACAAGTTCGACACCCCGCAGAACGAGAAGCGCGTGATGGTCAGGGAGGACGGACAAGCCTCGCATACGATCTTTACTCTGCTAAAAAGCTGGCCGGAATTCAGCTTGCTGGAAGCTCAACTCAAAACCGGACGAACCCACCAAATTCGCGTACATCTCTCACACCTCGGCTTCCCGATTGCCGGAGACGACAAATACGGCGATTTCGCGCGCAACAAGGAATTGATGAAAAAGGGGCTGAAGAGGATGTTCCTGCATGCGCACAGCATTGCGTTTGCACATCCGCTGACAGGAGCGCCGATGCAATTGGTCGCGCCGCTGGCGAAGGAATTAGAGAGTTTTATTGCGAAACTGGATACGGGTGCGGGTGTGTAATTAAAAAAGCAACTTCGCCGGGAACAACGGAACAACCCGGCAGCTAGTTACGTTCTTTATGTCTCGCCAAAATACCCCAACCCGCCACCCCTTTGGGATTCCCTGCGTTGCTCGTCTGGTCAGGCGGCTGTGCAGCTCGCTCTACGTACTCAAACAGTGCTCGTCGACATCCCCTATACCCAGCTACACGACAAGTCGTTCCCTCGGCTTTTTACCCTTCACAAGCCTGGTCGCATGATATGCCACAGCTTTATATCTGGCGGTGAGGTCAGTAAATGCAAAGGCACTGTTGCAAGAGAGGTATCTGTAGCAGCAATTTCCGTGTCCAACCACTCACCATGCTTATTCAGATACTGTAGGTTTTCTTTCATAGTTTCGATACCACGCCACCAATTCAATTGCTCGCTTATTTGTCGTCAGCGCTTCCCGCAACTGCTTTAACGCCTGCAGCTG
This sequence comes from Gallionella sp., assembly GCA_023259035.1. Classification (GTDB taxonomy): domain Bacteria; phylum Pseudomonadota; class Gammaproteobacteria; order Burkholderiales; family Gallionellaceae; genus Gallionella. The sequence continues at coordinate 51,159 of JAHFRA010000012.1, forward strand.
CAACATCAACAGTCGTTCCAACCACTGTGGCGCCGACCTCGACGGTCGTGGCAACCACGGTAACTGCAGCATCAGCTACAGCAACAACCGCGCAGCCATTGCATAAAATGGAGAGCAGTGAGACAAGGAAGCAAGTGCGCATGCGGGCTTCCCCTTTATGGCGAGATTATTTGCTCTGCTCAGCGGGTTTGCTTTCCTTGTGTTGTGTAATGGCATTAGGTTGTGAAATTGCCGGGGCGGCAGCTTGGGCGATTTCAATCTTCGCTTTCGCCTTCAGATCATCAAACAATTTTTTCAAGTTCTGCTGTTGCACTTGCTTTTGTAGTGCAGACTTAACTTGATCCAAGGTTGGAATCGTTTTCGGACGGGAATCCTCCAGCAAGATGACGTGATAGCCGAATTGCGATTTGACCGGTTCTTCATTGAATTTGCCTTTTGCCAGCTTTGCCAATGCCGCGCCGAATTCCGGTACCATGCTACGCGGATCGAACCAGCCCAAATCACCACCGTTGGCTTTGGATCCGGCGTCTTTGGATTTTTCCTTTGCCAAAGACTCAAAGGCTTTAGGGTTTTTCGTCAGCTTGGCGATGATGTCCTTGGCTTCGGCTTCTTTCTCCACCAGAATATGACGCGCCTTGTATTCGCTGCCGACCATTTGACCTTTGATTTTTTCGTACTCGGCTTTCAGCATTTCATCGCTGACGGGATTGTTTTTCATGTAGTCCTGAATGAAAGCGTTGGCCAGGATGGATTGCTGGTTCAAATCGATCCGATCCAATACTTCAGGCGTCTTATCCAACCCTTTCTTAATGGCTTCCTGTGAGAGAAGGAGTTGCGTCGACAGCTGCTCTATAATTTCTTTGCGCATCTCAGGATTATCTGGTTGTCCATGACGCTGCTTAGCCAACATGTCTACGCGTTCTTCGCTGATAACGGTGCCGTTCACAGTGGCTGCAATGGAAGTCTTGGAGGATACTGCGGCTTTCGTGTGGTCGGCGGAATTGCATGCGCACAGAATAAATACTGCGCCAATCGTCAGAATGCATGAACTGGGCAACATTATATTTGGCAACCTCATATAAAATCCTTTCAAGTAATTTGAATCGAGACGTTAAGTTAAATGCCCCCGGCAGAGCCGGGGGTTACCTTACTGAATTAAGACCACTTTGTATTCATTCTGATACTTGCAAACACATCACCAATTGGCGGAATAATTCCGCTTAAGTTTTTTCCGTTAAGGCATGCAAGAGTGGGTGGTGGGTGATTGCGCATCGACCGGAAATTTATACCGACCTACGGAGAGTGCCCTACGCATGGCTTCGGTTATGCCAACCTACGGGGTTCACTGTGGACTTTCCTGTGCAGAACTACGTGCTGCCCCCTATGCCGACACACCACTGACTAATACAAACTATTGTATATCGATCTGTGGAACTATCCTAAAATTGCCAGCCCAATGACTAATTTAACTGATTGATTTCGCATTTAAGATTTATTTGGCTCCCCGATCTAGACTCGAACCAGGGACCTGCGGATTAACAGTACAGACAACAAATTATTTTATAATTAGTACATTGAAGGATTTTAAGTAGTTTTTTCCGGTGTCATTGCCCTAACTTGCCGCACCGAACCTATACCGGACCAAATTGCCTCGGCATTATATATGCTTTTTCAGAACTCCATCCAAAACAATTGCATAGTGTCAGTGTCGCCGAACTGAAACCGAGCATCGGAAAAAATGGGGGCGGAAGGGGTAGCAGAATCTGCGGAACTGAAATTCTGGGGATGCCCAAAAAGTGGCTCAAGTCGAACCTGCCGGGGCACCGGATGGGGTAGCCGGGTTGCAGCGTTATTTTTGAATCACTACTACATCATCTGCTAAATATTTTGATTTTTAAATCCGGGCTATTTTGCAGTAGATGAAGAATCTGGAGGCGGGGAGCTAGGTGCTGTAGATGTTTCATCTGGATGTATATCACACGCAATAGCTTCAGCTAACGCCGCAAGGCTCATCATCATAATCAAAGAAACTACTAATTTTTTCATAATGCCTCCTAAATAAAAAATCGAACCACAGTAAAACTGACTCACTTATACCTCTATTTTTGCGGTTTGGCTGCTTCCCATTGTGCCTTCTGCTGTTGCTGAAGAGATTCCATCGCTTTACGCTCTTGCTCTTCGCAAGGTTTCATCTGATCGTGATTAGTTGCAGCGTTTACACAGCTCAATGCATTCTGCAGGATAGAAATCCTGCCTTGCATGCCATCCACCTTAATCTGTTTCATCTTGGCAAACATTTCATGCTGTTTTGCATCATCCCCCATCGCATACACAGTAGATGAAGCGAATGCTAAAACTAAAATTGCAACGATACGGATGTTCATGATCATGCTCCTTATAGATGTTGAATCCATTAATGTTTGACTTGACAGACCCTATCCTTAATCTCTGTTCAATCTTCCCTGATATTGGTTAATGTGTCAAAGAAGAGTTGGGCAGTCCTTTGAATACACACCGAGGATCATGCGTTAGTTTTTTCAGGGATTCAGTTTTTGCTACCCATCCACCCCCCAAAAACCGCGCCCGCAAAGACTCCCAGAGGGTACTACTATGGCACACGGCGGGGTAGTTGCGAGGGTGGGCGGGAATTTTCCAGAAGTTTGACAGGGGGATATGGCAGAATGAACAGCAGGTCAGTGCCAATTCCGGACGGTCGCGGTTGCTATTCCATCGCGGTTGCTGTTCCATTGACGTAATGTCACTATGAGCGCCATTCTTTTAGGTCGCACAAGGGGTCGTGCTCATGTCTGAACAGAACATGATATGGTGGACACATTGGGCTTTCCGAGTACGAAGCCACGCCGTGTGTAGCCCAAGAATTGTCAGGCTCCTTGCTAACTAAAATGACCAAAATGGAGGAAAAGAATACCCCAGCGCCGCGCCCATGGATTCGTCTTTGGGCGCGAAGTATTGATTATTTCTTTTGGGCTGTGATTATCTATTTCCTAATGCGCATAGCATACGATGCGGACGCAATTGCCATCCAAGAATACAAGCTGATTAGATTGTATCCGTTGCTGGTAGCGTTTACCTGGGCGCTGGTGGAGCCCATCGTGTTAGTGGTGTTCGGCACGACCATTGGCAAGGCACTCCTGAGGGTCAGATTGGCCCATCAGTCCAATGAGAATCTTTCAAGGGTGAACTTGGGTGCCCTGTTCCAACGATCCATGTCCGTCTGGCTAAAGGGGGTGGGCATTGGATATCTTGTCGCAACGTTGATTACTGGACTTCTCAGCTATAGAAACCTGAAATCTCACGGTGAGACAAGCTGGGATCGTGACTACGGGTTTACCGTGACTCATGGGAAGGTCGGCTACGTCGGGGGCAGCGTGGCAACGATAATTAGTCTAGTTGGGATGATTTTTATTCTGTTTTGGATATTTGTCCAGATTATGCATTAGAAATAATTGTCATTACTCGCTGAGCAATTTCACGTTCAGCAATGCCTTAGTTCGGCCACTTTCCGTCAGTCGCCAACGGCAGCTTTCAGTTAATTAATTCGATGAGAATTAGGAGAATCTAAATGTGCTGCCAACACAATAGCAATTCGGGACGTAACGAAATATACAATTCGCTGGAAATATGGATTCTGTTTTGTGCCTGTTTGTTTTTAATCAATGGATGTGCAATAGCTGATCCGTTATAACGATGCGGAAATTTATCTATCTACTTTGCGGTCTGCTTGCGCTGACTTTGCAGTTATCTCCGGCTTCGGCGGTTGAGTTCAATCAAAACGATCCGGATACATGGTCTCCCGCATATTTAAGATATATCGCATCACAATCACATTGGTTTGCGGGCGGGCAGCCTGGCAACTTTTTCATCATCGTCTGCAATCCCGACTTCATCAACTTCAGTCACATTCGTAATTTGGAACATCTGGCCTCACTTCAGGAGGCCCATCTCAGGGGTTATGACGATAGTCAGTACACCTGCATACAAAAAAACTCACTTCGGCTTGATCGGCCTTCTGGTCAATACAAGGCTCAGCAACCCACGGACGCAGAATACGATAAAGAACTTGATGGTTGGTTCGCGGCATCGTATAGGGTAGTCAAAGAGGATGCCAACTCGCAGATTGTGGAAGTGCGCTATAGGAATCACCTCGAAGAAATTTACGATTCATTTTTCAAATATGAGATCAGGGCTGACAAGATCATCCCCATGGAAAGTTGGGTTGTCGACAAATGGCTTGCTCTGCTCATTGTCGGTGCCATCTTCATCTCCGTATTGTTTCTTTTCGTAATCGGTGTATTCAGGCTATTCCGTTTCCTGAAGTCTCGCGATGCAAAGCGCTAACAACCAACCGCAATGTCCACGGTGCGGAATCTCGCCCTTGTAAATTGGCGGCTATATGCCCATTGAAACTACACATCCTTCAAGTCTGCTGCGCAAGGTGATCGGGGTCTTCATGACCGCAGCCCTGATTTGCTTGGTGTTGATGTTTTCTGTACTGATATTTGTGGCCGTCTTGACTGTCGGAGCAATGGCATGGGGTTATCTGTGGTGGAAAACCCGTGGTCTGAGAAAACAGATGCGCAACCACCCCTTAGGTGACGAGGTGATTAGGGGCGAGGTGATTGAGGGTGAGGTGATTCGTGTGGCTGATGCTGATACAAGGGCATCCCAGAACCCGTGACCCATGCAGACCCACGGACTTTTCAATACCAACTACGGCTGCACCTGCAATACCGACCCACGGACTTTCAGTATTATAATCCCCCCGGAAATGCAAAAAACCACCCGAAGAGGTGGTCTAATAGTCCGCATATCACAATATAACTGCATGATTTATTAATTGAAATTTTCTTGGCTCCCCGACCTGGACTCGAACCAGGGACCTGCGGATTAACAGTCCGTCGCTCTACCGGCTGAGCTATCAGGGAATGAAGAGGTGCGCATGATAGAGATTTTGCCATGCTTGGTCAACCTCAAATTTGGTTTTTTATGAGGCAGTTAAAGCGCCTTCTGGATTGCTCAGCCCTGCTGATACTAGTTATAGCCAAGCAAAATACGCTGGGCAAGTCTTTGGCTATGCCGGTGGCAATTTAACTCGGAAAGCACGACAAAATATAATGGGAAACAGGGTACGCCAAGTGAGCCCGCAAAAAAATAGTTTTCATTGGAGATATAGGGTTGCTATCAGTTAGAATGCCGCATGGACAGTAAAATAATTCTCGTCAGAACCAGCAAGGGGAATGATGAGACAAACAACAAAACATCGCTTCTTTCCGGTGATATCAAACGCGCTCTGCTGATGGTAGATGGCGTTGCTAATTTCGGTGAAATTAGCAAACGTGCTGCGCCCAGCTTGCGTAGTACGCTTGACGAGATGTTCAATGAACTGGAGAAAAAAGGCTTTATTCAAGATAAAGCCAAGGCTGGCAATATATTAAAAATGGCTGTTCCGCAGAAGATGTCTACGCCGCTAAAAAAACCGGTTGATGATGGTCCTAGCGAACTGGATTTTACCTCAGTGTTTCGTGCGCCCACCCCGGAGGCGATGGCTGCTGAGGGTGCTAAGGTGCAGGCTGAAAAGCTTAAGGTGGAGGCTGAAGCAAAGGCGCGCGCCGAAGCAGATGCAGAAGCCAAGGCCAGACAAGAAATCGAAGCTGCAAAACTAAAGGCGCAACAGGAAGCCGAGATGGCGCGCCGCAAGGCTGAGCAAGAGGTAGCCCAGGCACGAGCCGAGTTGGAGGCCGCCAAGGTCAAGGCGGCAGCGGAGGCCAAAGCTCGCGCTCTGGCAGATGCCAAAGCCGAACAAGAAGTCGAAGCGGCAAAATTAAGAGCGCAACAGGAAGCCGAGACGGCGCGCCGCAAAGCCGAGCAAGAGGCAGCCCAGGCACGAGCCGAGATGGAGGCCGCCAAGGCCAAGGCGGATGCAGAGGCAAAAGCTCGCGCTCTGGCAGAGGCCAAAGCAAAACAAGAAATAGAAGCGGCAAAATTAAGGGCAAACCAGGAAGCGGAAGCTGCGCGGTATAAGGCCGAACAAGAAGTGATACGAGTTCGCGCCGAACTCGAGGCAACCAAGGCTAAGGCCGAAGCCGAAGCCAAAGCGCGCGCATTGGCCGAAGCAAAGGCAAAACAAGAGGCCGAAGCCGCGCGTATCGAGGCTGAGGCAAAAACCCGTGCCGAGGCTATAGCCAGGCAGGAAGTCGAAGCGGCGAAATTAAAGGCGCAACAGGAAGCGGAGGAAGCTCGCCTCAAAACCGAGCGGGAAGCTGCCAGAGCGCGTGAAGAAGCCGAACGCCATGCCAGAGAAGAAGCGGAAGCCGCGCGAGTAAAAGCGGAACAAGAGGCCGCGCGAGTGCGTGCCGAACTGGAAGCGGCAAAAGCGAAAGCCGAGGCAGAGGCGAAGGCACGTGCCGAAGTAGAAGCCAAGGCCAGGCAAGAAATTGAAGTGGCAAAATTAAAAACGCAGCAGGAAGCAAAGGAAGCTCGCCTCAAGGCCGAACAGGAAGCTGCCAAAGCGCGCAAAGAAGCCGAGCTTGCAAAGCAGAAAGCGGTGGCCGAAGCCAGAGCGCGTGAAGAAGCGGAAGCTGTGCGGGTGAAGGCGGAGCAAGATGCCGCACGAGTGCGAACCGAACTGGAAGCGGCAAAAGCAAAAGCCGATGCGGAGGCGAAAGCCAGAGAAGAGGCAGAGCGCGCGAAACAACAGGTGGCAGCCGAAGCCAGGGAGCGTGAGGAAGCAGAGCAACGTGCTACGCAGGAAGCTGAAGCGTGGGCAAACTTGAAGGAGCAGCAGGAATCCGAAGCAGCGTTGTTGCAAAATGCACGGGATGCGGCACAAGCTTCGGCAACTACCAAAGCAAAATCGGAAGCAGGAACAACAGCACGCACTACCAGTGCAACGGTGCTATTTTTTGACGTGGTCGGCTATACCAAACAGTCGGTCAACAAACAGATCGAACTCAAAAAGCAATTCAACCAGTTGGTATCGGATTGCCTGAAGTTACAAGGGGATGGTGAACGCATTATCCTGGATACCGGTGACGGTGCTGCTATAGGCTTTATGCAGCATCCGGATGATGCGCTGGAAGTGGCAATACAATTCCGCAAGACGGTAATGGCGAACCAGCACAAGGATTATCCGGATCTAAAAGTGCGGATTGGCATTCATCTTGGGCCAGTCAACATCATTCAGGATATGAACGGCCGAAGCAACATGGTGGGGGATGGGATTAATGACGCGCAACGCGTGATGAGTTTCGCCGGCACCGATCAAATCTATATTTCCCGATCCTATTACGATTTCGTGTCGCGGCTCAGTGATGAGTATGCCGATCTGTTTCAATATCGCGGCGCGCAAAAAGACAAACATGGACGGGAGCATCCGGTCTATGAGTTGGTGGATGCAGTGCCACCTGCCGCCGAAGTTGCACTGCCGCAGATAGGTGAGCCAACTTCGGAGATCAAGCTGGAACCATTCAGCTTCAAGATGCCAGATGGACTTATCCTGCCTAAAGCAGCAGATAGCCTGGCACCTGCAGTACCCCATGAAGAGCCGAAACCACAGCAAGGCGAGGCTGCGCTGATAAGTGATGTGGGAAAGTTTTTACAACCTGAAGAAGCAAAGAAATCGTCTGCCGCAGAACAGGCCGGGCAAGAAAAATTACCCCCGTCAGGGTCAACGTTTTCACCTGGCACGCCTGAAACACCCCTGCCCAAGGAAGCGGACAAGCCGGTCGCAAAGTCACATATGCCTTCCGATGCGGAGGTGGCAAAACTTGCGGAGGCTCAGGCAAAGTCTTGGGCAGAGGCCGAACAACGCGCAATCGAAACTGCCAAGGAAAACACCGAGCGCGCTGTTCAGCCACAACGCCACCCCTCCCACATTACAACAAAGGACACGGCTGCTGCGCGAGCTGGCCGCAAGCCGATTCCCTGGGGTATGCTAGGTGCGGGATTATTTGCGCTGTTACTGCTAGCGTTGTTTGCCGCCCCATATGTGTTGCCGATGCGGGACTATGTGCCAAAGATCGAACAGATGCTTGCCGACAGACTGAAGCAACCAGTGCATATCGGGCATTTGTCCGGACGCTTGTTACCCGCACCGCGTCTCGAATTGAGCGAGGTATCCATTGGTGATGCGAAGCAAATTCAAGCGCGGCAGGCTCGAGTGGACTTTGCATTATCTGCATTATTTTCTGCTGCCAAACCGATTACCGGCGTCAATCTGGAAGGGGTGCAGATCAACGGTGCGGCATTGCAGCAAATCGCCACATGGTTGCAACAAATCGCCGCCGACACCCGGTATCCGATTGCTCGTATTGGATTGAGCCAAGGCAAGCTGGAAGCGGACGGTATTCAATTATCTGGTGTCGGCGGTGAGCTGAGTTTTGATCCGGCTGGAAAGTTCATAAAAGCCAAACTTAATGCGGAGGAAAGCAAGTTCGCGCTGGATATTAACGCCTCGCCAGATAGCAAGCTGCAGATGACAATTACCGTTCGCGCCAGTGCGTTGCCATTGTTGCCGAATTGGGTTTTTGATGAATTGACTGCCAAGGGTGAGCTAGCCGACAACGAGTTGGTGATTACCGACCTGGATGGTCGTTTCCTGGGCGGCATGCTGCTTGGCGATGCCCGTATTAACTGGGGTTCAGGTTGGAAGGCTCAGGGGGCACTGGTAGCAAAAACCATTACCACGCAGAACATTAACAAGCTGTTGGGCGGCGATGTGGACGGCACGGCGCGCTTCCAAATGCAGTCGACAAGTTTATCCAAGCTCACAGATGCGGCAACACTGGACGGCACTTTTGCCATCAAGAAGGGTGTTATCAACGGTTTCGATATTGTTGAAACTGCCCGCCAGCACAGCAGGGAAAGCTTGCCGGGCGGGCGCACTCATTTCGACGAATTGAGCGGTGACTTGTCTTACGCCAACGGGGAATATCACTTCAAGCAGCTTAAAATGAGCGCGGGGGTGTTGAATGCGACGGGCACGCTGGATATTTCCAAACAACAATTGTCGGGGAGGATTTCTGCTGATCTGGCGATGCGTGCTGCAATGGGAACTGTCGCTCTCCAAGTTGATGGAACCACTAGTAGCCCGTCTCTGCGTGCAGTGCGGTAATTCTCTTTGTCAAACATGACGCGCTAAATGTTGCCGCACTCATACAACACCAAAGCCGCGTGAATGCCTGGTTTCGTAGGCAATCATGCGGCGTTATTTATGTCGCTATGTTTAGCACGAGCAGGTTAACTCCAACCTGTCAATATTGGCCATGCGCCCCGCTCTCTTAATCACCGTTTTTTTGATTGCCTCCTGCGGGCTTGCCTACGAACTGGTGGCAGGCGCGCTGGCAAGTTATTTGCTGGGCGATTCGGTCACGCAGTTTTCCACGGTCATCGGCACTTATTTATTTGCCATGGGCATCGGCTCGTGGTTGTCGAAATATATTGGCGGTCGGCTGGCGTTGCGTTTCGTGCAGGTGGAATTGCTGGTGGGAGTGCTGGGCGGGATTTCTGCGGCGGTGTTGTTCCTGCTCTACGCCTGGGTGGAAGGGCCGTTCCGCTTGGCGCTATACCTGATGGTGCTGCTCATCGGCGTGCTGGTGGGACTGGAGATTCCGCTGGTGATGCGCATCCTGCGCCAGCATGTGAATTTCCGCGATCTGGTGTCGCAGGTGCTGACTTTCGATTATCTGGGGGCACTGGCCGTATCGCTGTTGTTCCCGCTGGTGCTGGCCCCGCACTTGGGGCTGGTGCGCAGTTCCTTCATGTTCGGCTTGCTCAATGTCGCCGTGGCAGTGTGGACGATCCGTTTGTTCCGCGACGAGCTGCCGGTACGCGCGCTCTACATGCAGTGCTCGCTGGCCGCGCTGCTGCTGGGCGCGGGGTTCGTCGGCGCGGAACGGCTCACCACGCTGGCGGAGGAAAGCATGTATGCCGACCGCATCGTGTATACCGAGTCAACGCCCTACCAGCGCATCGTGTTGACGCGCTGGCGCGATGACTTGCGCCTGTTCCTCAACGGCAACCTGCAATTCAGCTCGCACGACGAATACCGCTACCACGAGGCGCTGATCCACCCGGCGCTGGCCATGTTGCCGCACCCGGCGCGCGTGCTGGTGCTGGGTGGCGGCGACGGGTTGGCGTTGCGCGAAATCCTCAAGTATCCGGCAGTGCATGAGATCACGCTGGTGGATCTCGACCCGGCCATGACGCATCTGTTTTCGCATCATCCCTTGCTCACCCGGTTGAATGGCAATGCGCTCAATTCGCCGCGCGCCCATGTGATCAACGCCGACGCGTTGATCTGGCTGGAGCAGGATGGGGGGCGCTACGATTTCATTGTGGCCGACTTTCCAGACCCTTCCAACTATGCCGTGGGCAAACTCTATACCGAGGCGTTTTACCGCCTGCTGGATCGCCACCTGAAAGAAGACGGCCTGGCAGTTATCCAGTCCACCTCGCCGATGTACGCGCGCCGTTCGTTCTGGACCATCGTCGCCACGCTTGAAGCGGCCGGGTTACAAACCTCGCCTTACCATGCGCTGGTGCCATCGTTCGGCGAGTGGGGCTACATCATTGCCTCGCACCGTCCCTACCGCCCGCCCGCGAATTATCCGATACCGTTGCGCTCCCTCTCCGCCGCCTCCACGCAAGGGCTGTTTACCTTTCCACCCGACATGGAGCGCCTGCCAGTGGAGGTCAACCACCTCAACAACCAAAGGTTGGTGCGGATATTCGAGGAAGAGTGGCACGAGGTTATACGCTAACGACAATGAACCGCCGCGATTTTCTTAAAACCATGGGTGCGGTTGCCTGCATGTCTGGCTGCACGCCCCGCGCCGGAGCATTTCCCGAGGGTGAATTGCTGGGTGCATCCGGCATCCTCGGCCACCGTCTGCGCGATGGCCGTCTGCCCGCTCCCGGCAGCAAGCGCCGCCTCCATATCGCCATCGTCGGCGCGGGCGTGTCCGGCCTATCAGCGGGATGGGCGCTGGCGCGCGCGGGCGTGGACGACTTCGCCGTGCTGGAACTGGAACCGGAAGCGGGCGGCAATACGCGCGCCGGGCGCAATGCTGTTGCTGCCTACCCGTGGGGGGCGCACTACCTGCCCATCCCCTCGCAGGAGTCGGTAGCCACGCGCATCATGCTGGCGGAGTTCGGCGTGTTGCAAGGCGACCCATCCGACCCGCGTCCGCGCTACGACGAACTGCATCTCTGTCACGCGCCGCAGGAGCGGCTGTATATCAACGGGCTGTGGCAGGAAGGGTTGATGCCGCATGTCGGTGCGAGCCAGCGCGACCGCGAGCAGTTTCAGCGCTTCGAAGGGTTGATGCAAAGTTACAAGCATCGCCGCGACGCGCAGGGGCGCAAGGCATTCGCCATTCCGATGGCGCTGAGCGCACGCGACCCCGATTTGCTGGCGCTGGATCAGGTTTCGTTTCGCGATTTCCTGTATGCGCAGGGGTTGGATTCTGCCCCGTTGCACTGGTATACCGATTACAGTTGCCGCGACGATTACGGTTGCACCGCTGCCGAGACTTCCGCATGGGCCGGGATGCATTATTTCTGCTGCCGCGACGGCGAAGCCGTCAATGCCGCAACCGGCAGTGTGCTTACCTGGCCGGAAGGAAATGCATGGCTTACGCGCCGTCTTGCGGAAAAAGTTGGAAGCCGTTTACAAACCGGGGCGGTCGTGTTCCGCGTCGAAGAAAATCGCAGCGGAGTGGAACTGGATGTTTATCATGCGGGCGAAAATCGCAGCGAACGCATTACTGCCGATCACGTCATCTGGGCAGCGCAATTGTTCGCGCTGCCGCGCATCCAGCAAGGCTGCCGTGCCGATCTGGCGGCTGCCATCAGCCGCCTGAGCCACGCGCCCTGGCTGACTGCCAACCTGACGTTGCGCGCGCCACCCGCCGCCGCACCCACCGGCGCGCCACGATCTTGGGATAACGTGCTTTACGGCACGCCCTCGCTCGGCTACGTGGTCGCCACCCACCAGCACATGCGCGTCAGTTCCGGCCCCACCGTGCTAACCTACTACCGTGCACTGGCCAATGAAAAACCCGCCAGCGGACGGCAGCGTTTGCTGCAAACACCGTGGCGCATATGGGCCGAAGACATCATGCGCGAATTGAGTGCACCGCATCCCGACTTGCCACAGCTGGTGCAGCGCATCGATATCTGGCGCAACGGCCACGCGATGGTGAGGCCGACCGTGGGGTTCATCTGGGGCAAGGCGCGCGAATGTCTGCTGCAACCCGGTCGCCGCCTGCACTTGGCGCATGCCGACCTGAGCGGGTTTTCGGTATTCGAGGAAGCGCAGTATCGTGGCGTGCTTGCCGCCGAGCGCGTGTTGCGCGCGCTGGTGGTCAAACATGGCAGCCTGCTGGCATGAAATAAAATGGTGCAATCATGAAGGGATTCCAGATCATTGCCGATTTCCACCACTGCGCATGCGACGACGCATTGTTGCAGGATGCCGCACGGCTGGCATCCACCTGTCTGGAAGCCTGCGCGCATGCGGGGTTGACCGTGGTGGCGCAAGCCTTCCACCAGTTCGGCGATGGCTGTCCTCTGGGCGGCGCGACCGGTGCCGTGGTGCTGGCGGAATCGCACCTTGCCGTGCATACCTGGCCGGAATTGCGCGCCGCCACGCTGGATGTTTACGCATGCAACGTCAGCCAGGATAACGGGAAGCGTGTGCAAGCGCTCTACAACTCGCTGTATGCGACATTCCAGCCGCGCCAGGTGCAAAAGCAAATGCTACGACGCGGCGACCTGAACCACCCGTTCAACACGGTATCTGGCAGCTAGCGGGAGAGGAAGCAAACGACACTGCGCGAATTTTAAATTAGCGCAACGAAACACCGCTGTGTGCTGAAAACCCGATCGCGCTTGCCACACCCGCGCCAAAGCGTTTCGCCAAACGGTCTGCGAAGCCTTCCTTGACGGTAAAATCCACGATCTTTTCGGCTTTGATGACATCGCGCGCCACCGATTCCAGGCTGCCGAACCCATCTGCCAAGCCCAGTTCTACACCCTTCTGCCCATCCCACACCAAGCCGCTGAAGGTGTCCGGCGTTTCTTTGAGGCGCTTGCCGCGCCCCTGCTTGACCACATCGATAAACTGCTGATGAATTTGCGCCACCATCTGCTTGGCGTATTCGTGCTGCACCGGGTTGAGTGCCGAAAACGGATCGAGAAAACCCTTGTTGGCACCGGACGTTATCAGACGCCGTTCCACGCCGAGTTTCTCCATCGTGCCGGTAAAGCCGAAGCCGTCCATCAGCACGCCGACCGAGCCGATCAGGCTGGCCTTGTCCACGAAAATCTTGTCCGCCGCCACCGCCACATAATAACCACCGGAAGCGCAAATATCCTCTACCACCGCGTACAGCGGAATGTTCGGATACTTGGCGCGCAGTCGGCGAATTTCGTCGTTGATCTGCCCGGCCTGCACCGGGCTGCCGCCGGGGCTGTTGATGCGCAGGATCACGCCCTGCGTGTCTTTGTCCTTGAACGCATCCTGCAAGCTGGGAATCAGGTTGTCGGCGCTCGCCTGGCTATCCGGCGCGATCACGCCCTGCATATTCACCAGCGCGGTATGCTTGCCGGTGCCCAGCGCCTGCTCGGATTTGCCCACCCAACCCATTACCAAAATTAAAATAATAAACAGATAACCGAAGGTCAGCATCTTGAAGAAGATGCTCCAGCGCCGCGCGCGGCGCTGCTCCTGAATGGCCGACATCGCCAGCTTCTCCAGCACGCCGCGTTCCCAGTTGTTATTTTGATCTGACATTACGACTCCTTAAAAATGACTTATTGATGCAAGGTGAAATGTAGAACCGCTTCTTCGCATCACCTTTCACAGCTTCATCTTCGCGTTTCACGGCACTAAGCATTTGTTTTCAGCCACGCGCTCAATTCCGCAAAATCTTTCACCAGTGCGAGCGGATTCAATTCCTGCAACTGCTCCGGCGGATGCGCGCCGTGTCCCACCGCCACCACATCCACTCCGGCATTTTGCGCCATCTGCACATCGTGTGTGGTATCGCCGATCATTAACGCACGTTCGGCACTGACCGACAATTCATCCATCAGTTCAAATAACATGGCCGGATTGGGCTTGGAAAGAGTCCGGTCTGCCGTGCGCGTGGCATGAAAATATTTTTTTAATCCAGTGGATTCCAGCACCCTGTCCAACCCCATGCGGCTCTTGCCGGTCGCCACACCCAGCCAATAACCAGCGCCATGCAATTCCGCTATCGTTTCGCGCGCACCGTTGAACAAAGGAATTGACTGATCCTGCGCCATGAAATGATGGCGGTAACGCGCCACCAGCGGCTCATACATGGACTCCGGCGCATCCGGCACCGCATAACGCAATGCCTGGCTCAAGCCCAGGCCGATCACATGGCGCGCGGCCTCGTCCCCGGGAACCGCCAAACCCAGATCGCGGCACGCCGCCTGGATCGAACCCGCGATCATTGTTGTTGAATCCATCACTGTGCCGTCCCAGTCGAACACGATCAAATCGTAACGTTTGCCCATTGCCTTGCCGCCAAAAAAGAGGCGCGGATATTAACACTTAAGTGTCGTTGCCGAATGAAAGCCGAACATCCTATTGACCTAAAACAAGCCGGGGCTTAGAGTCTCAGCCGATTTCCAGCCAGCGGAGAATATCTTGAAAGATACCCTGAAACCCGGAATAGAACACCAGTTTTGTTTTCGTGTGCCCGATACAAAAACAGTTCCGGCACTCTATCCTGAATCTGCCGAATTCCAGGAAATGCCCGAGGTATTCGCCACAGGTTTCATGGTGGGATTTTTGGAATGGGCCTGCATAGATGCTATCAAGCCGCACCTGGACTGGCCGCACGAACAATCATTAGGCACGCATATCAATGTCAACCATACCGCCGCCACGCCGCCCGGACTACTGGTAACCGCAAGGGTGAAACTGGTCGAGGTCAATGGTCGCCGCCTGGTCTTTGAGGTGGAAGCAGACGACGGTGTAGAGATTATCGCAACAGGAACTCACGAAAGATTCGTCATCGACAGAGATCGGTTCGAGGAGAAAATGCGCAACAAAGTGGCAGCAAGCCTCGCCAACAAAACATAAGTCCCAGCAAAATCATTGCCAAGCGCGCCACATCTCCCCACAATGCGCGCATGCAAAAAACCACACCCCACCATTGGCTGCTGTATTGCCGCCCCGGCTTCGAACCGGATTGCGCTCAGGAAGCCTTGCGCCAAGCGCGCCAGCAGCGCCCTGTCCTTGCGGAACAACCCGCCATTATTGCCAATAGCGGCTACGTCATCGTCGCGCTCAACGAACAATCGCTGTCTTACCGTGAACTGATCTTTGCGCGCCAGTTGATCCGGCTGCATCACACCATCGCCGTATTATCCGAGCGCGACCGTCTTACCCCGATACTCGCCGCAATCGCCGCGCTGCCCGGCACGTTTGGCGCGCTGTGGCTGGAAGTGCCGGACACCAACGACGGCAAGACGCTCTCCGCCTTTACCCGCCGCTTTCAGCCGCTGCTGGAGGCCGCATTGCGTGAGCATGGAAAGTTGCAAGACACCTCCAAAAATACCATTTGTCCTGATAAAACTACCAGCCATTCGACCGGGCTATCAAAAGGCGACAGCCAAGTCGCTGGTTATGAGCCTGTCGAAGAAGGGCATGATGAAAAAACTGCGGATTGCCCACAAAAGGCTTCGACAAGCTCAGCCCGAGCGGAAAAAATTCTGCCCTACAAAACCAGCCATCTGCCCCGTCTGCACATATTTTTCCCTGACAAGTCCTCCGCGCTGATTGGCACCAGCGACCCACACAACAGCGCAGCAGCCATCATGGGGATCGTGCGCCAGTCCATGCCTGTCGAAGCGCCGAGCCGCTCCACGCTGAAACTGGCCGAGGCCATCGAGGTATTCATGGATCGCAGCGAACAGACGCGTCTGTTGCGCCAAGGCATGACTGCCGTCGATCTTGGGGCAGCACCCGGCGGCTGGACTTGGCAACTGGTCAGGCGCGGTATCCGCGTCACAGCAGTGGACAACGGCCCGATGAAAGGCGCGCTGGCCAAGCATCCGCTGGTCGAGCACCTCAAGCAGGACGGCTTCAAATTTGCACCGCGCAAAACGGTGGACTGGCTGGTGTGCGACATGGTCGAGAAGCCCTCCAAAGTCGCCAAACTGATCGAAGAGTGGTTCGCGGCAGGCTGGTGCAGGCACGCGATCTTCAATCTGAAACTGCCGATGAAACAGCGCCTCGTCGCACTCGACAGCGCGCTGGGCGGCATCCGCAAACGTCTGGATGAAGAAGGCATCAACTACCGGATGATGGCGAAACAGCTTTATCACGACCGTGAAGAAGTGACGGTGTTTTTGACGAAAACAAAGGGATAAAATTAAATATTAGGCAACGGACTTTCATATGGAATGTGCAACCCATTGCGCAACCGCTTCGCCATTTGCAAGCTGAGCCTGCGCTTGTGCGATTCAATACTTCCGAAATGCGTCCGCTAGAGCCAATAAAAGGCTCTAAATTTTTATGTGGGCCTCTGTTGCTCCATTCTGAATTTGATCTCCTCGACTGGATCAATCACACTGTGCGCAATTGTGATATATTGTTGCAAGCTGGCGATGCCAGACTATGTGTTATCTAATTCGGTTGGTTGTAACACCTGTTAATTAATCCGCAGATCCCTGTTTCGGGTCCAAGTCAGGGGGTTAGCGTTATTTTTATACGTAATCATGTAGTTAGGTCGGTCATCGAACTGGCCTTTTTTCTTTCCGGGACAATTTTTAGGGCTGTTCCACAGATCGGGATGCAAATAGTCCGTGAGTTGGCGTAGCCGGACTCCGTAGCCCTGGATAGGGCAATCTCCGTGGGCTGGCATCATTTCGGGACTCCGCACAGCACATTTTAAATCGGTTCCTGAACTCTGCATTGTACCTACAGCACGAGTGAAGCAATGACTGTCTGCCATGTTCTTTAAGGAAATCTTCTATCAACTGGTGATATGTTTACAAGTATCGTAATGAATAACAACTCAAACGACTGGAGAAAAGCACGATGATTCCGGAAAAAATGTTGGAAGTATTAAAGCATGACGGGGTGGTTGCCATTGCTACTCTAGGAGAGGATGGGCCGCATATGGTTAACACCTGGAACAGCTACGTAAGAATCACAGACGATGGGCGTTTATTGATTCCGGCCGGCTACATGCAGCACACTGAGGCTAATATTGCTTTTAACAGTAACGTATTGATCACATTGGGTAGTAGCAAGGTGGCTGGTAATCGCGGTGCTGGTACTGGCTTTCTGATCAAGGGCAAGGCAACCTTTGTAACCTCCGGATCGGATTTTGATGTACTAAAAGCAAAATTCGGATGGGCACGGGCTACATTGGCAGTCACCATTGATTCTGTCACTCAGACTTTGTAGGTTTAGAGGGGTTTCAGGGGGCTTTCTATATTTTGTGAAATCCTTGTGTATTTTTCAGCGGATTGGTCGCGTGGTTAATGAAACTAAGGGTAATTGAAACTATGGGTAACGAAGCTATGGGCAATGAAACTATGAAAGAAATCCTACAGTATCTGAAAAAGCATGGTGAGCAGCTCGATACGGAGATTGCTGTTGCTACAGGTATCTCGCTTGCTACCGTTCGCCTACACTTAGCAGATCTCACCGCCAAATACGAGGTTGTGGCATGTCATACGACCAGATTTGTGAAGGGAAAGAAAGTCGAGGGAATGACCTGTCGTGTAGCTGGGTACACTCCACCAGCAGCACCGGGCAGAAAATCAAAGGCGCAGTTGAATTTATCGTAGCTTTGTTTGCGGCTTTGTTTGTAGTTCCGTTACGCTAGGACTTCGGTGCAGTCCGTCTTTGTTGCCAGTGCATCTATGAGTTCTTTACGGTTTATGTTTTATCTCAGAATGGTTAAGCGATAGTAGCCGATAGACGTCAATAGTCCCCGTCACTCCCACTCAATTGTGGCCGGCGGTTTGCCGGAAATGTCATACACCACGCGGTTGATGCCGCGTACTTCGTTGATGATGCGGTTGGAAACCTTACCTAACAGTGCGTGCGGCAACTCGGCCCAGTGCGCGGTCATGAAGTCCTGCGTCTGCACCGCGCGCAACGCCACCACCCATTCGTAGGTGCGCCCGTCGCCCATCACGCCGACGCTTTTGACCGGCAGGAACACGGTGAAGGCTTGCGAGGTTTTGGCGTACCATGACTTGCCATTTTCATCCTTGGTGGCGTGCAGTTCTTCGATGAATATCGCATCCGCGCGGCGCAGCAGGTCGGCGTATTCGCGCTTCACTTCGCCGAGGATGCGCACCCCCAAGCCGGGACCAGGAAACGGATGGCGATATACCATATCGTGCGGCAGGCCCAATGCGACGCCGAGCTCGCGCACCTCGTCCTTGAATAGCTCGCGCAGCGGCTCCAGCAGCTTGAGGTGCAGGCTTTCCGGCAGCCCGCCGACGTTGTGATGCGACTTGATGGTGTGGGCTTTTTTGGTTTTCGCGCCGGCGGACTCGATCACGTCCGGGTAGATGGTGCCCTGTGCCAGCCATTTGGCTTGCGGGAGTTTCTTGGCTTCGCGCTGGAACACCTCGACGAATTCGCGCCCGATGATTTTGCGCTTTTGTTCGGGGTCGGTCACTCCGGCCAGATGGTGTAAAAATTCCGTGCTGGCATCTACATGGATGACCTTCATGTGCAGGTGATTGCCAAAGGTTTCCATCACCTGCTTGGCTTCGTTCAGGCGCAGCAGGCCATTGTCCACGAACACGCAGGTCAGTTGGTCGCCTATGGCGCGATGGATCAGCGCCGCCGCCACCGAAGAATCCACTCCGCCGGATAGCCCCAGGATCACTTCATCGCTGCCGACCTGGGTGCGGATTTTTTCTACCGCTTCGCCGATGTAGTCCGGCATATTCCAGTCTTGCGCGCAGCCGCAGATGTCATGCACGAAGCGGCCAAGCATCGCCTTTCCCTGATGGGTATGGGTCACCTCCGGGTGGAATTGCAGCGCGTAAAAACGCCGCGTTTCGTCCGCCATGCCGGCAATGGGTGTGGTGGCGTTGCTGGCGATCACCGAAAAGCCCGGCGGCAGCGCCGTCACCTTGTCGCCGTGGCTCATCCATACGTCAATCAGGCCGTGGCCTTCGCTATTGCTGCGATCCTGTATGTCGCGCAGCAACGCGGAATGCCCCTGCGCGCGGATTTCCGCATAGCCGAATTCGCGCACCAGCCCGTTTTCCACCGCACCTCCCAGTTGCGCGGCCATGGTCTGCATGCCATAACAAATACCAAGCACAGGCACGCCCAACTCGAACACGATCTGCGGCGCGCGCGGCGTGTCGCCTTCGGTCACCGAATTTGGCCCGCCTGAGAGGATGATACCCGCCGGATTGAAAGTGCGAATGAGCGCTACATCCACATCGTAAGGATGCAGCTCGCAATAGACGTGGGTTTCACGGACACGGCGCGCAATGAGTTGGGTGTATTGGGAACCGAAATCGAGAATGAGGATTTTTTTATGAGACATGGCCAGAATCGAGGAAGAGAATCGAAGATCGAGCAGCGAGATGAGGTTTTTCCCAATCCGCTGTTCTCGTTCCCCAATTCTGCTGGTTAATCAATATGGTAATTCGGTGCTTCCTTGGTGATCTGCACATCATGCACATGCGATTCACGAATACCGGCGGAAGTAATTTCGACAAACTCGGCCTTGGTGTGCATGGTGGCTATATCAGGACAGCCAAGGTAACCCATGCTGGCGCGCAGTCCGCCCATCAACTGATGAATCACCGCTGCCACGCTACCCTTGTAAGGTACGCGACCCTCAACACCTTCCGGAACCAGCTTGTCCTGATTGCTCTCGCCTTCCTGAAAATAGCGGTCACTGGAACCCTGCTGCATCGCGCCCAGACTGCCCATGCCGCGATAAGACTTATAGGAACGACCCTGAAAAAGTTCGATCTCTCCCGGCGCTTCCTCGGTTCCGGCGAACAATCCGCCCAGCATCACGGCATGCGCACCCGCTGCAATCGCTTTGGCAATATCGCCGGAAAAACGAATACCGCCATCGGCGATCAACGGTACGCCGGTGCCTTGCAAGGCTCTCGCTACATTCTGAATTGCCGCGATCTGCGGCACACCGACGCCCGCAACGATGCGTGTGGTGCAAATCGAACCTGGGCCGATGCCGACTTTCACACCGTCCGCACCGTGATCCAGCAACGCCTGCGCCGCCCCGCCGGTGGCGATGTTGCCACCGATCACTTCAACCTGCGGAAAATTGCTTTTGACCCATTTGACGCGATCCAGCACGCCTTGCGAATGGCCGTGTGCGGTGTCCACCACAATTACATCCACACCGGCTTCAGCCAGCAGCGTGACGCGCTCTTCCGTGCCATCACCCACACCGACCGCCGCGCCGACGCGCAGACGGCCAAGGCTGTCCTTGCAAGCCAATGGATGCTCGTTGGATTTCAAGATATCCTTTACCGTCATCAACCCGCGCAATTCAAACGCATCATTAACCACCAGCACACGCTCGATGCGATGCTTGTGCATCAGGTTGCGCGCCTCGTCCAGGCTGGCATTTTCCTTGACGGTAATCAGCCGCTCGCGCGGTGTCATGATATTCCGGATCGATTGATCCAGGTTATTCTCGAAGCGCAGGTCGCGGTTGGTCACGATGCCGACCAACTGTTTGCCCTGCACCACCGGCAAACCGGAAATTTTGTGCTGGCGCGTCAGGGCCAGCACATTGCGTACCGTCATGTCCGGCGTAATGGTGATGGGATCTTTTACTACGCCGCTTTCAAAGCGTTTGACCTTGGCGACCTTGGCGGCCTGCGCTTGGGCCGACATGTTTTTGTGCACGATGCCAATGCCACCTTCTTGCGCCAAGGCTATCGCCAAGCGCGATTCCGTAACGGTATCCATCGCGGAAGACAGCAACGGGATATTCAGGCCGATATTGCGGGTGAGTTGAGTGCGCAGACCAACATCGCGCGGCAACACACAGGAATAAGCAGGAACGAGTAAAACATCGTCAAAGGTAAGTGCTTTTTGGATGATGCGCATGAAACGATCCTCGTCAAAGCGCGCATTATAACAAAGTCAGGCAATCTGCTACGAAGCAAAAGATTCATGCAGAATCAAATTTCCAGTTGATTGCGCGCCGTTTGGCTACCTCTCAATAATCCTTGGCAAGTGCAAGGGCTTTGTAGTTCAGTCTGACGCAGAAAAGCGTATTTCGACAGGCAACTCGTCCGGCTTGTCTTGAGACAGGTACACCCGCAGGGCGGCAAGGACGCCAGCGTCGAACTTGTTGTTCATTACGCCTTCTTCCAGAATGGTCAGCGCCTGTTCCGGCTCCATACCTTGCCGATAGTGTCGATCCGCAGTCAACGCCTCATAAACGTCGGCTACAGACAGGATTTTTGCCATGAAGGGAATTTCATTGCCATCCAGTCCGTTGGGATAGCCTGATCCGTCGAGACACTCGTGATGAGAGGAAGCAATCAGTGGCACACCGCGATATTTCCGGGCGAAGTAAATCTTCTCGAGGATGTCGCAGGTGAGCGTCGCATGCTGCTTCATGTGAGAAAACTCGGATGCGTCCAGTTTGCCATTTTTCTTGAGGACACAGTCGTCAACACCGATTTTGCCGTAATCGTGCAGAATTGCCGATACTCGTAGCACGTCGATATCTGCCTCGGCAAAACCCATCTCTCTGCCAATCCCTATAGCTAATTGGGCAACCCTGGTGGAATGCCCAGCCGTCAGGGTGTCGCGGGCATCAATCGAGGCCGCCAGAACTTCCAGAATACTATGGAACTGCCGATCACTGTCCTTGAGCAGCATCGCGTTCTCGATGGCGATCGAAATGATACCTGCGATGCTGGACAGCATCTCGATGTCCTGCTCGTCGAAATTCCCCGCCAGTTTGTTGATAGCCTGTATGGCACCCAACGCCTCGCCGTTAGAGCCTTGCAAGGGCACGCACAATATATTCCGGGTGCAGTAACCGGTTTGCTTGTCAAATGAAGAATCGAAGCGTGGGTCGGACTGTGCATCAGCAATCAGCAGCATCTGATTGGTCAGTGCAACCAGACCGGCAACGCCAAGTTTCACTGTCAGGGTGATTTTTTGTTTATCGAGACCTTCGGAATACAGTGCCACCAACAAACCGCTAGCCTTGTCCGTTACGAACACCGAGCTGCGGTCAAAGCCAATCTGTCCATGTAATGCGGCCATTTCATCGCAGGCCCGTCGCGCATCCAGCATCCCATCGTGTGTCAGCGCGGCCAATCGCTGTACGGCGGCAGTAAAGGTTTTTTCATCTTCCTGAGTGAACCGCCCGGTTTTTTTGTTCAGCAACTCTACACCGCCTAGCATCATGCCGTTGCTGTCGATGATCGGTGAAGCCAGGATACTTTCGGTCGTATATCCCGTCAGTTCGTCAGTGCCCGAATTAAAATAGGGATGCTGATAAGCGTTGACGATGTTCAGTATTTTACGCTGAATAATGGCAGCGCCAACGATACCCATCCGCAACGGTACAACGATGGCATTGCCTTCGACCCCTTGAGCAAAACACGCGCGTAACTGCATGGTTTCCCAATCCATCAGAAACAGAGTGCTGCGATCGG
Source organism: Gallionella sp. (assembly GCA_023259035.1). Taxonomy (GTDB): domain Bacteria; phylum Pseudomonadota; class Gammaproteobacteria; order Burkholderiales; family Gallionellaceae; genus Gallionella. The sequence continues at coordinate 73,869 of JAHFRA010000012.1, forward strand.
TGCCCAACAATTCAGACACTTCACGCATGACGATATCCGGCAGACGGGCAATATCCCGCTCCGTACCTACCCGGCGCTGTATTTCCATAAGCTGCCGATAATGCCGGTGTTGTTCGTCTGCAGTTTGTTGTTTGCTTTGCATTGCCGCCATCTCCGCTGCTATCCGGTTTAGGCGGGTCCTGTTCTGCGAATATACATGGACATGGTCAGCCCTCCGATTACTAGAATATCTTCCTTCAACCGTGCCTTTGATTTTCCGCCCTGTGCTGCTGACGCCAAACGGAAAATTGTCGATTGAAGGGATATAGGTGGCCGGTATTTTAAACGGGTCAAACTTATTGCTCCCCGGCTCCGAGCTACATGATGCGGCTCAAGTTACAAACCCATTGCGGATATTCACTTCCCGACGTTCAGAAATGGTATGGGCGCTCCTGCATAAATTGCCGTAGGCAACGCTCCGTTCCATTTGTGCGCCTTGATTTGTTCAACCTCAATGCGCCGAAGCTCAAGAATCTCCTTATTTTGAGCCAGCGCAGCACTCTGAACACGGATAGCTTCAGCTTGTGCATTTGCTATCGTGATGTTTTTGTACGCTTCACCATCAGCAGTAGCACGAACTGCCTTTGCTTCTGCTTCTGCAACAGCAACTTTTTGCTTCTGCTCGGCCTCTACCGTCTTTAACTTATTCTCTGCACCAAGACGTAATTGCTCCTGCGTAACTTTTTCGTTGATTGCGTGCATGTAGGACGGAGAAAATGAGAAGTTGCGCATGTCGATATTTATCACTTGCGCCCCGTACACACCGAGCTTTTCACGGAGAGCTGTTCCAATATCTCCAGAAACTCTTGCCCGTTGCGAAATTAAATCTGGAGCGCTGTAACGGGCAGTGACTGCTTTGAATACTTCCTGGGTTGCGGTCTGCACATAAGAGGAAAGATCTCCGTTGTGCGAGTATTTTTCGTACACCTCGGATACCCTGTCGGTTGCAATAGAGTACCTGACAGTCATACTGACCTTGACAGGCTGGGTGTCCGAAGTGCTCCCCTCGGCATTCTCGATGTCCGCTTGTTCCGCGCGAATACTGAAGTTATTGAGTTTTCTCCACGGCGGGAGTACCGCCAAACCCTCTTCCTCAATACCGACAATTTTACCAAATTGCGTGACGACACCCCTGCTACCTGTCGGCACTGCGTAGAACGGCCACAATAAAAAAATCCCCAGCGCCGTCAAAACACCAGCAATAACTTTCCCGCGATTACCAATCATCAAATCCATGCTGGTTCTCCTTTAAGTTGAATAGTTGCTTATGGGTTTCAAGTTTAACAGAGGCGGATTCAACTCTGAAATGCAACTTTTGCAAGTGCATTAGACGGGCAATTCTCACGGAAAGAGAGAGCCAGCGCAAGGGTGGCTCCACATGATTCAACCCCTTGTCTCGTTGATCACAATGCGTTCGGCAGAAAAAACTGAAGAGAGTCTCAGAGGCATATCTCTATTTGGCGTTGACACGAAACAAAGTTCCGCCGTAGGAACAATTCACGTATTGCCCCCGGCGATTCGTGAATCGCCCCCCTATAAAAGGCTGCTCTCTGATAATATTACCTCCGTCGTTTATTGAATTTCCACTACATTACAGCTTGTATCAATTGGGCCGACCCGTGGAAATTTATGTATGCTGACCGAAAATACAGATCAAATGCCTGCTCGCAAAACCATTCTCAACATGATCGATAAAAGCACCGCTTTTGTTGCGTTGGGACTTTTCCTGTTTTTCGCCGTACTTATCGGTACGGCGGGCCACATCCTGATCAACAATTTCAAGGCCATCGAAATAACTCACGCTTTCGAAAGTTTGAACGGCATCGGCAAGCTCAAGGTTAACCAGATCCAGCAATATCTCCGAGAACGCAAGGGAGATGCCGTTGTCGGCTCAAAATCCTTGAGCAACGCTACGACTCAACATTGGCTAAAGAACCCGTCCGGCAACGCCCCCCCCACAATTCAGCGACCGTTGGAAGCCATAATAATCGCCTATCAATACGGTGGCGGATTATTGCTGGACGATAAAGCCAACGTTCGCTACGCCAGCGGGCAATATAGCGGGCTGTCCAAAACGGCGGTATCCATCGCATTACGCGCACTTCAGGAAAATACGGTCATCGTTTCATCTATTTATTACGGCGACCCGTCTACTCCGGACAAGCCGTTGCTGGATATTTTCATTCCCCTGACCGACCCTGACACCTCGGCAGCGACGGGAGTTCTGGTGCTGCGGGACGATCTGCATTACCTGTTTTCCTTGATTCAATCCTGGCCAGTGAATAGCGATTCCGGCGAAACATTACTGGTTACCAAAGACGGTAACGATGTGCTGTTCCTCAATGAATTGCGCTTCCAGGAAGGCACCGCGCTCAAGCTCCGCATACCGATAAAAACCACTGACGACGCGCGTTTGATTCCATCGGTAGAAATGCTGGGAAATGGTTATTATGGTCCGCTGGAAGCCGTCGACTACCGCAACAAGCCGACTCTGGCCTTTAATGTTGCCGTACCGGACACCCCATGGGGCATTGTGGTCAAGATCGATACCGCCGAGGTGCTTGAGCCTGTTGATCGCCTGAAAATAATTATCTGGATCATCACGGCGTTCTTTATCCTGGGTGCAGGAATCGTCCTCTGGCTATGGTGGCTCAAGCAAAGAACCGAACATCTGGCGCAGCAGGAATTAGCAGCGGTAGCTGCGGATTTGCGCGTTTCGGCGATTGCTTTTGAAACGCACGAGGCAATCTTGATTACCGATTGCCAACCGAAAATCTTGCGGGTCAATAAAGCGTTCGAGCATATGACCGGCTATACGGCTGAGGAAGTTATCGGTCAAAACCCCAACCTGCTCAAGGGAGAGCGAAAACCCGTCACATTCTATGAGGAAATGTGGGGGGCCATCTTCCGTGACGGGCAGTGGAGCGGAGAAATGCTGGATCGACGCAAGAACGGTGAAGTTTTTCCGGCGTGGCTGACAATCACAGGCGTTGCCGCGCCGGATGGCACCCTCACCCACTACGTCGGCTCATTTTTCGACATCACAGACCGCAAGAAAGCGGAACAAGATATTCATCAACTGGCTTTCTACGATCCGCTGACCAAACTGCCCAATCGCCGCCTGCTGCTTGATCGCTTGCAACACGCATTGGCAAGCAGTGCGCGCAGCGGCAGGTATGGTGCAATCATGTTTATTGACCTTGATAACTTCAAGATCATCAATGACACCAAAGGTCATGATTGCGGTGATCTGCTGTTGATCGAAGCGGCACGGCGCTTGCAGTCCTGCGTGCGCGAAGGCGATACGGTGGCCAGGCTTGGCGGCGATGAATTTGTGGTAATGCTGGAAGATATAAAGGGCGAGGTCAAACATGCTGCGGCACTGGCCGATGAAGTGGGCGAGAAAATTCTCGCCACGCTCAATCTGCCCTATCTAATCAAGGATCATGCACTTCACAGCACTGCCAGCATCGGAATCAACCTGTTCGTTGACCGTGGCACCAGTGCAGATGATCTGCTTAAATATTCGGATATCGCGATGTATCAGGCAAAGGCATCCGGACGCAACGCCTTGCGTTTTTTCGATCCGGAGATGCAGAACATTCTGGAAGCGCGCACCACCCTGGAGGCCGACCTGCACCAGGCGCTTGCCGGACAACAATTCAAACTCTATTACCAGGCGCAGGTTGACGATACCGGACGCATCCATGGCGCCGAGTCGTTGATACGCTGGATTCATCCGCAGCGCGGCATGGTGTCGCCGGCCCAATTTATTCCCATCGCCGAAGAAAGCTCGCTGATTCTTGATATCGGACAGTGGGTGCTCGACACAGCTTGTCGGCAACTCGCATTATGGAGCAACGATGAGCAAAAATCCGGGCTGGTGATTGCCGTAAACGTCAGCGCCCAGCAATTCAAATCGAGGGGCTTTGTGGATAATGTGGCGGCCACCATGAGAGAGCATCATATCGATCCATCACGCTTGAAGCTGGAATTAACCGAAAGCGTGGTGCTGGACGATTTGAACGATATCGTGACAAAAATGCACGCGCTGAAAGCACTCGGAATCGGGTTATCAATGGACGATTTCGGCACCGGTTATTCGTCACTATCCTATCTGAAGCAACTCCCGCTTAATCAACTCAAAATCGACCAAAGCTTCGTTCGTGACATAGTGACTGACCTGGGCGATGCCACCATGGTACGAACCATCATTGATATGGCGCACAACTTCCGCATTAGCATCATTGCCGAAGGCGTGGAAACCGAAGCGCAACTGACTTTCCTCAAGCAGCACGGCTGCCTGGCATATCAGGGCTATTTGTTCAGCAAGCCCGTGCCTGTAGATGAGTTTGAAGCGTTACTGGAAAAGCCGTGGGAAATGCCGTGGAATGATAAGGATATAGAGGTGACGTTGTAGGGCTAATCACGACCTCCCCCCACGTGGCGCACCCTCAAGGCAGCATATGCCGAAAACTAGGCAGCCTGTACGGCAATTCTGTCGCGCTGCGCAATGATGCGGTTGTGCTCGTCCACATAGACGAGTTGCGGATGAAATTTTTGCAGTTCCAGTTCGGAATACATGGCGTAACTGGCGATGATCAAAATATCGCCCGGACTGGCCTTGTGTGCCGCAGCACCATTCACCGAAATCACGCCGGAGCCGCGTTGCGCGCGGATCGCATAAGTGGTAAATCGTTCGCCATTGGTAACGTTATAAATATCAATCTGCTGATATTCCCTGATGTCGGACGCATCCAGCAGATCGTCGTCGATTGCGCAGGAGCCTTCGTAATGCAACTCGGAGTGCGTAACATGCACCCGGTGCAGCTTGGCTTTAAGCATGA